>NZ_JBIAVU010000006.1:299832-478385 GCF_042894695.1 Streptomyces sp. NPDC001513
GGGCCACCTGGTTCCCGGTAGGGCCCCCGCCCCCGCGCCCGGGGGGGGGGGGGGGGGGCGGGGGCGGGGGGGGCCCGGGGGGGGGCCGGGGGGCGGGGCGGCCCCCCCCCCGGGCGGGGGGGCGCCCCTCTCTCGTACGTGCGGTGGGTCAGTTCACGCGCAGGGACTCGGTGAACTCCAGGCAGGCGGCGTGGTCGGGCAGCAGCCCGGTCTCGATCGCCTCGGCCAGCGACGGGGCGGCCTCGTCGCGGGCGGACAGCTGCGGGACGTCCGCCGGCCACTCGATGCCCAGGTCGGGGTCGAGGGGGTGGACCGAGTGCTCGCCGGTCGGGTTGTACGCCTCCGAGCAGAGGTACGAGAGCGTGGCGTCGTCGCTCAGCGCGCAGAAGCCGTGCCCCAGGCCCTCGGGGATGTAGACCGCGCGGCGGTCCACGTCGTCCAGGCGGACGCCTTCCCACTTGCCGAAGGTGGGGGAGCCGACCCGCAGGTCGACGATGACGTCGAGCACGGCGCCGCGTACGCAGGTCACGTACTTGGCCTGGCCGCGCGGCACGTCGGCGAAGTGGATGCCGCGGACCACGCCCGCGGAGGAGACCGAGAGGTTCGCCTGCGCCAGGTTCAGCGGGTGCCCGACGACCTCGGCCAGCCGGTCGAAGCGGTACCACTCGGTGAACAGGCCGCGCGGGTCGCCGTGCAGCTGCGGGGTGACCTCGAAGGCACCCGCTATGGAGAGTTCGCGGAACTTCATCGGGCGTCCTCCTCGTCGAGCAGCGTCAACAGGTAGTTGCCGTAGCCGCTCTTGGTGAGGGGCTCGGCGAGCGCGCGCAGCTGCGTCGAGTCGATCAGGCCGGCCCGCCAGGCCGCCTCCTCGATGCAACCGATCTTGAAGCCCTGGCGCTCCTCGATCACGCGGACGAACTCGGAGGCCTGGACCATCGACACGAAGGTGCCGGTGTCGAGCCAGGCGGTACCGCGGTCGAGGATGGTGACGTTCAGCTCGCCGGCCTGGAGGTACGCGTCGTTGACGGCGGTGATCTCCAGCTCGCCGCGGGCGCTGGGCTTCAGGCCGCGGGCGATCTCGACGACCTGGTTGTCGTAGAAGTAGAGACCCGGGACCGCGTAGCGGGACTTGGGCTTCTCCGGCTTCTCCTCGATGGAGATGGCCTGGCCGTTCTCGTCGAACTCGACCACGCCGTACGCGGTGGGGTCCGCCACCGGGTACGCGAACACGCGGCCGCCCTTGGCGCCGGTGTGCTGGGCGAGGCGGGTGCCGAGGCCACTGCCGTGGAAGATGTTGTCGCCGAGGATCAGCGCGACGGACTCGTCACCGATGAAGTCGGCGCCGAGGACGAAGGCCTGGGCGATGCCCTCCGGGCGCTCCTGGACGGCGTACTCCAGCCGCAGGCCGAACTGCGAACCGTCGCCGAGCAGCCGCTCGAACTGGTCGCGGTCTTCGGGGGTGGTGATGATCAGGATTTCGCTGATGCCCGCCATCACCAGGGTGGAGAGGGGGTAATAGATCATCGGCTTGTCGAAGACGGGCAGCAACTGCTTCGAGACGGCCCGGGTCAACGGCCAGAGTCGCGATCCGGTGCCACCGGCCAAAAGGATTCCACGCATGGGTGAACCCTATGCGAGAGCGTGCGGGGGAGCCGAGCCAAGGGAATGTGACGTTCGGCAGGCCGCTAGACTCTTCGTATTATGCGCATCCTCGTGACCGGCGGCGCCGGCTTCATCGGTTCAGAATTCGTCCGCCAGCAGCTCGGTGCAGATGCCACGGCGCAGATCACTGTCTTCGACAAGCTGACCTACTCGGGCGTCGAGGCCAACCTCGCTCCGGTCGCGGATCACCCCGGATACACCTTCGTCAAGGGCGACATCTGCGACGCCGAGGCCGTCGACCAGGTGATGGCCGGCCACGACGTCGTCGTGCACTTCGCCGCCGAGTCCCACGTGGACCGCTCCATCGCCGGCGCGGGCCCCTTCGTGATGACCAACGTCGTCGGCACGCAGGTCCTCCTCGACTCCGCGCGCAAGCACGGCGTCGGCCGCTTCGTCCACATCTCCACCGACGAGGTCTACGGCTCGATCGGCGAGGGCTCGTGGACGGAGGAGTGGCCGCTGGTGCCCAACTCCCCGTACTCCGCCTCCAAGGCGTCGTCCGACCTGCTGGCGCTGGCCTACCACCGCACCCACGGCATGGACGTGGTGGTCACCCGCTGCTCCAACAACTACGGGCACTACCAGTTCCCGGAGAAGGTCATCCCGCTGTTCGTCTCGAACCTGATGGACGGCAAGAAGGTCCCGCTGTACGGCAACGGCGGCAACGTCCGCGACTGGCTGCACGTCTCCGACCACTGCCGCGGCATCGACCTGGCCATGCGCAAGGGCCGCGCCGGCGAGGTCTACAACATCGGCGGCGGCACCGAGCTCACCAACAAGGAGCTCACCGGCGTCCTGCTGGAGGCCGCCGGCCTCGGCTGGGAGATGGTCGAGCAGGTCGAGGACCGCAAGGGCCACGACCTCCGCTACTCCATCGACATCAGCAAGATCGGCGCCGAGCTGGGCTACGCCCCGCAGGTCACCTTCGAGGACGGCATCAAGGCCACCATCGACTGGTACCGCGAGAACCGCGCCTGGTGGGAGCCGCTGAAGGCGAAGGCGGCCCTGCAGAAGTGAAGACGAACCCGCGAGCCGGGCGCTGGCTCGTCACCGGCGCCGCCGGGATGCTCGGCCAGGACGTCCTGGCCGTACTGAAGGCCTCCGGGATCGACGCCGTGGGCCTGCGCCGCGCCGACCTCGACATCACCGACCCGGCCGCCGTCCGGGCCGCGGTCGAGGGCGTCACCGTGGTCGTGAACTGCGCCGCCTGGACCGACGTGGACGGCGCCGAGACCGCCGAGGAAGCCGCCACCGCCGTCAACGGCACCGGCGTGCGCGTCCTCGCCGAGGCCTGCGCCGACGCCCACGTGCGCCTGCTGCACGTCTCCACCGACTACGTGCTGCCCGGCGACGCCTCGGAGCCCTACCGCGAGGACACCGCCACCGGGCCCGTGAACGCGTACGGCCGCTCCAAGCTGGTCGGCGAGCAGGCCGTGACCGAACTGCTGCCGCAGGACGGCTACGTGGTCCGCACCGCCTGGCTGTACGGCGAGCACGGCCCCAACTTCGTCGCCACCATGCTGAAGCTGGCCGCCCAGCGGGACACCCTCGACGTCGTCGACGACCAGCACGGCCAGCCCACCTGGTCCTACGCGCTGGCCCGCCGGCTCGTCGAGCTCGGCCAGGCCGCCCTGAAGGGCCAGGCCATGGGCGGGATCTACCACGGCACCGCGAGCGGCCGGACCACCTGGATGGGGCTCGCCCGCGAGACCTACCGCCTCGGCGGGCTCGACCCCGAGCGGATCCGGCCGACCACCTCCGAGGCCTTCGTCCGCCCCGCCGTCCGTCCCGCCTTCAGCGTGCTCGCGCACGACCGCTGGGACGAGGCCGGACTGGCCCCGCTCGCCGACTGGCGCGAACAGCTGGCCGAGGCCCTGGCCACGCCCGGCTTCGCCGCGCTGGCCGCACAGGCCCGGGACGGCGCCGCGGGATGAAAGCCCTGCTGAACAAGTTGAGCGCGGCGCTGCCGCCGGGCACCGTCGCGGTGGCCGGCGGCACCGTCGTGCTCGGCGCGGCCTCCTACGCCCACCTGGGCGTGGCCGGCCACAGCCTGTCCGACTCGGGCTACGCGAACGTCTCGGTGCTGTGGACGATCGTGATGTCCATCGGCATCGGCATCTTCTTCCCGATGGAGCAGGAACTCACCCGGATCGTCTCCGCCCGTGTGGTCCTCGGCCAGGGCGCCGCCCCGGTGCTGCGCCGGGCCGGCCTGCTCACCGCGGGCATCCTCGGCGCGACCCTCCTCGTCCTCGTCCTCGGCGCCGGATCCATCGCCGACCTGCTGTTCCACGGGGACCGCGCCCTGGTGGCGGCGCTCGGCAGCGCCTTCGCCGGCATGGCCCTGTGCTACCTCACCCGCGGTGTCCTGGCCGGCCTCGGCCTGTTCGGCGCGTACGGCACCCAACTCGCCGTCGACGGCGGCCTGCGCATCGTGCTGGCCTTCGGCTGCGCCCTGCTCGGCCTGCACTCGGCGCTCGCCTTCAGCCTCATCCTGGCGCTCGCGCCGGTCATCGCGACGCTGGTCACCCTGCCCGCGCTGCTGCGCGCGGTCGGCCCCGGCGAACCGATCGCCTGGCGCGACCTGTGCAGCGGCCTCGGCCTGCTCGTCTGCGCGACCCTGCTGTCCCAGGTGGTCGTCAACGCGGCCGTCATGAGCACCAAGCTGCTGGCCCCCTCCGACAGCGCGCTGATCGCGGCGCTGATGAGCGCGACCGTGCTCGCGCGGGTGCCGCTCTTCGTCTTCGGCTCGCTCCAGGCCTCGCTGCTCAGCGGCCTCACCGCCGCGTTCACGGCCGGCGACCGGGTGGCGTTCTGGGCGATGCTGCGCCGGATCGCCATGGTCGTCGCCGCCCTCGGACTGCTCGGCGGCGTACCGGCCACGGTCCTCGGCCCCTGGCTCATCGAGGTGCTCTTCGGCACCGAGGACCCGGTGCTGGGCAACTTCGACTTCTTCCTGCTGTCCGCGGGCACCGCGGCGTACATGTTCGCGATGGTCCTCGGACAGGCGCTCATGGTATTCAAGCGGCACAACCTGCAGCTGCTCTCCTGGGCCCTCGGCACGGCGGTCCTGGTGGGCATCACTCTGATACCGGGCGACGTGGCCGTGCGCGTGATCGTCGCCTACGCCCTCGGTTCGACCGCCACCGTCCTCGCTATGCTGGCAGCCCTCAGGCTGAGCTTCCCCGGAGCCGCCGCCGCAGCCGGTGAAGGCCCCCGGCAGCTGGCCGACACCGGCACCCCGGGCGTGGGAGCGGTCGGGAAATGACCATGCCGCCCCACGACGTCACACCGATCACCGAGCACTCGTTTGTGCCACATCCCGCTGGAGCTACCGTGTCCCAATACGACGATGTCTGGCTGGTCATACCGGCCTATAACGAGGGCCAGGTGATCGCCGACGTGGTCGAGGGGGCCCGCAAGACGTTCCCCAACATCGTCGTCGTCGACGACGGCAGCACCGACGACTCGGCCAAGCACATAGCCACCACCGGCGCCCACCTGGTGCGCCACCCGGTCAACCTCGGCCAGGGCGCTGCCCTGCAGACCGGCCTCACCTACGCGCTCGCCCAGCCCGGCGCCCGCTACTTCGCCACCTTCGACGCCGACGGTCAGCACCAGACCAAGGACGTCGAGACGATGGTCGGCGTGCTCCGCCGCGACGAGGCCGACGTCGTGCTCGGCTCCCGCTTCATCGAGCAGAACGGCCAGGTGCCGTGGATCAAGCAGGTCGTGCTGCGCACGGCCGCCGCCGTCAGCCCGACCGCGCGCAAGCTCAAGCTCACCGACGCGCACAACGGTCTGCGCGTGCTGGGCCGGGAGGCCGCCGAGCAGCTGAACATCACCATGAACGGCATGGCCCACGCGTCCGAGCTCGTCGGCTTCCTCGCCGGCTCCACGCTGCGCGTCACCGAGGTGCCGGTGGACATCCTCTACACCGACTACTCACGCGCCAAGGGTCAGTCCCTGATCAACGGCGTCAACATCCTTTTTGACATTTCGCTGCGGGAGCGTGGGCGTCGATGAAGTACTTCTGGATCCAGCTGGTCCTGATCGTCGGCTCGGTGTCGATGGCCCTGATGTTCATCCGGACCTGGGGCCAGGCGAAGAACCGGGCGTGGAAGCGCATCGCGTTCTCGGCCTTCGTCATCGTCAACGTCTACGCGGTGCTCCGCCCGACCGACGTCACCTGGCTCGCCCAGCAGCTCGGCGTCGGCCGCGGCACCGACCTGGTGCTGTACGTGATGGTGCTCGCGATGGGCTTCCTCACGCTCAACACCTTCCTGCGCTTCCGCTCCCTGGAGAAGAAGATCACCGACCTCGCCCGGACGGTGGCCATCAACGAGGGCGTCCGGCACAACGACGAGCGCCTGGGCCCGGACACCGTCGTCGCGCAGGCGACCCCGGAATCCGCCGCCGGCTCCAAGGCCGAGGCCGAGGCCGGCGCCGGCTCCGACTCCGTGAAGGCCTGAACCAGCATGGTGACCTTCGACTTCATGCTCCCCTACTACGGGGACGTGCAGCTGATGCAGGACGCCGTCCGCAGCGTCCTGGCGCAGACGGACCGGGACTTCCGCCTCGTCGTGATCGACGACGGCAAGGAGCCCGACGTACCCGGCTGGTTCGCACAGCTCGGTGACGACCGCGTCCACTACACGCGCAACGAGCAGAACCTCGGCATCACCAAGAACTTCCAGAAGTGCGTGCGGCTGTCCGAGGCCGACTACGTCGTCATCATGGGCTGCGACGACCTGCTGCACCCGCACTACCTGGAGACCGTGCGCGGGATCGTCGGAGCCCGGCCGGGCATCGGCATGGTCCAGCCCGGCGTCGAGGTTATCGACGGCGACGGCAAGGTGACGGCGGGCCTGGCGGACAACACCAAGAAGCGGCTGTACGCACCGCAGGTCAAGGGCCGCCGGCTGATGGCCGGCGAGGAGCTGGCCGCCAGCGTGCTGCGCGGCAACTGGCTCTACTTCCCGTCGATCGCCTGGCGCGGCGAGGCCCTGCGCAAGGTGAACTTCCGCGACGACTACTCGGTGATCCAGGACCTCGCGCTCGTCGTCGACCTGCTCGAAGACGGCCAGGAGATGGTCATCGACAACTCCGCCACCGTGTTCCAGTACCGCCGCCACGCGGTCAGCGAGTCCTCGGTGCAGGCCTTCTCCGGAACCCGCTTCGCCGAGGCCGAGCGGTACTTCTCCGCGGTCGCCGCGCGCATGGACGCCCGGGGCTGGCCGAAGGCGGCCCGCGCGGCCCGCTTCCACAGCGCCTCCCGTCTGCACGCGCTGACGATGCTCCCCGGAGCCCTGCGCCGCGGACACAAGGAGGGCGCTCGTACGCTGGCGAAGCACGCCTTCACCTCCGGCCAGAACTGAGCCGACTCCGCCCACCATGAAACGGACTGAGATGACACACCTGGCCCCCGAGGAGGTCGGTGAGGCCGGCGCTCCGGCGCAGCGGCCTGCCGAACCGGCCCAAGGCACGAGCCGCTTGTCCCCCTCGCGGAGCGAGGCGTGGCTGTCCCGGCGGTGGGTGCAGGCCCTGGCCGAGGTCGTCGTCAGTCTGGTGGCAGCCCTCGGGTTCACGCTCCTGAGCACGCACATCAGCGTGAACCCGCTCGTCCGCGTCGGTCAGGTCAGCGGCCTCGCCAAGCTCCAGATGTACGCGGCCGTGCTCGGCCTGCCCCTGCTCGCGGTCCTGCTCTACACCGCCTACCGCGGCAACCTCGGCCGCCACCAGCTGGTCAAGCGCCTGGTGTGCGCCGCCCTGGCCGGCCTCGCCACCGGCGTGCTGGCGGGCGGCGTCGTCGTCGCCCTGCGCGGTACGCCCTGGGGCCTCGGCGGCCAGGAGGGCGACCCGAGCGCCCTGATCGCCATGGCCAACTCCTTCCTGCACGGCGAGGGCCCGTCGGGCATCTACCCGCCGCTCTTCCCCGGCCTGATGGCCGTCTGGGCGAAGCTCCGCTACGACGGCGCCGGCGGCACCGGGTTCGCCCTCAAGGACTTCCAGATCTTCTTCACCGCGATCGCGGGCCCGATGACGTACCTGGCCTGGCGGCTGCTGCTCCGGCCGTTCTGGGCGCTGCTGATCGCCGTGCCCTCGGCCATCCTCTTCATGGACCCGATCCGCCCGTACAGCCACGCCAGCATGCTCGTCCTGCTGCCGCTGCTCGGCTACACGCTGCGCGAGATGCGCCGTGCCGGCGAGCGGCCGCTGCGCCGGGTGCTGCTCCAGGGAGCCGTCCTCGGCCTCGTCTTCGGCGTGGTCTTCCTCTGGTACTCCGGCTGGTACGTGTGGGCCGCGCCCGGCGTGTTCATGCTGGCCCTGTGCATCTTCCCGTGGCGGGCCGGCAAGGCGGTGGTCAAGCGGACCGCCGCGTTCGTCGGCGCCACCCTGCTGACGGCCGGCATCGTGGGCGCCCCGCTGATCTACCAGATGGCCCGGCTCGGCTCCCAGACCCCGGACCGCTACGCCTTCCTGGCCGCGTACGTCGACCCGGCGTACGTCCTGGGCTGGGTGTCCGACCGCTCCGGCAAGCTGGAGTACCAGACCTGGCCGGTGGCCGGCGAGATGGCGGGCCAGAGCGGCTTCGCGCTGCTGCTGCTGTTTGCCGTGGGCCTGGGCGTCGGCCTGGCGCTGCGCAACATCATGGTCCTGACCGCCGCCGCCACGCTGGCCGGCGCCTGGCTGGCCCGCTTCTGGTTCGCCTCGCACATGGCGCACGACAAGGCCGTGCAGCTCTTCCCGCGCACCACCTGGATCATCATGTACTGCCTGATGATCCTGGCCGTCCTCGGCATGATGGCCGTGGTGAACCGGAGCTCCGGCTGGGCCGAGCGCACCCTGCGGCCGAGCGGCGCGGCCCCGGCCGCCCGCGTCGTGCCCCGACGGGTCGTCGCGCAGCTCGCGGCCGGCATGGTGTGCGCGATCGCGCTGTTCGCCACGATGGGCGCGTCCTGGTCGGTCAACCGGTACATGCCGCAGTCCGACAACATGACGATGGGCATCGACGCCTGGCGGGCCCACACCATCAAGAAGGCCGACGGCACCTGCCCGCGCTTCGCGCCGGACAAGAAGAAGTGCGCGGACATCGTCACGAACGAGTGGAAGCAGAACGCCGACGACGGCGAGATCTGGTGCGGTGGCATCGGTCCGCTGAACTGGCAGGCCGTCTGCGGGCGCAAGGCGCCGGCGTCGGAGCTGAAGAAGGAAGAAGAGGCGCAGAAGGAGCGGGAGAAGGCGAACAAGTAGCCTTCGTCCCAACCGAGGACCCCCGTCCCGCAGTTCGCCGCGGACCGGGGGTCCTCGCGTATCCGCACCCCTGTTCGCCCGATACCGACCCCCGTGATCACGCCGACGCGGGCGGCCAGTAGCATCCGCCCGGTCAGGCATTACTTCTGGCATCACCACAGGGGCGGGGACGGAAAACTTGAAAATAGGTCGTGTGCGCGGGACGGCTCTGGCCGCCGCGCTCGGGGTCGTGGCGGTTCTCGGCATCCAGGGCGTCGCCAGCGGAACGGGTGCCTCCGACGGGGGAGAGGTGTCGCCCTACAGCACCCGCGCCCGTGAGAAGGGGCCGGTCGAGGGCGAACTGCACCGGCTCGCACTGAAGCCCAAGGGCAGGGGCGAGGCCGTCCTCTCCCAGCAGGGCACCGAGCCCTTCGGACTCCTCGGCGTCTCCTGGAGCGACCCCGAGGCCGAGGTCAAGGGGAAGATCGAGGCCCGCACCCGCGACGCCGACACCGGCAAGTGGTCGAAGTGGGTCGAGCTGGAGCAGGCCGAGTCCGGTCTCGACGGCAAGCGCCCCGGGCTGCGCGGAGCCACCGAGCCGGTCTGGGTCGGTCCGTCCGACGGAGCCGAGGTACGGGTGTCCGGCGGCGCCGAGCTGCCCGCCGGCATGGAACTGAACCTGGTCGACCCGGGTGCCGGCGGCGCGAAGGCGAAGAAGAAGGGCAACCTGGGCCTCGGTCCGGCCGCCTTCGCCCTCCCCGCGGCCGACCCCGTGCCGACCCCGCAGGCCCCGCCGACCACGCCGGGACCGGAGTCGACCGCCCCGCGGCCGGACGTGGTCTCGCGCGTGCAGTGGGGCGCGGACGAGTCCCTGAACAACGAGGGCCCGATCTACCTCGCCGGAGCGAAGATCAAGGCGGTCTTCGTCCACCACACCGCCGCCACCACGCCGTACGAGTGCTCCGAGTCCGCTGCCATCGTCCGGAGCATCCACAAGTACCACGTGGAGATCGAGAAGTGGCGCGACCTCGGCTACAACTTCCTCGTCGACAAGTGCGGCACGGTCTTCGAGGGCCGTCAGGGCGGCGTGGACCAGCCCGTCCAGGGCGCGCACACCTACGGCTGGAACTCCGAGTCGACGAGCGTCTCGATCCTCGGTGACTACACGGACGCGGGGGCCTCGCCCGCCGCGCTCGAAGCCGTCTCCAAGGTCGCCGCGTACAAGCTCGGCCAGTACGACGGCGACATGAACGGCACGGCGACGCTGACCGCCGGCGCCACCCAGAAGAACTTCTTCGGCAAGAGCTACACCGCCGGGCAGCAGTACGAGTTCAAGTCGCTCTCGGGCCACCGGGACGGCTTCAACACCCAGTGCCCGGGCAACTCCCTCTACCCGCAGCTGGAGGCGCTCCGCCAGACGGGCCCTGCGGCCCAGCTGAAGCTAGCCTCGGTGAACGGGGCGCCGGCCGTGCCGGGAGCCACCTACCCGGGCGGCGCGGCCCTGACGGTCGACTGGACCACCAGCACGGCCAGCGGCGCGCTGAACAAGTTCGAGCTGCTGGTGGACGGTGAGGCCACCGCCGTCACCGACGGCACCACCCGCAAGGCGACCGTGGTCGTGACCAACGGCAAGCACGAGGTCCGGGTCCGCGCGACTGCCGCGAACGGCAAGGTCTCCACGAGCCTCGCGGTCACGGTCGAAGCGGACGTCAAGGGCGCCAAGTTCGTCCCCCTCGCGCCGAAGCGCCTGATGGACACCCGTACCGGCCTGGGCGTCCGCTCCGGCCCCGTGGGCACCGCCGGCGTGGTCACCCTGCCGGTGGCCGCCGCCACCGGTGGCACGCCCACCGCGGTGGTGCTGAACGTGACCGCGACCAACCCGACGCAGCCGAGCTTCGTGTCGGTGTACCCGAGCGGTACGACCCGCTCCAGTGCCTCGAACCTGAACTTCACCCCGGGCCAGACGATCCCCAACCTGGTGGTCGTCCCGGTGGTGGACGGCAAGGTCAGCTTCTACAACAACCAGGGCAACGTCGACCTGATCGCGGACGTCACCGGCTACTTCACCTCCGAGGGTGAGGGCGCCACGCAGACCAACTTCGGCCCGAAGCGGCTGATGGACACCCGTACCGGCCTCGGCGTTCCGGCCGGCCCGGTCGGCACCGCCGGCGTGGTCACCCTGCCCGTGGCGGGCGTCGACGGCATCCCGGCCACCGGCGTCAAGGCCGTGGTGCTGAACGTGACGGCGACCAACCCGACGCAGCCGAGCTACGTGTCGGTCTTCCCGAGCGGTACGACCCGCTCCAGCGCCTCGAACCTGAACTTCACCCCGGGCCAGACGATCCCCAACCTGGTGGTCGTCCCGGTGGTGGACGGCAAGGTCAGCTTCTACAACAACCAGGGCAACGTCGACCTGATCGCGGACATCACCGGCTACTTCTCGGACAGTGCCGAGGGCGCCGTGCACGCGAACCTCGGCCCGAAGCGGCTGATGGACACCCGCACCGGCCTCGGCGTCCGGAAGGGCCCGGTCACCGGGGGCGACGTGGTCACGCTGCCCGTGGCGGGCGTCAGCGGCATCCCGGCCACCGGGATCAAGGCCGTGGTGCTGAACGTGACGGCGACCAACCCGACCGAGGCGAGCTACGTGTCGGTCTTCCCGAGCGGCACGACGCGCTCCAGCGCCTCGAACCTGAACGTCACGGCTGGCCTGACGATCCCCAACCTGGTGGTCGTCCCGGTGGTGGACGGCAAGGTCAGCTTCTACAACAACAGCGGATCCGTGGATCTCATCGCGGACATCACGGGGTACTTCAGCTAGTGGCGTGAACGCGCCTTTTCGCAGGTGAGGGGCTCCACACCGCAAGGTGCGGGGCCCCTCACGCATGCCGGGGCCGGGAACGGAAACAGGGGAGACAGGGGACATGGGGAAGAACGAGGACGACAGGGCCGGCATCTCCGACGAGGAGCTGGCCCGGTTCATGGAGCAGGCCGCCCGGGGCGCGGGGAACGCCCCGACGGAGCCCTCCGCCCGGGCCAGGATGGTGACCGAGCGGCTGCGCGCCACGCAGGGGCAGGAGCCGCCGGGCTGGCGGACCGGGCCCGTACGGCGGGAGCGCCGGCGCCCCGGGCGGCTGGGGGCCGCCCTGGCCGTCCTCGGCGTCGCCGGGCTCGCGCTGATCGCCGTACGGCCCGAGCTGGTGATCGACCGGATCACCGGCAGGACGGAGGCCCGCCAGGAGGCCCGGAACGCCGCTCCGCTGCCCGGGGAGTCCGGACGGCCGACCGCCCCGCCGCCGTCCACCGCGCCCGACCAGCCGACCCTGCAGGAACCTTTCCGCGGCTCTCCGGCCCTCCAGTGGGCCGACGGGGCCGCCGGCATCGAGGTCCCCGCGGCCACGGCCGTCGGGGGCATGTCCCAGCAGCAGGTCGCGGACGCCCTGGAGAAGACCAGGCAGTTCCTGATCGCGACCAGTCTCGACCCGGCCACGCTGCGCGGGGAGCGCCCGGCCGCCGCCCTGGCGATCCTGGACCCCAAGCAGCCGGAGGTCCCGCAGCGGCTGGAGCAGTCCCTGGCCAAGCCCACCGCGGAGAACACCCCGGTGATGCTCTTCACCCGCTTCGACCAGGCGAAGGTCAAGCCGGTCGGCGACGTCGTCAAGGTGCGCGGGAGCATGCGCGCGGAGGCGGGGGACCCCGGGGAACTGCGCGTGGTGACCGACTACACCTTCGTCCACCCCATGACGAACGGCGGCACGAGCGTGCAGCGCACCATCGTGCGCCGGCAGGTCACCCTGAGCCTGCTCGACCCGGCGCGCTGGGAGGCCACCCGGGGCAGGCTCCAGCTGAACAAGTACGCCTCGGAGTGGTCGAACGTCGAGTGCGACACCGCAGACGGCTTCCTCCACCCGGACTTCCCGCGGGAGGCCCCGGCCGGGCCGGCGCCCAGCGGTCCCGCAGTGGACCCGTACGACCGCAGCAGGGACATCCAGGGCGAAGGGTGCGGGACGGTCACACGCTCCTGACCGGGGGAGAGGCCCCGCCGGGCGATGTGCGTGGTGCAGTTTGACCACTCAGCGTGGCGGGGTATTCTCTTCGGCCCGATTGGCCAGGTACGTGCCTCGTATGGCAGACTACTCAAGTTGCTCGGCTGAGTGCCGATGCTGCGCGCCTCCCGCCGGGAGGACCGGAAGCGAGTCCCACAGTACTCGTCGTCCTTAATCTGCCTCTCGGGGCAGCAATGGGGACGGACGTACGGGAATCTTCTGGGAAGCGTCAGCACGGTGCCCACCAGGCACTCGGTGGGTGTTTCTCCCCCGAAACGCGGTCACAGGGACCGCACCCCCTTGGACGAGGGAATTTCCGTATGGGAATTTTCTGTAGAGGGAGTGCGACACGCCCGACCGCGTGGGTCGGAGAGAAGCGGTGGAGGGATCCACAGCCGACCGAGGGCCAGAGCGTTTCCACATACAGACAGGACTACGGAGTAGCCATGGCGGGACAGAAGATCCGCATCCGGCTCAAGGCCTACGACCACGAGGTCATCGATTCCTCGGCGAAGAAGATCGTCGAGACGGTGACGCGCACTGGTGCGTCGGTCGCGGGCCCGGTGCCGCTGCCCACTGAGAAGAACGTGTACTGCGTCATCAAGTCGCCGCACAAGTACAAGGACTCGCGCGAGCACTTCGAGATGCGCACGCACAAGCGCCTGATCGACATCCTCGACCCGACCCCCAAGACCGTTGACTCGCTGATGCGCCTGGACCTTCCGGCCGGCGTTGACATCGAGATCAAGCTCTGAGAGGCGTCGAGAAGATGGCAAAGCAGATCAAGGGCGTCCTGGGCGAGAAGCTCGGCATGACCCAGGTCTGGGACGAGAACAACCGTGTCGTCCCGGTGACCGTGGTCAAGGCCGGACCCTGCGTCGTTACCCAGGTCCGTAAGAACGACATCGACGGCTACGAGTCGGTCCAGATCGCCTTCGGCGAGATCGACCCGCGCAAGGTGAACAAGCCCCTCAAGGGCCACTTCGCCAAGGCCGACGTGACCCCCCGCCGCCACCTGGTGGAGCTCCGCACCTCCGACGCCAGCGAGTACACGCTCGGCCAGGAGATCACCGCCGCTGTGTTCGAGTCGGGCGTCAAGGTTGACGTCACGGGCAACAGCAAGGGCAAGGGCTTCGCCGGTGTCATGAAGCGTCACAACTTCAAGGGCCTCGGCGCCGGTCACGGTGTCCAGCGCAAGCACCGCTCCCCCGGTTCGATCGGTGGCTGCGCCACCCCTGGGCGTGTCTTCAAGGGCATGCGCATGGCCGGTCGCATGGGTAACGAGCGTGTCACCACCCAGAACCTGACCATCCACGCGGTTGACGCGGAGAAGGGTCTGCTCCTCATCAAGGGTGCGGTCCCCGGTCCGAACGGCGGCCTCGTCCTGGTCCGTACCGCGGCCAAGGGGGCTTGAGGTAATGAGCACCATTGACATCCTTTCGCCGGCAGGCGACAAGGCCGGTACCGTCGAGCTCCCCGCGGAGATCTTCGACGCGAAGACCAGCGTTCCGCTGATCCACCAGGTCGTTGTCGCTCAGCTGGCTGCTGCCCGTCAGGGCACGCACAAGACCAAGCGTCGTGGCGAAGTCCGTGGTGGTGGCCGCAAGCCGTACCGCCAGAAGGGCACCGGCCGCGCGCGCCAGGGTTCGACCCGTGCACCGCAGTTCGTCGGCGGTGGCGTTGTCCACGGCCCGCAGCCGCGTGACTACTCCCAGCGGACCCCCAAGAAGATGAAGGCCGCCGCTCTCCGCGGTGCCCTCTCGGACCGTGCGCGTCACTCCCGCATCCACGTCGTCACCGGCGTGGTCGAGGGTGCCGCCTCCACGAAGGCCGCCAAGACGCTGTTCGGCAAGATCTCGGAGCGCAAGAACCTGCTCCTGGTCGTCGACCGCGCCGACGAGGCCGCGTGGCTGTCCGCCCGCAACCTGCCCCAGGTTCACATCCTGGAGCCGGGCCAGCTGAACACGTACGACGTGATCGTCTCTGACGACGTGGTCTTCACTCAGGCCGCTTTCGAGTCCTTCGTGTCTGGCCCCAAGGCCGATGAGACCGAAGGGAGCGACGCCTGATGTCTGAGGCGACCGTTACCAGCAAGACCTTCACTGACCCGCGCGACCTGCTGATCAAGCCGGTTGTCTCGGAGAAGAGCTACGCGCTGCTGGACGAGAACAAGTACACGTTCATCGTCGCGCCCGGCTCCAACAAGACCCAGATCAAGCAGGCCGTGGAAGCGGTCTTCGGGGTCAAGGTCACCGGGGTCAACACGATCAACCGTCAGGGTAAGCGCAAGCGCACCAAGACCGGTTTCGGCAAGCGCGCTGACACCAAGCGCGCCATCGTGACCCTCGCTGAGGGCGACCGAATCGACATCTTCGGCGGCCAGGCCTCCTAACGGAGGTCTAGTCGTCCGGAATCGGACGAGGACTGAGAAATGGGTATCCGCAAGTACAAGCCGACGACCCCGGGCCGTCGTGGCTCCAGCGTCGCCGACTTTGTCGAGATCACGCGGTCCACGCCGGAGAAGTCGCTGGTTCGCCCCCTGCACAGCAAGGGCGGCCGTAACAACACCGGTCGGATCACCGTTCGCCACCAGGGTGGTGGACACAAGCGCGCCTACCGCGTGATCGACTTCCGTCGTCACGACAAGGACGGCGTGCCGGCCAAGGTCGCGCACATCGAGTACGACCCCAACCGCACTGCGCGCATCGCGCTCCTGCACTACGCGGACGGCGAGAAGCGCTACATCATCGCGCCGAAGGCTCTGAAGCAGGGCGACCGGATTGAGAACGGCCCCACGGCCGACATCAAGCCCGGCAACAACCTGGCCCTCCGCAACATCCCGGTCGGTACCACGATCCACGCGATCGAGCTCCGTCCCGGTGGTGGCGCCAAGTTCGCCCGTTCCGCGGGTGCCTCCGTGCAGCTGCTGGCGAAGGAGGGCACGATGGCCCACCTTCGTATGCCTTCCGGTGAGATCCGCCTGGTCGACGCGCGCTGCCGCGCGACCGTCGGTGAGGTCGGCAACGCCGAGCAGTCGAACATCAACTGGGGCAAGGCCGGCCGCATGCGCTGGAAGGGCGTTCGCCCGTCCGTCCGCGGTGTCGCGATGAACCCGGTTGACCACCCGCACGGTGGTGGTGAGGGCAAGACCAGTGGTGGTCGCCACCCGGTCTCCCCGTGGGGTCAGAAGGAGGGTCGTACTCGCTCGCCGAAGAAGGCTTCGAGCAAGTACATCGTCCGCCGCCGCAAGACGAACAAGAAGCGCTAGGAGCGGGTTTAGATGCCGCGCAGTCTCAAGAAGGGGCCCTTCGTCGACGACCACCTCGTAAAGAAGGTGGACGTCCAGAACGAAGCCGGCACCAAGAACGTCATCAAGACCTGGTCCCGTCGCTCGATGATCATCCCCAGCATGCTGGGTCACACCATCGCGGTGCACAACGGCAAGACCCACGTCCCGGTGTTCGTCACCGAGTCGATGGTCGGCCACAAGCTCGGCGAGTTCTCGCCGACTCGCACCTTCCGCGGCCACGTCAAGGACGACCGGAAGTCGAAGCGCCGCTAAAGGCGGGGTGGTTACGACTATGACTTACACCGAAGGGACAACCATGGAAGCCAGGGCCCAGGCGCGGTACATCCGCGTCACGCCCATGAAGGCCCGCCGAGTGGTGGACCTTATCCGTGGCATGGATGCCACGGAGGCTCAGGCGGTCCTGCGTTTCGCCCCGCAGGCCGCGAGCGTGCCGGTTGGCAAGGTGCTGGACAGCGCCATTGCCAATGCCGCACACAACTACAACCACCCGGACGCCTCCACGCTGGTCATCAGCGAGGCGTTCGTGGACGAGGGCCCGACCCTGAAGCGGTTCCGTCCGCGTGCGCAGGGCCGTGCCTACCGGATCCGCAAGCGGACCAGCCACATCACCGTGGTCGTCAGCAGCAAGGAAGGTTCCCGGTAATGGGCCAGAAGGTAAACCCGCACGGGTTCCGGCTCGGCATCACCACCGACTTCAAGTCGCGTTGGTACGCCGACAAGCTGTACAAGGACTACGTCAAGGAAGACGTCGCCATCCGTCGGATGATGACGTCCGGCATGGAGCGCGCCGGCATCTCGAAGGTTGAGATCGAGCGCACCCGTGACCGCGTGCGTGTGGACATCCACACCGCTCGTCCGGGCATCGTCATCGGCCGCCGTGGCGCCGAGGCCGACCGCATCCGCGGTGACCTCGAGAAGCTCACGGGCAAGCAGGTCCAGCTGAACATCCTCGAGGTCAAGAACCCCGAGCTTGACGCTCAGCTGGTTGCCCAGGCCGTTGCCGAGCAGCTTTCCTCCCGCGTCTCCTTCCGTCGCGCCATGCGTAAGAGCATGCAGGGCACGATGAAGGCCGGCGCCAAGGGCATCAAGATCCAGTGTGGCGGCCGTCTCGGCGGCGCCGAGATGTCCCGCTCCGAGTTCTACCGCGAAGGCCGTGTGCCGCTGCACACCCTCCGCGCGAACGTGGACTACGGCTTCTTCGAGGCCAAGACCACCTTCGGCCGTATCGGTGTGAAGGTCTGGATCTACAAGGGCGACGTCAAGAACATCGCCGAGGTTCGCGCCGAGAACGCTGCGGCCCGTGCGGGTAACCGCCCGGCCCGTGGCGCGCAGGGCGCTGGCGACCGTCCCGCCGGCCGTGGTGGCCGTGGTGGCGAGCGCGGCGGCCGTGGTGGCCGCAAGCCGCAGCAGGCTGCTGGTGTCGAGGCCCCCAAGGCCGACGCTCCCGCCGCCGCTCCGGCCGAGAGCACCGGAACGGAGGCCTGACCGACATGCTGATCCCTCGTAGGGTCAAGCACCGCAAGCAGCACCACCCGAAGCGCAGCGGTATGGCCAAGGGCGGTACTGAGGTCACGTTCGGCGAGTACGGCATCCAGGCGCTGACCCCGGCGTACGTGACGAACCGCCAGATCGAGGCGGCTCGTATTGCGATGACCCGCCACATCAAGCGTGGCGGCAAGGTCTGGATCAACATCTACCCGGACCGCCCGCTGACGAAGAAGCCGGCCGAAACCCGCATGGGTTCCGGTAAGGGTTCTCCCGAGTGGTGGATCGCCAACGTGCACCCGGGCCGGGTCATGTTCGAGCTGTCCTACCCGAACGAGAAGATTGCTCGTGAGGCGCTCACCCGCGCTGCTCACAAGCTTCCGATGAAGTGCCGGATTGTTCGGCGCGAGGCAGGTGAGTCGTGATGGCGACGGGAACCAAGGCGTCCGAGCTGCGTGAGCTCGGCAACGAGGAGCTCGTTGGCAAGCTGCGCGAGGCCAAGGAGGAGCTGTTCAAGCTCCGCTTCCAGGCGGCCACGGGTCAGCTGGAGAACAACGGCCGGCTCAAGTCCGTCCGTAAGGACATCGCTCGCATCTACACCCTGATGCACGAGCGTGAGCTCGGTATCGAGACGGTGGAGAGCGCCTGATGAGCGAGAACAACGTGACTGAGAAGACCGAGCGCGGTTTCCGCAAGACCCGTGAGGGTCTGGTCGTCAGCGACAAGATGGACAAGACCGTCGTCGTCGCCGTCGAGGACCGCGTCAAGCACGCCCTGTACGGCAAGGTCATCCGCCGTACGAACAAGCTCAAGGCTCACGACGAGCAGAACGCTGCCGGCGTCGGCGACCGCGTCCTCATCATGGAGACGCGTCCGCTGTCGGCGAGCAAGCGCTGGCGCATCGTCGAGATCCTCGAGAAGGCCAAGTAATTCGTCCGGGGGGTTTCCCCCGGATTCGTTCCGCCAGGCTCGGTGGGGGCGACGCTCTCCGGAGTGAAGCCCCCGCCGGGAACCGGCAGACAAACAGGAGATACACGTGATCCAGCAGGAGTCGCGACTGCGTATCGCCGACAACACTGGTGCCAAGGAAATCCTTTGCATCCGTGTTCTCGGTGGTTCCGGTCGCCGCTACGCGGGCATCGGTGACGTCATCGTCGCCACCGTCAAGGACGCGATCCCCGGTGGCAACGTGAAGAAGGGTGACGTCGTCAAGGCGGTCATCGTTCGCACCGTCAAGGAGCGTCGCCGCCAGGACGGCTCGTACATCCGCTTTGACGAGAACGCCGCCGTCATTCTGAAGAACGACGGCGACCCTCGCGGCACCCGTATCTTCGGCCCGGTGGGCCGTGAGCTGCGCGAGAAGAAGTTCATGAAGATCATCTCGCTCGCGCCGGAGGTGCTGTAAGCATGAAGATCAAGAAGGGCGACCTGGTTCAGGTCATCACCGGTAAGGACAAGGGCAAGCAGGGCAAGGTCATCGTCGCCTTCCCCGCCGACAACCGCGTCCTCGTCGAGGGTGTCAACCGGGTCAAGAAGCACACCAAGGCTGCGCAGAACCAGGCCGGTGGCATTGTGATCACCGAGGCCCCGGTCCACGTCAGCAACGTTCAGCTGGTTGTGGAGAAGGACGGCAAGAAGGTCGTCACCCGCGTCGGCTACCGCTTCGACGACGAGGGCAACAAGATCCGCGTTGCCAAGCGGACGGGTGAGGACATCTGATGGCTACCACTCCGCGTCTCAAGACGAAGTACCGCGAGGACATCGCGGGCAAGCTGCGTGAGGAGTTCTCGTACGAGAACGTCATGCAGATCCCCGGCCTCGTGAAGATCGTGGTCAACATGGGTGTGGGCGACGCCGCCCGCGACTCCAAGCTGATCGACGGCGCCATCAAGGACCTGACGACGATCACCGGCCAGAAGCCGGCCGTCACGAAGGCCCGGAAGTCCATCGCGCAGTTCAAGCTGCGCGAGGGTCAGCCGATCGGCTGCCACGTCACCCTCCGTGGTGACCGCATGTGGGAGTTCCTGGACCGTACGCTGTCGCTCGCGCTGCCGCGTATCCGTGACTTCCGTGGTCTGTCGCCGAAGCAGTTCGACGGCCGTGGCAACTACACCTTCGGTCTCACGGAGCAGGTCATGTTCCACGAGATCGACCAGGACAAGATCGACCGTACCCGGGGTATGGACATCACCGTGGTTACCACGGCGACCAACGACGACGAGGGCCGTGCCCTCCTTCGTCACCTCGGCTTCCCCTTCAAGGAGGCGTAAGCGAGATGGCGAAGAAGGCTCTCATCGCGAAGGCTGCCCGCAAGCCCAAGTTCGGTGTGCGTGCGTACACCCGCTGCCAGCGCTGCGGTCGCCCCCACTCCGTGTACCGCAAGTTCGGCCTGTGCCGCGTCTGCCTTCGTGAGATGGCTCACCGTGGCGAGCTGCCGGGCGTGACCAAGAGCTCCTGGTAAATCACCCTCGTCCGCAAGGACTTGGGCTGTACCAGGCACTCTCGGTAAGCATCTGGACGGTGGGTGCCCGGCCGCGCATGCCTTAGGCTTGTGTGGTTGGGCGTCCGCCGCCCATAACGACTTACTACGCCGTAGGTCCCCGCACCGCACCCGTCCCGCCACTGAGTGGGGAGAGGGATGGCGCATACAGGAAACCCCGGCGAGAGAGGCCGAAGGCCACTTCATGACCATGACTGACCCGATCGCAGACATGCTCACGCGTCTGCGTAACGCTAACTCGGCGTACCACGACACCGTCGTGATGCCGCACAGCAAGATCAAGTCGCACATCGCAGAGATCCTCAAGCAGGAGGGTTTCATCACCGGCTGGAAGGTCGAGGACGCCGAGGTCGGCAAGAACCTCGTCCTCGAGCTGAAGTTCGGGCCGAACCGCGAGCGCTCCATTGCGGGCATCAAGCGGATCTCGAAGCCCGGTCTGCGCGTGTACGCGAAGTCCACCAACCTGCCCAAGGTGCTCGGCGGCCTGGGCGTGGCGATCATCTCCACGTCCCACGGTCTCCTCACCGGCCAGCAGGCAGGCAAGAAGGGCGTAGGTGGGGAAGTCCTCGCCTACGTCTGGTAGTCGGGAACGGAGGAAAAGCAATGTCGCGAATCGGCAAGCTCCCCATCCAGGTTCCCGCCGGTGTGGACGTCACCATCGATGGCAGCACGGTCGCGGTGAAGGGCCCCAAGGGTTCCCTTTCCCACACCGTCAAGGCTCCCATCGCCGTTGTTAAGGGCGAGGACGGCGTTCTCAACGTCACCCGTCCCAACGACGAGCGTCAGAACAAGGCCCTGCACGGCCTGTCCCGCACGCTGGTGGCGAACATGATCACCGGTGTGACCACGGGATACGTCAAGGCTCTCGAGATCAGCGGTGTCGGTTACCGTGTCCTGGCGAAGGGCTCCAACCTGGAGTTCCAGCTGGGTTACAGCCACCCGATCCTGGTGGAGGCGCCCGAGGGCATCTCCTTCAAGGTCGAGTCGCCGACCAAGTTCTCGGTCGAGGGCATCGACAAGCAGAAGGTCGGCGAGGTCGCCGCCAACATCCGCAAGCTGCGGAAGCCCGACCCGTACAAGGCCAAGGGTGTCAAGTACGCCGGCGAAGTCATCCGCCGCAAGGTCGGAAAGGCTGGTAAGTAGCCATGGCATACGGTGTGAAGATCGCCAAGGGCGACGCGTACAAGCGCGCTGCCAAGGCTCGCCGCCACATCCGCATTCGCAAGAACGTGTCGGGTACGGCGGAGCGTCCGCGCCTCGTCGTGACGCGTTCCAACCGCAACATCGTTGCTCAGGTCATCGACGACCTCCAGGGTCACACCCTGGCGTCCGCGTCGACCCTGGACACCTCGATCCGCGGTGGCGAAGGCGACAAGAGCGCCCAGGCCCAGGCCGTCGGCGCGCTCGTGGCCGAGCGTGCGAAGGCTGCCGGCGTCGAGACCGTTGTCTTTGACCGCGGTGGCAACCGATACGCCGGGCGCATTGCCGCTCTGGCTGACGCCGCCCGCGAAGCCGGGCTGAAGTTCTAAGCCCCGGTTCCGGGACTCACGGACGTAACAGAGAGAGGTAATCCAATGGCTGGACCCCAGCGCCGCGGAAGCGGTGCCGGTGGCGGCGAGCGGCGGGACCGGAAGGGTCGCGACGGTGGCCCTGCCGCCGAGAAGACCGCTTACGTTGAGCGCGTTGTCGCGATCAACCGCGTCGCCAAGGTTGTCAAGGGTGGTCGCCGCTTCAGCTTCACCGCGCTGGTCGTGGTGGGCGACGGTGACGGCACTGTAGGTGTCGGTTACGGCAAGGCCAAGGAAGTTCCCGCGGCCATCGCCAAGGGTGTCGAGGAAGCGAAGAAGAACTTCTTCAAGGTTCCGCGCATCCAGGGCACCATCCCTCACCCGATCACGGGCGAGCGTGCCGCGGGCGTCGTGCTCCTGAAGCCGGCTTCCCCCGGTACCGGTGTTATCGCCGGTGGCCCGGTGCGCGCCGTTCTGGAGTGCGCCGGCGTTCACGACATCCTGTCGAAGTCGCTCGGCTCTTCCAACGCGATCAACATCGTGCACGCGACCGTGGCGGCCCTCAAGGGCCTGCAGCGTCCCGAGGAGATCGCGGCTCGCCGTGGTCTGCCCCTCGAGGACGTCGCCCCCGCGGCTCTGCTTCGTGCACGTGCTGGGGCGGGTGCGTAATGGCTCGCCTCAAGGTCACGCAGATCAAGTCGTACATCGGCAGCAAGCAGAACCACCGCGACACGCTGCGTTCGCTCGGGCTCAAGCGCCTGAACGACGTCGTCGTCAAGGAGGACCGCCCCGAGTTCCGCGGAATGGTGCACACCGTCCGCCACCTCGTGACGGTTGAGGAGGTTGACTAACATGGCTGAGAACAGCCCGCTGAAGGCCCACAACCTCCGTCCCGCCCCCGGCGCCAAGACCGCGAAGACCCGTGTCGGTCGTGGTGAGGCGTCGAAGGGTAAGACGGCCGGTCGTGGTACGAAGGGCCAGAAGGCCCGTTACCAGATCCCGCAGCGCTTCGAGGGTGGGCAGATGCCCCTCCACATGCGCCTGCCGAAGCTCAAGGGCTTCAAGAACCCGTTCCGCACCGAGTTCCAGGTCGTGAACCTGGACAAGCTCGGCGCTCTCTACCCCGAGGGTGGAGAAGTCACGGTGGCCGACCTGGTCGCCAAGGGCGCGGTTCGCAAGAACAGCCTCGTCAAGGTCCTGGGCCAGGGCGAGCTCTCCGTGGCGCTGCAGGTTTCGGTTGACGCCGTCTCCGCCTCCGCCAAGGAGAAGATCGCCGCTGCCGGTGGCACCGTCACCGAGCTCGTCTAAGACGATTTCAGTGGCTGAATAGCTCGAAACCCGACCGGGGATGCCTCACATATGGGGCATCCCCGGTTGGTCGTTCCACGGGAGGCACACTCGCCGGTAAGGTGGCGTGCACCTTTGCTTTGTCGTATACGTCGATCCCTCAGACCGTCACCTCTGACGCAGTAGCGCGGGGGTCGCAGGAGGCACCGTGCTCACCGCGTTCGCCCGGGCGTTCAAGACGCCCGACCTGCGCAAGAAGCTGCTCTTCACGCTCGGCATCATCGTGCTGTTCCGGCTCGGGTCCCACATCCCGGTACCCGGCGTGAGCTACAAGAACGTTCAGATCTGTGTTGAGCAGGCAGGCAGCAGCAATGGGCTGTTCGGTCTGGTCAACATGTTCAGCGGCGGTGCGCTGCTGCAGATCACGATCTTCGCGCTCGGCATCATGCCGTACATCACGGCGAGCATCATTCTGCAGCTGCTGACCGTGGTCATCCCGAAGCTGGAGACCCTCAAAAAAGAGGGTCAGTCCGGCACGGCGAAGATCACTCAGTACACGCGCTATCTGACGGTCGCGCTCGCGATCCTGCAGGGCACCGGCCTCGTCGCCACCGCCCGCACGGGGGCCCTGTTCCAGGGCTGCCAGGTCGCCAGCCAGATCGTTCCCGACCGGTCGATCTTCACCACGGTCGTCATGGTGGTCACCATGACCGCCGGTACCTGCGTCGTCATGTGGCTCGGTGAGCTCATCACCGACCGCGGCATCGGCAACGGCATGTCGATCCTCATGTTCATCTCGATCGCCGCCGGCTTCATCGGCGCCATGTGGCAGATCAAGCTCCAGGGCAAGATCGCCGATGGCTGGGTCGAGTTCGGCGTCGTCATCCTGGTCGGCCTCGCGATGGTGTGTCTGGTGGTCTTCGTCGAGCAGGCGCAGCGCCGGATCCCGGTCCAGTACGCGAAGCGCATGATCGGCCGCCGTGCCTACGGCGGTACCTCGACCTACATCCCGCTCAAGGTGAACCAGGCGGGCATCATCCCCGTCATCTTCGCCTCGTCGCTGCTCTACATCCCGGCACTGATCGTCCAGTTCAGCGGCTCGACCGCGGGCTGGGCCACCTGGATCCAGAAGCACTTCGTCAAGGGCGACCACCCGTACTACATCGCGACCTACTTCCTCCTGATCGTCTTCTTCGCGTTCTTCTACGTGGCGATCTCGTTCAACCCCGAGGAAGTTGCAGACAACATGAAGAAGTATGGTGGGTTCATCCCGGGTATTCGTGCCGGTCGACCCACCGCCGAGTACCTGAGCTACGTGCTCAACCGGATCACCTGGCCGGGGTCGCTGTACCTGGGTCTCATCGCTCTTGTGCCGACGATGGCGTTGGCCGGCTTCGGAGCGAACCAGAACTTCCCGTTCGGCGGGACGAGCATCCTGATCATCGTGGGTGTGGGTCTGGAAACCGTGAAGCAGATCGAGAGCCAGCTCCAGCAGCGTAATTACGAAGGGTTCCTCCGCTGATGCGAATCGTCCTCGTCGGACCGCCCGGTGCGGGCAAGGGAACGCAGGCCGCGTTCCTCGCCAAGAACCTGTCGATCCCGCACATCTCCACGGGCGACCTGTTCCGGGCCAACATCAGCCAGGGCACCGAGCTGGGCAAGCAGGCGAAGGCGTACATGGACGCCGGCGACCTGGTCCCCGACGAGGTGACCATCGGCATGGCGAAGGACCGGATGGAGCAGCCCGACGCCGTGGGCGGCTTCCTGCTCGACGGGTTCCCGCGCAACGTGTCGCAGGCCGAGGCCCTCGACGTGATGCTGAAGGCGGAGGGCATGAAGCTCGACGCCGTCCTCGACCTGGAGGTCGAGGAGGACGAGGTCGTCAAGCGGATCGCCGGTCGCCGGATCTGCCGTAACGACTCCTCGCACGTCTTCCACGTCGCGTACGCCGCGCCGAAGGCCGAGGGTGTCTGCGACACCTGCGGTGGCGAGCTGTACCAGCGCGGTGACGACTCCGAGGCCACGGTGCGCAACCGGCTGGAGGTCTACCACACGCAGACCGAGCCGATCATCGACTACTACAAGGGCCAGGGCCTGCTGGTGACCATCCCGGCCCTCGGTGAGGTCGCGGACGTCACCAAGCGCGCGATGGACGCCCTCCCCAAGTAGTACCCCCGTAGTACAAGAACGGCCGCGGTGTCCCCAGGGCATCGCGGCCGTACTGTTGAGAAGACCCGTACCGAGGCTGGAAGGCGTTTTTCATGGTCCAGATCAAGACCCCCGAGCAGATCGCGAAGATGCGCGAGGCAGGGCTGGTCGTCGCCGCGATCCACGCGGCGACCCGTGAGGCGGCCGTTCCCGGCGCCACGACGCGGGATCTGGACATGGTGGCCCGCAAGGTGATCGCGGACGCCGGCGCCAAGTCGAACTTCCTCGGCTACGGCGGCTTCCCCGCGACCATCTGCACCTCGGTGAACGAGGTCGTCGTCCACGGCATCCCGGACGACAAGACGGTCCTCAAGGACGGCGACATCATCTCGATCGACGCCGGCGCCATCATCGACGGCTGGCACGGCGACGCCGCGTACACCGCCTTCGTGGGCACTGGGCACGCCCCTGAGCTCCTGGAGCTCTCCCGGGTGACCGAGGAGTCCATGTGGGCCGGCATCGCGGCCATGAAGCTCGGCAACCGCCTCGTGGACATCTCCAAGGCGATCGAGACGTACATCAAGCGCCAGCCGCGTCCCGCCACCGGTGACCACAGCCTCGGCAGGTTCGGGATCATCGAGGACTACGGCGGCCACGGCATCGGGTCCGAGATGCACATGGACCCCCACCTGCTGAACTACGTCTCGCGCAAGCGGGGCAAGGGGATCAAGCTGGTCCCGGGCGTCTGCCTGGCGATCGAGCCGATGATCTCCCTGGGCACCGCCCAGACGGAGGTACTGGCGGACGACTGGACGGTCATCACGACGGACGGGACCTGGTCCTCGCACTGGGAGCACTCCATCGCCCTGACGGAGGCCGGTCCCATCGTTCTGACCAGCCCGGACTGCGGCAAGGCGAAGCTGGCGGAGTACGGGGTCACCACGGCTCCGGACCCTCTGGCGTAATGATCTACACTCTGGGGCAAACTTTCCGGATTCGTCTTTCTGGGTGCCCTGACGTAGACTGACTCGTCGGCTCTCGTGCACATCCATGCCTGCAAGCGTGGCGCACAGAGTCGATCAAGGTAGCCGATTCGAAGGGCGAAGCGTGGCCAAGAAGCAAGGTGCCATCGAAATCGAGGGCACCGTGATCGAGTCCCTCCCGAACGCGATGTTCAAGGTGGAACTGCAGAACGGTCACAAGGTCCTCGCGCACATCAGCGGCAAGATGCGCATGCACTACATCCGCATCCTCCCGGATGACCGGGTCGTCGTGGAGCTGTCTCCGTACGACCTGACGCGTGGCCGGATCGTCTACCGATACAAGTAGATCTTGTCCTCACTCCTGCCTGGGCGTCTTGTCCCGGTGCGGGTGGTGGCACTGACCCGGAGAACCTCACCAACATGAAGGTCAAGCCGAGCGTCAAGAAGATCTGCGACAAGTGCAAGGTGATCCGCCGTCACGGCCGGGTCATGGTCATCTGCGACAACCTGCGCCACAAGCAGCGCCAGGGCTGACGCACGCCGACCGACCTGCCTTAACGCAGTTCTTCGCGCGACGTAAGAAAACGTACATACGCAGAATCCGCCCAGCCCTGCAAGGGGCCGGCGGCACCTCCGGCGGGGGCCGGGGACCCGGACGTACCACCACCCATTCAGGTGTGGTCGGCGGTCGGGGTTGATTCTGCTGAAGACCCCCGAACACACAGGAGCCATTGAATGGCACGCGTTTCCGGTGTTGACATCCCGCGCGAAAAGCGCGTGGAGATCGCACTCACCTACGTCTTCGGTGTCGGTCGCACCCGGTCCAAGGAAATCCTTGCGGCCACCGGTGTGAACCCGAACACCCGCGTTCGTGACCTGGCCGAAGAGGACCTGGTCAAGATCCGCGAGTACGTGGACGCCAACCTCCGCACCGAGGGTGACCTCCGCCGCGAGATCCAGGCCGACATCCGTCGCAAGGTCGAGATCCAGTGCTACCAGGGTATCCGCCACCGTCGCGGCCTCCCGGTGCACGGTCAGCGCACCAGCACGAACGCCCGTACCCGCAAGGGTCCGCGTCGCGCGATCGCCGGTAAGAAGAAGCCGGGCAAGAAGTAGTCCTGTTCAGCGGTCTTGCGCTGTAGGACCGACCACCTCCCGTAGGAGATTTAGATGCCCCCCAAGGGTCGTCAGGGCGCTGCCAAGAAGGTGCGCCGCAAGGAAAAGAAGAACGTCGCTCACGGGCACGCCCACATCAAGAGCACGTTCAACAACACCATCGTTTCGATCACCGACCCCTCGGGCAACGTGATCTCCTGGGCCTCCGCCGGCCACGTCGGCTTCAAGGGCTCGCGCAAGTCCACCCCCTTCGCCGCGCAGATGGCCGCCGAGTCGGCCGCCCGCCGCGCGCAGGAGCACGGCATGCGCAAGGTTGACGTCTTCGTCAAGGGTCCCGGCTCCGGCCGCGAGACCGCGATCCGCTCCCTCCAGGCCACCGGCCTCGAGGTCGGCTCGATCCAGGACGTCACCCCCACCCCGCACAACGGCTGCCGCCCGCCGAAGCGCCGCCGCGTCTGACGCAGCGGACGCACCTGTGCGTTCTTGAGTGTCCGGGCGGTACGACCCCTTCGGGGGACGTACCGCCCGTACCCTTGCAGTAGCCGTACCTCGGTACGGCATCCCGTCGGGCGTCAAATAGTGGGCGTCCACGAATGAAGGAACACAGACATGCTTATCGCTCAGCGTCCTTCGCTGACCGAAGAGGTCGTCGACGAGTACCGCTCGCGGTTCGTGATCGAGCCGCTGGAGCCGGGCTTCGGCTACACCCTCGGCAACTCCCTGCGCCGTACGCTCCTGTCCTCGATCCCGGGTGCCGCTGTCACCAGCATCCGCGTGGACGGCGTCCTGCACGAGTTCACCACCGTGCCGGGTGTGAAGGAAGACGTCACCGACATCATCCTGAACATCAAGCAGCTGGTCGTCTCCTCGGAGCACGACGAGCCGGTCGTGATGTACCTGCGCAAGCAGGGTCCCGGCCTGGTCACCGCCGCTGACATCGCGCCCCCGGCCGGTGTCGAGGTGCACAACCCGGACCTGGTCCTCGCCACGCTCAACGGCAAGGGCAAGCTGGAGATGGAGCTGACCGTCGAGCGCGGTCGCGGCTACGTCTCCGCCGTCCAGAACAAGCAGCTGGGCCAGGAGATCGGTCGCATCCCGATCGACTCCATCTACAGCCCGGTCCTCAAGGTCACCTACAAGGTCGAGGCGACCCGAGTCGAGCAGCGCACCGACTTCGACAAGCTGATCGTCGACGTCGAGACCAAGCAGGCCATGCGCCCGCGCGACGCCATGGCGTCCGCCGGCAAGACCCTGGTCGAGCTGTTCGGTCTGGCGCGCGAGCTCAACATCGACGCCGAGGGCATCGACATGGGCCCGTCCCCCACGGACGCCGCCCTGGCCGCCGATCTTGCGCTGCCGATCGAGGAGCTGGAGCTCACCGTTCGGTCGTACAACTGCCTCAAGCGCGAGGGCATCCACTCCGTGGGTGAGCTCGTCGCCCGCTCCGAGGCCGACCTGCTCGACATCCGCAACTTCGGTGCGAAGTCGATCGACGAGGTCAAGGCGAAGCTGGCCGGCATGGGCCTGGCCCTCAAGGACAGCCCGCCCGGATTCGACCCGACCGCCGCCGCCGACGCCTTCGGCGCAGACGACGACGCGGACGCCGGTTTCGTCGAGACCGAGCAGTACTAGAAAGCTTGTGGGGGGCTCGCGCCCCCCACACCACCCTCTCGCGACCGCTTGAGGGAACTGACTCCGGTACCTGACACGGCCGGTGCAGATTTGAAGGAGTAACAATGCCGCGTCCCGCAAAGGGTGCCCGCCTGGGCGGCTCCGCCGCGCACGAGAAGCACCTCCTCGCGAACCTCGCGAAGGCGCTCTTCGAGCACGGCCGCATCACCACCACCGAGGCCAAGGCCCGCCGCCTGCGTCCCTACGCCGAGCGTCTGGTCACCAAGGCCAAGAAGGGCGACATCCACAACCGTCGCCTGGTGCTGCAGACGATCACGGACAAGAGCATCGTGCACACGCTGTTCACCGAGATCGCCCCGCGCTACGAGAACCGCCCCGGTGGTTACACGCGCATCACCAAGATCGGCAACCGTCGTGGCGACAACGCCCCGATGGCCGTGATCGAGCTGGTCGAGGCCCTCACGGTCGCCCAGCAGGCCACTGGTGAGGCCGAGGCCGCCACCAAGCGCGCGGTCAAGGAGGCGGAGGCTGTCGAGACCCCCGCCGAGGAGACCAAGGAGGCCTGATCCCTCGGGATCACGCTTGCTTGATCGGCTCTGAACGGGCCCGCCCCTTCCGGGGGCGGGCCCGTTCTGCATTGCGGTGACTCTGAGAGGATCGGTCACGTGAGTGACGAGGTGGAGCCCGGGCACGTCCGGGTGCGGCTGGACCTGAGCTACGACGGCAAGGACTTCTCCGGCTGGGCGAAGCAGCGCGTGCTGCGCACCGTCCAGGGCGAGCTGGAGTCGGCCCTGCAGACCGTGATGCGGCTGTCCGAGCCGGTCGAGCTGACCGTGGCCGGGCGCACCGACGCGGGCGTGCACGCCCGCGGGCAGGTCGCCCAGTTCGACCTCGCCGAGGAGGTGTGGGCCGAGCACCACAACAAGCTGCTGCGCCGCCTCGCGGGGCGGCTGCCGCACGACGTACGGGTGTGGAAGGTCGCGGAGGCCCCCGAGGGCTTCAACGCGCGCTTCTCGGCCATCTGGCGCCGCTACGCGTACCGCGTCGGCGACCACCAGGGCGGCGTCGACCCGCTGCGCCGCGGCCACGTGCTGTGGCACCAGTGGCCCCTCGACGTGGACGCCATGAACGAGGCCGCCGCCGCGCTGCTCGGCGAGCACGACTTCGCCGCGTACTGCAAGAAGCGCGAGGGCGCCACGACCATCCGTACGCTCCAGCAGCTCAGCTGGGAGCGCGCCGAGGACGGGATCGTCACCGCGACCGTCCGCGCCGACGCCTTCTGCCACAACATGGTCCGCTCGCTGGTGGGCGCCCTGCTGCACGTCGGCGACGGGCACCGGCCCACCGACTGGCCGGGCAAGGTGCTGGCCGCCGGCGTACGGGACTCCTCGGTGCACGTGGTCAAGCCGCACGGGCTGACCCTGGAGGAGGTCGGCTACCCGGCGGACGAGCTGCTGGCCGCCCGCAGCAAGGAAGCCCGCAACCTGCGCACCCTCCCCGGAGCCGGCTGCTGCTGAGCGCCGGCCAAACCGGTTGGGTGGATCGGCGCCGGACCGGGAGAATGCCGGGCATGGGACATCTCGAAGCCAGCCATTTGGAGTACTACCTTCCCGACGGGCGGGTCCTGCTCCCCGACGTCTCCTTCCGGGTGGGGGAGGGGTCGGTGGTCGCCCTGGTCGGGGCGAACGGGGCCGGCAAGACCACCCTGCTGAAGATGATCTCCGGGGAGCTCCAGCCGCACGGCGGCGGTGTGACCGTCTCCGGCGGTCTCGGCGTGATGTCGCAGTTCGTGGGTTCGGTGCGGGACGAGACGACCGTGCGGGACCTCCTGGTGTCGGTGGCCCAGCCGCGGATCCGGGAGGCCGCCAAGGCCGTGGACCGGGCCGAGCAGCGGATCCTCACCGTGGACGACGAGGCCGCGCAGATGGCGTACGCGCAGGCGCTGAGCGACTGGGCGGACGTCCAGGGCTACGAGGCGGAGACCCTGTGGGACGTCTGCACCATGGCCGCGCTGGCGATCCCGTACGACACCGCGCAGTTCCGCGAGGTGCGCACGCTGTCGGGCGGTGAGCAGAAGCGGCTCGTGCTGGAGGCGCTGCTGCGCGGGCCGGACGAGGTGCTGCTGCTCGACGAGCCGGACAACTACCTCGACGTCCCTGGCAAGCGGTGGCTGGAGGACCAGCTCAAGGCGACCCGCAAGACGGTGCTGTTCGTCTCGCACGACCGGGAGCTGCTGACCCGGGCCGCCGAGAAGATCATCAGCCTGGAGGCGAGCCCGATGGGCTCCGACGTCTGGGTGCACGGCGCGGGCTTCGACACCTACCACGACGCCCGCAAGGAGCGCTTCGCGCGCTTCGAGGAGCTCAAGCGGCGCTGGGACGAGGAGCACGCCCGGCTCAGGGCCCTGGTGCTGCGGCTGCGCAACCAGGCCGCGAGCAGCCCCGACATGGCCTCGCGGTACCGGGCGATGCAGACCCGCTTCCAGAAGTTCGAGGAGGCCGGCCCGCCGCCGGAGCCGCCGCGGGAGCAGGACATCAAGATGCGGCTCAAGGGCGGGCGTACCGGCGTGCGCGCGCTGACCGTGGAGAACCTGGAGCTCACGGGGCTGATGAAGCCCTTCTCGCTGGAGGTTTTCTACGGGGAGCGGGTCGCCGTACTGGGCTCGAACGGCTCCGGCAAGTCGCACTTCCTGCGGCTGATGGCGGGCGAGGACGTCAAGCACACGGGCACGTGGAAGCTGGGCGCGCGGGTGGTTCCCGGCCACTTCGCGCAGACGCACGCGCACCCCGAGCTGTTCGGCCGCACCCTCGTCGACATCCTGTGGACGGAGGCGGCCAAGCCCCTGGGCCAGGCGATGGGGGCCCTGCGCCGGTACGAGCTGGAGCGCCAGGGCGACCAGCCGTTCGAGAAGCTCTCGGGCGGCCAGCAGGCCCGCTTCCAGATCCTGCTGCTGGAGCTGGCGGGGACCACGGCGCTGCTGCTGGACGAGCCGACGGACAACCTGGACCTGGAGTCCGCGGAGGCGCTCCAGGAGGGCCTGGAGGCGTACGAGGGGACTGTGCTGTGCGTCACGCACGATCGCTGGTTCGCGCGCACATTTGACCGTTACCTGGTCTTCGGTTCGGACGGTGTTGTGCGGGAGACTCAGGAACCCGTCTGGGACGAACGTAGAGTCGAACGCAAGCGCTAGGGGGCTACCGTCACCCCCTCGGATGAGTGAGGGGCAGGCGTCGTGGGGCTGCGGCCTAGCATCTGGCTGATGAAGTGGGAGAACCAGACCTCCGGAACGCCGGCGTCGGGGAGCCGGCTGATCGACTGGCTGCTGCGGCCGGCCTCCCGGCCCTGGCAGGTGCTCTCCCTCGCGGTGCTCCTCGGGGTCGCCGTCTCCACGAGCCTGCGCACGAACTGGGGCTCGGACAACGCCTTCGTGGTCAAGGCGGCGCAGACGCTGCTCGCGGGCGGGTCCCCGTACGAGGACAAGCGCTTCCTCTACCTCCCCAGCGCCGTGATCATGGCGGTTCCGGAGGCCCTGCTGCCGCGGACGGTGCTGCAGTGGGTCCTGCCGGTCGGGATGTCGGGGCTGCTGGGCGTGGGCTGGCTGGCGGCGCTGCGGATGTTCTCGGTGCCGCTGCGCTCGCGCTTCGCGGTCGGCGGTTTCGCGGTGTTCGCCCTCGTCTACAAGCCGTACGTGAACCTCGTGCTGATCGGCAACTGGACCGCCATCTCGGCGGCCGCGCTGCCGGTGGCCCTGCTGCTCGCGCACCGGCGGTCGTGGGCGGCGGCCGGGCTGGTGGTCGGGCTGGCGATCGCGTGCAAGCCGATGCTGGTGCCGATCGGGCTGCTGTTCCTGCTCGCCCGGCAGTGGCGGGGGCTGGCCGCGGCCGTGCTGGTGCCGGTGGGGCTCTCGCTGGCCGGCGCGCTGATGATGCCGAGCCCGTCGCTGTTCTTCACCAAGACCCTGCCCTTCCTGCTCCAGGGACAGGACGCGTACGCGCTGCCCTGGGACGCCTCGCCGATCGCGGTGCTGCCGCGGCTGGGGGTGCCGGAGCCGATCGCGGTGCTGTTCGCGTTCGCGGGGGCCGCGGCCGGTCTGTGGGCGGTCTGGGTGCGGTGGCGCAGACCGGACGAGGTCGACGGGGGTGAGCTGCGGCTGGTGGAGACCGCCTGTCTGGTGATGCTCGCCGCATTCCTGGTGTCGCGGCCGTCCTTCGACCACTACCTTCTGGTGGTGCTTCCGCTGCTGCTGGCCTCGGCGGTGCGGCCTGGCTCGATGCCCCGATCGCCCTGGTTCTGGCTGGCGTTGACGCCCCAGGTGGCCCTGATCCCGTGGCCCTCGGAGCTGGCCCACAAGCGGCGCGCCTTCAAGGACTGCGCCACCCTGTGCGGGCTCGTGTTTCTGCTGGCGCGTCGTGCGCTGGGCTCCGGTCGGGTTACTCTGGTGCCCGTAACAACTGCGGGGTCCCCACCCAGGACCGAACCGGAGTGCGCCGCGACGCCAGCAGAATCGGCATCGCGGACCGCGTTTTGACCCGTATGGGTCTGCTTGGGTATCCTGCTGGTTTGTTATGCGTATTGGCTTTCTCATTCTCACGTGAAAGGGCCTTGCGCCGGTCCACCGGACCGATGACCAGCGGTTCACACGGGTTGCGTCCCCGATGTGAACGAGGGCTGTCGTGATCGTCCGTGGTGACCCTGTCAGGACCTTCCCGTGGGGCTTGCGCCCTTGGGATACCACCACTGAAGAAGCGAAGGCATACGCGTGCGTACGTTCAGCCCCAAGCCCGGCGACATCTCGCGCCAGTGGCTCGTCATCGACGCCCAGGACGTTGTCCTCGGCCGTCTGGCGACCCAGGTCGCTGCCCTCCTGCGGGGTAAGCACAAGCCGACCTACGCCCCCCACATGGACATGGGCGACTTCGTCATCATCGTCAACGCCGACAAGGTTCACCTGTCCGGCAACAAGGCGACCCAGAAGATGGCGTACCGCCACTCCGGCTACCCGGGCGGTCTCCGCTCGGTGCGCTACGACGACCTCCTGGCGAACAACCCGGAGAAGGCCGTCGAGAAGGCCATCAAGGGCATGCTCCCCAAGAACACCCTGGGCCGTCAGATGCTCTCGAAGCTGAAGGTCTACTCGGGCGACCAGCACCCCCACGCTGCCCAGCAGCCGGTGCCGTTCGAGATCACCCAGGTCGCGCAGTAGTTCCGGCCACCCCCTAAGACGTAGAAAATTCTGAGGAGCATCGTGGCCGAGACCACCGCCGAGACGACCGTCGAAGAGTTCGAGGGCAACGTCGAGGAGTACACCAGCGAGTCCGAGGTTGTCGTCGAGGGCGACTACACCTCCGAGTCCCTTGCCGGCCGCTTCGGCGACCCCCAGCCGGCCGCCGGCCTGGGCCGTCGCAAGAACGCCATCGCCCGCGTCCGGATCGTTCCGGGCACCGGCAAGTGGAAGATCAACGGTCGCACCCTTGAGGACTACTTCCCCAACAAGGTGCACCAGCAGGAAGTCAACGAGCCGTTCAAGCTGCTCGAGCTCGACAACCGCTACGACGTCATCGCCCGCATCTCGGGTGGCGGCGTGTCCGGTCAGGCCGGCGCCCTGCGCCTCGGCGTGGCCCGTGCGCTGAACGAGGCGGACGTGGACAACAACCGCCCGGCGCTGAAGAAGGCCGGCTTCCTCTCCCGCGACGACCGTGCGGTCGAGCGCAAGAAGGCCGGTCTCAAGAAGGCCCGTAAGGCTCCGCAGTACAGCAAGCGTTAATCTGCGCCTGCTGTTCTGCAACGAAACCGCCCCGGCAGCACTCTCTGTGCTGTCGGGGCGGTTCGTTTACCGCCACAAGCGGCAAATACCTGTCACAAGCGGTCACAATGCGATGCGGAAACTCGGGAGGACAACAGTGGGACGACTCTTCGGGACGGACGGTGTACGCGGCGTTGCCAACGCGGATCTGACGGCGGAGCTCGCGCTCGGCCTCTCCGTGGCGGCTGCCCACGTACTGGCCGAGGCGGGCACCTTCGCGGGCCACCGGGCGACGGCCGTGGTCGGCCGGGACCCCCGGGCCTCCGGCGAATTCCTCGAGGCCGCGGTCGTGGCCGGCCTCGCGAGCGCGGGCGTGGACGTCCTGCGCGTCGGTGTGCTGCCCACCCCGGCGGTGGCGTATCTCACCGGTGCGCTGGGTGCCGACCTCGGCGTGATGCTCTCCGCCAGCCACAACGCCATGCCGGACAACGGCGTCAAGTTCTTCGCGCGCGGCGGCCACAAGCTCGCCGACGAGCTGGAGGACCGCATCGAGTCCGTCTACGAGGAGCACCGCACCGGCGCCCCGTGGGACCGGCCGACCGGCTCCGGCGTCGGCCGGGTCTCCGACTACACCGAGGGCTTCGAGAAGTACGTCGCCCACCTCATCGGGGTCCTCCCCAACCGCCTCGACGGACTGAAGATCGTCCTGGACGAGGCCCACGGCGCGGCCGCCTACGTCTCGCCCGAGGCCTTCGCCCGGGCCGGCGCGGAGATCATCACGATCGGCGCCGAGCCGGACGGCCTGAACATCAACGACGGCTGCGGCTCCACCCACCTCGGCCTGCTCAAGGCCGCCGTCGTCGAGCACGGCGCCGACCTCGGCATCGCGCACGACGGTGACGCCGACCGCTGCCTCGCCGTGGACGGCTCCGGCGCGGAGATCGACGGCGACCAGATCCTCGCGGTGCTGGCGCTGGCCATGCGCGAGGCCGGCCAGCTGCGCGAGAACACCGTGGTCGGCACCGTGATGTCCAACCTGGGCTTCAAGCTGGCCATGGAGGGCGAGGGCATCCAGGTCGTGCAGACCGGTGTCGGCGACCGCTACGTGCTGGAGTCGATGAAGGAGCACGGCTACGCGCTCGGCGGCGAGCAGTCCGGCCACGTGATCATCCTCGACCACGCGACGACCGGTGACGGCACGCTGACCGGCCTGCTGCTGGCGGCGCGGGTCGCGGCCACCGGCAAGTCCCTCGCCGAACTGGCGGGCGTCATGCAGCGGCTGCCGCAGGTGCTGGTCAACGTCCCCGACGTGGACAGGTCCCGGGTCACCACCTCCGCGGAGCTGGCGGCGGCCGTGGCCGACGCCGAGCGCGAGCTGGGCACCACCGGACGCGTGCTGCTCCGTCCGTCCGGTACGGAGCCGCTCGTACGGGTGATGGTTGAGGCCGCAGACATCGAGCAGGCCCGCGCGATCGCCGGCCGCCTCGCGGACGTCGTGAAGTCGGCGCTCGGCTAGTCGCGGGCAGTCTTCAGGTGCGTGGCGCACCCGGGGCCGGGTCATCCGGTCGTACCGGGTGCGCCACCGCCGTTTCCGGCCCGCGAGGGCAGGTCGTCTAGAGCTTGCGGAGGCTCAGCTTCTGCACCTTGTGGTCCGGACCCTTGCGGACGACGAGGGTGGCGCGGCCGCGGGTGGGCGCCACGTTCTCCAGCAGGTTGGGCTTGTTGATCGTCCGCCACATCGTCTGCGCGTAGTCCAGGGCCTCCTCCTCGGAGACCTGGGTGTACTTGCGGAAGTAGGAGAAGGGATTCTGGAAGGCGGTCTCCCGCAGCTTCCGGAAGCGGTTGAGGTACCAGCGCTCGATGTCCTCGGGGCGCGCGTCCACGTACACGCTGAAGTCGAAGTAGTCGGCGAGGGCGACGCGGGTGCGGCCGTCCGTGCCGGGGAGGGCCGGCTGGAGCACGTTGAGGCCCTCGACGATGAGGATGTCCGGGCGGCGGACGACGAGCTCCTCGCCGGGGACGATGTCGTAGATCAGGTGCGAGTAGACCGGGGCCCTGACCTCGTCCTTTCCGGCCTTGATGTCGGCGACGAAACGGGTGAGCGCGCGGCGGTCGTAGGACTCCGGGAAGCCCTTGCGGGAGGTGAGGCCGCGCCGCTGGAGCTCCTTCATCGGGTACAGGAACCCGTCGGTGGTGACCAGCTCCACGCGTGGGTGCTCGGGCCAGCGGGCGAGCAGGGCCTGGAGGAGGCGGGCGACGGTGGACTTGCCGACGGCGACCGAACCGGCGACCCCTATGACGAAGGGCGTGCCCTGCTGGGCGCCGTGCCCGTTGCCCGCGTCCCCGAGGAAGGTGTTCAGGGTGCCGCGGAGGTTGCTGGTGGCGCCGACGTAGAGGTTCAGGAGGCGGGAGAGCGGCAGGTACACGTCGCGGACCTCGTCGAGGTCGATGACGTCGCCGAGGCCGCGCAGCCGCTCCACCTCGTCGGCGGTCAGCGGCAGCGGGGTCCGCTCGCGCAGGGCGCTCCACTCGGCCCGGGTGAGGTCGACGTACGGCGAGGCCTCGGGGCCCCGGCGGTGGGCGGGGCGCGCGGGATGCCCCTCCCGGCCGCGTCGCTCCGTTGCGTCGTCCGGCGTGCTGCTTCGTGGCGGCGAAGTGATCACACCGCCATTGTCGGGGCTCGGGGGCGCTTGTGGGTGGTGTGGTCGGTCACGTGCGCGGGGGCCGCAGGAGGGCCGGGGCGGGGGTTGTGGCGGGACCGGTCTCGATTCGGGACAAAGGGAGTCTCGCCCCGATCACGATCAGGGGCCCATGCGGAAATCCCCGGTCTGTTGATCGAACGCCCCGTACATTGTTGATCGCCGCAGCGCTGTCGACCATCGCGCTGCCCTGATGTCGTTTGCTCCATGGGGGAGATCTTTCGTGCGTACCGCTCTTGTCCGTCGTACCGTCCTGACCGCGTCCGCGGTGTCCCTGGCCCTGCTGGCCACCGCCTGCGGCTCCGACAAGGACGGCAAGGCGGACGACAAGCCGACCATCGGCGCCCCGGCGCCTTCGACGGCAGCGGCCGTCAAGGGCAAGACGGACGCGGAGCTGACCGCCCTGCTGATCACGCAGGCCGAGGCGCCCGGGTTCCTCCTGCAGCCCGAGGCGGCCGCCAAGCTGGCAGACGTCGACAAGGCGTCGGTCACCACCGACAAGCCCGAGTGCAAGGTCCTGGTCCAGAGCCAGGCCCTGCAGAAGGTCGGCGCGCCGACCGGCGTCGCGCGGACCGCCCTGGGCGCCAAGCCGAAGGAAGCGGGCCCGAACGCCTCGGCGGAGGAGAAGGCCGAGGCGATCAAGAACGCCATCGGCACCACCGTGACGATGGTCGGCCTCACCTCCTACGACGACAAGGGCGCGCAGGAGGTGCTGGCCTCCGTGAAGGCGGCGGGCCAGGCGTGCGCGGGCGGCTTCAACAGCACCTCCCAGGGGGAGAGCACCAAGTACGAGAGCGTCCAGCGCGGCACCGGCGCCCCCGTCACCTCCGGCGAGGAGGCCGTCAGCCTCGTCCTCACGGCGGACCTGGAGGACGGCGACAAGGCCACCATCCTGCTCACGGTCCTGCGCAGCGGATCCACGGTCGCCACCTTCAGCTCCATCAGCCTCCTGGGCACGGCGGAATCTCCGGTGACGCTGGTCGCCGACCAGTCCAAGAAGCTCGGCTGAACCCTGCCCGACCGAACGTCAACCCCGCTCCGGCTCATTCGCCGGGGCGGGGTTTTCGTCTTGTTCGGCTACGGGGCAGACGGCCAACTACGGCGTACGCTGCGGCCTATGTGCGGAATTGTGGGTTACGTGGGAGCGCAGTCTGCGCTCGATGTGGTCATCGCCGGACTCAAGCGGCTGGAGTACCGCGGCTACGACTCGGCAGGGGTCGCCGTGCTCTCGGACGGCAGCCTGGCCGCCGCCAAGAAGGCCGGCAAGCTCGTCAATCTGGAGAAGGAACTGGTCGGGCACCCGCTGCCGGCCGGCTCCACGGGACTCGGACACACCCGGTGGGCCACCCACGGCGGGCCCACCGACGTCAACGCCCACCCGCACCTCGACAACTCGGGGCGGGTCGCCGTCGTGCACAACGGCATCATCGAGAACTTCGCCGAGCTGCGGACCGAACTCGCCGAACGCGGACACCGGCTGGAGTCCGACACGGACACCGAGGTCGTGGCGCACCTGCTGGCCGAGCACTTCTCGGCGACGGGCGACCTCGCGGAGTCCATGCGGCAGGTGTGCCGGCGTCTGCAGGGCGCCTTCACGCTGGTCGCCGTGCACGCCGACGAGCCGGACGTGGTGGTCGGCGCGCGCCGCAACTCCCCCCTGGTGGTGGGCGTCGGAGAGGGCGAGAACTTCCTCGCCTCGGACGTGGCCGCGTTCATCGCCCACACCCGGTCCGCGATCGAGCTCGGCCAGGACCAGGTCGTCGAGCTGCGCCGCGAAGGGGTCACGGTGACCAACTTCGACGGCACGCCCGCGGCCGTACGGGCGTACCACGTGGACTGGGACGCCTCCGCGGCAGAGAAGGGCGGCTACGACTACTTCATGCTCAAGGAGATCGCCGAGCAGCCGAAGGCCGTCGCCGACACCCTCCTGGGCAGGATCGACGCGAGCGGCTCGCTGACCCTGGACGAGGTGCGCATCCCCGTCTCGGTGCTCCGGGAGGTCGACAAGGTCGTGATCGTGGCCTGCGGTACGGCGTACCACGCGGGCATGATCGCGAAGCTGGCCATCGAGCACTGGACCCGCATCCCGTGCGAGACGGAGCTGGCGAGCGAGTTCCGCTACCGCGACCCGATCCTGGACCAGCGGACGCTGGTCGTCGCGATCTCCCAGTCCGGCGAGACCATGGACACCCTGATGGCGCTGCGGCACGCGCGCGAACAGGGCGCCAGGGTGCTCGCCATCTGCAACACGAACGGGTCGACGATCCCGCGCGAATCGGACGCCGTGCTCTACACGCACGCCGGTCCCGAGGTGGCCGTCGCCTCGACCAAGGCGTTCCTGACGCAGCTGGTCGCCTGCTACCTCGTGGCGCTGTACCTCGGGCAGGTGCGGGGGACGAAGTGGGGCGACGAGATCCGGGCCGTGGTGCGGGAACTGTCGGACATCGCCGCGGCGGTGGACACCGTGCTGGAGACCATGGAGCCGGTACGGCAGCTCGCGCGGTCCCTCGCCGACAAGAACACCGTGCTGTTCCTGGGCCGCCACGTCGGCTATCCGGTGGCGCTGGAGGGCGCGCTCAAGCTCAAGGAGCTCGCGTACATGCACGCCGAGGGCTTCGCGGCGGGCGAGCTCAAGCACGGGCCGATCGCGCTGATCGAGAAGGACCTGCCGGTGGTGGTCGTCGTACCGTCGCCGCGCGGACGGTCCGTGCTCCACGACAAGATCGTGTCGAACATCCAGGAGATCCGGGCGCGCGGGGCGCGGACCATCGTGATCGCGGAGGAGGGCGACGAGGCGGTCGTCCCGTACGCCGACCACCTGATCCGGATCCCGGCGACGCCGACGCTGCTCCAGCCGCTGGTGGCGACGGTGCCCTTGCAGGTCTTCGCGTGCGAACTGGCGACGGCGCGCGGGAACGAGGTCGACCAGCCGCGTAACCTCGCAAAGTCCGTGACCGTGGAGTAGTGACCTGGCTGGAGCTGTAAGACGTGATTATCGGCGTCGGGATCGACGTGGCGGAGATCGAGCGGTTCGGCGCGGCGCTGGAGCGCACGCCCGGCCTCGCGCAGCGGCTGTTCGTCGACACCGAGTTGACGCTGCCGAGCGGTGAGCGGCGCGGGACCGCCTCGCTCGCCGCGCGGTTCGCCGCCAAGGAAGCGCTGGCCAAGGCGCTCGGCGCGCCCGCCGGGATGCTGTGGACCGACGCCGAGGTGTACGTGGAGGACAGCGGGCAGCCGCGGCTGCGGGTGTCGGGGACGGTGGAGGCGCGGGCGGTGGCGCTGGGCGTGAAGTCCTGGCACATCTCGCTGAGCCACGACGCCGGCGTCGCCTCCGCCGTGGTGATCGCCGAGGGGTGATCGCCGGGGGATGGCACGTGCCGTGGGGCAGGCTGGTGCCATGCGTACTGCTTACAGCGTGGAGACCGTACGGGCCGCCGAGCGGGAGCTGATGGCCCGGCTGCCCGAAGGCGCCCTGATGCAGCGGGCGGCGGCCGGACTGGCCGCCGTCTGCGCGGGGCTGCTCGGACGGGTGTACGGGTCCCGGGTCGTGCTGCTGGTCGGGTCCGGCGACAACGGGGGCGACGCGCTCTACGCCGGGGCGCGGCTCGCCCGGCGCGGGGCCGCGGTGACGGCGGTGCCGATGGACCCCGAACGGATGCACGCGGGCGGGCTGGCCGCGCTGCGGGCCGCCGGGGGCCGGGTCGAGGAGGCCGTCCCGCACCGCGCGGACCTCGTACTCGACGGGCTGCTCGGGATCGGCGGCCGGGGCGGGCTGCGGCCGGCGGCGGCCGCGCTCGTGGAACGGATCCCGCCGGGGGTCCCGGTGGTGGCCGTGGACCTGCCGAGCGGGGTGGACGCGGACACCGGCGAGGTGGCGGGGCCGGCCGTCACGGCCGATGTGACGGTGACCTTCGGGGCGTACAAGCCCGGTCTGCTGATCGACCCCGGGGCCTCGCGGGCGGGCGTGGTGCGGCTGGTCGACATCGGGCTGGAGCTGCCGTCGCCGCAGGTGGAGGCCTTGCAGCACGCCGACGTCGCGGGGCTGCTGCCGGTGCCGACGGCGGCGAGCGACAAGTACCGGCGGGGCGTGGTCGGGATCGCCGCCGGCTCCGCGCAGTACCCGGGGGCGGCCGTACTGGCCGTGGCGGGAGCCCTGCGGGGCGGTGCGGGTGCGGTGCGGTACGTGGGGCCGGCGGCGGAGGCCGTGCTCGCGCGGTACCCGGAGACGCTGATCGGGCCCGGCCGGGTGCAGGCCTGGGTGGTCGGGCCGGGACTGGGGGAGGGGCGCGCGGGCGAGGTCGCGGACCTGCTCGCGGGCGACGTACCGGTGCTGGTCGACGCGGACGGGCTGCGCGGGCTGGACGCGGACGTGCTGCGGGCCCGGACGGCCCCGACCCTGCTGACCCCGCACGCGGGGGAGGCGGCGGCGCTGCTCGGGGTGTCGCGGGAGTCGGTGGAGGCGGGGCGGCTGGGGGCGGCGCGGAGGCTGGCGGCCGGGTACGGGGCGGCGGTCCTGCTGAAGGGCTCGACGACGCTGGTCGCCTCCGGCGGTTGCGCGGTCCGGGTGAACCCGACGGGGACGTCGTGGCTGGCGACCGCGGGCAGCGGGGACGTGCTGTCGGGGCTGGCGGGGTCGTTGCTGGCGGCGGGCCTGTCGGGGGCGGACGCGGGGGCGGTGGCGGCGTACCTCCACGGCCTGGCCGCCCGCCTCACGGGCGGCCCGCTCCTGGCCCACGAGGTCGCCGAAGCCCTCCCCACCGCGTGGCGCAACACCAGCCACCCCTGACCACGCGCGGCGCCGCGCCATTCCAGCCCCTCCGGCGTTTGAGGAGCGGGGTTCGGGGCGGAGCCCCGAGAAACGGTGAAAGGGCGGGGCGGGGAGCAGCTCCGCGCAGCGGCGCCGTTGCCGGGGCCAGCCCCGGACCCTCCCCCAGACTCCGTCCGGGGGGACCCCCCCCGCCTCAAACGCCGGCGGGGCTGGAATGGCGCGGCGCAGCCGGAGGGGCGCGGCGGGCGCGGAAGGGCGCGGTGCAGCCGGAGGGGCGCGGCGGGCGCGGAAGGGCGCGGCGCAGCGGAGCGGCGTGGCGGGGCTGAAAGGCATCGTGGGGGTTCTGAGAGACTGGGGGCGATGAACGAGACACCGACGCGCGTGTACGCCGAGATCGATCTTGACGCCGTACGGGAGAACGTGCGCGCACTGCGCGAGCGGGCGCCCCGGGCCGAGTTGATGGCCGTGGTCAAGGCGAACGCCTACGGGCACGGCGCCCCGGCCTGCGCCAAGGCCGCCCAGGAGGCCGGCGCCTCCTGGCTCGGGACCGCCACCCCCGAGGAGGCGCTCGCGCTGCGCGCCGCCGGCATCGAGGGCCGGATGCTGTGCTGGCTCTGGACCCCCGGCGGGCCCTGGCGGGAGGCCGTCGAGGCCGACATCGACGTGTCCGTCAGCGGGATGTGGGCCCTCGACGAGGTACGGGCGGCCGCCCGCGCCGCGGGCCGGACCGCGCGCATCCAGCTCAAGGCCGACACCGGCCTCGGCCGCAACGGCTGCCAGCCCGCCGAATGGGAGGCCCTGGTCGGGGCGGCCGTCGCCGCCCAGGCCGAGGGGACCGTCCGGGTCACCGGCGTCTGGTCGCACTTCGCCTGCGCCGACGAGCCCGGCCACCCCTCCATCCAGCTCCAGCTCGCCGCCTTCCGCGACATGCTCGCGTACGCCGAGAAGGAGGGCGTCGAGCCCGAGGTCCGGCACATCGCCAACTCGCCGGCCACCCTCACCCTGCCCGAGTCCCACTTCGACCTGGTGCGCTGCGGGCTGGCCCTCTACGGGGTCTCGCCCGCGCCCGAGCTCGGCACCCCGGCCCAGCTGGGCCTGCGGCCCGCGATGACCCTCAAGGCCTCCCTTGCCCTGGTCAAGACCGTCCCCGCCGGGCACGGGGTCAGCTACGGCCACCACTACGTCACCGGGACCGAGACGAACCTCGCGCTGGTCCCGGCCGGCTACGCCGACGGCATCCCGCGGAACGCCTCCGGGCGCGGGCCGGTGCTCGTCGCCGGCCGGATCCGCCAGGTCGCCGGACGCGTCGCCATGGACCAGTTCGTGGTCGACTTGGGAGGAGACCACGCCCTCGTCGGCGACGAAGCCGTCATCTTCGGGGACGCGGAACGCGGTGAACCCACCGCCGAGGACTGGGCACAAGCGGCGCACACGATCGCGTATGAGATCGTCACCCGTATCGGTGGCCGTGTGCCCCGGGTGTACCTGGGCGGCTGAGCGAGCGGAGTGAGGGCGGCGGCGTGAGCGAGAACTGGCGCAAGGCCGGCTGGGCCGGCGCCGCCATCGGCGTGATAGCCGCGGGCGCGGCGGCCGGTGTCGCGGTCGAACGGATCACCGTGGGGCGCGGCATGCGCATGAAGGCGCGCCTGGCCCTCGACGCCGCCGGGGACTACGGCTCCCTGCGCGGCACCGAGGGCACCTGCCGGGCCGAGGACGCCACCGAGCTCTACTACGAGGTCGAAGAGGTGCCCGACGAGGGCAAGCGGCGCCGGCTGCGGCGCAAGCCCGCGCCCCCGGCCACCGTCGTCTTCTGCCACGGCTACTGCCTCAGCCAGGACTCCTGGCACTTCCAGCGCGCCGCCCTGCGCGGAATGGTCCGCGCGGTCTACTGGGACCAGCGCAGCCACGGCCGCAGCGCCCGCGGCCTCGCCCAGGCGGACGGCGAGCCGCTGACCATGGAGCAGCTCGGCCGCGACCTGAAGACCGTCATCGACGCGGCCGCCCCCGAGGGCCCGCTGATCCTCGTGGGTCACTCGATGGGCGGAATGACCATCATGGGATTCGCCGAGCAGTTCCCCGACCTCGTGCGCGAGCGCGTGGTCGGCGTGGCCCTGGTCGGCACCTCCAGCGGCCGCCTCGACGAGGTGACGTACGGGCTGCCGTCCGTCGGGGTGGGCGCCGTGCGCCGGATCCTGCCGGGCGTGCTCAAGGCCCTCGGCTCGCAGGTGGAGCTGGTGGAGAAGGGCCGCCGGGCCACCGCCGACCTGTTCGCCGGCATGATCAAGATGTACTCGTTCGGCTCCCGGGACGTGGACCCGGGCGTCACGCGCTTCGCCGAGCGGCTCATCGAGGCCACCCCGATCGACGTGGTCGCCGAGTTCTACCCGGCCTTCCAGACCCACGACAAGACGGGCGCGCTCCGGCTGTTCGCCGACATCCCGGTCACCGTCATCGCCGGCGACAAGGACATGATCACCCCGCCGGGGCACAGCCTGGCCATCAAGGAGGCGCTGCCCGGCGCCGACCTCGTGGTCCTGGAGTCCACCGGGCACCTGATGATGCTGGAGCGCCCGGAGACCGTGACGCGGCTGCTCACCGGACTGCTGGCGCAGACCGGCGCGGTCCCGGTCCCCACACCGACTAACGTTGGCGCGCATGGAAGAAGTACCGCTGGAAGCACAGCGCAGCCAGGCGCCGGCACCTGAGGCCGAGGACAGCGCAGAGACCCGGATCACCGTCGGCTCCCCGGACGCGATGCAGGAGTTGGGCCGCAGGATCGCCGCCCTGCTGCGCCCGGGCGACCTCGTCCTGCTGACCGGTGAGCTGGGCGCGGGCAAGACCACGCTCACCCGCGGCCTGGGCGAGGGCCTGGGCGTGCGCGGGGCCGTGACCTCGCCGACCTTCGTGATCGCCCGCGTGCACCCCTCGCTGACCGGTGGGCCGGCGCTGGTGCACGTGGACGCGTACCGCCTGGGCGGCGGGCTGGACGAGATGGAGGACCTGGACCTCGACGTCTCGCTGCCCGAGTCCGTGGTCGTCGTGGAGTGGGGCGACGGCAAGGTGGAGGAGCTCTCCGACGACCGGCTGCACGTGGTGATCGCGCGCGCGGTCGGCCACGAGGAGGTGCTGGACGACGTGCGCGAGGTCGCGGTGCGCGGGGTCGGGGCGCGCTGGAGCGCCGGGGCCGGGCTGGACTCCCTGGCCGGCGCCTTCACGGAGTAAACGTCCCGACAACTCGTCGGCAAGATATTGCGCTGGTGGCGGCCCTCGTGGTGACATGGTACCGAGAGTTTCTTAGGTATGCCTAAGTTCGGTGTCCCGGGGTCCAGGAGGCAGCCATGTCGGCACCAGCAGGAGCACAGCGCGATCCCCGCCCGTCCGTCGTCTCCATGCGGATGCTGCTCGCCGCCGGAGTGGCCGCCACCGCCGTCTCGACACCGCCCGCACGGGAACACGTACCGGGCGTGGCAGCGGACGCCGTCGCACACGAAGAGGCCGCTCCGGAATCCGAAGCGGCCTGAGTCGCACGTACGGGTGAAGGTCGGGCGCCGCCGTCAGGGAACGACGACGACCTTCGAGTTGATCGTCGCGAAGGCCCACATCGCGTCGCCGTCGGCGCGCGTCATGCGGATCCCGCCGGTCTTCTTCGCCGCGTCCGGCGCCGGCGTCGTGCCGTCCAGCCGGGCGCTGAAGCCGACCGCCACACCCTCGGCGGTGGCGAACCGCACGACGTGCTCGATCGGCACGCCGTCCGAGCCGGTGACCGAACCGGAGCGCGAACCGACGAGGTAGCTGCCCGCCTTCGGGTGCACCGTGCTCGGCATCACCGTGAACGACTTCGGCTCCTGCCCGGCGTCGCCCACCAGCCACACCCGCTTCTGGCCCACCGAGTACACGACGCGCGTCCCGGTGCCGGAGCCCTCCGGGACGGGCACCGGCTTCGCCGCGTCCTGCTTGGCGGCGGCCTGGCTCGGGGCGGGGGCCGGGTTCTGCGCGGCCGCCTTCGGGGGGCGCGGCGGCGCCGTGGCGGAGGCCTGGTAGCCGAGGAAACCGACCGCCGCCACCGCGGCGATGGTGAGCCCGGCCACGATTCCCGAGCTGCTGCGTGCCACCTTGCTCCACCTCTCCGCGCTGACCGACACCCCGGCCGATGCTTCGACCGGCAGTTCGGCCGACGGCTCGACCGATACCTCAGTGATCCCTCGGTCGAAAGGTAGCAGCCGCCCTCCTTTTCGACCGGCCGCAAGGGGCGCGGCCGCCGGAGTCGTAGGCTGTTCGCGTGCTCCTGCTCGCTGTAGATACCGCCACGCCCGCCGTCACCGTCGCCCTGCACGACGGCGAGACCGTCCTCGCCCAGTGCGACCAGGTCGACGCCCGCCGCCACGGGGAGCTGCTGCTGCCCTCCGTGGACCGGGTCCTCGCCGAGGCCGGGGTGAAGCTCGACGCCGTCACCGGCATCGTCGTCGGGGTCGGCCCCGGCCCCTACACCGGGCTGCGCGTCGGCCTCGTCACCGCCACCACCTTCGCCTCCGTGCTGGGCGTGCCCGTGCACGGGCTGTGCACGCTCGACGGCCTCGCGTACGCCGCCGGCGCCGCCGGGATCGAGGGCCCCTTCACCGTCGCCACCGACGCGCGGCGCAAGGAGGTCTACTGGGCCCGGTACGAGGACCCGCGCACGCGCGTCGGCGAGCCCGCCGTGGACCGCCCGGCCGAGATCGCCGAGCGGGTCGCCGGGGTGCCCGCGGTGGGCCAGGGCGCGCTCCTGTACCCCGAGGTGTTCCCGGACGCGCGCGGCCCCGAGCACCAGTCCGCCGCCGCGCTGGCCGCACTGGCCGCGGAACGACTGGCGGCGGGGGCGGAGTTCCTGCCTCCGACCCCGCTCTACCTGCGCCGGCCCGACGCGCAGGTGCCCAAGAACTACAAGGTGGTCACCCCGCAGTGACGCCCGTCCCCGATGCCGTGCTGCGCGAGATGCGCTGGTGGGATATCGCGCCCGTGCTGGAACTGGAGCACGAGCTGTTCCCCGAGGACGCCTGGTCCGCCGGGATGTTCTGGTCCGAGCTCGCCCACGCCCGCGGCCCGCAGGCCACCCGCCGCTACGTCGTGGCCGAGGACGCCTCGGGCCGGCTCGTGGGATACGCCGGGCTGGCCGCCGCCGGCGACCTGGCCGACGTACAGACCATCGCGGCCGCCCGCGACCAGTGGGGGACCGGGCTCGGCGCCCGGCTCCTGACCGACCTGCTGCGGGCCGCCACCGCGTTCGAGTGCGCCGAGGTGCTGCTGGAGGTACGGGTGGACAACACCCGCGCCCAGAAGCTCTACGAGCGCTTCGGCTTCGAGCCCATCGGCTTCCGGCGCGGCTACTACCAGCCCGGCAACGTCGACGCGCTCGTCATGCGACTGACCGACCCCGCACAAGCACGAACTGAGAGCAGTGAGAGCAATGGCTGACGAACCGCTCGTCCTCGGAATCGAGACGTCCTGCGACGAGACCGGCGTCGGCGTCGTCCGCGGCACCACCCTGCTCGCGGACGCCATCGCGTCGAGCGTCGACGAGCACGCCCGTTTCGGCGGCGTCGTGCCCGAGGTGGCCTCGCGAGCCCACCTGGAGGCGATGGTCCCCACCATCGAGCGCGCCCTGAAGGAGGCCGGGGTCAGCGCCCGCGACCTCGACGGCATCGCCGTCACGGCCGGGCCGGGCCTCGCGGGGGCGCTGCTGGTGGGCACCTCGGCGGCCAAGGCGTACGCGTACGCGCTGGGCAAGCCGCTCTACGGGGTGAACCACCTGGCCTCGCACATCTGCGTGGACCAGCTGGAGCACGGCCCGCTGCCGGAGCCCACGATGGCGCTGCTCGTCTCCGGCGGGCACTCCTCGCTGCTGCTGGCCCCCGACATCACCTCCGACGTACGGCCGCTGGGCGCGACCATCGACGACGCGGCGGGCGAGGCCTTCGACAAGATCGCGCGCGTGCTCCAGCTGGGCTTCCCCGGCGGCCCGGTCATCGACAGGCTCGCGCGCGAGGGCGACCCGAAGGCGATCAACTTCCCGCGCGGGCTGACGGGGCCGCGCGACGCGGCGTACGACTTCTCCTTCTCCGGGCTGAAGACGGCCGTCGCGCGCTGGATCGAGGCGAAGCGGAACGCGGGCGAGGAGGTGCCGGTGCGCGACGTCGCGGCGTCCTTCCAGGAGGCCGTGGTGGACGTGCTGACGCGCAAGGCGATCCGGGCGTGCAAGGACGAGGGCGTCGACCACCTGATGATCGGCGGCGGTGTGGCCGCCAACTCCCGGCTGCGGTCGCTCGCGCAGGAGCGGTGCGACGCCGCGGGGATCGTCCTGCGGGTGCCGCGGCCGAAGCTGTGCACGGACAACGGCGCGATGGTGGCGGCGCTGGGCGCGGAGATGGTCAAGCGGAACCGGGCCCCCTCCGACTGGGACCTGTCGGCGGACTCCTCGCTGCCGGTGACGGACCCGCACGTGCCGGGGACGTCCCACGAGGGCGGCGAGGGTCACGGGCACGGCCCCGGCCACGGGCATGCGCACGGCCACGGTCACGGTCATGACCACGACCACGTGCACGAGCTGAGCAAGGACAACCTCTACTCATGAGCACCGTCGCGCTGATGTGGGAGGCCCGGGCCGCCGACGGCCGGGGCAACGAACTCCTGGAGTGGGCCCGGGCCCAGGTCCTGGCCCGGGAGCCGGTGCGCCGCGAGGTGTTCCGGGCCCCGCAGGACCGGGTGCTCGTGCTCACCTGGTGGGAGGCGGCCGAGGGGGTGTCGGCGGAGCTGCCCGAACTGCCGGAGCCCGCTGCCGACTTGATCACGCGGGCGGTGCACCGCTGGCGGTTCGAGTCGGTGGAGGTCGACGGGGCCTGACGGCTCCGGCCCGGTCCGGGTGAGGCCCCGGTCTGCGGCTATGGTCATGTGCATGCCTAGCCGTGACCTGCCGCCTCCGCCGCCGCCCGCGCACCTGCGCGCCTGGCAGGACGAGGGCCACGTACGGGCCGACCGTGCGCGCTTCCTGCACGACCTGGGCCAACGCAGCCTGGGCATCGGGCGGTTGCTGCTGCTCTGGGCCGTCTCCGCCGTCTTCGCCTTCGGCTGGTCCTTCGTCGGCATGGCCCTGGTGGCCTTCGAGCAGGGCGACCCGGTCTCGGTCGTCCTCGCGCTCGTCTTCCTCGTCCTGGGCGCGGGCGTGCTGGTCCCGGCCGGGTTCTGGTTCGCGTGGGGCGCCCGGCGCGACCGCGAGGTGCGGCGGCTGCTGTGCGCGTGGGCCGAGGCGGGCCGGGACCCGGAGGCCGACGTCCGGATGCGCGCGCCCGGCCGGAGCCTGACCTGGCTGCTGGCCTCCCTCGCCCTGGGCGCGGCCGGGCTGTGGGTGACCTTCGGCGTCGCCGTCTCGGCCCGCCCGGGCCAGGAGACGTACGGCGAGGTCACGTACTACATGGGCCTCGGCCTGATCCTGTGGATCACCGCCCTCCTGGGCATCGCCAAGGCAGCCGCCCACTACCGCTGGGCCCTCCGCACCACCCGCACCCCACCCCCGGCCTGACCGAAGGGCCGCCGCCGGGCTTCGGCCCGCAGCCGGGCCGCGCCGGGGGCCGCCGGGGCGCGGCCGGGGCCGCGTGGGGGTCACTGCTCGGGCATCGCCGCAGGCGGCACGGCAGGCGGCACGGCGGGGTGGCCGATCAGCATCGACGGAGCGCCCGCCACCCGGGTCAGGAAGACCGTCGCGGAGTTCGGGCCCTGCGGTTTGACCTTCTTGCGCAGCTCCTCCGGCTCGATCGCCGAGCCGCGCTTCTTCACGGTCAGGATGCCGACCCCGCGCTCGCGCAGCAGGGCCTTCAGCCTCTTCAGGCCGAACGGCAGCACGTCCGTGATCTCGTACGCGGTCGCGTACGGCGTCGCGCGCAGCTCGTCGGCGGTGATGTACGCGATGGTCGGGTCGATGAGCCGGCCGTCCAGCTGTTCCGCGACCTCGGCGACCAGGTGGGCGCGGATGACGGCGCCGTCGGGCTCGTACAGCCAGCGGCCGACCGGCCCGGCCGGCGGATCGGGCAGCGGATCGGCGGTCCGGAGCTCGCGCGGCCCGGGCAGCAGGGTGGCGCGCACGGTCCCCGGCGCGGTCCCGAACCAGAGCACCGCCTCCTTGACGTCCCCCTGGTCGGAGATCCACTCGGCCTCGGCCTCCTCCGGCACGGCCTCGTGCGGGATCCCCGGGGCGATCTTGACGGCCGCGTACTTCGCCGTACGGGCGGTGGCGACGGCCCAGGACAGCGGCGGCGAGTACGACTCCGGGTCGAAGACCCGCCCGCGCCCGCCGCGCCGGGCCGGGTCGATGAAGACGGCGTCGTAGCCGGAGGTGTCCACCTCCGTCACGTCCGCCTCCCGGACCTCGATCAGGTCCGCCAGACCCAGCGCCTCGGCGTTGGCCCGCGCGACGGCGACCGTCAGCGGGTCGCGGTCCACCGCGAGCACCCGGATGCCGAGCCGCGCCAGCGCGAGGGCGTCCCCGCCGATGCCGCAGCACAGGTCCGCGAGGCTGCGTACGCCGAGGGCGGCGAGCCGCTCGGCCCGGTACGAGGCCACGGACGCGCGGGTGGCCATCTCGCCGCCGCCGGGCGTGAAGTACATCCGGAAGGCGTCCTCGGCGCCGAACTTCGCCACCGCGCGCTGCCGCAGCCTGGCCTGCCCGAGCACGGCGGAGACCAGCCCGGCGGGGTGCTCGCGGCGCAGCCGGGTGGCCACGGCCAGCTCCTGGGCGGGGTCGTACGCGCGCAGCGAGTCGAGGAGGGCCTGGCCCTCGGGGGTGAGGAGGGCGGCGAAGTCTTCGGGGGTCACGGGTCCATTGTCGGCGACGGGGCGGACCCGGACGGTGTGGGCCAGTCGAAGGAAGGTCGGACCGCGTTCGCGGTGTCTTCCGGGAAGGCCGTGTGTCGGGTGTCAGGATGCGCTGCTATGCAGCTAGTACGACAAAAGGAACATAACTCGCAACAGGGTCACCGGTACGCGGCGGGTCCGCGCAGCCGGTTCGGGGTGGCCGTGGCAGCCCTGCTCGTCGCCGCCCTCGGAACGGCGTGCGGCTCCGGCGGATCCGACGAGCCGGACAAGGCCGGGAAGGAGAAGGCCGCCAAGGCCGCCGAGGCGGGCGCCGCCGGCGCCCTCAGCGCCGCCGAGAAGGCCAAGGCGGCCCAGCAGGCGCGCGTCGTCGCGGCGAAGAAGTGGGGTCTGCGCAAGACCCCGCTCGCCGCCCCGCCGGCGCCGAAGGAGAAGCCGGAGATCACCACGCGCGACGGCTTCGAGGTGGAGGACCAGGAGGAGTACCCGAACGTCTTCACCACCGTCCCGACCGAGGACAAGGTCGTCTTCCTGACGATCGACGACGGGTCGGAGAAGGATCCCGAGTTCCTGAAGATGATGAAGGAGCTGAAGATCCCGTACACGGCCTTCCTCAGCGACTACGTCGTACGGGACAACTACCCGTACTTCAAGGAGATGCAGGCCGCGGGCGTCACCCTGAACAACCACACGATCAACCACCGCTACATGCCCGGCCTGTCGTACGAGCAGCAGCGCGAGGAGATCTGCGGTCAGCAGGACACCATCCAGAAGCAGTTCGGCAAGCGGCCGACCCTCTTCCGGCCGCCGTACGGCAACTACAACCAGGACACGCTGCGCGCGGCGAAGTCCTGCGGCATCAAGGCCGTCCCGCTGTGGAACGCCGAGGCGTTCACGAACCGCATGGACTACCGCGAGTGGGACCGGGACCTGCACCCCGGTGACATCATCCTCACGCACTTCCGGGGGAAGGAGGACTGGAAGGGCACGATGCCTGACATGATCCGTCATGTCATGAAGACCGTCACGGACAAGGGGTATGCCGTGGCTCGCCTGGAGGATTATCTGTGAAGCACGCGCGCCGGTTCGTAGCCGGAACGCTGGCGGCCGGCGCGCTCGCGCTGTCCCTGACGGGGTGCGGGGACGGCGCGGACACCAGTGGACGACTGGGCCGCACGACGCAGGGAACGGAGTCCGCGTCCAAGGACCCGAAGGGCGCCGACGCCACCAGGCCGTCGGCGCCCGCGACGCCGGCGCCGGGGGGCGCGGGCGACGACGCGTACCGGAAATGGGGCCTGACGGCCCCGCTCGCCTACGCGCCGAAGCCCGCCGAGAAGCCGCAGCTCCCGAAGGCGGCCCCCGGCAAGGTCCCGGTGATAGACCGAATACCCGTGCCGGCCGGGGAGAAGGTCGTCTTCCTGACCTTCGACGACGGCGCGGAGAAGGACCCCGAGTTCCTCAAGATGGCGGCCGACCTCAAGCTGCCGATCAGCATGTTCCTGACGCACAGTGTCGCTTCGCCGGACTACGGGTACTTCGAGAAGCTGCGCGACAACGGCTCCGGCAGCACGATAAACAACCACACGCTGACCCACCCGAACCTCCGGACGCTCTCCTTCGAGGCGCAGAAGAAGGAGATATGCGGCCAGCAGGACCACCTGCAACAGCGCTTCGGCACGCGCCCGCCGCTCTTCCGCCCGCCCTTCGGCAACTACAACGACGACACCCTCCGGGCAGCCTCGGAGTGCGGTGTCTCGTCCCTGCTCCTGTGGCGGGTGTCGATGCAGATCAACAACTTCCAGTACGCCGAGGGCTCCGCCCTCCACCCGGGCGACATCATCCTGGCCCACTTCCGCGGCCCCGCCGAACTCAAGGGCACGACGGAAACCCAGATGACGACGCGCATGCTCCAACGCATCCAGGAACAGGGCTACCGAATAGCCCGCCTGGAGGACTACTTGTAGGGGCGGCGGGGCTTCGGAGGAGGGCGGGGCTTCGGGTTGGCCGGGATCAGAGAGGCGCGGGTGGGGTTTCCCGTCAGTCTCATCGTCCTTCCGCGTCGGGCCGGCCCCTCAAGGGCGCTCCCTTCGGTCGCGTCGCTACGCGATGGCCTGCGGCCACCCTTGACCGACCGACCCGCCACGAAAACCCGAAGACAGCCGAGAAACCCCAAAAGAACGAGCCGGGCGATCCGACCAGGGACGGGCCCATCACAGATATCCGGGCAGGGGTCCCGGTGCGCACGAAATCGCTACGCGCTTCCCACGTCTCAGCGTCTACCGGCCGTCCTGGGCTGGACATAAGCCGCCACAGATCGCTACGCGCTCCGCACGTCTCAGCGGCTGCGATCCGTCTGTGGCCGGACAGTGTCAGCGGACGGCTGGGCCCTGTCCGGCTCGCCAATCGCTGAGGCGTTTGCGGATGCTGGGGACCATCGGAAGGTCGTCAGTGGCTTCGGGAGCGAACCACGCGATTTCGAATGACTCCTCGGACGTCCGGAGGCTGCCACCGGTGGGGCGTGCGAGAGGACAGATCGAGAATTCCTGCCGGACTTCGCCGTCGTCGTAGGTAAAGACGTGTCGGCCCACATTCCGTTGTCTGTGCGAGGCTGCAGCAACACCCGACCGCGGTCATCGACGACCACCGCTGAAGCCGCCGGCAACAGGCTGTTCGCTATGGGGGCGTCGGGGCCGTCCTGGTAGTCACGCCTGGGCATTGCGCCTCGTCTCCCGAAACGTCGCGTCCATCTCCGGATCAGTCTGCGGCCTCGATGTTGCTCACCGCGGTGGTGAACTCGCGGCCGGACGCACCGCGGATGTAGGCCAGCTCCATCCAGTGCTCGGTGTCGGTGGCCGAGACATTTTCGTTGATCACGGCCATCAACTCTCCTTCGACGCCTGAGGCGATGTCTCGGACGCGACGGCGCAGCAGTCGGTGCGGCACGTATTCGCGCTGCTCACTCATCGGACGCCCCCTGCAAGGTGTCGAGGAATCGCTCCCAGCCGACCAACGCCCGGTCCAGCAGATCGGCGCTGGGCTCGACTACGGCCGCGACCCTCTCCGAGGGGATGTCTTCCGCGTCAACGCTGGACACATCACGGCGCTGCGGCATGCAGATCACTCCTCACGTGCGAGACCACCCCACCGGATGACCTCTCTAGAGATGCACCTACTACAGCGGAAGTCGCCCCATCCGTCAATACATCTCTAGAGATGTCAGTCGAAGTAGGTCCCAACGCTGCTGCGTGCGGCGGCCTACCTCGGGCCCTAGGGTGTCTAGAGAGGAGAAGGAGTGATCGGTTTCATGACCAGCCAGGGCAGTACGCGCCAGCCGAAGTACCAGCGGATCGCCGATGCACTGAGGGCGGCCATCCGGTCGGGTGAGTACGGTCCGGGCGATCGTCTGCCGGGCGAGAACGACCTCATGGCCACGTACGAGGTCGCGCGGATGACCGCGCGCCAGGCCCTCGGCGTGCTGCAGAACGAAGGCCTCGCGGAGGCGCGGAAGGGCGCCGGTGTCTTCGTCCGGGCGTTCCGGCCCCTGCGGCGCCGCGGTATCCAGCGACTGGCGCACGAGCAGTGGGGCGCGGGCCGCTCCATCTGGTCCACCGATACCGAGGATCGAGAGTTGGTCGTCGATCAGATCGAAGTGCGGGAGGAAGAGGCGAACAACCGTATCTCCGACGCCCTTGGCCTTCCGCCGGGAACTCGGGTGTGGACACGCAGCCGCCGCTTCGTGCTCGATGGCAAACCCGTGCTCTTCGCGATGTCGTACCTGCCGTCAGACGTCGTTGCGGACTCGGCCATCACTCAGGTCGACACCGGCCCCGGCGGGACCTACGCCCGGCTGGCCGAACTGGGGCACGGACCGGTCCACTTCCGTGAGGAAATCCGGTCTCGGATGCCTTCAGTCGACGAGGCCGGGCGGCTGGCGCTCTCCATGGGCACACCCGTCATCCAGATCGTCCGCACCGCGTTTGCCGAGGGCGGACGGGCGGTCGAAGTCAACGAGATGACGCTGGACTCCGCCTCCTACGTCCTGGAATACGACTTCGGCGCCTAGTCCGATACCGATCTACCGGCTCACCGGACGGGTATCGGCCCACGGCGGTCGGCAGTCGCTGAGACGTGGGAAGTGCGTAGCGATCTGTGGCGGCTTATGTCCAGCCCAGGACGGCTGGCAGTCGCCGAGACGAGCGGGGCGCGTAGCGATTTGATGCGCGCCCCGGTCCGCCCGCATATCTGTGATGGGCCCGTCCCTGGTCCGATGGCCCGGCTCGTTCTTTTGGGGTTTCTCGGCTGTCTTCGGGTTTTCGTGGCGGGTCGGTCGGTCAAGGGTGGCCGCAGGCCATCGCGTAGCGACGCGACCGAAGGGAGCGCCCTTGAGGGGCCGGCCCGACGCGGAAGGACGATGAGACTGACGGGAAACCCCACCCGCGCCTCTCTGATTCCGGCCAGACCGAAGCCCCGGCCTCCCCCGAAGCCCCGCCCCCCTACGCCCGCACCACCGGGGTGATCGTGGTTTCTGCTGGGCCTCGGGCGTCCGCCTCGCGTTGGCGTTCTGCGCTGTCGCTGATGCGGAGGAGGAGGGCGATCATGATCCAGTTGGCCAGGAGGGACGAGCCGCCCTTGGCCAGGAAGGGGAGGGCCTTGCCGGTCAGGGGGATCAGGCCCGTCACGCCGCCCGCGACCACGAAGACCTGCAGGGCCAGCGCCGAGGCCAGGCCGACCGCCAGCAGTTTGCCGAAGGGGTCCCGGGCGCCGAGCGCCATGCGCAGCCCCCGCTGCACGAGGAGTGCGTAGAGGATCAGGACGGCCATCACCCCGGCCAGGCCGAGCTCCTCGCCGACCGTGGTCAGGATGAAGTCGCTGCGCCCGGCGAACGCGATCAGTTCGGGGTGGCCCAGGCCGAGGCCCGTGCCCGAGATGCCGCCCGTGCCGAAGCTGAACAGCGCCTGCGCCGACTGGTCGGAGGTGACCCCCGGCGGCCGGTTCTCCCAGTAGTACGACAGCGGGTTGAGCCACGCCGCCACGCGCGCCTTGACGTGGGGCTCCGTCGAGCCGACGACGAACGCGCCGGCCGAGGCCATGACCAGGCCGCAGACGATCCAGCCGGTGCGCTCGGTGGCGACGTACAGCATGACCACGAACACGCCGAAGAAGATCAGCGAGGTGCCGAGGTCGCGCTCGAAGACCAGCACCAGCATCGAGACGATCCACACCGTGACGATCGGCCCGAGCTGCCGCATCGGGGGCAGCCGCATGCCCAGGAACCGGCGGCCCGTCAGCGCCAGCGAGTCCCGGTGGATGACCAGGTACCCGGCGAAGAAGACCGCGATCATGATCTTCACGAACTCGCCGGGCTGCAGCGAGAAGCCGAAGAGTTTGATCCACCGCTTCGCGCCGTAGGTGTCCGCGCCGAAGAAGGCCGGCGCGATCAGCAGCACCAGCGCGACGGCCATCGTGATGTAGATGAACCGTTGCAGCAGCCGGTGGTCGCGCAGCAGCGCCAGCACCAGCAGGCAGGCGGCGACCCCGACCACCGTCCACATCAGCTGCCCGGGGGCGTTCGCGTCCGAGTTGTAGCGCTCGATGTAGCCCTGGTCGAGGCGGTGCAGCAGCACCAGGCCGAGCCCCGTCAGCAGCATCGCGAGGGGGAAGACCAGCGGGTCCGCGTAGGCCGCGAAGCGGCGCACGCCCAAGTGCCCCACCAGCGACAGCAGGGTCATGCTGATGGTGAAGCCGGCGAGGTTGGGCGGCAGCTCGTCGTTCATGGCGAGGCCCGCGGCGGCGTGGCCGAAGACGGCGATGGCGATGACGAAGACCAGGAGCAGCGCCTCCGTACGTCGGCGGGCGCCCGCCGACGTCAGGGGTTTCAGTCCACGCACGGAATGCCGCCGCTGTCCTTGGGGTAGGACGGGGAAGGCGAAGAGGGCGGGGGCGACCCCTCGTGTGACCCCTCGTGTGACGCTTCAGGCGACGCCCCATGTGGCGCCCCATGTGGCGCCGGAGGTGCGGACGCGGCGCCCGGGGCGCCGGGGCTCGCGGCGGCTTTGGGTCCGATCTGCTCGGCAATGAGGCGCTTTATCTTCATATCATCTACGACGTTGATGTCCTCCCCATGGTTCCTTCCGAAGCGTTCGATGGGAAGTGTCATGAATTGCACCCGCCCGCCGGAGAGGTTCTTCGCCTGCTTCACGAACGCCGGCAGGTCCCACCCCGCGTCCGTGACCACGTCCTGCTTCGCGGCGTCGACCAGCTTGAGCAGCTTCACGGGGTCGGTGAAGGTCCCGGCCGAGTTCAGCTTCTTCGTCGCGCCCGCGAGGAAGGCCTGCTGCCGCTTCGTCCGGTCCAGATCGCCCATGTCCAGGCCGTGCCGCTGGCGCACGAAGGCGAGCGACTGCCGGCCGTCGAGCGTCTGCGGGCCCGCGGGGAAGTCGGCGCCGGAGTACTTGTCCTTCACCGCCTTGTTCAGGCACACCGGTACGCCGCCCAGCGCGTCCGCGAGGTGGTGGAAACCGGCCAGGTTCAGCTCGGCGAAGTGATCGACCGGGACGCCCAGGAAGTTCCGCACCGTTTCGATCTGCGCCCTGCGCCCCGCCTCCCGGCCCTCCCGCTCCAGCTGCCGGCCGTCCTTGACCCCCTGCGCGGCGAGCTGTTCCTGTTTCCGATCCTTCGCCAGCCCGTACGCCTTCTTGATCTTGTCCTTGCCGTGGCCCGGTATGTCGACGAAGTCGTCGCGCGGCACCGAGAAGGCCTTCGCCCGGCTGCCGTCCCCGGGCACGTGCAGCAGGATCAGGGTGTTCGCGTTGTAGCCGCCGATGTCCGAGCTGCCGGCGTGCAGTTGGTCGAGGACCTCCTCCGGCAGTTTCTCGCCGTTCTGGTCCCGGCGGCTGTCCAGGCCCATGAGCAGGATGTTCGTGTCGCCGAACTTCGACTTCTCGGCGCCTTCGAGGGCCTTGGAACTGGCGATGCCGGCGGCGAGGTCCCGGTACAGGTACCAGGCGCCGCCGCCCGCCATGACCGCCAGCGCGCAGCCGGTGACCAGCAGCGTGCGTCCGATCCGCCGGCGGCGGGACGGGCGGCGGGACGGGCGGCGGGACGGGCGGTGGCGGGGTCGGGTCGTCGGGGTCTGCGTCGGCTTCCTCCGGTGCGCGCTCATGCCTGCCCATGCTGGGGGAGGCGCGCTGAAGGAATCCTGAGGGCTCGGGGGAGTGCTACCGGATCCGCAGCACCAGCCGCGCGCCCCCGGCGGGCGCCGGCAGCGCGCGTACGTCGCCCCCGTGCGCCCGCGCGATCTCCCGGGCGATGGCCAGGCCCAGCCCGGTGCCGCCGCTGGCCCGGCCCCGGTCCGCGGCCAGCCGTACGAACCGCTCGAACACCCGGTCCCGGTCCGCCCGCGGTATGCCCGGCCCGTCGTCCGTGACCTCCAGCACCGCCCAGCCGTCCTGCGCCGCCGCCCGTACGACGACCTCCGCGCGGGCGTACCGCAGGGCGTTGTCCACCAGGTTGGCCAGCGCCCGCTCCAGCCGCGCCGGATCCCCGGACGCCGGTACGGGCGCCCGCGCGTCCAGCCGTACCGCGACCCGGGCGCCGCCCCGGCGCGCCACGTCCTCCGCGGCCAGCAGGGCCAGGTCCACCGGCTCGGGGCGGGGCGCCGGCCCGCCGTCGAGGCGGGCCAGCAGCAGCAGGTCCGCCGCGATCCGCTGGAGCCGCTCGGTGTCGGCCAGCGCGGCCGCGACCGACTCCCGGTCGGGGCGGTCCATGGCCAGCGCCACCTCCAGCCGGGACCGCACGGCGGCCAGCGGGTTGCGCAGCTCGTGGGAGGCGTCCGCGGTGAACTGCCGCTGCCGCGCGTCGGAGCGCTCCAGCCGGTCGAGGGTGTCGTTGACGGTCCGGGCCAGCCGGGCGATCTCGTCGGCCCCGCCCGGGTCCGGAACGCGCCGGTCCAGCTCGCTCGCGGTGACGGCCGCCAGCTCGGTCCGGATCGCGCTCACCGGGCGCAGGGCGTGGCCGGTCACCCACCAGGCCAGGGCCGCCGCGAAGCCGATCAGCGGGGGCGCGCCGGCCAGTAGCCCGATCCGGACGGCCCGGGTGGCGTCGTCGACGTCACCGAGCACGGTCATCGCGTACACGGTGTGCGCGCCCGGCGCATCGAGGACGACGACCGCGCGCCGTTCCGCGCCGGGGTGCGCGGGCGGGAGGACGGCCGAGCGGGAGTCCTCCCCGGGGCCGGGACGCGGCGCACCATCGAGCTCGTGGGGTTCCGGGCCGTGCCTCGGATCGCCGGTGGTGGCGACGGTCCGGCCGGCCGCGTCCCGTACGAGGACCAGGTCCACCCCGCTCTCGGGCGCGGGCAGCCGTCCGCCGGGCGGCAGGGTCCGGCTGTCGAGCTGGGCTGCGACCTTCCGGGCGGCGAGCTCGGTGCGGCCGGTGGTGTTGTCGAGGAGGTTGGCGCGCAGCAGGGCGTGCAGCCACAGTCCGCCGGCGGCGAGGACGGCGGCCATCGCGAGGGCGGCGGCTGCGGCGGTGCGGGCGCGGACGGTGGCCCTAGCCACCGTCGGGGGCCATCCGGTAGCCGGTCCCGTGGACGGTGAGGATCGAGCGGCGGCCGAAGGGCGCGTCGATCTTCTTGCGCAGCGAGGAGACGTACACCTCGACGATGTTCGGGTCGATGCCGTGCGGGGTGTCCCAGACCTCGTCGAGGATGTCCTGCTTGGCGACGGCCCGGCCGGGCTGCTCCATCAGGCAGGCGAGCACGCCGAGTTCGCGGGCGGTGAGCTCGATGTCCCGGCCGCCGCGGCGGCAGCGGCGGCCCTGCGGGTCCAGGACCAGGTCGCCGGCCTGGAGGAGGCAGCCGCGGTCGGAGGCGCCGGCGCCGGCGCGGCGGGCCAGTGCGCGGAGCCGGGCGGCCAGGACGACGAAGGAGAACGGCTTGGTGAGGTAGTCGTCCGCGCCGCAGTCCAGGCCCTCGGCCTCGTCGTACTCGCCGTCCCGGGCGGTGAGCATCAGGACCGGGGTGGTGTCGCCGTGGGCGCGCATGCGGGCGCAGATCTCGTAGCCGCTGAGGCCGGGGAGCATCAGGTCGAGCAGGACGACGCCGTACGGGCCGCCGGCGAGGGCCAGGTCCAGTCCGCGGTGGCCGTCGTGCGCGACCTCGACGAGGTGCCCGTTTGCGGACAGGCCGCGCCGCAGGGACTCGGCGAGGCCTTCTTCGTCTTCGACCACGAGGATGTGCACGGAGCAAGCCTCACATATCGCCCTTTCCCTCCCGGGTGGGGGTACGGGTGCGGGTGCGGGTGCCCTGCGGGCGGCTAGGCGGTGTGCGGGTGTGGGTCGGTGCGGGGTGCCCTGCGGGCGGCTGGGCGGTGAGGGGTGTGGGGCGGTGCCCCGCGGGAGGGTCTCCTCGGCTCGCGCCTGCGGGGATGGTCGAGTTGTGCGGCCTGGGTTGCGCGCTCGTCCTGCGGGGACCCTCCCGCGTGTCCCCGCCCCACGGCCCGGCTTCGACAGCGGAGGGGAGTGGGGACGTGTCGGGGTGTCCCCGCAGGACGAGCGCGCAACCGCCCTCAGCGGCCTTGACATGCCCGCAGGCGCGAGCCGAGGAGACATCCCGGCGCGGCGCCACGGACCGACCCCGCCGACAAGCCTTCAGGAAACCTTGCCGAGCCGCCCGCAGGGCAACCGGCCGAGGAGACATCCCGGCGCGGCACCGCGGACCGACCCCCGCCGACAAGCCCGCAGGGAAACCTTGCCGAGCCGCCCGCAGGGACGGGCCTGCCGGAAATGGTGCCGGGCTGCCCGCAGGGCAACCCGCGGGGCGCGGGCCCAGCCCGGGGAAAACGACACCCCCGGCGGCCAGAATTGGCACTCCGCTTGACCGAGTGCTAATCGCCGGAATAGTGTCGCACCTGGCACTCACCCCTGGTGAGTGCCAACACAGCGACAGGCAGATCCGGCACCCGCGACGACGGATCGACCTGGTCGCCACCTCAGACAGTTAACCCCGGATCTCCGAAGGGGGAGGTCGGATCGTGACGACCGCCAGCTCCAAGGTTGCCATCAAGCCGCTTGAGGACCGCATTGTGGTCCAGCCGCTCGACGCCGAGCAGACCACGGCCTCCGGCCTGGTCATCCCGGACACCGCGAAGGAGAAGCCCCAGGAGGGCGTCGTCCTCGCGGTGGGCCCGGGTCGCTTCGAGGACGGCCAGCGTCTCCCGCTGGACGTCACCGTCGGCGACATCGTGCTCTACAGCAAGTACGGCGGCACCGAAGTGAAGTACAGCGGCGAGGAGTACCTCGTCCTCTCGGCTCGCGACGTGCTCGCGATCGTCGAGAAGTAATTCTCTTCATCAGTACTGCTTTGAGCTGCGCCCCTGGTCACCCCGCTGATTGCCGGGCGGCGAGGGGCGCAGTTCGTTAAACCCGAGTTTTCGAGAGGGCTGAACCGCTCCCATGGCGAAGATCCTGAAGTTCGACGAGGACGCCCGTCGCGCCCTCGAGCGCGGCGTCAACAAGCTTGCCGACACGGTCAAGGTGACGATCGGCCCCAAGGGCCGCAACGTCGTCATCGACAAGAAGTTCGGCGCCCCCACCATCACCAACGACGGTGTCACCATCGCCCGCGAGGTCGAGCTGGACGACCCGTACGAGAACCTGGGCGCGCAGCTCGTGAAGGAGGTGGCGACCAAGACCAACGACATCGCGGGTGACGGCACCACCACCGCCACCGTGCTGGCCCAGGCGCTGGTCCGCGAGGGTCTGCGCAACGTCGCCGCGGGTGCCTCCCCGGCCGCCCTGAAGAAGGGCATCGACGCCGCGGTCAAGGCCGTCTCCGAGGAGCTCCTCGCGACTGCCCGCCCGATCGAGGACAAGTCCGACATCGCCGCCGTGGCCGCGCTCTCCGCGCAGGACCAGCAGGTCGGCGAGCTCATCGCCGAGGCGATGGACAAGGTCGGCAAGGACGGTGTCATCACCGTCGAGGAGTCCAACACCTTCGGCCTGGAGCTGGAGTTCACCGAGGGCATGGCCTTCGACAAGGGCTACCTCTCCCCGTACATGGTCTCCGACCAGGAGCGTATGGAGGCCGTCCTCGACGACCCGTACATCCTGATCAACCAGGGCAAGATCTCCTCGATCCAGGACCTCCTGCCCCTGCTGGAGAAGGTCATCCAGGCCGGCGGCTCCCGCCCGCTGCTGATCATCGCCGAGGACGTCGAGGGCGAGGCGCTCTCCACCCTCGTCGTCAACAAGATCCGCGGCACCTTCAACGCGGTAGCCGTCAAGGCCCCCGGCTTCGGTGACCGCCGCAAGGCGATGCTCCAGGACATGGCCACCCTCACCGGTGCCACCGTCATCGCCGAGGAGGTCGGCCTCAAGCTCGACCAGGCCGGTCTGGACGTACTGGGCTCCGCCCGTCGCGTGACCATCTCCAAGGACGACACCACCATCGTCGACGGTGGCGGCAGCCACGACGAGGTCGTCGGCCGCGTCAACCAGATCAAGGCCGAGATCGAGTCCACCGACTCGGACTGGGACCGCGAGAAGCTGCAGGAGCGCCTGGCGAAGCTCGCCGGCGGCGTCTGCGTCATCAAGGTCGGCGCCGCCACCGAGGTGGAGCTCAAGGAGAAGAAGCACCGCCTTGAGGACGCCATCTCGGCGACCCGCGCCGCGGTCGAGGAGGGCATCGTCTCCGGCGGTGGCTCCGCGCTCGTCCACGCCGTCAAGGTCCTCGAGGGCAACCTCGGCCTGTCGGGCGACGAGGCCACCGGTGTCGCGGTCGTGCGCCGCGCCGCCGTCGAGCCGCTGCGCTGGATCGCCGAGAACGCCGGTCTCGAGGGTTACGTCATCACCGCGAAGGTCGCCGAGCTCGACAAGGGCCAGGGCTTCAACGCCGCCACCGGCGAGTACGGCGACCTGGTCAAGGCCGGCGTCATCGACCCGGTGAAGGTCACCCGTTCCGCGCTGGAGAACGCCGCCTCCATCGCCTCCCTGCTGCTCACGACCGAGACCCTGGTCGTCGAGAAGCCGGCGGACGACGAGGGCGACGCCGGTCACGGCCACGGTCACGGCCACAGCCACTGATCGCGCACCACGCAGAGAAGGCCCCGTTCCGCAGCCGCGGAACGGGGCCTTCCCCGTGGTTCGGCCCCGGGCCTCAGGATCCGTAGGGCGATCCGGAGCCGCCCATCTGGCGCTGCAGTGCTCCGGGGTTGTAATGCCACCAGCCCTCGACGATCTCTCCGTCCAGGCACCGGAAGGTGGTGCTCCCGGACATCTCGTAGGTCTTCCCGGTCGGTGCGACCCCCATGAACATCCCCTTGTGGGTGCCGCGCCAGTTCCACACCGTCGTGACCATGTCGCCCTCGGCCAGCTGGGCCGTCGGCTCGAAGGTCATGTCGAAGGCCGCGCGCCAGGCCTCCATGTCCGACCGCATGGCGTCGCGTCCGATGACGGTGGATTCCTCCCTGCTGGCGTCGTGGTTGATGTAGTTCACCGCGAAGCACTCGTCCATGACGCTCATGTCGCCGCTCATGGCCGCTTCCTGGAGCACCCGGTCGGCGAGCTGCTTGTTGAGGTGCTCGTCGCGGACCACGTCGAGGTTCATGAACTTCGGCATGCCTTCGCAGAGGGCCACCATCTCCTTGAACATCCGGTCCGTCTCGGGGAGCTGAGAGTTCTTCATGGCCTCCTCGTACGAGGCGAATTCCACCATGTCGACGTAGTGGCTCCGGGCCTCGCGGTCCTGGCCGATCATCGTGTGCGTGGCGGTGCGCCTGCCGCTGCTCTGCTCCGCCCAGCGGTCGATGAGCGCGTTCATCTCATCGAACCGCTTCGTCTCGTAATCGATCACTTGTACGAATGTCATCGCGTCGCCTCCCGCTGGAGATGGGACATGTCCAGTTTAGGGAGGGTTCACCCGTTTGGCGGGCTGGCGGCGGCTTACCGACGGGTCGCGCTTACCGACAGGTCACGAACGCTACCGGGGCCCGTACTTGCGCCCCGTACGCGAGGACACCCCGCCCAGCAGCCCGCGCGGCGTCAGCTTCACCACGCCCATCAGCGCCTTGTACCGCGGGTCCGGGACCGACACCGTCCTGCCGCGCGCCAGGTCGGCCAGGGCCGCCGCCACCAGCTTGTCGGCGTCCAGCCACATCCAGCCCGGGATGTTGTCCGTGCCCATGCCGGCGCGCTGGTGGAACTCCGTACGCACGAAGCCGGGGCACAGGGCCATCAGCCGCACCCCGGACCCCGCCAGGTCCCGCGCCGCGCCCTGGGTGAACTGCACGACCCAGGCCTTGCTCGCCCCGTACGTGCCGCGCGGCACGAAAGCGGCGACCGAGGCCACGTTGATCACGCCGCCGCGGCCGCGCGAGCGCATCGACTCGCCGGCCGCCGAAGTCAGCCGCAGGACCGCCTCGATGTGCACCTTCAGCATGGTCAGCTCGTCGGCCATGGAGACTTCGAGGTAGCGGCCCTTGTTGCCGAAGCCGGCGTTGTTGACCAGCAGGTCCACCGGGTGCGTCCGGTCGCCCAGGCGCTGCTCCACCGCCGCGATGCCCTCCTCGGTGGAGAGGTCGGCGGCCAGCACCTCGGCCTCGATGCCGTGCCGGTCGTGCAGCTCGGTGGCCTGCTCGCCGAGCCGCTTGGTGTCGCGCGCCACCAGCACCAGGTTGTGGCCCTGGGCGGCGAGCCGCCGGGCGAAGGCGGCGCCGATGCCCGCCGTGGATCCCGTAATCAACGCAGTCGTCATAGGCGCAACCTAGCCGCCCCGGGTGACGGTGCTACCGCGCCCCGGCGCCGGCCCCGTGCTTCTCCATGTACCGGCGCACCCGCTCGTGGGCCTCCGGTTCCATCGCCGCCCCCGCCGCCAGGGTGCGCGGGAGCAGCGCGCGTTCGGTGGTGAAGGCGCGGAACCACAGCTCCACCGTCACGTCGTGGTCCGGCCGGTGGACGATCTCGACGGGGTCGCCGGGGGAGACCGCGCCCTCCCGGATCACCCGCAGGTACGCGCCCGGCCGGGCGGCCTGGGTGAACCGCCTGACCCAGCCGGTCTCGCCCAGGACCCCCTGGAAGGTCCGGCACGGGATGCGGGCCGAGGCCACTTCGAGGACGAGGTCCGCGCCGACCCGCCAGTGGTCGCCGAGCCGCGCCGTGTTCAGGTCGATGCCGGAGGTGGTGAGGTTCTCGCCGAAGATCCCGCCGGGCAGCTCGCGGCCCAGCTCGCCCGCCCACCAGTCCAGGTCCTCGCGCGCGTACGCGTAGACGGCCTGGTGGTCGCCGCCGTGGTGGCGCCGGTCGCAGACGGCGTCGCCCGCCAGGCCGCTGCCGCGCCCGGTGGCCTTCGGGCCGGGGGCGCTGACGCGGACCGGCCCGGGGACGGGTCGCTTGCCGATGCCCGTCACCCCGCCCTCGGCGTCGGTGTAGTCGACGGCCGTGGCGCGGCCGAGGTTCACGGAGATCAAGTGCATGGTGCCCATGGGGACACGCTAGCCGCGAGTGAGACTCAAAGCGTCCCAGAGGGATTCGCGCGGCAGTCAAAGCAGGGCTTATGCTCGAAGGGTGATCGAGGCACGTCATCTCCGGGTTCTGCGCGCCGTCGCCGGGACCGGATCCTTCTCCGCCGCCGCCCGCGAGCTCGGCTGCACCCAGCCCGCCGTCTCCCAGCAGATGAAGGCGCTGGAGCAGTCGGCCGGCACGCCGCTGCTCATCCGCACCGGCCGTGAGATGCGGCTGACCCAGGCCGGTGAGGCCCTGGTCCGGCATGCCGCCGGGATCCTGGCCGGGCTGACCGCCGCCGAGGAGGAGGTCGCGGCCATCGCCGGGCTGCGCGCCGGCCGGGTCCGGCTCGTGTCCTTCCCCAGCGGCAGCTCCACGCTGGTGCCGACCGCGCTCGCGGCGATGCGCGCCGAACACCCGGGCACCCGGATCTCGCTGGTCGAGGCGGAGCCGCCGCGTTCGGTGGAGATGCTGCGCGAGGGCGACTGCGACCTGGCGCTCGCCTTCCGCTACGGCGGGGCCGCCGGCTCCGCCGCCGAGTGGGAGGACCTCGTGGTGCGGCCGCTGCTGACGGACCGGCTCGTCGGGCTGGTCCCGGACGGGCACCGGCTGGCCGGGGCGGAGCGCGTGGGCATGGCGGAGCTGGCCGACGAGCCCTGGATCGCGGGCTGTCCGCGCTGCCGCCGCCATCTGGTGGAGGTGTGCGAGAGCGTCGGCTTCACCCCGCGCATCGACTTCGCCACCGACGACTACCCGGCCGTGGTCGGCCTGGTCGGCGCGGGGCTGGGCGTGGCGGTGCTGCCGGAGCTCGCGGTGGAGTCCGTACGGGCCAAGGGCGTGAGCACGGTCGTCGTGGAGCCGGCCGTCGAGCGGGAGGTCGTGGCGCTGACCCTGCCCGACCTGGCCCGCGTACCGGCCGTGGCCGCGACCCTGGCCGAGCTGGAGCGGGCCGCCACGCGCTAGCGGGCCGCCACGCGCTGACGGCCGCGCCGGTGGACCGTGCCGGCGGCGGCGGCGGACCGTGCCGGTCCGGGCCGGGCGCAGCCGCCGGCGGACCGCGCGCAACCGGCCGTACGCACACACTCGGCTGGGTGCGTACGGCCGAACGCGTGAAATCCGGGCCCGGAGGCGACACGCCCGGGCGTGCAGGTGATTCGCAGAAACGTTCCTTCGGACGTTTCGTCGAGCGCTCAGTCCGGAGCGATGGGCCCGATCGCACTCGACGCGGGGATCAGGCGATGCCGGGCGCGGCCCATCAGTTCCTCGCGTTCGTCCTCGGTCAGGCCTCCCCACACTCCGTAGGGCTCGCGGACGGCGAGTGCGTGCGCGGCACATTCCGCGCGGACCGGGCATCGCATGCAGACCTCTTTAGCCGAGGCCTCGCGCGCGCTCCTGGCCGCGCCCCGCTCGCCTTCCGGGTGGAAGAAGAGGGAGCTGTCGACCCCGCGGCAGGCAGCCAGCAGCTGCCAGTCCCAGAGGTCGGCGTTCGGTCCGGGGAGGCGGGAGAAATCTGCCATTGGTAGTCCTCTTGGTGCCGGTACTGAGGCGGATACGGTCGATGTCTCCAAGGGTCTCCACACCTACTGTCGGAGTAGATGTAAATATGACTCATTGGGAATCTAGCCTCAGACACGTGCCAAACGGAAGGAAAGCCGCCAAATAGGGCATAGCTCCAGATGGAGGACAGGTGGCTTGTGGCGTCGACACCGTGATCGCTTCCTCACGTAGAGTGCCGAAGGTGTCCGTCCGACCCGTAACTCTTTCGAGTGACCATCGTTGAGAGTGCGAAGGCGGTTGAACCAATAAGTTCTCGGACAGGTGTCCGGGAGCATCGACCGCACAGGTGACGATACGTACCAGCCTGGAGGCTCAAGGTGACGCGCATCAGCAGCTGCGGAGGGCGGTCATGACATCCGTCCTCGTCTGCGACGACTCCCCGCTTGCCCGAGAGGCGCTCCGTCGCGCGGTTGCCACCGTGCCCGGCGTCGAGCGTGTGACGACGGCTGCCAACGGCGAGGAAGTCCTCCGCCGCTGGGGTGCCGACCGCTCCGACCTGATTCTGATGGATGTACGGATGCCCGGGCTCGGCGGTGTGGAGACGGTCCGTCGGCTGCTCTCGGCCGACCCCGGGGCCCGCATCATCATGCTGACGGTCGCCGAGGACCTGGACGGCGTGGCCCTCGCGGTCGCCGCCGGCGCCCGTGGCTACCTGCACAAGGACGCCTCGCGCGCCGAACTGCGGGCCACGGTCACCCAGGCCCTGGCGGACCCGACCTGGCGACTGGCCCCGCGCCGGCTCCGCTCGGCCGAGATGGGCGCCGCGCCCACGCTCACCGCGCGCGAGATCCAGGTGCTGGAGGGCATGAGTCACGGCCGGTCCAACGCGGAGATCGGGCGCGAGCTCTTCCTCTCCGAGGACACGGTCAAGACGCACGCCCGCAGGTTGTTCAAGAAGCTCGGCGCCTCGGACCGGGCGCACGCCGTGGCGCTCGGATTCCGCTGGGGTCTGGTCCGCTGACCCGCAGGTCGCGGCCGGGCCCGGCCCGGTCTGCCGTAGACCGCGGACCGTCGAGAGCGGTCCCGTCCGCCACGGGCGGACGGGGCGGCGCGCCGCCCTCGATTCCGGTGTAGCCCTGTCCCGCCGTACCCGGTGCGCACCCGGGGGTTGGCGGGGCACAATCCGGGGGACGTCTCGCTTCGTGCGCGATGCCGCATCCTTGAGGGTGTGGAGTCTCTCGGAGACTATTCGGCCGAGCGGGAGGGGAGGGCGCAGATGACGAGCTCAGGCGCACCCGCTCATAACGCTTCGATGCACAACAAGGGCCACGGTGCCGCGGATGCCCCGGCGTCAAGGCACCATGGATTGATGCGCGACGACGAGGCCCTGGGGTCACCCGCGGCCACAGGCCCCACCGGCGCCGCCAAAGGCGGCAGTGCCGGGGGTGTCAGCGCGCTCGTACGCAGGGCGGTCGAGGGTGACGAGCAGGCCACGCACGACTTGCTCGCCTTCGTGCACCCCCTCGCGATCCGCTACTGCCGCACGCGGCTGTCGCGGCTCCCGGGTGACGCTCGTCACTTCGTGGAGGACCTGGCGCAGGAGGTCTGCGTCGCGGTCCTGATGGCCCTGCCCCGCTACCGGGACACCGGGCGGCCCTTCGAGGCCTTCGTCTTCGCCATCGCCGCGCACAAGGTCGCCGATCTGCAGCGGGCCGCCATGCGGCACCCCGGCAGCACGGCCGTGCCCTCCGACGAGATGCCGGAGCGGCCCGACGACTCGCTGGGCCCGGAGGAGCGGGCGCTGCTCAGCAGCGACGCCGCCTGGGCCAAGAAGCTGCTGGCCAACCTGCCGGAGAACCAGCGCGAGCTCCTCGTGCTGCGGGTGGCCGTCGGGCTGACCGCGGAGGAGACCGGACAGATGCTCGGAATGTCCCCCGGAGCCGTGCGCGTGGCACAGCACCGGGCGCTCAGCAGGCTGCGGGCACTCGCCGAGCAGTAGGAGGAGTCGTAGGAAGCGACGAATCTTCTGCTTGACCTTGGTCGTGGAATGAGACGCGTCGGGATCCCGTTAGCATGGACATCCGCGCTGAGCAAGACCATTTGGGAAGGTGTCATGACCGCCGACGGAGTGCCCGACAAATTCGCCACGCTCGGACTGACCTACGACGACGTGCTGCTGCTGCCGGGCGCGTCGGACATGTCGCCTGATGCGATCGACACCTCTTCCCTCATCTCCCGGAACGTCCGTGTGAACGTCCCGCTGCTGTCCGCGGCCATGGACAAGGTCACCGAGGCCCGCATGGCCATCGCGATGGCCCGCCAGGGCGGTGTGGGCGTGCTGCACCGCAACCTCTCCATCGTCGACCAGGCCAACCAGGTCGACCTGGTCAAGCGCTCCGAGTCCGGCATGGTCACCGACCCGATCACGGTGCACCCGGACGCGACCCTGGGCGAGGCCGACCAGCTCTGCGCGAAGTTCCGCATCTCCGGCGTCCCGGTCACCGACGCCGCCGGCAAGCTCCTCGGCATCGTCACCAACCGCGACATGGCCTTCGAGTCGGACCGCAGCCGCCAGGTGCGCGAGGTCATGACGCCGATGCCGCTGGTCACGGGCAAGGTCGGCATCTCCGGCGTGGACGCCATGGAGCTGCTGCGCCGCCACAAGATCGAGAAGCTTCCGCTGGTCGACGACGCGGGCATCCTCAAGGGCCTCATCACGGTCAAGGACTTCGTCAAGGCCGAGAAGTACCCGAACGCCGCCAAGGACAAGGGCGGCCGGCTGCTCGTCGGCGCGGCCGTCGGTGTCGCCGGCGACGCGTACGAGCGCGCCCAGGCCCTGATCGAGGCGGGCGCCGACTTCATCGTCGTCGACACCGCCCACGGCCACTCCCGTCTGGTCGGCGACATGGTCGCCAAGATCAAGTCGAACTCCACCGTCGACGTCATCGGCGGCAACGTCGCCACCCGCGACGGCGCCCAGGCGCTGATCGACGCCGGCTGCGACGGCATCAAGGTCGGCGTGGGCCCCGGCTCCATCTGCACCACCCGCGTCGTCGCCGGCATCGGCGTCCCGCAGGTCACCGCGATCTACGAGGCCTCGCTCGCCGCCAAGGCGGCCGGCGTCCCGGTCATCGGCGACGGCGGCCTGCAGTACTCCGGCGACATCGCCAAGGCCCTGGTCGCGGGCGCCGACACGGTGATGCTCGGCTCGCTGCTCGCGGGCTGCGAGGAGTCCCCGGGCGAGCTGCTCTTCATCAACGGCAAGCAGTTCAAGTCGTACCGCGGCATGGGCTCGCTCGGCGCGATGCAGTCCCGCGGCGACCAGCGCTCCTTCTCCAAGGACCGCTACTTCCAGGAGGGCGTGGGCGGCGACGACAAGCTCATCCCCGAGGGCATCGAGGGCCAGGTCCCGTACCGCGGTCCGCTCTCCGCGGTCGTGCACCAGCTCGTCGGCGGCCTGCGCCAGTCGATGTTCTACGTCGGCGGCCGCACGGTTCCCGAGCTGCAGGACCGGGGCCGCTTCGTCCGGATCACCTCGGCGGGGCTCAAGGAGAGCCACCCGCACGACATCCAGATGACGGTGGAAGCACCGAACTACTCCCGCAAGGGGTAGCAGCCGACTGAGAGGGGCGGGCCCGGGTGAACCGGGCCCGCCCCTTCGGCGTGGGGGCCGCTCGTCCGTACAGCGGTCACCGGAACGCGGGCCCCCGGGGTTCGGGGATACTGGACGGGCAGACCCAGAGGAAAGGCCACCACACGTGACTGAGATCGAGATCGGGCGCGGCAAGCGCGGCCGCAGGGCGTACGCGTTCGACGACATCGCCATCGTCCCGAGCCGGCGTACCCGGGACCCGAAGGAGGTCTCGATCGCCTGGCAGATCGACGCGTACCGCTTCGAGCTCCCCTTCCTGGCCGCCCCCATGGACTCGGTCGTCTCCCCGCAGACCGCGATCCGCATCGGCGAGCTCGGCGGCCTCGGCGTGCTGAACCTCGAAGGCCTGTGGACCCGGTACGAGGACCCGCAGCCGCTGCTCGACGAGATCACGGAGCTGGACGAGGAGTCCGCCACCCGCCGTCTCCAGGAGATCTACTCCGCGCCGATCCAGGCGGACCTGATCCGGCAGCGCATCAAGGAGGTGCGCGACTCGGGCGTCGTGACCGCCGCCGCGCTCTCCCCGCAGCGCACCGCCGAGTTCTCCAAGGCCGTCGTCGACGCGGGCGTGGACATCTTCGTGATCCGCGGCACCACCGTGTCGGCCGAGCACGTCTCGGGCGCCGCCGAACCGCTGAACCTGAAGCAGTTCATCTACGAGCTCGACGTCCCGGTCATCGTGGGCGGCTGCGCCACCTACACGGCGGCCCTGCACCTGATGCGCACCGGCGCCGCGGGCGTCCTGGTGGGCTTCGGCGGCGGCGCCGCGCACACCACGCGCAACGTGCTCGGCATCCAGGTCCCGATGGCGACCGCCGTCGCGGACGTGGCCGCGGCCCGCCGCGACTACATGGACGAGTCCGGCGGCCGCTACGTGCACGTCATCGCCGACGGCGGCGTGGGCTGGTCGGGCGACATCCCGAAGGCCGTCGCCTGCGGCGCGGACGCCGTGATGATGGGCTCCCCGCTGGCCCGTGCCACCGACGCGCCCGGCAAGGGCAACCACTGGGGCATGGAGGCCGTCCACGAGGACGTGCCGCGCGGCAAGAAGGTCAACCTCGGCACGGTCGGCACCACCGAGGAGATCCTCACCGGTCCCTCGCACACCCCGGACGGGTCGATGAACATCTTCGGCGCCCTGCGCCGCTCGATGGCCACCACCGGCTACAGCGAGCTCAAGGAGTTCCAGCGGGTCGAGGTCACCATCGCGGACTCGCAGCACAGCCGCTGACCGCTGCGCCCGTACGCCGGAGGGCCGGCACCCCGAGCGGGGTGCCGGCCCTCCGGCGTACGCGGTGTGGCCCGGTCAGTCGCCGACCTTCTTGGCCGCGCCGAAGGCGGCGAAGCCGCCGATGCCGAGGAAGACGAAGGACATGAAGTCCGCGCTCTCCTTCCACAGGTCGTTCAGGCCGCCGATGCCGACCTCGCTGATGACCTCGCCCACGCCGACGTTGCCGTATTCGGCGACCGCCAGCGCGATGAAGAAGATCTGGCCGAGGTAGACGGCGCCGAGGGAGAGCACGGCGGCTATCCCGGGCAGGATCGCGTTGCGGCCGCCCACCTTGCCGGCGGCGAGGCCGACGAGGAGGCCGACGCCGATCGCGGCGTAGCCGATCTCGCGCTCGATGGCGTTCATGATGCCGCCGTACGCGCCCGCCGCGACGAGGGCCGCGACGACGGCCGCGACGATGCCGAGACCGAAGTTGCCGGTGCGGGCCGGGGCGGGGGCGGGCGCCGGGCTGAAGGAGTCGGGCGCGGGCGGCGTGAAGTTCTGGCTCATGCGGGAAATCCCCCCCAGGGATTTGTGGGGCACACGTGTCCCGGGGACGTATGTGCGAGATAAGTGACGCCGCAGGCTAGCAGTCCCGTCGGACATTCACAGGGAGGATTTCCCGGCCGTCACAGGCGGTGGGCCGCGCCCGCCGGGCTGGCGCCGCGCGTGTCCAGCAGCAACTGGGCCTTCACGGCAAGACCTTGCAGGTCGTAGGTGCGGTGGTGCTGGAGCAGGATGGTCAGGTCGGCGTTGGCCGCCGCCTCGTACAAAGATTCGGCGCGCGGGACCGGCTGGTCCCTGACCCGCCAGCCCGTGATGTACGGGTCGTGGTAGCTGATCAGTGCCCCCAGGTCGAGCAGGCGGCTGGCGATCTCGCGGGCCGGGGAGCCCTCCTGGTCGCCGAGGTCGGGCTTGTAGGTGACGCCCAGGAGCAGGACGCGGGCGCCGCGGGCCGACTTGCCGTGCTCGTTCAGCAGGGTGGCGCAACGCTGGATGACGTACTGCGGCATCCGGTTGTTGATCTCCTGGGCCAGGCCGACCATGCGCAGGGGGTGACCGGGGGTGCGGGTGGTGTGGGGGAGGTAGTTCGGGTCGAGGGGGACGCCGTGGCCGCCGACCCCGGGGCCGGGGCGGAAGGCCTGGAACCCGTACGGCTTGGTCTCGGCGCAGCGGATGACGTCCCACAGGTCGACGCCCAGGTCGTGGCAGAGGACGGCCATCTCGTTCATGAGGGCGATGTTGACGTGCCGGTAGTTCGTTTCGAGGAGCTGGACGGTCTCGGCCTCGCGCAGTCCGCGGGCGCGGACCACCTTCTCGGTGAGGCGGGCGTAGAAGGCGTGCGCGGACTCGGTGCAGGCGGGGGTGAGGCCGCCGATCACCTTGGGGGTGTTGGCGATGCCGTGGGTCCGGTTGCCGGGGTCGTGGCGGCTGGGGGAGTAGGCCAGGTGGAAGTCCCGGCCGGCCCGCAGGCCCGAACCCGCTTCGAGGATCGGGCGCAGGTAGTCCTCGGTGACGCCCGGGTGGACGGCGGATTCGAGGATCACGGTGGTGTGCGGGCGCAGCCGCGCGGCGAGCGCGTGGCCGGCCTCGCCGATGGCGGAGAGGTCCAGTGCGCGGTCGGCGCCGAGCTGGGTGGGGGCGCAGACGACTGCCGTGCGGACCCGGCCGAGCTCGGCGGGGTTGGTGGTCACCCGGAAGCCGGCCGCCGACATGCGGCGGATCTCGGCGGCGGTGAGGGTGGAGTCCGTGACCGGACCGCTGTCGTAGCCGACCGTCTCGATCCCGGCGGCGACGGCCGCCTGGGCGAGCGGGAGGCCGAGATGGCCGAGTCCGATGACGGCGAGATCTGCGGGCATGGGGGTGCCGTCCCTTCCCTGACATGAGGGGGCTGCCGCGCAAGTTCTCCAGGGGACAGGGGAGCTGGCGCAATGTCAGACTAGGCGTATATATGACAGATATGTCGCATTCCGGGGTGAAGGTCATCGTTGTGTTGTCCACAGGCGGTGGCTGATGTGGGTGCGGGCGGTCAGAATCATGAAACGGGGGCATGTGAGCGGGATCTCACCCGCACCAACGGGAGGCAGCCGTGAGGACAGCGACACTGGGGCCGGCGCAGCGGGCCGAGGACCTCGCCCGGATGGCCGAGCGGGAACTGGACGTGCTGGTCGTGGGCGCGGGCGTGGTGGGCGCCGGCACCGCGCTCGACGCGGTCACCCGGGGCCTGTCGACCGGCCTGGTGGAGGCGCGGGACTGGGCGTCGGGCACCTCCAGCCGGTCCAGCAAGCTGATCCACGGCGGCCTGCGGTACCTGGAGATGCTCGACTTCGCCCTCGTACGGGAGGCGCTCAAGGAGCGCGGCCTGCTCCTGGAGCGGCTCGCCCCCCACCTGGTGAAGCCGGTGCCCTTCCTGTACCCCTTGCAGCACAAGGGCTGGGAGCGGCTGTACGCCGGCTCGGGCGTCGCCCTGTACGACGCGATGTCGGTCTCCAGCGGGCACGGCCGCGGCCTGCCGGTGCACCGGCACCTGTCGCGCAAGCGCGCCCTGCGGGTGGCTCCGGCACTGCGCAAGGACGCGCTGGTGGGGGCCCTGCAGTACTACGACGCCCAGATGGACGACGCGCGGTACGTCACCACCCTGGTGCGCACGGCCGCGGCGTACGGGGCGCACTGCGCCAACCGGGCGAGGGTGATCGGCTTTCTGCGCGAGGGCGAACGGGTGGTCGGCGCGCGGGTGCGGGACGTGGAGGGCGGTGGTGAGTACGCCATCCGCGCGAAGCAGGTGGTCAACGCGACGGGGGTGTGGACGGACGACACCCAGGCGCTGATCGGGGAGCGCGGGCAGTTCCACGTACGGGCCTCGAAGGGCATCCACCTGGTCGTGCCGAAGGACCGGATCCATTCCAGCACCGGGCTGATCCTGCGGACCGAGAAGTCGGTGCTGTTCGTCATCCCGTGGGGGCGGCACTGGATCGTGGGGACCACGGACACCGACTGGGACCTGGACAAGGCCCACCCGGCGGCGTCCAGCGCGGACATCGACTACCTGCTGGAGCACGTGAACTCGGTGCTGGCGGTGCCGCTGACGCGCGATGACGTCCAGGGCGTGTACGCGGGCCTGCGGCCGCTGCTGGCCGGGGAGTCGGACGCGACGAGCAAGCTCTCGCGCGAGCACACGGTCGCGCACCCGGTGCCGGGGCTGGTGGTGGTGGCCGGGGGCAAGTACACGACGTACCGGGTCATGGCGAAGGACGCCGTCGACGAGGCCGTGCACGGGCTGGACCAGCGGGTGGCGCAGTGCGTGACGGAGGACGTGCCGCTGGTGGGGGCGGAGGGGTACCGGGCGCTGTGGAACGGGCGGGCCAGGATGGCGGCCCGGACGGGACTTCACGTGGTGCGGGTGGAACACCTGTTGAACCGGTTCGGCTCTCTGACGGAGGAACTGCTGGACCTGATCGCCGCCGATCCGGGACTGCGCGAGCCGGTGACCGGGGCGGAGGACTACCTGCGGGCCGAGATCGTGTACGCGGCCTCGCACGAGGGGGCGCGGCACCTGGACGACGTGCTGACGCGACGGACGCGGATCTCGATCGAGACCTTCGACCGGGGGACGCGGTCGGCGCGGGAGTGCGCGGAGTTGATGGCCCCGGTGCTGGGGTGGGACGAGCAGCAGATCGCGAAGGAAGTGGAACACTACGAGAAGCGGGTGCAGGCGGAGCGGGAGTCGCAGCGGCAGCCGGACGACCAGACGGCGGACGCGGCGCGGCTGGGGGCTCCCGACATCGTTCCGTTGTAACTCCGGAATGCGCGACGGGGAACCGCGGACCCGGGGGGCCCGTCCGTTGCGGAGTGAGGAACAATGAGGGTTCTGCCGGGGCGGGTTACCGCGGGCCCCGGCCGCCGGGCCGCTCAGCCGCCGGGGCAGGCGGAGCAGTGGCAGGATCGCAGAGGGGACGCATGTCGAAGCCGGAGCACACCGAGTCACCTGCGGGGTCGCCTGCGGCGGCGCCTGACAGTGCGAAGTCTTCGGCTGGCCGCGCGCCTTCCGGGGCGCCTGTGGCGAAGCCTGAAAGCGAGAAGGCGGGGTCGCCTGCCGAGTCGCCTGCGGCGAAGCCGGGCAGTGAGCGGGCCGAGGCCGAGGCCGCGCCTGCGGCGAAGCCTGACGCCGTGAAGGCCGAGGGCGCGAAGCCTGCCGGGTCGCCTGCGGCGAAGCTCGGGCTTGCGAAGCCTGCGGCTGCGGCGAAGGCCGAGCCGGAGGACGCGAAGCCGAAGCTGAGCAAGGACGAGGGCGCCAAGCCGGAGGCTGCGAAGCCGGAGCTGGGCAAGGGCGTGCCTGCGGCGAAGGCCGGGGCCGCATCCGAGCCTGAGGACGCGAAGCCGGCTGCGGCCGGGCCCGAAGACGTGAAGCCCGTGCCGGCCGAGCCGAAGCCGGGGTTGGGGAAGGCCGCGCCGGCCAAGGCCGGCGAAGGGGTCAACCCCGTCGTCGAGAAGGCGGATGCCATGGCGGCCGCCGTCAAGGCCGCGGCGGCGAAGGCCGCCGGGGACGGGCAGGACGAGGGGCGCCTGCTGGCCGGCCGCTACCGGCTGGGAGCCGTGCTCGGCAAGGGCGGGATGGGTACCGTCTGGCGGGCCCAGGACGAGACCCTGGGCCGGACGGTCGCCGTCAAGGAGCTCCGCTTCAGCACCGGGGTCGACGACGACGAGAAGCGCCGCCTCATCACCCGTACCCTCCGCGAGGCCAAGGCCATCGCCCGGATCCGCAGCGGCGGCGCCGTCACCGTCTACGACGTCGTCGACGAGGACGGCCGGCCGTGGATCGTCATGGAGCTCATCGAGGGCCCCTCGCTCGCCGAGTTCGTACGCGAGAACGGTCCGCTGACGCCCCGTCGCGCCGCCGAGGTCGGCCTCGCCGTGCTCGACGTGCTGCGCGCCGCGCACGGCCAGGGCATCCTGCACCGCGACGTCAAGCCCTCCAACGTGCTCATCGCCGGCAACGGCCGCGTCGTCCTCACCGACTTCGGCATCGCGCAGGTCGAGGGCGACCCCTCCGTCACCTCCACCGGCATGCTCGTCGGCGCCCCCTCCTACATCTCGCCCGAGCGAGCCCGCGGCCAGAAGCCCGGCCCGCCCGCCGACATGTGGTCGCTCGGCGGCCTGCTGTACGCCTCCGTCGAGGGAGTGCCCCCGTACGACAAGGGGTCCGCGCTCGCCACCCTCACCGCGGTGATGACCGAGCCCGTGGACCCGCCGAAGAACGCCGGCCCGCTGTCCGAGGTCATCTACGGCCTGCTGGTCAAGGACCCCGCGCTGCGCCTCGACGACGACCGCGCGCGGGCCCTGCTCACCGCCGTGGTCAACGCGCCCGATCCGGTCCCGGCCCCCGTGGTCACCCCGGCCGCCGAGGAGACCCGGCAGATATCGCTCGCGGACGCCAAGGCGGCCGCGGAGAAGGTCGCCGCGGAGAAGGCGGAGAAGGCGGCCGAGAAGGCGGCGAAGAAGGAACGCGAACGCCGCGACCGCGAACAGCGCGAACGCGCCCGCGCCGCACTGAAGTCGGCCCGCAAGGCCGCCACCGCCGCGGCGGCCACGACGGCCGTCTCGGCCGCGGAGCCGCCGAAGGCCAAGCCGTCCCCCGTCGCGGCGCCGCTCACCGACGTCATGCCCCGGCGGACCATCGCGCTCGCGATAGCCGCCGTGGTCGTGGTGCTGGCCGTGGTCGGCTCGCTGATCGCCTACGCCATGAGCGGCGACGACAAGGGCGGCAAGAACGAGGGCAAGGACGGGAAGCCGAGCCCGGCCGCCTCCGCCCCCGACAAGCCGGCCTCTCCGAAGCCCTCGGGGAACACGGGCGATTCGGCCGGCAACGGCAACGGCAGTGCGGGCGCCGGTGCCAACGGCGGTACCGGCACCGGCACCACCACCGGTACGGGCGGCGAGCCCGGCCAGGGCCAGCAGTCCCCGGCCGCGAGCCAGGGCCAGGGCGCCACCTCCGGCGGAGCCGGCGGCACGCTCCCGGCGGGATACGCCCTGGTGCAGGAGTTCGGGTTCCACTTCTCGATGGCGATGCCCGAGGGCTTCAAGCAGATAGACATAGCGGGCGACAACTCCGGCGGCATATACGCCCGCGAGAGCGGCGGATTCCCCCGGATCCAGGTCGACTACACCAACAAGCCGGGCGACGACGCGGCCCTCGCCTGGAGAACCTCGGTCCCCGGTGTGGCCGGCAGCAGCAAGGGATACCGGCAGATCCGGATCGACCTGGTGGACTACCGGGGCTATCCGACCGTCGCCGACTGGGAGTTCGAGCGGGAGCAGAAGGGGATGAAGGTCCGGGTGCTCAACCGCGGCTTCAAGCTGGACGCGACGCACGGCTACGCCATCATGATCAGCTGCGCCGCCGACCAGTGGGACGGCGCCGAGTGCACCCAGATGCGCAACACCGCTTTCGAGACCTTCCAGCCGCTCGGCTGACCCCGGGACGCGGGCGCCCCCGGCGACGTATCGTGTCAGCGGGGCCATGGGGGGCCCGACGCACTCGGGGGAGGCGATGTGGAGGAGTACGCGGGCCGGATCCTGGCCGGCCGTTACCGCCTGCCGTTGCCGCCGTCCGACGAGTACGAGCTGGTCGAGACCCGGGCCTTCGACACGCGCAGCGGGCAGGAAGTCCTGGTCCGGCAGGTGCCGTTGCCGGAGGTCGTGGACGCCGAGCTGCTGGACGGGCCGCGGCCCGTCCCGACGCGGGCGCGCCGCTCGCCCGCCGATCTGCCGGCCGTACGGCGTGCCATCGAGGCGGCGCAGGCGGCGGCCGCGATTCCGGACCATCCCCGGCTGGACCAGGTCTTCGACGTGTTCGCCGAGGGCGAGTCGCTGTGGATAGTGAGCGAACTCGTCCCGGCCAGGCCCCTGGCCGCGCTGATAGCCGATGAACCGCTCAGCCCCTACAGGGCGGCTGAGGTGGCGTCGGACGTCCTGACCGCGCTGCGGGTGCTGCACGCGCACGGCTGGACGCACCGGAACATCACCGTCCGGACGGTGCTGGTGTGCGACGACGGCCGGGTCGTGCTGACCGGCCTGGCGGCCGGCGCGGCGGAGGAGGCCCTGTGCGGCTACGACCCCGTCCCGAGCGCCGCCGACTCCGAGGGCGAAGGGGGCTGGGGTACGGCTCGCGCCACGGCCCCCGCCCCGACTCCGGGCCCGGCCCCCGCCCTGATCCAGGGTCCGGGGCAGGCGCGGACTCCCGTGCCGGGTCCTGCCGCTCCCTCGGCTCCGGCCCCGACGGCCGCGCCCGCCCCCGTTGCCGCGTCCGGGCCTGCCCCCGAGACCTCCGCCGAGTACGCCCCGCTCGTGGCCCCCGGCTACGACACCGGGCCCCGGTACACCGATCACATCACCCCCGGACGGCCGCAGGACCGCCCCGACCTCCAGGCCGCCGCGCGGGCCGGAGCCATCGCCGCCTACCGGGCCGGGGCGCGCGCCGCCGCGGCCAAGGTCGGCGAGCAGCGCCAGGCCGACCCCATCGTCGTGCCGGAGCAGAGGCCGCACGGGTCGACCCTCCCGCAGGGGTACTCGTACCCGTACGGCGGCCCGGAGACGGCCTCCGCCGCCACCCCCTGGCACGGCGCGACCCCCCGCAACCGCCCGGCGCTGCCGGCCCCGCAGGAGCCGGCCCCGCAGGAGCCGGACCCGCAGCAGCCGCAGGAGTCGCCGGAGCCGGTCCGGCAGGCTCCGGCCGGGGAGGAGCCCCCGGCAGAGCCGCGGCCCGGGCCCGCCCCGGAGGCGCACCACCGGGTCGATTCCCCGCTGCCGCCCGCGCTGCCCGCCCAACTCGCCCTGCCCCAGGGCTACCACCAGGCCGAAGCCCCGAACCGGCCGGCCGTGGCTCCCGCGCCCGCGCCCGCCCAGGCGCCCGCGGACCCCGACGGCCGGCAGCCGGCCGGTCCGGGGCCCGCCCCCGCCGCCCCTGCCCCCGCCGCGGCCGGCTGGGCCGGTCCCCGGACCGGGCTGGACGCCGAGCGGGCGCGCCAGACGCGCATGGCCGTCGTCGGCGCCGTCACCGAGCGCTGGGCTCCCGAACAGGCCGGCCCCGTCCTCGGGCACTGGCAGCTGGCGCCCCCCGTCGGGCCCGCCACCGACCTCTGGGCGCTCGGCGCCCTGCTGTACCGCGCGGTGCAGGGGCACGCCCCGTACCCCGAGGACAGCGTCGCCGAGCTCGTCGACATGGTCTGCGCCGAACCGCCCGCCTTCGCCGAGGAGTGCGGGGCGCTGCGCCCGGTCGTGGAGTCGCTGCTGCGTCAGGACCCCACCGAGCGGCCCGACTTCGAGGAGCTCCGCGGCTGGCTGCGCTCGCTCGTACGGTCCGCCCCCGAGCCGGACGCCGGGTTCGGGATGCTCCCGATGCCGGAGCCGGATCCCGCGCGACTGCCCGTCGTACGCCGCCGCGGCGAGGTCCACGGGCGGCACCGCAATCCCGCGGCGCCCCGCAAGCCGCGCGCCCTCGGCCGGACCCTGCTCGTCGGGGTCCTGGTGCTGCTGGCCGGTGCCGTGGCGTACGCGATGCTGTTCATGCCCCGCTCCGGCGCCCCGGAGCAGGAGGGCGACGCCCGGGGGAGCACCGCGCAGCCGTCGTCGAAGCCGAGTCCCTCGCAGGTGCCCACCGGCACGCCCGAGTCCAAGCCCGCGCCGCAGACGACCGCGCCCGCCTCGTCACCGGCCGCCCCGGCTTCCGCCCCGCCCGGCTACACCACGCAGCAGGACCCGGAGCACTTCGAGATCGCCGTCCCCGAGGGATGGGAACGGCGCGGGATCAACGAGTCGGGGCAGGTGCGGTACACGAACGGGCCGTTCGTGCTGACGGTGGTCCCCGGCCGGGACAAGGTCCAGGGCAATCCCGACCCGGCGGCGTACCAGAAGGACAAGGAGCCGGAGCTGACCCCGTACCGCACGTCGACCTGGTCGACCGTCGGGGACGTCAAGACCACCAAGGTGGGCCAGCAGCTCCAGGCCACGGGCCGGTACACGTGGATCGACGGGACCGGCCGCAACGTCTTCGCCCGCAACTTCGTCGTCGCGCTGGGCGGCAGCTACCACGTCGTCCTCGTCACGGGACCGGAGGACGAGCAGTCCAAGGTCACCGAGGTCTTCGAAAAGGCCACGGCGAGTTACAAGTCGGGCGGATAAGCGGATACTGACGACGGATCAGTACGGCGATTGCGTCACAGTGCCGTCTTTCGGCGGCCGGGCGGTTCCGGCAGCCCCCGTGGGCTCCGTAATCTGGCCTGAAGTGCAGAGAGCGGCGGGATTTCGTGGAACAGCAGACAGGTGGGGGCGCCGTGTTGGCGGGCCGGTACCGGCTCGTCGAGCCGATCGGCCGGGGCGGCATGGGCAAAGTGTGGCGCGCGCATGACGAGCTGCTCCACAGGACCGTCGCGGTCAAGGAACTGACGGCGGGTCTGTACGTCGCCCAGGCGGACCGGGACGTCATGCACGCCCGGACGCAGAAGGAGGCCCGGGCCGCGGCCCGGATCCAGCATCCGGCGGTGGTCGTGGTGCACGACGTGCTGGAGCACGACGACCGGCCGTGGATCGTCATGGAGTACATCGACGGCCCCTCCCTCGCGGAGGCGGCCAAGGCGGCCGGGCGGATCGAGCCCCGCGAGGCGGCCCGGATCGGGCTGCACGTGCTGGGCGCGCTGCGTGCCGCGCACGCGGTCGGCGTACTGCACCGGGACGTGAAGCCGGGCAACGTGCTGCTGGCCAAGGACGGCCGGGTGCTGCTCACGGACTTCGGGATCGCCGCGATCGAGGGCGACTCCTCGATCACGCGGACCGGTGAGATCGTCGGCTCCATCGACTACCTGGCTCCCGAGCGGGTCACCGGCGGGATCCCGGACCCGTCCTCGGACCTGTGGTCGCTGGGCGCCACCCTGTACACGGCGGTGGAGGCCCGTTCGCCGTTCCGCCGTACGTCGCCCATCTCCAGCCTGCAGGCCGTGGTGAACGACGAGCCGCCGGCGCTGCGCCAGGCCGGGGCCCTGGGGCCGGTCATCACGGCCCTGCTGCGCAAGGATCCGGTGGAGCGGCCCACGGCCGACGAGGCCGAGCGGATGCTGCTGGAGGCGATGGAGGGCCGGGAGCCGAAGGCGGCGCAGGCGTACGTGCCGACGCGCGCGGTGACCCAGGACGAACTGGCCCCGGTGCAGGAGCCGTCCGCCGAGCAGGCCGCCGCGCCGGGCGAGCGCGGGCACCCGGCCCCGCGGACGACCTCGCAGACGGCCCCGCTGCCGGAACCCGCCGAGACCGCGCCGGTACGGGCCCCCGCGGACCCGGGGAACGGCTGGCTCAAGCGGGCCGCGGGCATCGCCCTGGTGGCGGCGCTCCTCGGCGGCGGCGGTGTGTTCGGGGTGCTCAAGTACACCGGTGACTCCGGGAACGACGGGGGTGCGGACAAGAACGTCAGCGCTCCCGACGTGAAGGACGGGAGCGGGAAGCCGCAGGCCGCGGCCCCGCCGGCCGGCTACAACAAGGTCATCGACCCCATCGCCGGCTTCACCCTGTTCGTCCCGGAGGGGTGGACGCGGAAGGCGAACGGCGACCAGATCGACTACACCCCTGACGACGGGAAGCACTTCGTCCGGATCGCCTCCGACTCCACTCCGGACTACGGGACCCCGTTGGAGCACCTGGTCGACCTGGAGAAGCAGGTGGCGAAGCGGACCGACTACAAGAAGGTGCGGCTGAACCAGAACACCTTCCGGGACAGCACCCGGGCCGCGCTCTGGGACTTCACCTGGACGGAGAAGCAGAACCACCCCGGTCCGCGCAGGGCCAAGGAGCAGATGTACGTCGCCCCGGACGGCACGGAGTACGCGATCTACATGTCGAGCCCGGTCGCCGACTGGGCGACGACCGAGCAGCAGTTCGACATCGTGCTCAGCGGCTGGGAGCCGCCCGCCGCGAAGCCCTGATTCCGGCATTCTGCCAGCGATCACTGGCGGAAATGGCAAAATCCGGTTACCGGCGGGTACCCAAAGGCTGTCCGGCGCAATACGCTCACCGGCATGACGGACTCGCAGGCCCCGGCCCCCCTCCGCACCGCACCGGAACCCACCAACCCGGTCGCCCCGGCCCCGGCCGGTGCCCGCACCGCCGCCGACGTGGTGACCCCCGACCTGGTCGCCCGGCTGACCCGCGGAGTGCTCGGCTCCGGGCGCACCGCCAACCACACCCCCTTCACCGGGGACCGGCTGGCGGAACTCCCCGAGGCCACCCCCGAGGACGTGGCCGAGGCCTTCGAACGGGCCCGCGCCGCCCAGCCCGCCTGGGCGGCCGTCCCCGTCGCCAAGCGGGCGGCCGTGCTCCTGCGCTTCCACGACCTGGTCCTGGACCGGCAGGCCGAGGTCCTCGACCTGATCCAGCTGGAGACCGGCAAGGCCCGCCTGCACGCCCACGAGGAGGTCCAGGCGGTCGCCGTCTCGGCCCGCCACTACGGCCGCAAGGCCTCCGGATACCTGCGCCCCAAGGGCCACACGGGCGCCATGCCCACCCTCACCAAGGTCACCGAGCTGCGCCAGCCCCGCGGGGTCGTCGGCCAGATCGCCCCCTGGAACTACCCCCTGGAGCTGTCGGTCGGCGACGCCCTGCCCGCCTTCGTGTCGGGCAACGCCCTCGTCATGAAGCCCGACACCGAGACGGCCCTGACCGCCCTGTGGGCCCGTGACCTGCTCATCGAGGCCGGGCTGCCCGCCGACGTCTTCCAGATCGTCCTCGGCGAGGGCCCGGTCGTCGGCCCCGAGGTGGTCCGGCACGCCGACTACGTCTCCTTCACCGGCTCCACCCGCACCGGCCGCGAGGTCGCCCGGGGCGCGGCCGACCGCCTCGTCGGGGTCTCCCTCGAACTCGGCGGCAAGAACGCCATGCTCGTCCTGCACGACGCCGACGTGGAGAAGGCCGCCGCGGGCGCCGTCCGCGCCTGCTTCTCCTCCGCCGGCCAGCTCTGCATCTCCATCGAGCGGCTCTACGTCCACGCCTCGATCGCCGACGCGTTCGTCGAGCGGTTCGCCGCCCGCACCAAGGCCATGCGGCTCGGCAGCTCGCTGGCCTACGGCGCCGACATGGGCTCCCTGGTCGGCGAGCGCCAGCTGGAGACCGTACAGCGGCACGTGGACGAGGCCGTCGCCAAGGGCGCCACCCTCGTCGCCGGCGGCACCGCCCGCCCCGACATCGGCCCGCTCTTCTACGAGCCCACCATCCTCGACGGCGTCGAGGCGCCGATGGCGGTCTGCGGCGAGGAGACCTTCGGCCCGGTCGTCTCGATCTACCGCTTCACCGACGAGGACCAGGCCATCGCCGAGGCCAACGCCACCGCCTACGGCCTGAACTCCAGCGTCTGGACCAAGGACGCCCGCCGCGGCCACTCCGTCGCCGCCCGCCTGCGCACCGGCACCGTCAACATCAACGAGGGCTACGCCCCCGCCTACGGCAGCGCCCAGGCGCCCATGGGCGGCATGAAGGACTCCGGCCTCGGCCGCCGCCACGGCTCCGAGGGCATTCTCAAGTACACCGAGGCCCAGACGGTCGCCCACCAGCGGCTGCTCCCCATGGCGCCCTCGCTGGGCATGGACGACGAGAAGTACGCGGCGTTCATGACCCGCAGCCTCAAGATCATGAAGGCCCTCCGACTGCGCTAAGGGGTATCCGTGTCGCACGACGACGCATCCGACGCCGCATACGACTACGACGTCATCGTCATCGGATCGGGCTTCGGAGGCTCGGTCTCGGCCCTGCGCCTGACCGAGAAGGGCTACCGGGTCGGCGTCCTGGAGGCAGGGCGCCGCTTCACCCGCGAGAGCCTGCCGAAGAACAGCTGGGACCTGCGGAACTACCTGTGGGCCCCGGCCCTCGGGCTGTACGGGATCCAGCGGATCCACCTGCTCGGCAACGTCATGGTGCTCGCGGGCGCCGGCGTGGGCGGCGGCTCGCTCAACTACGCCAACACCCTGTACGTGCCGCCCACCGCCTTCTTCGAGGACCGGCAGTGGGCGTCCATCACCGACTGGCGCGACGAACTGGCCCCGTACTACGACCAGGCCCAGCGGATGCTCGGGGTGCGCCTCAATCCGACCATGACCCCCTCCGACGTCCACCTGAAGGCCGCCGCCGAGCAGATGGGCGTGGCGGACTCCTTCCACATGGCCCCGGTCGGCGTCTTCTTCGGAGACGGTGACGACGCCGAGGGGCACGCCAAGGCCCGGCCCGGCCAGGAGGTCCCCGACCCGTACTTCGGCGGCGCCGGCCCCGCCCGCAAGGCCTGCACCGAATGCGGCGAGTGCATGACCGGCTGCCGGCACGGCGCGAAGAACACCCTCAACGAGAACTACCTGCACCTCGCCGAGCGCGCCGGCGCCGTCATCCACCCGATGACGACCGTCACCGCCCTGTCCGACCACCCCGACGGCGGCTACCGCGTCCGCACGGTCCCCACCGACGGCCGCCGCCGCGGGAAGGCCAAGGTGCTGCGCGCCCGGTACGTGGTCGTCGCGGCGGGCACGTACGGCACGCAGACCCTCCTGCACACCATGAAGGACCGCGGGGAACTCCCGCGCCTGTCCGAGCGGCTCGGCGAGCTGACCCGGACCAACTCCGAGGGCATCGTCGGCGCGCAGACCGACGACCGCCGCTACCGCAGGCGCCACGGCGACGGTTCGGGCACGGCGCAGCGGGCCGACTTCACCCGGGGCGTGGCGATCACCTCCTCCGTGCACCCCAACGCCGACACCCACATCGAGCCGGTCCGCTACGGCAAGGGCTCCAACGCCATGGGGTTCATGACCGTCCTCCAGGTCCCCCACAGCAGGCACCGGGTCCGCGCCTGGCTGGCCAGGACCGCGAAGCACCCCCTCCAGCTGGCCCGGTCGCTGTCCAACCGGCGCTGGTCGGAGCGGACCATCATCGGCCTGGTCATGCAGTCGCTGGACAACTCCCTGACCACCTACCGCAAGCCCGGCGGCATCGGGAAGGGCATGCTCACCGCCCGCCAGGGACACGGCGCCCCCAACCCGGTCCAGATCGCGGAGGCCACCCGGGCCGCGACCCTGCTGGCCGAGGAGATCAACGGCTTCCCGGGCAGCAACATCGGCGAGCTGATGGGGACCCCGCTGACCGCGCACTTCCTCGGCGGCTGCCCGATCGGGGCGTCGCCGGAAGAGGGCGTGGTGGACCCGTACCACCGGCTCTACGGGCACCCGGGCATCTCGGTGGTGGACGGCTCGGCCGTCTCCGCGAACCTCGGGGTCAATCCGTCGCTGACTATCACGGCACAAGCGGAACGGGCGATGTCGTACTGGCCGAACAAGGGCGAGCCGGATCCGCGGCCCGGCCAAGGGGCGGCCTACGTCCGGCTGGAGGCGGTGGAACCGGCCCGTCCGGCGGTCCCGAAGGAGGCCTTCGGCGCGCTGCGCCTGCCCTTCCTGGCGGTTCCCGAGATCCCGCCGCGCCGGTCATGACAGCGGCGGGCACCGCGCTCCCCCTCCGAGCGCGGTGCCCGCCGCGGTACATAGGTGACAGATGTTCAGCCTTGATGGTTGTACCGGAATCCGTCGGGCCGGGCTGTGGCGTCGATCACACAGGGAAGTGTGCAACTGCGACTGATCTTCGTCAGTCAACGGCTGCATGAGAAAGCGCATCTCCTTGCTGGCTGTCTGCGGCCTCGCGGCCGCGGCGCTGGCCACCACTCCCGCACACGCCGCGGACCCCGAATTCCGGCTGGCCGGACCGGCCGAGACCGGCCTGCGCCCCCACCCCGGCGCCGGCGGCCAGCCGCAGAAGACCTCGGTCGAGTTCCGGGTCCTCAACGGCACCGAGAGGACCTTCGACCGCCAGAGCACCTTCACGATCGACCTGACCCCGCTCAAGGGCGTCGCCGACGTCACGCTCGCCAAGAACCAGGGCGCGGACTGCACGCTCACCGCCACGGCCGTCACCTGCAAGCGCTGGGCGCTGTGGACGGGCGACTCCACCGTCGTGGACCTGAACCTCAGCGCGGCCAAGGACGGCAAGGTCGGCGCGACCGCGGACCTCACGGTGACCGGCAAGGCCGAGGGAGCCGCCTTCAAGGCCGCCACCACCAAGGTCCGGATCGGCGGCCCCGACCTGGTGCTGGAGCCCGCCGCGCTCAAGGCGGAGCAGAAGCCGGGCGACAAGCAGGACCTGCCGATGATCTTCGCCAACAAGGGCACGGAGCCCGTCCGGGGTGTGGTGCTCGAAGTGCGCACCACCCACGGCATCGACCTCGTGGAGCGGTACGACAACTGCTCCTACTCCGAGGACACGAGCACGGACCAACCCTGGAACACGGGCTGGACCACGGCGCAGTGCCTGCTCGACGGCGAGTACCTGCCGGGCAAGGTCTACGGGGTCGAGGGCGCGCTGACCCTCAAGGCCGCCCCGCACGCCTTCGTCGACGCGGTGACCTACGCGGTGTACGCGAACGGCGACCAGCCGAAGGCCGACAAGCTCCGCAAGCCGGCCGCCGGCAAGCAGCTGGCCGCGAAGGAGCGGGCGCCCAAGGCCTCCGCGCAGGTGGCGGACCTCGACCCCTGGAACAACTTCCAGGAGTTCGACTTCGCGACGCGCAACACCGCCGACCTCGTGGCCACGCCCGTGTCCCTCAAGGGCAAGGCCGGCGAGACGGTGCGGGCCGAGTTCGGCTTCCGCAACAACGGCCCGGCGTGGGTGGCCCACCTGCGTTCCGGTGAGGACGTCGCCCGCACGGACATCGTGATCCCGGCGGGCGCGAAGGTCACCAAGGCCCCGGAGCGCTGCCAGGGGGTCAACGCCGACGGCAGCCGGCGCGAGCAGACCCTGGGCGCACCGCGCTACTTCTGCTCCACCGGCCACGTGGTGGGGGAGAAGGAGAACTTCGCCTACCCGTTCGAGCTGAAGATCGAGACGGTCGTCGAGGACGCCAAGGGCTCCGTCTCGGTCGGCCAGTGGACGCCCGGCGGCACCCAGCCCCAGCGGTGGGACCCGAACCACGCCAACAACAAGGCGGCCCTCGTGATCAACGCGAAGGGCGGCGGCACCTCGCCGAGCCCGACGCCCACGGCCTCGGCGACCCCGAGCGCCTCGGCCACCCCGACCCCGACCGCTTCGGCGACCACGGGCAGCGGCACCGGCACGAAGGCGAACGGCAACCTGGCCTCCACCGGCACCTCGGCCGAGACGATCGCCTTCGGCGGCGCGGCACTGGTGGCCGCGGGCGGCGCACTGGTCCTGGCGTTCCGCCGCAAGGCCGCCGGGCGCGCGTAACCGCGTACGCGCACGGTCCCGTACGCGCACGAAGAAGAACGGCCGGCCCGGGGCGTCCCCGGGGCCGGCCGTCCTCAAGGGGTGACCGGGCTGCTGTCCCCTGCCGTCCGGTCACGCGAAGGAGCGAGGTCCCACGACGCACGCTCCACGGGGCGTACGTCTCATCGCTCCGGCGGAGCCACGCGTGGTGATGCGGTTCCACGGCTGGCTGCCGCGGTCATCCTCACCAACGAAGGGCCCTGGGGGCGGTCACGGTCCGGACGGGTGACGAACAGCCGTCACACGCGGCCCCGGCACAGCTCCAGCAGGGTCATGGCGAGGGCGGTGCCGGGCTTGCCGAGAGCATCTCTCCAATGCGAGAGCACCTCCATCTCGCGGGTCAGGTGCACCCGGCGCCCGCCCGACGCGATCCGGGCGTCCTGGATGACCGTCGAGACGGCCATCCGCTCCTGGATCAGCCCGATGATCCGGTCGTCGATGGCGTCGATGCGCGTCCGGGAGTCGGCGATCAGCTGCTCGGCGGTGGTGGTGATCGTGGTCATGGTCTTCTCTCCTGTCGGGTGGGGCCCGCAGGTCCGGAAGAACGCCAGAGCGCCCCGGTCCTGTCGGACCGGGGCGCTCTGGGAAGTCAGCGGCTCAAGCGAGCATCACGAGGACCCATGGCGACCGGACCGGCCGGCCATAGGTAAAGAGGAAGTTCAGCTGCTTGCGCATGAAGGGGATTTTGACATCCTCCCTCCCCAAAAGGGAAATGGGATTCCTGGCTCACGCTGCCCGGCGGACCGGCGGTCCGTCGGGTCTTCCGCGATCGGCGCCAGCCGGGTTGAGACCAGCCCGGATGAGCATCACGTACGCGGAGTTCTTGTCCCTGGGTGAGACGGCTCCGCATGCGGTGCAGGTGTAGGTGCGTTCCGACAGCGGCAGTGCGTGCTTGGCTCTCGCGCCACACCGTCCGCAGTCCATGGTCGTGTGCGCTGGGTGCACGAGGTGAAGGGCCCTGCCGTGCTTCCGCGCCATGTTGATGAGTTCATGCTTGGTGGCGGAGATCGCCGCGTCGGCCGCCTTGCGGGCCATGGTCGACTTCGCCAGGAACCTCGGCCGGAAGTCCTCCACCGCAAGACGTTCGAAGTCCGTCACGATGCGCTTGGCCCACTTGCGAGCGGTGTCCTGACGCTGCCGGGCGACGTTCTTGTACGCCCTCGCGGCCTGCCGCTTCGCCGCGCGGTAGCCCTTCGAGGCGGCCCGTCCGCGCTTCGGCCTCCGTCGGGCCATCATCCGCTGATAGCGGGCCTCCTTCCCGGCCGCCTTCTTCCCGTGCTCGGGATGTTGGAGGTCGTGGGCGTCGCTGGTGGTGGTCGCCGTCTCCTTCACGCCCCAGTCGATACCGATCACCCCGCCGGTCTCAGGGAGCGGCTGCCCTTCTGCCTGGACAACGAAGGAGGCGTACCAGTGTCCGAGGTTGTCCCGGTAGATGCGGACGCTCGACGGGTCGGCAGGGAGGCTGCGTGACCACACCACGGTCAGCCGTATTCCGCTCCCCAGGTACAGTCGGCCGTCTTTCAGTCGGAAACCACGCCGGGTGTAATTCAGTGTCGGGCCGGCCAGGGCCTTCCTCTTGAACCGGGGCATCCCCGCCCGCCGCCGCATCGGCATACCGGTCTTGACGTCCTTCAAGGCTTTGGCATGTGCCGTGGTGAAGTCCCGGATGGTCTGCTGCTGGGGCATACAGCCACCCTGGCGCAGCCACTCGTGATTGCTGCGCCAGCTGGTCAGCATCTTGGCCAGGGGCACGAAACCGCACTTCTCCCCGGCCGTGTGCGCAGCCCGAGATTCGGCCACGCACTGGTTCCACACCCAGCGACTGCGATCCCATTCCGACAGCAGAGCCGAGTGGGCGGATGACGAAACTCGCAGTCTGTAGGTGTACCGGGCGTACCCGGCCGCTCCGACTTCCCCCGCTGCCGCCATAACGCCAAGTTTTAGAGTTGCAGCCCGCCTTCTCCCCGAAATCCTTGCGGTCCACACGAACGAGTGACCGATCGCACGCAGTGGCAGGCGGTTCCTCATTCAGCGCGCGTGACGCGCGCATGGTCCGTATACACCCGCCGGAACAAGGTGTGGCCGGTCCGCCCCGCGTGCCGCAGCGCCCAGTCCTGCGCTGCTTCTTGCTCGTCCCGCGGCCCGGACTCGGTCCCGCATCGGTACGCCGCGCAGAAGGCCTCGTAGGTGACGCCGCCTTCCGGCGCGTGCCGGATGGTGTGTGTGACGTACCGCAGAACGGCTCGTGGGCTCAGCATCGGCTGCGCCCACGGTGACTCCCGGCTCGTCGCCCTGCTCGACTTCGACGACGGCGACAACCTGCAGTGGAGGAACTGCTGTCCCGGCTGCACGGCGTGATCGGCCTCGACACCGTGGAAACCTGGCACGCGGAGCTCTGGCTGGACGACGCCGACAGCGTCGCGGCTCACCTCCGGATCTGGCGGACGCTTCGCGAATCCGCCGTCTTCGGGGTGGACGCACAGCGTGTGATCAGCCGGGCACTCCGGGCGGTGGAGGGCTGAACCTTGCCCGGGCAGGGCACCGCTGTGGCCTTGGATTCGGATGGTGAGACGAAGAGGGGCTGACGTCCCCCGTTAGAATCGACAAAACAGCCACCTCTTCCGCCGGAAGGCCGCCCCGTGCCAGAAGCACCCTCCGCCGCCCACGACAGCGCCCCGGACACGGTTCTCGTCGTCGACTTCGGCGCCCAGTACGCCCAGCTCATCGCCCGCCGCGTCCGCGAGGCACGGGTCTACAGCGAGATCGTGCCGAGCTCGATGCCCGTCGACGAGATGCTGGCCAAGAACCCCAAGGCGATCATCCTCTCCGGCGGTCCGTCCTCCGTGTACGAGGAGGGCGCCCCGCAGCTCGACCGCGCGATCTTCGAGGCCGGTATCCCCGTCTTCGGCATGTGCTACGGCTTCCAGCTGATGGCGGTCACCCTCGGCGGACGGGTCGACAACACCGGCGCCCGCGAGTACGGCCGCACCCCGCTGGCCGTCTCCAAGGCCGGCTCCACCCTCTTCGAGGGCACCCCCGAGAACCAGTCGGTGTGGATGTCCCACGGCGACGCCTGCTCCGCCGCCCCCGAGGGCTTCACCGTCACCGCGTCGACGAACGTCGTCCCGGTCGCGGCCTTCGAGAACGACGAGAAGAAGCTGTACGGCGTGCAGTACCACCCCGAGGTGATGCACTCCACGCACGGCCAGCAGATCCTGGAGCACTTCCTCTACCGCGGCGCCGGCCTCGCCCCCACCTGGACCACCGGCAACATCGTCGAGGAGCAGGTCGCGGCCATCCGCGAGCAGGTCGGCGACAAGCGCGCCATCTGCGGCCTCTCCGGCGGCGTGGACTCCGCGGTCGCCGCGGCCCTCGTGCAGAAGGCCATCGGCAAGCAGCTCACCTGCGTGTACGTCGACCACGGCCTGATGCGCAAGGGCGAGACCGAGCAGGTCGAGAAGGACTTCGTCGCCGCCACCGGTGTGCAGCTGAAGGTCGTCGACGCGCAGGAACGCTTCCTGAACGCGCTCGCCGGCGTCTCCGACCCGGAGACCAAGCGCAAGATCATCGGCCGCGAGTTCATCCGCGTCTTCGAGCAGGCCCAGCTGGAGATCCTCCAGGAGGAGGGTCCCGCGGTCGCCTTCCTCGTCCAGGGCACCCTGTACCCGGACGTCGTCGAGTCCGGCGGCGGCACCGGCACCGCGAACATCAAGTCCCACCACAACGTCGGCGGGCTCCCCGACGACATCGAGTTCGAGCTCGTCGAGCCGCTGCGCCAGCTGTTCAAGGACGAGGTCCGGATGGTCGGCCAGGAGCTCGGCCTGCCGGACGAGATCGTCCAGCGCCAGCCCTTCCCGGGCCCCGGCCTCGGCATCCGCATCGTCGGCGAGGTCACCAGGGAGCGCCTGGACCTGCTGCGCGAGGCCGACGCCATCGCCCGCCACGAGCTCACCGCGGCCGGCCTGGACCGCGAGATCTGGCAGTGCCCGGTCGTGCTGCTCGCGGACGTCCGCAGTGTCGGCGTCCAGGGCGACGGCCGCACCTACGGCCACCCGATCGTGCTGCGCCCCGTCTCCTCCGAGGACGCCATGACCGCGGACTGGACGCGCATGCCGTACGAGGTGCTCGCGCGGATCTCCACCCGCATCACCAACGAGGTGCCGGACGTCAACCGGGTGGTCCTCGACTGCACGAGCAAGCCCCCGGGCACCATCGAGTGGGAGTAGTCCCCACCACTGCATGAAACGAAGCCGTCGCTCCCTCCCGAGCGGCGGCGTCGTCGTATGTATGGCCACTTCGCGGGGGCGCCGGTACTTTGCGCCGCGACCCGAAGACGACCGTAGGCGAACACAAGGAGGGCCCCATGCCGGACCGGCCGGTACCCGTGCCCGTGGAGCGGCTCGGTTTCGAGATGCCGCCCGTGCACGCCACCGTCGAGGCGGCGCGCGCCCACCGCAAGGAGCGGCTCGCCGGGGCGCTGCGGCTGCTGGGCCGGCTGGGGTACGAGGACGGGGTGGCCGGGCAGGTCACCGCGCGGGATCCGGAGTTCGAGGACTGCTACTGGGTGAACCCCTTCGGGCAGCCCTTCGCCCGGGTCACCGCCGGCGACCTGCTGCTGGTGGACGGGGACGGGCGGGTGGTCCGCGGGGAGCGCCGGGTCAACGAACTGGCCTTCGCCGTGCACGCGGCGGTCCACCGGGAGCGCCCCGAGGTGGTCTCCGTGGTCCGTGCGCAGGCCCCGTACGGCCGCGCCCTCGCGGCGCTGGGCGAGCTGCTGGCCCCGATCACCGAGGAGGCCTGCGCCTTCTACGAGGACCACGCGCTGCTGGACGAGTACGCGGGGGCCGAGTCGGCCGGCCGGATCGCCCGCGCGCTGGGCCCGTACAAGGCGCTGATCCTGCGCAACCGCGGGCTGCTGACGGTCGGGGACTCGGTGGACGCGGCCACGTGGTGGTTCGTCGCGGCGGAGCGGGCGGCGCAGGTGCAGCTGATCGCGCGGGCGGCCGGGAAGCCGGTGCTCATCGAGCACCGGGCCGCGGTGGCCACCCGTGGGCGGTTCGGGTCCGATCTGGCCGCGTGGGTGAGCTGTCAGCCGCTGCTCCGCGAGGGGGACACGCCGGTGGCGTCAACATCATGAACCGTTAATCACCTGCTCTGACATCGTGCGCAATCCGGAGCACTGCCGCAGTGGTGCACAATTCGCTGGCATTGCACCGTAGTTCAGAGAGGCGGCACGTTCGTGGCTGTCCAAGAGATGTCCAGAGGTACCCATACCACGGCCTGCACCTGCGAGGAGTGCGCACGTGAGGGCCACCGCCGCGCGGTCGCCGCGTTCTTGGAGAAGCGCGACGAGTTCGCCTCCGGGCTGGGCGTGCCCGCCGCCGTGGCCCACTCGCTCGGCGCCTCCCGCCAGTGGGTCTCCGACGAGCTGACCCTGTCGGCCCGTACCGTCGCCGACCGGGGCCGGGAGGCCGGGAACTCCTGGCTGTACCTGTTCTCGCGGCGGGCCGTCCTCGCCGTGTGGATCGCCGCCGGGGTGCTGCTGGTGGTCCAGGTCGCCGCCGCGCTCGGCACCGGCTGGTCCACGGCGCGCACCGCCGGGCTGCTGGCCGCCCTGGTGCTGGCCGGGCTGCTCACGGTCGCGGCCCGCGCCCAGTCGGTGCGCGGCGGGCTGCTGGCCCCGCTGGTCGGTGAGGACAACCGGCTCTCGACCTCCAAGGCGGTGCCCAGTGCCTGGGTGGTGCTGACGGCGTTCGCCACGCTGCTGCCCGCGCTGCGGCTGGCCGCGTCGGCGCCGGGGCCCGAGCGGCAGGCGCTGTACGCGGGCCTCGCGCTGGACCGGGCGCTGCCGCTGCTGGCGGTGGTGTCGCTGACCTCGGCCGTGGCGGTGCTCGTGCGCCGGGTGGTGTCCGTACGGATCATGGGCCAGCGGTTGCAGAAGCTGCCGGCGGACCGGCCGCGCGGGGTGGACCTGCTGACGGACGACGCGGGCCGCGGGAGCTTCCCGGACGCGCAGTACGTGCTCGTCTCGACGGCGGTGCTCGTCTACGCGGCCGCGTCGCTGGCCCGCTTCCCGGACCGGCTGCCTCAGCTGCCCTGGGCGCTGGCCCTGCTGGTGGCGCTGTCGGCGGCGGTGTACCTGGCGGCGAAGTACGCGGAGGGCACCCGCCCGCTCGTGCTGTCGGTGGTGCGCAGACGGGAGCCCGGGGATCTGGACGCGGCCGTCCGCCCCGGGGACGACATCGAGATCCGGGGCGTGGGCTTCGTGCCGCCCGGGGCGCAGACGCCGGAGATGCTGGCCCGGCTGGTGGTGCGGATCGGGGCGGTGCACGTGCACGTGCCGCTGGTCCCGGTGCCGGGCGGGTTCACCAACCCCTCCGACACCGTGCTGACGGTGCCGGTCCCGGCGGAAGTGGAACCCGGCCGCATAGAGATCCAGGTGGTCACGGCCGCAGGAGTGGAATCCAACCGCTGCACCATCGACGTTGCCGAGTGATGGGGGTACACATGTTCCGTGACCCGAACCGATGTTCTTGAAGCCGAAGCCCCTCGTGACACGGTGGGCCTGCGCGAGCTGGCATCCCGGCACGCGCTGCTGCCCCTGCGGATCTTCCTGGGCGTGACCTTCGTCTACGCGGGGCTGGACAAACTGACCGACTCCGCGTTCCTCTCCGCCAGCGGTGACGGATCCATCGGCGACCTGATGCGCGGGGTGCGCGACACCTCCGCGGTCCCCGCCCTGGTGGACCTGTCGCTGAACTCCCCCGTCGGCTTCGCCGTGGCCCTGGCCATCGGGGAGATCCTGGTGGGCCTCGGAACCCTGGTCGGACTGCTGACCCGCGTCGCGGCCCTCGGCGGAGCGCTGATCGCGCTCAGCCTGTGGCTCACGGTGTCGTGGGCGGTGACCCCGTACTACTACGGCAACGACCTCGTCTACCTGATGGCGTGGATCCCGCTGATCCTCGCCGGGGCCCCCTACCTGTCGCTGGACTCCGTGATCCGGTCGCGCCTGTCCCGGCGTACGGCGTAGGTCACCATCCCGACCAGGGCGGCGAACGAGAGACCGCCCAAGGTCATCGGGATGACGAGGAACCACGGCAGATCGGCCTCGCCGCCCGCGTCGAGCAGGTACAGCACGCCCGCCGCGATGAGGACCAGCCCCGCGAGGAGCCGTCCGGGCTGGAACTCATGACGCCGCACGGGCCACCTCCACCTGTCCCACACCCGTGTTCAGGTGCAGCTCGATCGTTCCGCCGGCTTCGGTGCCGGCGGCGGGCGGCAGCGTCGCCCGCTGGTGTTCGCCGCCGCTGCGGATCCGTACGTCCCGGCTGGTCTCCCCGGGCATGTGGATGTCGCCCAGGCGGACCGTGACGTCGGCCTCGGCCGTCACCTCGCGCGGCAGGATCACCTTGAGCTGACCCGCGTCGAGGGAGGCGCGCACCGGGACGGTCGCGCCCTTCGGCACGTCCAGGCGGCTGAGGTCCAGGACGGCGAGCCCGGTGCCCGCCCGGTACGAGGGCCGCACGTCGGCCACCGCGGCGGGCCGCCATTCGGTCCGCCGCCAATCGGTGCCGATTTCGCTCGGCAGCGCCGAGGCCACCGCGAGGAGCCCGGCGGTGACGACCGCGAGCAGGATGGTGCCGAAGCCGGTGCGGCCCTTGACCGAACTGACGGCGAGGCCCAGGCCGAAGACGGCCAGCGCGCCGGCGAGCCCGATCTGCAGGGCGTGACCGAGGGTGCTGCCCTCCCACACCGAGGCGGTGGAGACGATCCCGGCCAGCAGGGCCAGTACGAACACCCGCCCGCCGATCCCGCCGCGCGGGCGGGGCGCCGCCGGGACGGTCCGGGGAGCCGCCGCGGCGACCGGGCCCGGAGCGCCGGCGACGGCGTCGGCGACGGCGTCGTCGTCCGGTCCCCACAGGTAGCCCGTCGACCCGACGGGGCCGGTGGTGCCGTCCTTGACGAGCGGGTCCCGCCACCACGACGGCCCGCCGGGCGTCGGCGGGGCCTGGGTCTCGGGCGTCGGCGGGCGGTGGCCCGCCGCGTCCTCCGCCTTCGGCGGGAAGGTGTGCCGGTGCCGCTGCGACCAGTACGCCGCCCCGCCCAGGGCGAGGGCGGCCAGCACCGAGAAGACCGCCAGCCCGCCGTTGTCCAGCATCGACAGGAACAGCGCGCAGCCCACCAGCGCGGCGAACACCGCGGCCAGCGTGGCACCTTCGACCCGGCCGGTCAGCAGCTTCTTCGCCTCGCTGTCCTCCTCTCCCTCCTGGGGGAGCAGCAGCCAAGCGAAGCCGTAGAAGATCAGGCCGACGCCGCCGGTGACCGCGAGGACACCGAGGACGATGCGGAAGACCACCGGGTCCAGGTCGAAGTACCGGCCCAGGCCTCCGCACACGCCCGCGAGGACCTTGTCGCGCCTGCTGCGGCGCAGGGGCGGCCGGGCGTCGGCTGCCGGGGGACCCCCGGCGTCCGCCGCCGGGGCTTCGTGTACTTCGGTCATGGGTCCATGGTGACGGGCCGCGGTCGCGCGCGGCACCGGGCCCTACCCTGGCGCAACCCTGATATCCCCCGTACAGAAGTGGGGGGATGCCCTGATGCCGGGCCGCGGCCGCGCGTGTGACCCTTGGTGACATGCCCGTAGCCGCCGCTCCTCGTACCCCGCACGCACCGGACGTCGACGAACCACCGCAGCGCAAGCTCTACCGCAGCGCGGACGGCCGGATGCTCGGCGGCGTCGCGCGCGGTCTCGCGGGGCACCTCGGGCTGCCCGTGATCTGGGTCCGGCTGGCGTTCCTCGGCCTGTTCATGTGGGGCGACGGGCTGGGCGTGCTGCTGTACGCCGCGTTCTGGGTCTTCGTACCGCTCGGCGTCGGCGGCCGCAGCGGGCACCGCTCCTTCTTCGAGACGCTCCCCGACGGCAGCCGCCGCCTGCGCAAGCCCGACCGCGGGCAGATCGCCGCACTGATCGCCCTGTGCGTCGGCGCGGGCATCTTCATCTCGAAGGTCCAGGTCGGCGGCGCCTCCGGCCGGTACGTGTGGCCGACGCTGCTGGTCGGGGCCGGTGTGGTCCTCGTATGGCGGCAGGCCGACAACGCCCGCCGCGCCCACTGGACCACGGCCGCCGGGCGGCACGGGCGCCTGTTCCAGGTGGCCCGAGCCCTCGCCGGAGTCGCCCTCGTCGGCGTGGGCCTGACCGTCTTCATCGTCGTACGGGGCTCCGCCGCGCAGCTCGGCAACGTCCTCACCGCCACCCTCGCCGTCCTCGTCGGCGTCGCCCTGCTCGCCGGACCCTGGCTGATCCGGATGACCCAGGACCTCTCCGAGGAACGCCTGATGCGCATCCGCGCCCAGGAGCGCGCCGAGGTCGCCGCCCACGTGCACGACTCGGTGCTGCACACCCTCACCCTGATCCAGCGCAACGCGGAGGACGCCGGCGAGGTGCGCCGGCTCGCGCGGGCGCAGGAACGGGAGCTGCGGAACTGGCTGTACAAGCCCGAGGGCACCGGCAAGGAGGAGTCGGAGGAGCCCGCCACCCTGGCCGATGCCGTGAAGAAGACCGCCGCCGAGGTGGAGGACCACCACGGCGTCCCCATCGAGGTCGTCGTCGTCGGCGACTGCCCGCTCGACGAGAGGCTGGCGGCACAGATCCAGGCCGCGCGCGAGGCGATGGTCAACGCCGCCAAGTACGGTGGCGAGGGCGGGCCCGTGCAGGTGTACGCGGAGGTGGAGGGGCAGACGGTCTTCGTGTCCGTACGGGACCGGGGACCGGGCTTCGACATCGACGCGGTACCGGACGACCGCATGGGCGTACGAGAATCGATCATCGGCCGGATGCAGCGCAACGGCGGGACCGCACGGCTGCGGTCCGCGCCCGACGGCGGCACGGAAGTCGAGCTGGAGATGGAGAGGGCGGCGAACGCAGGATGACCGAGGACAGCGCTGTGACGGAGACCAGGAGGGTCCGCGTGGTCCTCGTCGACGACCACCGGATGTTCCGCACCGGAGTGCAGGCCGAGATCGGCGAGACCGCGCGGACCGGGGTCGAGGTCGTCGGCGAGGCCGCCGACGTCGACCAGGCCGTCACCGTCATCACCGCCACCCGGCCCGAGGTGGTCCTGCTCGACGTGCACCTGCCCGGCGGCGGCGGGGTCGAGGTGCTGCGGCGCTGCGCCCCGCTGATGGCGGCGGGCGAGAACCCGGTGCGGTTCCTCGCGCTGTCGGTGTCCGACGCGGCCGAGGACGTCATCGGGGTGATCCGGGGCGGCGCACGGGGCTACGTCACCAAGACCATCACCGGCACCGACCTGGTGAACTCGATCTTCCGCGTGCAGGACGGGGACGCGGTGTTCTCGCCGCGGCTGGCGGGCTTCGTGCTCGACGCCTTCGCCTCGACGGACGCGCCGCCGGTGGACGAGGACCTGGACCGGCTCACCCAGCGCGAGCGCGAGGTGCTGCGGCTGATCGCGCGCGGGTACGCGTACAAGGAGATCGCCAAGCAGCTCTTCATCTCGGTGAAGACGGTGGAGTCGCACGTCTCGGCCGTGCTCCGCAAGCTCCAGCTCTCCAACCGCCACGAGCTGACCCGCTGGGCGACGGCCCGCCGGCTGGTGTGACGTACGGCCCGCCCTGACCTGCGGGTGTGACCCACACCGCAGGTCGGACGGGCAACCGGGGCAGGTCACGCCGCCCTCTACGGTGGCGTGATGAGCTTGACGGGGACCCCCTTCTTCGTGACCGTGATCGCGCTGACCGCGATCGCCGTCGTCCTGCCGCTTGCCGTGTGGAGCAAGGTGCGCGGGCCCGCCGTCGTACGCACCGCGGTACGGGCGCTGATGGTGGTGTTCGCGCAGGTCACCGCCGTCGCGGTGGTGTTCGTCGCGGTCAACAGGGCCGAGCACTTCTACGCGTCCTGGGGCGACCTGTTCGGCACCGGGCAGTACGTCACCGCCGCCCCCGACCTCGGCCCGGACGGGCTCGGCGGGAAGAAGGTCGAAGAGGCCCCGAAGGTCAAGCAGCAGTTCCAGCCCGTCGAGGGCCTCGGCGGCCGGGTCCAGAAGACCGAGCTCGACGGCAGGATATCCGGGGTCAAGGGCGACGTCATGGTGTGGCTGCCGCCGCAGTACGACGACCCGGCCTACAAGGACAAGAAGTTCCCGGTGGTCGAGCTGATCCCGGGCATACCGGGGACGGGCAAGTCCTGGTTCCAGGGGGTCAAGGCGCACGAGGTGCTGGAGCCGCTGATGAAGAGCGGCAAGGTGCAGCCGTTCATCCTGGTCTCGCCGCGCGCCATGCTGGTCGGCAACGGCGACACCGGCTGCGCGAACATCCCCGGCAAGGTCAACGCGGACAGCTGGTTCAGCGTCGACGTCCGCAAGATGGTCGTCGACAACTTCCGGGCCTCGGAGGAGGCCCGCACCTGGGGCGTGGCCGGGTACTCGGCCGGCGCCTACTGCGCCGCCAAGCTGGCGATCCTGCACCCCGACCGCTACAGCGCGGCCGTCTCCCTGTCCGGCTACAACGACCCCGGCCAGGAACCCTCCTCGCTGGTCGCCCAGGACCCGCAGCTGCGGGTCTCGCACAACCTGAAGAACCTGCTCAAGGCCGCGCCCACGCCGCCGGCGGTCTCGCTGTGGATGTCGGGGGCCGAGCAGGACGGCTACCTGTCCGGCATGGACCTGAAGGGTCTCGCGCAGAAGCCGACCGCCGTGCACGCGGAGAAGGTGGTCGGCGGCCACAACCTCGAATCCTGGTCCAAGCAGCTGCCGCAGACCTTCGGCTGGCTGAGCGGCATCGTCAAGGCGCCGTAGGCCGCGCCGGGCCCGATGGGGTCACGCGGGGCGGGAGGCGCCGGCCCAGGGCATCGAGTCGACCGGTGCGAGGCGGACCGTCGACCCGGGACGCGGGGCGTGGATCATCTGGCCGTTGCCGATGTAGAGGCCGACGTGGGTCACCCCGGAGTAGAAGAACACCAGGTCCCCGGGGGCCAGCTGGTCGCGGGACACGCGCCGGCCGGCGTTGATCTGGGTGTAGGTGGTGCGGGGCAGCGAGACCCCGGCCGAGCGCCAGGCCGCCTGGGTCAGGCCCGAGCAGTCGAAGGATCCCGGGCCCGTCGCGCCCCAGACGTACGGCTTCCCGATCGCGGTGTACGCGAAGGCCACGGCGCGGGCCGCGCGGGAACCGTCGGAAGGCGGCGTGGGCGTGCTGCCGCTCGGGGCGGCGGCGGCGCCGGGTGAGGCGGAGGCGGCGGGCGTCTGGGCCTCGTAGGCGGCGCGCTCCTCGGCGGTGAGCTTGGCCAGCAGGCGCTTGGCGGCGGCGAGCTTGTCCTCGATCACGGCCTTGTGCGCGGAGAGTTCGTCCTGCTTGGCGCGGAGATCGGAGAGCTGTCCCGCGGCCTGCTCCCGGAGTTTCCCGACCTCGTCGAGGCGGCGGCGCACGGTGGTGATCCCGGCGGCGTTGCGGTCCCCGGCGCGGGTGATGAAGGAGGCCTGGGAGAGGTACTCCTGCGGGTCGGCCGCCAGCGCGAGCTGCACGGCGGTGCCCAGGGACCCGCTGCGGTACTGGGAGGCGGCGAGCGTGCCGAGCGCGCTGCGGGCGGTGTTGAGCTGGTCGGTCTTGCGGGCGGTCTCCTCGCGCAGGCCGGTCAGCGCGCGCTCGGCCTCGTCGGCCTTCTCCTTCGCCCCGTTGTACTGCTCCGTCGCCGCCTCGGCCTCCTCGTAGAGCCGGTCCACCTCCGACTTGACCTGGGAGGGGGTGGGCCGGGGATCGGCCTGGGAGGTGCCTTCGAAGGCGGTGGCGGTGGCAGCGCCCGCGAGGGCGAGGGTGGCGGCGGTCGTCCGTGCGGTGCCGCCGGAGAGCGGGCGCTGCCTGGGCTTTCGATGACTGGCCACGGGGGCCTCACGTCCTTCCCCTGTCGCTGACACTGGGTCTTGGGGGAGGACGCTAAACCTGAAAGTAACGGGCCGATGTCGAGATGATCCGAACTGATCGGATGTGGCGGATCGATGTCCCTCAGTGCCAGAGGACGGCGATAAAGATATTGATCACGGTCAGTCCGCCGACCGCGCCGAACATCGCCTTCTCGACCTTCTCCTCGTCGCGCTTGACGTAGACCAGGGCGAGGATCACGAAGAGGATCGCGAGCTTCACGCCGACCTTGACGTTGTTGACCGGCGTGCCGTCCATCTCGTTGAAGCCGACCAGCAGGACGCCCGTCACGAGCATGGTGAGCGCGCCGTGCAGCATGGCCGGCGTGAAGCGGGCGGTGCCCGCGCTCATCGCCTTCATCTGGGTCAGGAAACCGCCGAGCAGCGAGGCGATCCCGATGATGTGCAGGCCGACGAAGACATTGATGAGTACGTCCATGCGGACGAGCGTACGGGGCGGGATCTTCGCACAGTCGGGCGAGGTCGGTCCGGGATCCGCGTGCGGTCGGGTGAGGTCCGTACGAGATCTGCGTACAGTTGGGGCATGGCTGCCGCAGCTGACCTGATCCACCCCCAGCCCGCCGCCGACCGCATCCAGCTGGTCGAGGTGCTGGCCGCGCTCGGGCATCCCGTCCGGCTGGAGATCGTCCGCAAGCTGGCCTCCGGCGAGGAGACGTGCTGCGGCGAGGTCGTGCCCGACCTGCCCAGATCGAGCGTCACGCACCACCTCAAGACGCTGCACGAGAGCGGAGTGATCCGCCGGCGGCCCGGCGGCCGCAAGCTCTACCTCGCACTGCGCCGCGACGATCTGAACCAGTGCTTCCCCGGTCTGCTGGAACTCGTCCTGGCCTGTCGGTCCCGCCCCCTAGACTCGGAATGCGATGAGCAGCCTCTTTGACGACAGTTTCCTGGCGGACCTCACCCCCTCCGACGAGGTCCCGCCGCCGCCCGAGGATCACGGCGCCCCGGAAACGGGCGCGGACGATCTCTTCGGGGGGCGGTTCGACGTGCCCATGAGCGGGGACGCGTACTACCGGGACGGCACCCCCAGGCCCGTCATCGACCCGGCGACGCTCCTGCACGGGCTGAACGAGCAGCAGGCCGCGGCCGTGGTGCACGCGGGCTCCCCGCTGCTCATCGTGGCCGGCGCCGGCTCCGGCAAGACCCGGGTGCTGACCCACCGCATCGGGCACCTGCTGTCCGCGCGGAACGTCCACCCCGGCCAGATCCTGGCGATCACCTTCACCAACAAGGCCGCCGGCGAGATGAAGGAGCGCGTCGAGAGCCTGGTCGGCCCGCGCGCCAACGCCATGTGGGTCTCCACCTTCCACAGCGCGTGCGTCCGCATCCTGCGCCGCGAGTCCAAGCGGCTCGGCTTCACCTCCTCGTTCTCGATCTACGACGCGGCCGACTCGAAGCGCCTGATGGCGCTCGTCTGCCGCGACCTGGACCTGGACCCGAAGAAGTTCCCGCCGAAGTCCTTCAACGCCAAGATCTCGAACCTGAAGAACGAGCTGATAGACGAGGACGCCTTCGCCGACCAGGCCGCCGACGGCTTCGAGAAGACCCTCGCCCAGGCGTACGCGATGTACCAGGGGCGGCTGCGCGAGGCGAACGCGCTCGACTTCGACGACATCATCATGACCACGGTGCACCTGCTCCAGGCGTTCCCCGACGTCGCCGAGCACTACCGGCGGCGCTTCCGGCACGTCCTCGTGGACGAGTACCAGGACACCAACCACGCCCAGTACACGCTCGTGCGCGAGCTGGTCGGCACCGGCTACCCGGACCTGCCGCCGGCCGAACTGTGCGTCGTGGGTGACGCCGACCAGTCGATCTACGCCTTCCGCGGCGCGACCATCCGCAACATCCTCCGGTTCGAAGAGGACTACAAGGACGCGACGACGATCCTGCTGGAGCAGAACTACCGCTCCACGCAGACGATCCTCTCCGCCGCCAACGCGGTCATCGAGCGCAACGAGAACCGCCGCGCCAAGAACCTGTGGACCGAGGCCGGCACCGGCGCGGTCATCACCGGCTACGTCGCCGACACCGAGCACGACGAGGCGCAGTTCGTCGCCGACGAGATCGACCGGCTGACGGACGCGGGCGACGCCAAGGCCGGCGACGTCGCGATCTTCTACCGGACCAACGCGCAGTCGCGCGTGTTCGAGGAGATCTTCATCCGGGTCGGGCTGCCCTACAAGGTCGTCGGCGGCGTCCGCTTCTACGAGCGCAAGGAGGTCCGCGACGTCCTCGCGTACCTGCGCGTCCTCGCCAACCCGGAGGACAACGTCCCGCTCCGCCGGATCCTGAACACCCCCAAGCGCGGCATCGGCGAGCGCGCCGAGGCGATGATCGACGCCCTCGCGATGCGCGAGAAGATCACCTTCCCGCAGGCACTGCGGCGCGTGGACGAGGCCTTCGGCATGGCCGCCCGCTCGACGAACGCGGTGAAGCGGTTCAACGTGCTGATGGAGGAGCTCCGCACGATCGTCGACTCGGGCGCGGGCCCGGCGGTGGTCCTGGAGGCGGTCCTGGAGCGGACCGGCTACCTCGCCGAACTGCAGGCGTCGACCGACCCGCAGGACGAGACGCGGATCGAGAACCTCCAGGAGCTGGCGGCGGTGGCGCTGGAGTTCGAGCAGGCGCGGGAGGCCGCGGCGACCGAGGCCGCCGAGACCGGAGCCCCGGCTCCCGGGCCCGGCACCCTGGCCGAGTTCCTGGAGCAGGTCGCGCTCGTCGCCGACTCCGACCAGATCCCCGACGAGGACACCGAGGGCACGGGCGTCATCACGCTGATGACCCTGCACACCGCCAAGGGCCTGGAGTTCCCGGTGGTCTTCCTGACCGGCATGGAGGACGGGGTCTTCCCGCACATGCGCGCGCTGGGCCAGACCAAGGAGCTGGAGGAGGAGCGCCGCCTCGCCTACGTCGGCATCACCCGGGCGCGCGAGCGGCTGTACCTGACCCGCTCCAGCATGCGCAGCGCCTGGGGCACGCCCTCGTACAACCCGCCGTCGCGGTTCCTGGAGGAGATCCCGGCCGAGTACCTCCAGTGGAAGCGGACGGGCGCCACGCAGAAGCCGGCGGGACCGATGCGGAGCTCCGGCTACGGGTCCTCGTCCGCCGGTTCGGGGAAGACCACCTTCGGCACCTCGCCGGAAGCCTTCCTCTCCTCGTCGCGTACGAAGTCGGGCCCGTCCGGGTTCGCGACGCGGCGGGCCGCGGACAAGCCGGTCACCGCCCTGGTGGTCGGGGACCGGGTCACGCACGACCAGTTCGGGCTCGGCACCGTCATGGAGGTCAAGGGAGCGGGCGCGGACGCGCAAGCCACCATCGACTTCGGGGACGACAAGCCCAAGCGCCTGCTCCTGCGCTACGCACCGGTGCAGAAGCTCTAGGCGAGGTGCGCGGGGTGGACACCACCTGAGCCTTGGCGTTCCGCGAGCAGCCGCCGGCGATGGCTCCGGCGGCGGAAGGCGGTGACGAGGACGATGACGGCGCAGAGCCCGATTCCGAGCATCGGGAGAAGGACGGCCGGCACCAGCCAGCCGGCGAGCGCGACAAGGCCCCCGGAGTCCCCGATGGCGTACCGGGAGAGTGCCTGGGACGCGCAGGTGACCTTGTAGTCACCTGCGCGCGGCACGTCGATGGTGTGGAGCGGCATCCAGGTCTCGTCACGGGTGAGGAACACCTCGGGGCCCGGATCGGTGAGACCCGCGGTGCCCGGCCCGGTGATGTCGCACTCCGGGCCGGGTGACCGGCCCGGGTACATGACCCAGATGGTCTTCTCGCTCCCCGGCTCGAGCCGAAGGGTGACGGTGTCGCCGTTTGCGAACTGGTGGCCGGTGTCCACCGAGTCGATCGCGTTGCCGAACGCGTATGCACCGATGGCCGCACCCACCGCGATCAGCAGGACGGCGATCGCGGCCGCGGTGGCATACCAGTGACGGCCGGGCCGGAGTTCGTTCGCCGGTATCCGCGGCGGTGAGAAGGGCTGCATCGGCACACCCTAGATCGCCCTGCCTGGTGGGCGAGCCGCCGGGTCCCCGCACGTCAGCGGGTTACGTCGGGTCGAGGCCCTTGCTGCGGAGCCATGCCAGGGGGTCGATCGCGGAGCCGCCGCCGGGGCGGACCTCGAAGTGGAGGTGCGGGCCGGTGGAGTTGCCGGAGTTGCCGGAGTAGGCGATGACGTCGCCCGCCTTGACCTTGCCGCCGCGGATCTTGGTCGAGCTGAGGTGGCAGTACCAGGTCTCGGTGCCGTCGGGCGCGGTCACTATCGCCATGTTGCCGTAGGCGCTGTTGTACTGGGTGCGCACGGTGCCGTCGGTGGCGGCCATGACCGGGGTTCCGTAAGAGACCGGGAAGTCGATGCCGGTGTGCACGGACATCCACATGCCGCCGGCCTGGCCGAAGTTGGCGCTGAGGCCGTGCTGGTTCACGGGGATGGCGAACTTGGGGCGGGCGGCCTCCTTGGCTGCGGCCTCCTCCGCCTTCTTCTTCTTTTCCTCTTCCTGGCGTTCGCGCAGGTCGATGCGCTCCTGCGTGCGGCTCGCGCGGTCCGCGAAATCGCCCGCGTCGGCGCTGAGCGCGACCAGTTGGGTGTCGAGCTTGGTGTTCGCCGCGACGGGCTTCACCGAGGCCGGGTCGGGCGCGGCCATCGTGGTGGTGTCCTGAGCGGGCTTGTCCGTGCCGGTGAGCCCGCCGACGGAAGCGGCCGCCACGCCCGCGACGCCCATCACGCAGGCGGAGGGCACGGCCACGGTCAGCAGGGCGGAACGCTTCGCCGGGGTGCGGCGACGGCTGTTGCCGGCGGCCTTCGCGCTGCCCTTGGCGGCGGTCCGGCGCGCGGCGCGCGGAGCGGCGGTCACGGGCATGGCCTGCGTGGGGAGGTCGTGGACCTCGTGCGCGGAGTGGAGTTCGTGGACCTCGGGCAGCTCGTGGACCTCGGACGTCAGGGACGCCTCGGGGGTCTCGGGGCTCGCGTCGGAGAGCACCTCGAAGACCGCGGTCGCGCTGTAGGTGTCGGCGTAGGCGTCGGTTCCGGCCTGGGTCCCGGCGTCGTAGCCGACGGAGGTCGTCCCGTACGCGTACTCCTGTACCTGCGGCTGCTGCTGCGCGGGCTGGTACTCGTACTCGTACGGGTAAGCGGCCTCGGGCTGGGGCTGGACCGGGGTCTCCGTGACGGTGTTCCAGGCGGTGGCGTCGTAGGCGCCGGTCTCGGTGCCGGTGGTGCCGTAGCCCGGCATCGCCCAGTGGCCGGTCTGCTCGCCGGAGGTGTCGTAGCCGAAGGAGGCCGGCTGGTACGCGGTGTAGCCGGAGTAGTCCGTGCCCGCGCCCTGCGTGTTCCAGGCGCTCGCGTCCCAGGTCCCGGTGGTGTCCTCGGGTGCGGCCTGGGTCGGGATCGTCGACAGGTAAGGGTCCTGCGAGGTCCACGCGGTGGTGTCGTACGCGCCGGTCTCGTAGGAGCCGTAGGCGGCGTAGTTGACCCCCTGGCCCTGCGTTTCGTAGGAAACGTAGGTCGAGTCACCAGCGAAAGTGGTGGTGGTCAGGCCGTCATACCCGGCATCCGGGTACTGGCCCGACGAGGGGCGGTCGTTCACCAACTTCTCTTTCGCCTCGGCAGTGGGGCCTGGGTGGCCGGGAACGCGTGGTTCACCGGAGGAGAGCAGTGGCGTGACTGTACCCGTCGGTTACTCGCAACGACAATCTTCGTCGGGGCTCGAGATTGCCGGAACCGGGCATTCGGCCGTCTTTCGGTCGCCTAAAGACGCACCCTTGGCCTTGAGTTCGAAATTCGTTCGACTGGAGGTCGCTTGACGGCTAGGCGACGGAAGCGGCCTCCGCGCCCGCGACGGCGGCCAGACCGGGCCCGTCGAGGGCGCGCCGGACCGCCGCGATGACGGCGGGGTGCGCGGGCAGCGCGAGGTGCCCGATGCCGGTGACCTGCACGTTCTCCACGCGCAGATCCGGATGCTCGATGCGCGCGGTCCCGACCGGAGTCATCAGCGCGTCGAACTCGCTCCAGAACGCCACGCACCGGGTGGCGCATCCGGGCGCGGGCGCCGCCAGTTCGGCCAGCACCTCGGAGTCCGGGCGCATCTGCCGCACCAGCGGGTGCGCGTCCATGAAGGGCGCGACCCGGGTGCCGGAGTGCGGGGTACCGAGGGTGACGAGGGTCCGGACGCGGGCGTCGCCGCCGAGGCGCTGCACGTAGTACCGGCCGACCAGGCCGCCCAGGCTGTGCCCGACCAGGTCCACCCGCTCCTGTCCGGTGCGCTCGCACAGTTCCTCGACGCGCCGGGCGAGATGGCGGGCGGTGACGCGCAGGTCGAGGGTGAAGGGCGAGTAGTTGTACGCCTCCACGTGCCGCAGGCCGCCCGCCCCGAGGGCGCGGCGCAGGAGCACGAAGACGGACCGGTTGTCGGTGAATCCGTGGAGGAGGAGGACGGGCGGGCGTGTCGCGGGTGCGGCGGCGGTGACCTTTTCCTGGCACACTCCGGTCGGATAGAGGAGGAGGTGCCCGCCGAGCACCACCACCTCGAGCGCGCCGGCCCGCAGGGCCGCACCGGACAAGGGCATGGACACGGGTATGTACAGCCCCATCGACGGCCTCCCCTGAGCCTCTTGGGACCCGGGGCTCTTGCGCCACCGTGCCGTGCGGCTGTCGGCGCGGTGGCGCAATGCCGTCCCACGTGTGATTTCCCCCTCGTGATTGACCGCGAAACGGTGGCGTGCGCGATGCTGTACTTAACGTTCGTTCACTCGGGAGGCAGTGCGATGGGTGTGACCGGTCCGATCCGTGTGGTGGTGGCCAAGCCGGGTCTCGACGGCCACGACCGCGGGGCCAAGGTGATCGCGCGGGCGCTGCGGGACGCGGGCATGGAGGTCATCTACACCGGCCTCCACCAGACCCCCGAGCAGATCGTGGACACCGCCATCCAGGAAGACGCCGACGCGATCGGCCTCTCGATCCTCTCCGGCGCCCACAACACGCTGTTCGCGCGCGTGCTGGAACTCCTCAAGGAGCGCGACGCGGAGGACATCAAGGTCTTCGGCGGCGGCATCATCCCGGAGGACGACATCGCCCCGCTCAAGGAGAAGGGCGTGGCCGCGATCTTCACCCCGGGCGCGACGACCACGTCCATCGTGGACTGGGTCCGAGCCAACGTCCGCACCTGACAGCCCCGCTCCCTCAGCCCCGCCGGCGCTTGAGGCGCGCCCCATCCAGCCTCGCCGGCGTTTGAGGCGCGGGGTCCGGGGCGGAGCCCCAGGTCCTTGAGCCGCACCGGACCGCCTGCCCACCCCCCCCGGGAGGGATCAGGCGGCCGGCGCCAACTCGGAAAGCATCGCCGCGCGCAGCCGAAGCGTGGCCACCAGCCGCTGAAAGGCCTCGGCCCAGTACGCGGCCGCGCCGGGAGCCGCGTCCGGCGGCTCCTCCGTGGTCGCGGTCAGGGCCTCCAGCCGGCCGGCCTCCGCAGGATCGAGACACCGTTCGGCCAGGCCCATCACCCCGCTGAAGCTCCACGGATAGCTGCCGGCGTCGCGGGCCATGTCCAGCGCGTCCACCACCGCCCGGCCCAGGGCCCCCGCCCACGGCACCACGCACACCCCGAGCAGCTGGAACGCCTCCGACAGCCCGTGGGCCCGTATGAACTCGGCGACCCACTCCGCCCGCTCCGCATCCGGCAGGGTCTCCAGCAGCTTGGCCCGCTCCGCGAGCGAAGCCGTGCCCGGACCCGCCGCGGGCGATGCGGACGGCGGGCCGAGCAGGGCCCGCGACCACGCCGCATCGCGCTGACGCACCGCCGCCCGGCACCACGCCGCGTGCAGTTCCTCCGTCCAGCCCTCGCCCTCGGCGAGCGGCAGCGCCACCATCTCCGCCGGGCCGAGCCCCCCGAACCGCTCCCGCCAGGACGACAGCGGCGCCGCCTCCACGATCTGGCCGAGCCACCAGGCCCGCTCCCCGCGCCCGGCGGGCGGCCGCTTGACCACCCCGTCGCGGAGCATCCCCGCATCGCACTCGGCCGGCGGGGTCACCCCCTCCGGGCCCACGCAGGCCAGGGCGCGCTCCGCCATCCGGCCGGCCAGTGCCGATCGCGGCAGCGCCGACAGCAGTTCGGCGGCCGTCGCGCGGACGTTGCGACTGCGGTCGCCCAGCGCCGCCTCCAGGAACGTCTCGTCCCCCTCCGACAGGCCCACCCGCAGCGAATCGAGGAACATCAGCCGGTCCTCGGCCCGTTCGGTGGCCCAGGTCGTCGCCAGCAGCCGCGGCGCGGCCGCCGCCTCGTGCGCCCGTACGGCGCCGAGCAGCGCCACCCGCTCCGCGAACAGTCCCTCCTGCCACAGCCGTTCGACCCCCGCCGGGTCGGTCACCTCGGGCAGGTGCCCGGTGCCGCCCGCCCCGCCGCGCAGGGCGAACCGCCAGTCCGGATTCAGCCGGGCCAGCCAAAGCCCGCGCGTGCCGGCCAGGGCCAGCGCCTGCGGCCGCAGGTCCGTACGGGCCCGGGCTGCGTCGAGCAGCGCCGGTACCAGGGCGGCCGGTGCGCGGTAGCCGTGCCGGCCGGCCGCGGCCAGCCACTGGGGCAGCAGCTCCGTCAGGTCCGGGGCGGCCCCGCGCCGTCCGCCGCCGCTGCCCGCGGCCGTCCGGCCGGCCAGCAGCTGGGCGAGCCGCCGGCCGGCCGCCTCCGGTGGCGCCGGGCGCGGATCTTGGGGCGCGGGCTGCGGATGCGGGCCCGCCGCGGCGGGCCGCAGCCCGGCTCTGCGCCGTACGGCGTGCACGGCCGCCGCGTCCAGCAGCGCCTCCGGCGAGCCGGCCGGGTCCCCGCCCCGGCGCCGGTCGGTGCCCAGCAGCGCGGCGCCGACCAGCTCCTCCCACTCCCCGTACCCCTCGTCACCCTTGCTCATCGGGCCCCTCCCTCGCCGCTCGTCCTGCTTCGCGTCCTGCGCCCCGGTCCCGCCCCCTCCGCGGGACCGGGGCTGTCGTGCGTTCGTGTACTGCGCTCAACTGGCGTGGTTGTCGTTCATGCAAGCCCCCCGGCTTCTCGTCGTCACAGCGCCGGCGCCCCCGCGCCGCCGCAACCTCGTCGTGCCGCGTGCGACGCCCCCCGGCGCCCACGCGTTCCCTCCCCGCCGCCTGTGTGACGGCATACGTCCCCCCAGGCCCCCTGCTGTGTGTGGTGTGGTCAGCCCCGGATCAGGACAGGGCGACCGGCTCGGGAGAGTCCGGCTGCCAGGCCGTCAGCGGGGTGAAGCCGCGGTGGCCGCACTCGCCGAAGACCGTCACCGGCCCCCCGCCCGACAATGCGGCCAGCTGCCACAGGCCCGAGCGGGAACGGCTGCCGGACCCGGTGAGGGGCACCGGCAGGGCACAGGTGCCCTCCGCGTCCGCCAGCTGCCAGCCGAGCTCGCCCGGTATCGGAACCACCGGGCCGAGCACCACCGGCCAGGACTCCAGCCACGGGTCCTCCCGCAGCGCCGCCCCGTACGCCTCCAGTGCCGCCCCCGTGCTCACCCCGGCCGGAACCCCGGCGCACGGAACGGCCGCCGAGAGTCTTTCCCCGAGATCCGCCCGCAGCCCGGCCGATCCGGGCCGGAAGCGGAGCTCCGCCTCCAGCGCCAGCCCGACAGGCAGCGACAGACCCGGCGACCGCCCGGGCGGTCCGAAGTCCAGTACCAGGGCGGGCCGTCCGCCCTGCAGTCCGCGCAGCCATATCCGGCGGGTGGTGAGCCGGCCGTCCGGTGAGACCGAGTCGTACTGGGCCAGCACCAGCCAGCGGTCCCGTACGGCCTCCCCCTCCCCGGAGGCCGGCAGTCCCACCCGGCTGCGCACCGTCGCCGCCAGCTGTTCCGGCAGCCCGGCCACCCCCAGCCAGGCCCGGTCCAGCAGGTGCAGCAGCGCCGCCTCCTCCAGCATCCGGGCGGGCCAGCCCGGGCCGCAACTGGGTATCGTCCCCAACTCCCGCACCCGCGAGGCCAGTCCGGGTGCCTGCGCGTCGACCATCCGGGCCGCGGTCTCCTCCCACCCCGCGTAACCGGCCTGTTCCTGGCCCGCGAGGCCGCCGCGCACCAGATCGGCCAGCCGTTGTTCCAGCTCGGTGACGCCCGCGCCGACGCGGGCCGCCCGCCGCTCGGCCCGCTTGCGCGCCCCCTCCTCGTCCACCGGCCCGGCCGCCCCCGCGGCCGGACGGGCGGCCTTGGCCGCCCGGTCCGCCAGCCACTGCGCGGCCCAGTCCGGCGCCTCGCCCGGCTCGCCGACCCCCTCGGCGGACCAGAGCAGCAGCAGCCCCAGCGCGTGCTTGCACGGGAACTTCCGGCTCGGGCAGGAGCACTTGTAGGCCGGTCCGGCCAGGTCCACGACCGTCCGGTACGGCGTGCTGCCGCTGCCCTTGCACAACCCCCACACAGAACCGGAAGCGGAACCTCCGATCTGCGACCATGGACCCGCCCCGCCGAGTCTGCTCCCCGCTTTGCGTGAGGCGTCGTCAGGAGCCAGAGCCAGTACCTGTTCCGCTGTCCAGCGGACCCCCTGCTCAGTCATGTGTTCCACCGTAGAGACCCCCACTGACAATCGCTCTGACCTGCAACGACACTGGGAACAGGGCCCGTTGTCAGTGGTGTGGTGCACCTTGGATCCAGCAGTCGGAAGCGGCTGCCGAGCCTTGGAGGGGGACCATGACCACGCACGAGAACGAACGCCCGGCCGAAGCGCTGCGACCGCACGCCGAAGATGCTTTCGCACACGAACTGAAAGCCCTCGCGGCCGCCGACGACCGGCCCCGACCGGCCCGCTGGAAGCTCTCCCCGTGGGCCGTCGCCACGTACCTGCAGGGCGGCACGCTCGACGACGGCACGGTCATCACGCCCAAGTACGTGGGCCCGCGCCGCATCGTCGAAGTCGCCGTCACCACCCTGGCCACCGACCGCGCGCTGCTCCTGCTCGGCGTCCCCGGCACCGCCAAGACCTGGGTGTCCGAACACCTCGCCGCCGCCGTCAGCGGGGACTCCACCCTCCTCGTCCAGGGCACCGCCGGCACCCCCGAGGAAGCCATCCGGTACGGCTGGAACTACGCCCGGCTCCTCGCCCACGGCCCCAGCCGCGAGGCCCTCGTCCCCAGCCCCGTCATGCGGGCCATGGCCGAGGGCATGACCGCCCGCGTCGAGGAGCTCACCCGCATCCCCGCCGACGTCCAGGACACCCTCATCACCGTCCTGTCCGAGAAGACCCTGCCGATACCGGAGCTCGGCCAAGAGGTGCAGGCCGTGCGCGGCTTCAACCTCATCGCCACCGCCAACGACCGCGACCGCGGGGTCAACGAGCTCTCCAGCGCGCTGCGCCGCCGCTTCAACACCGTGGTGCTGCCGCTGCCCGCCAGCGCCGACGCCGAGGTCGACATCGTGGCCCGGCGCGTCGACCAGATGGGCCGCGCCCTCGACCTGCCGGCTGCGCCCGAGGGCCTGGAGGAGATCCGCCGCGTCGTCACCGTCTTCCGCGAGCTGCGCGACGGGGTCACCGGCGACGGCCGTACGAAGGTGAAGTCGCCCAGCGGCACCCTGTCCACCGCCGAGGCCATCTCCGTCGTCACCGGCGGCCTGGCCCTGGCCGCCCACTTCGGGGACGGCGTGCTGCGCCCCTCCGACGTGGCCGCCGGGATCCTCGGCGCCGTGGTCCGCGACCCGGCCGCCGACAAGGTGGTCTGGCAGGAGTACCTGGAGGCCGTGGTCCGCGAGCGCGACGGCTGGAAGGACTTCTACCGGGCCTGCCGGGAGGTGACGGTATGAGCCCGAGCCCGCGGGGCCCGCTGCTGCTGGGCGTACGGCACCACGGGCCCGGCTCGGCCCGCGCGGTGCGGGCAGCGCTGGACGCGGCCCGACCGGAGGCCGTGCTGATCGAGGGGCCGCCCGAGGGGGACGCGCTGCTCGCGCTCGCCGCCGACCCCGGAATGCGGCCGCCCGTGGCGCTGCTCGCGCACGCCGCGGACGACCCCGGCCGGGCCGCGTTCTGGCCGCTGGCCGACTTCTCCCCGGAATGGGTGGCGATCCGCTGGGCCCAACAGGCCGGCGTACCGGTGCGGTTCATGGACCTGCCCGCCGCGCACTCGCTGGCCGCCGAGCCGGGCGCGGACCACGCCGAGCCCGATGCGGTCCGCGTGGACCCCCTCGCGGTGCTGGCCGAGACCGCCGGGTACGACGACCCCGAACGCTGGTGGGAGGACGTGGTCGAGCACCGGGGCGCCGGCGCCGTCGGCGGCGCGGGGGAGGAGGTGCTCGGCGCGTTCGAGGCGCTCGGGGAGGCCATGGGAGCCCTGCGCGAGGCGTACGGCGACGGCGGCCACCACCGCGACCTCGTGCGCGAGGCGTACATGCGGCAGCGGATGCGGGCCGCCCGCCGGGAGTTCGGCGACGGGTACGCCGTCGTGTGCGGGGCCTGGCACGTCCCGGCGCTGCGGGCGAAGACCACCGTGGCCGCGGACAAGGCACTGCTGAGCGGCCTGCCGAAGGTCAAGGTGGAGACCACCTGGGTGCCGTGGACCCACCGCCGGCTCGCCCGGGCCGGCGGATACGGCGCCGGGATCACCTCGCCCGGCTGGTACGCCCACCTCTTCGAGGCCCGGGACCGGCCCGTCGAGCGGTGGCTGACCAAGGTCGCCGGCCTGCTGCGCGCGGAGGACCGGCAGGTCTCCCCGGCGCACGTCATCGAGGCGGTCCGGCTGGCCGAGACCCTCGCCGCGATGCGGGGACGGCCGCTGCCCGGCCTGACGGAAACCCTCGAAGCGGTCCGGGCGGTGATGTGCGACGGCTCCGACATACCGCTCGCACTGATCGAGGACCGCCTGGTGGTCGGCGACGTGCTCGGCGAGGTCCCGGACGCGGCGCCCGTCGTACCGCTCCAGCGGGACCTGACGAGACAGCAGCGCTCGCTGCGGCTCAAGGCCGAGGCGCAGGACCGCGAACTGGAACTCGACCTGCGCAAGGACACCGACGCGGCGAAGTCCCTGCTGCTCCACCGGCTGCGGCTGCTCGGCATCGGATGGGGCACCCCGGCCGCCTCCCGGGGCAGCACCGGCACCTTCCGCGAGACCTGGCGGCTGCGGTGGGAGCCCGAACTGTCCGTGCGGGTCGCCGAGGCCGGGATCTGGGGCACCACCGTCCTCGCGGCGGCCACCGCCAAGGCCGAGGCCGACGCGGCCGGCGCCGGGGAGCTGGGCGAGGTGACGGCGCTCGCCGAGCAGTGCCTGCTCGCCGGGCTGTCCGAGGCGCTGCCCGCCGTACTGCGGGCCCTCGCGGACCGGGCCGCACTGGACACCGACGTGGCGCGGCTCGCCAAGGCCCTGCCCGCGCTGGCCCGTTCGCTGCGGTACGGAGACGTGCGCGGCACGGACGCGACGGCACTGGGCACGGTCGCGGCCGGGCTCGCGGAGCGCATATGCGTGGCGCTGCCGCCCGCCTGCACGGCCGGCCTGGACGCCGACGCGGCGGCGGAGCTGCGGGGCCACGTGGACGGGGTGCACGGGGCGGTGGCGCTGCTGGCCGACACCGACGAGGGGCTGCGGGAGCGCTGGTCCGCGGTGCTGCTGACGCTGGCCGGCCGGGACACCGTGCCGGGCGTCATCCGCGGCCGGGCGGCCAGGCTGCTCCTCGACGACGGGCGGCTGCCGGCCGAGGAGACGGCGCGGCTGATGGGGCTCGCGCTGTCCCCGGCCGCCTCTCCGGCCGACGCGGCGGGCTGGATCGAGGGCTTCGCGGGCGGGAGTTCGGGCGGGGGCACGCTGCTGGTCCACGACGAGCGGCTGCTGGGGCTCATCGACGCCTGGCTGGTGGGGGTGCCGGAGCGGGCCTTCACCGACGTACTCCCGCTGCTGCGGAGGACCTTCGGGGCGTACGAGTCGGGGGTGAGGCGGAGCCTGGGCGAGCTGGTGCGGCGGGGGCCGGGCCGTTCCGCGGCTGCCGTGCCGGGCTCGGCGCCGGAGGGGTTCGGGCCCGAGCTGGATCCCGTGCGGGCGGACGCGGTGGTGGGGCTGGTGCGGATGCTGCTCGCGGGGTGAGGTGCGGCGCCGTTGCCGGGGCTCCGCCCGGACCCCGCGCCTCAAACGCCGGCGGGGCTGGATTGGCGGGGCCGGGTGGATACGACCAGTGCAGGGGGACTGACGAATGGGTGGTGCGGACATGGGCGCGGGGATACGACACGGAGCCGCGGAGGCTGCCGGAGGGGAGCGGTTGCGGCGGTGGCGGATGGTGCTGGGTGGGGGCGAGGCCGAGGGGACCGGGTGTGTGCTCGCCGGGCGGGATGCGGCGATGGATGCCGCGCTCGGGGCGCTGTACGGGGGCGACGCCGGGTCGCGCAGGGGATCGGGGGCGCGGTCGGCGGGGCTCGGCGGGTCCGCGCCGAACGTGGCGCGCTGGCTCGGGGACATCCGTACGTACTTCCCCAGCTCGGTGGTCCAGGTGATGCAGCGCGACGCGATCGAGCGGCTCGGCCTGGCCGCCCTGCTGCTGGAACCGGAGATGCTGGAGGCCGTGGAGCCGGACGTGCACCTCGTGGGCACGCTGCTCTCGCTGAACAAGGCGATGCCCGAGACGACCAAGGAGACGGCGCGGGCCGTGGTCCGCAAGGTGGTCGAGCAGCTGGAGAAGAAGCTCGCGGCGCGGACCCGGGCGACGCTCACCGGCGCCCTCGACCGGTCCGCACGGATCAGCCGGCCCCGCCACCACGACATCGACTGGGACCGCACGATCAGGGCCAACCTCAAGAACTACCTGCCCGAGTACCGCACCGTCGTCCCCGAGCGGCTGATCGGGTACGGCCGTGCGGCGCAATCGGTGAAGAAGGAGGTGATCCTCTGCATCGATCAGTCGGGTTCCATGGCGGCCTCCGTCGTCTACGCCTCCGTCTTCGGCGCGGTGCTGGCCTCGATGCGCTCGATCGCGACCCGGCTCGTCGTCTTCGACACCGCCGTCGTGGACCTCACCGATCAGCTCGACGACCCGGTCGACGTCCTCTTCGGCACCCAGCTGGGTGGCGGTACGGACATCAACCGCGCCCTCGCCTACTGCCAGTCGAAGATCACCCGGCCCGCCGACACCGTCGTCGTCCTGATCAGCGATCTCTACGAGGGCGGCATCCGCAACGAGATGCTCAAGCGGGTCGCCGCGATGAAGGGGGCGGGGGTCGAGTTCGTGACCCTGCTGGCGCTGTCCGACGAGGGCGCTCCGGCCTACGACCGCGAGCACGCCGCCGCCCTCGCGGCGCTCGGCGCGCCGGCCTTCGCCTGCACCCCCGACCTGTTCCCGGAGGTGATGGCCGCGGCGCTGGAGAAGCGGCCCCTGCCGACACCCTGAAGGCTCCGTCCCGGTCCCTCGTGTGAATCGGCGAAACACACGAACTTCCAGTTCAACCGTGAGGCGATCTGTGACAGGTATCACCGCTCAGGTGTGATCTGCGATTTAGGGTCCTACGGCCCTCGGGGATAACCTGCGGGACGGACATGCCGCGTCCACGGTCACCGTGTGCGCCTTCCTTGTGACAGCGCCGTCACGTTGCCCTCCGCGGCACGCCCACGCAGATAGCAGACAACCGCGAATCACTGCGAATCTTTAAAAAAGACAAGGGACGGACGCGCGTGGACCTGTTCGAGTACCAGGCGAGGGACCTCTTCGCCAAGCACGGTGTACCGGTGCTGGCCGGTGAAGTCATCGACACGCCTGAGGCGGCTCGCGAGGCCACCGAGCGGCTGGGCGGCAAGTCGGTCGTCAAGGCGCAGGTGAAGGTCGGCGGCCGCGGCAAGGCCGGTGGCGTGAAGCTGGCCGCCACCCCGGACGAGGCCGTCGCCCGGGCGACGGACATCCTCGGCATGGACATCAAGGGCCACACGGTCCACAAGGTGATGATCGCCGAGACGGCTCCCGAGATCCTCGAGGAGTACTACGTCTCGTACCTCCTCGACCGCACCAACCGCACCTTCCTCGCCATGGCGTCGGTCGCGGGCGGCATGGACATCGAGCAGGTCGCCGAGGAGACCCCGGAGAAGCTCGCCAAGGTCCCGGTGAACGCCAACGAGGGCGTGACCATCGAGAAGGCCCGCGAGATCGTCGCGCTGGCGCAGTTCCCGGCCGAGGTCGCCGAGAAGGTCGCCGAGGTCCTCGTGACCCTGTGGGCGACCTTCATCGCCGAGGACGCGCTCCTCGTCGAGGTCAACCCGCTCGCGAAGGTCGCCAACGGCGACGTCCTCGCGCTCGACGGCAAGGTCTCGCTCGACGAGAACGCCGAGTTCCGCCAGCCGGGCCACGAGGAGTTCGTGGACCACGCGGCCGCGAACCCGCTCGAGGCCGCCGCCAAGGCGAAGAACCTCAACTACGTCAAGCTCGACGGTGAGGTCGGCATCATCGGCAACGGCGCGGGTCTCGTCATGAGCACCCTCGACGTCGTCGCGTACGCCGGCGAGAACCACGGTGGCGTCAAGCCCGCCAACTTCCTGGACATCGGCGGTGGCGCCTCCGCCGCCGTCATGGCCAACGGTCTCGAGATCATCCTCGGCGACCCGGACGTCAAGTCCGTCTTCGTCAACGTCTTCGGTGGCATCACCGCCTGTGACGAGGTCGCCAACGGCATCGTCCAGGCGCTGCAGCTGCTGAAGGACAAGGGCGAAGAGGTCACCAAGCCCCTCGTCGTCCGTCTCGACGGCAACAACGCCGAGCTGGGTCGCAAGATCCTCTCGGACGCCAACCACCCGCTGGTCCAGCGCGTGGACACCATGGACGGCGCGGCCGACAAGGCCGCCGAGCTCGCGGCTGCGAAGTAAGGGCAGAGGTCACAGACTCACATGGCTATCTTCCTCAACAAGGACAGCAAGGTCATCGTCCAGGGCATGACCGGTGCCACGGGCATGAAGCACACCAAGCTGATGCTGGCTGACGGCACCAACATCGTCGGCGGCGTGAACCCGCGCAAGGCCGGCACCACCGTCGACTTCGACGGCACCGAGGTCCCGGTCTTCGGCTCCGTCGCCGAGGCGATCGAGAAGACGGGCGCCAACGTCTCCGTCCTCTTCGTCCCGCCGGCCTTCGCCAAGGCCGCCGTGGTCGAGGCGATCGACGCCGAGATCCCGCTGGCCGTCGTCATCACCGAGGGCATCGCGGTGCACGACTCCGCCGCCTTCTGGGCGTACGCGACCGCCAAGGGCAACAAGACCCGGATCATCGGCCCGAACTGCCCGGGTCTGATCACCCCCGGCCAGTCCAACGCCGGCATCATCCCGGGCGACATCACCAAGCCCGGCAAGATCGGTCTCGTGTCCAAGTCCGGCACGCTGACCTACCAGATGATGTACGAGCTCCGTGACATCGGCTTCACCTCCGCCGTCGGCATCGGTGGCGACCCGGTCATCGGCACCACGCACATCGATGCCCTGGAGGCCTTCGAGGCCGACCCGGACACCGAGCTGATCGTCATGATCGGTGAGATCGGCGGCGACGCCGAGGAGCGTGCGGCGGACTTCATCGCGAAGAACGTCACCAAGCCGGTCGTCGGTTACGTCGCGGGCTTCACCGCCCCCGAGGGCAAGACCATGGGCCACGCGGGCGCCATCGTCTCCGGCTCCTCCGGCACCGCGCAGGCCAAGAAGGAGGCCCTCGAGGCCGCCGGCGTGAAGGTCGGCAAGACGCCGACCGAGACCGCGAAGCTGGCGCGCGAGATCCTGAACGCCGCTCAGTAGGCAGTCCCCGTACGGACGCACGTACGGATGCGTGAACGCACGGGCGTGGCCCGCACTCCTCGGGGGGTGCGGGCCACGCCCGTTCTCATTCGACCTTCGGGGCGATCCTGGCCGGCCCGGCCTCCGGATCGGCGCGCAGCTTCTCGTGGAGTTGCCGGCGCTGGTCGGTGAGCTGCTGGGGGCCGCTCAGCGGTGGCACGCCGGAGACGCTCTGGCCGGGTGCCTGCGGGGGCTCGTAGTGGGTGGGCGCGGTCATGGCGGTGTAGCCGGTGGCGGTGGCGATCACCGCGGTCAGCCCGAGGGCCCCGCGGCTCCACAGCCGTACGCGCCGCTCGCCGCCGCCCCGTACGGCCGCGGCCGGGCGCGGGTCGAGCGGGGCGGCCGGCCGCAGCGCGGTGAACAGGTCGCGCAGCAGCGCGGACTGCTTCTCGGGCGGTACCTCGGCCAGCTGGGGGATCCGGTCGGCGAGGTCGGCGTGCGCGTGCACGAGGCGGATGCCGGCGGTGGGGGTGCTGGCCTCGGTCTCGGCGGCGGTGTCGGGAAGGTCGAGGCCGACGCCGTCGTAGAGCATGACGGTCCGGCGGTGGCGCGTGGGCAGCGCGAGCACGGCGGCGAGCAGGACGCGGTCGGCGGGATCGGTGGGGGGCGCGTCCTGCCGGCGGTGGGCGCGCCGGAACCGGTGCCAGGGGGAGAGGGCGTAGTCGTACGCGACCGCGCGCACCCAGCCCACCGGGTCCGGGTCGGTGGCCACCTCGGGCCACCGGGCCCAGGCACGGGTGAACGCGCGCTCCACGGCCTTCAGGGCGAGGGTCCGGCGGCCGGTGAGCAGGTAGGTCTGCCGGGCCAGGGCGGGGGCGGCGTGGTCGTAGAGGGCGTCGAAGTCCGCGGCCGGGCCGGCCGCGGGGCGTGCGGCCGGGTGCGCGACGGGCTCGACGGGCTCGGCGGGGGCGTCCGCCGATGTGGTCTCGGCCGGTTGCGCCGTCCGGGGCGTCTCGGCCGCGGATCCCGTCCCGGCAAGCCCGTCTGACGTGGTGTCGGCCTGCTCCGGTGCGGCCGCCGGGGCCGCGAGGGCGGCCAGGAAGGCCGCGTACGCCTCACGGTTGCGGCCGCGGGGGTCCGTGCGGCCCGTTTCCCAGGAGCGGACCGTCGCCGCGGTGACGCCCACCGCCTCCGCGACCTGCTCGTGCGTCAGATCCGCCGCTTCGCGCAGCCTGCGCCGCTCCTTGCGGGCGGGCAGGCTCAGCTCCGGGGCCGATGAGGAGGTCGTATCGACGTTGCGTGTCATGCCACACTCCCCGCGACCCGACCGCTCTGGGCGAAAAAGTACATAAACGTATATTGAGCGACACCACGGACATTCGCCTGTTACCCGTCCATAGCGCGTGTCGTTGGCACCATGGCGGGGTGACCCAAGTGACCGAACGCGGGACCTCGTTGCCGGCGGCCCCGCGAGCCGGCGCGCGGCGCCGTTCGCCCGCCGCCGCGGCATGTGTGGCGGGCGGCGCCGTGGCGGCCGGACTCGGGCTCGGCTTCCTCGCCGTGCTCGTCATCGTGCTGTGGATCAGCTCCCCCTACCCCGACAGCGGCCCCGGCGGCGCGCTGCACCTCGCCGCCGGGCTGTGGCTGCTCGCCCACGGGACGGACCTGGTGCGCTACGAGACCCTGTCCGGCGTGCCCGCGCCCGTCGGCCTGACGCCCCTGCTCCTCGTCGCCCTGCCGGTGCTCCTGATGCGTCGGGCCGCCCGGCTGGGGAGCGCCGAGGAGGAGGACGAGGAGGTGCTGCCCGCCGGCGCCGTGTTCTCGGCCGTGCTCTGCGGGTACCTCGCCGTCGGGGCCCTCGCCACGGTGTACGCGGCCGGCGGCCCCATGCCCGCCGACCCGATCAGCGCGGCCTGGCACGTCCCGCTGGTCGCCGTGCTCGCCGCCCTGGGCGGGGTGTGGGGGGCCAGGGGGCGCCCGCTCGGGCCGCTGCCGTCCTGGCTGCCAGGGGGCGTGCGGAGAGCCGTCGTACGCCCCCGGTACGCGCTGGCGCTGCGGGCGGGAGCGGGCGGGGCCCTGGTCCTGCTGGGCGGTGGCGCACTGCTCGTCGGTGCCTCGCTCGCCTGGCACGGCGCGGAGGTGCAGACCTCGTTCCTGTCGCTGACCGGGGTGTGGTCGGGCCGGTTCGCGGTCCTGCTGCTCGCGCTCGCGCTGCTGCCGAACGCCACCGTCTGGGGTGCGGCCTACGCCCTCGGGCCGGGCTTCGCCCTCGGCGCCGACGCCACCGCCACGCCGCTCGGCTTCGCGGGCCAGCCCGGGCTGCCCCGGTTCCCGCTGCTGGCGGCGCTCCCGCCCGAGGGGCCCGGGACCCCGCTGACCTGGGCGGTCGCCGCAGTGCCGGTGGTCGCCGGGCTGGCGGTGGGCTGGTTCGCGGTCCGCCGGGCGCGTGAGGTCTCGTACGGGGAGACCGCGCTCACGGCGGCGCTGGGCGCGGTGGTCTGCGGGCTGGTCATGACCGGACTCGCGGCGGCCTCGGCGGGGCCGCTGGGCTCGCGGAGGCTCTCCCACTTCGGGCCGGTGTGGTGGGCCACCGGGGCGGCGGCGTGCGCGTGGACGCTGCTGCTGGCGGTGCCGGTCGCGGTGGCGGTGCATGCGTGGCGGAACCGGCCGGCCAGGGGGTTGGCCGCGCTCGACGCGCTGTCCGCGCTGGACGTGGACGAGGTGGTGGACGACCGGTGGCACGACAGTGGGGTGCGGGAGGTTCGGTGGGCGGCGATGCGGAGGGCTGCGGGGACGCTGATTCCGGAGATCGGGGCCGAGCCGGTGCCTCCGGCGGTTGTGGCTGTGGTTGCGGCTGCGGCTGCGGCTGCGGCTCCGGTTGCGCGGGCGCCGCGGGCCGTGACCGTCGTGTCGGGGCGGGGGCTGGATCTGACGCCGATCCTGATCGCGGCGAAGCCGGTGCCTCCGGCTGAGGCCGTGGCTCCACCGGTGGCTCCGCCCTTGGCTCCGCCGGTGGTGGGGGCGCGGGTGCTGGCCCGGCGGAAGCCGCCCGTCTGAGCCGGGTGCGGCGCCGCTGCCGGGGCTCCGCCCCAGACCCCGCGCCTCAAACGCCGGCGAGGCTGGAGTGTGCGGCGCCGCTGCTGGGGGCGCTGCCCCCAGACCCCCGCGCCTCAAACGCCGGCGAGGCTGGGGTGGGGCGGCGGGGCTGGGGTGGGCCGGTGGGGTTACTGGCGGACCTTCAGGACGTCGCCCACCACGTTGTTCGGGAGGAGGGTGTTGCACTGGAGTTCCGCCGCGCTCGTGAGGGCGTCGTCGCGGCAGACGTAGAAGTCCTTGTACGCGAGCTGCAGTCCGTACGAGCTCATCGCCAGCAGGATCGCCAGCGAGGCCGTGACCAGGCCGCTCACCGCCGCCGTGCGCTGGGGGCGGGCCGCCGGGCCCAGGGCGTCCAGGCCCGTCGGGGCGCCCGGCTCACCGGTGGCCGCCGCGGGCTTGCCGCGCAGGGCGCTGATGCCCCAGTACAGGGCGAGCGCGCCCAGCAGCAGGCCCACCGACGGGATGCCGAAGATCCCGAAGAAGAAGCCCCACATGCCGGCCAGCAGCGCGTAGCGGGCACGGCGCTGGATCGGGTCCGTCGGGTCCCAGCGTGTGGGGCCCCGACGGCCGTCAGGGTCCCCCGGACCCTCCCCGTTCCCGCCGTCGCCGCCGCTGCGCGGCTGCCAGGGCTGGTCGGGCCGGCCTTCCGGCGGTGCCGCGAAGGGGTTGTCGTCGGTGGGGGAGTCGGGCTGACGGCGGTCCGGCATCGGGTGTGTTTCTTCCCCTGTGTCATGGACGTCGTGATGACGTCGTGTCGAGGTGAGGCCAGTTTGCGACTTGTATGCCAGACGCTACCGCCCGGCCGTCCCCCCGTCCCTCGGGGGCCGTCCGGTGTGCCGGTATCGTTGCAGGCGGTCGGTGGCTTCGTATGGTTCCCCGTATATCGGTACCCCGAAGTTTCGTATGACCACACAAAGACGAACACCGCAATTCCCGCGAGAAAGGGCCTCCCATGGCCGCCTCCCGCCTGGTCGTGCTGGTCTCCGGCTCCGGCACCAACCTCCAGGCCCTGCTCGACGCCATCGACGCCCACCCCGGCGGATCCGAGGGCTTCGGCGCCGAAGTCGTCGCCGTGGGGGCCGACCGCAAGGGCATCGCCGGCCTGGAGCGGGCGGAGAAGGCCGGGATCCCCACCTTCGTCTGCCCGGTCAAGGACTACGCGAGCCGTGCGGAGTGGGATGCCGCCCTCACGGAGGCGACCGGCGCCCACGCGCCGGACCTCGTCGTGTCCGCCGGATTCATGAAGATCGTGGGCAAGGAGTTCATCGACCGCTTCGGCGGCCGGTTCGTCAACACCCACCCCGCCCTCCTCCCCGCCTTCCCCGGAGCGCACGGCGTACGGGACGCGCTCGCCTACGGCGCGAAGGTCACCGGCTGCACGGTCCACTTCGTGGACAGCGGCGTGGACACCGGTCCGATCATCGCCCAGGGTGTGGTCGAGGTCGGGGACGAGGACGACGAAGCCGCTCTCCATGAGCGCATCAAGGAAGTCGAGCGCCAGCTGCTCGTCGATGTCGTGGGGCGCCTGGCCCGGCACGGCTACCGCATTGAGGGACGAAAGGTAACAATCCAGTGACCGCCGCAGACACCGCAGCGAGCAACGACCCGACCACGACCCAGCGGCCGATCCGGCGTGCGCTCATCAGCGTCTACGACAAGACGGGACTGGAAGAGCTGGCCCGCGGGCTGCACGAGGCGGGCGTCGCGCTCGTCTCCACCGGCTCCACCGCCTCGAAGATCGCCGCGGCCGGGGTGCCCGTCACCAAGGTCGAGGAGCTGACCGGCTTCCCCGAGTGCCTGGACGGCCGCGTCAAGACCCTGCACCCGCGCGTGCACGCCGGCATCCTGGCCGACCTGCGCCTGGAGGACCACCGCAACCAGCTCGCCGAGCTGGGCGTCGAGCCCTTCGACCTCGTGGTCGTCAACCTGTACCCGTTCCTGGCCACCGTCCAGTCGGGTGCCACTCCCGACGAGTGCGTCGAGCAGATCGACATCGGCGGTCCCTCGATGGTCCGCGCCGCCGCCAAGAACCACCCGTCGGTCTCCGTCGTCACCAGCCCCGAGCGCTACGCCGACGTCATCGCCGCGGCCCAGGGCGGCGGCTTCGACCTCACCGCCCGCAAGCGGCTCGCGGCCGAGGCCTTCCAGCACACCGCCGCCTACGACGTGGCCGTGGCCTCCTGGTTCACGAACGCGTACGCGCCGGAGCCGGAGGCGGTCCTGCCGGAGTTCCTCGCGGGCGCCTGGGAGCGCAAGTCGACCCTGCGCTACGGCGAGAACCCGCACCAGGCCGCCGCGCTCTACACCGACGGGCAGCCGGGCGGGCTCGCCAACGCCGAGCAGCTGCACGGCAAGGAGATGTCCTTCAACAACTACGTGGACACCGAGGCCGCGCGCCGCGCCGCCTACGACCACGACGAGCCCTGCGTCGCGATCATCAAGCACGCCAACCCGTGCGGCATCGCGGTCGGCGCGGACGTCGCCGCCGCCCACCGCAAGGCGCACGCCTGCGACCCGCTGTCGGCCTTCGGCGGCGTCATCGCCGTCAACCGCCCGGTGACCGTCGAGCTCGCCGAGCAGGTCGCCGAGATCTTCACCGAGGTCATCGCGGCCCCCGCCTACGAGGACGGCGCGGTCGAGATCCTGGCCAAGAAGAAGAACATCCGCGTCCTGAAGGTGGACGGCACCCCGCACCAGCCGGGCGACCTGAAGCCGATCTCCGGCGGCGCGCTGCTCCAGCAGAGCGACCTCTTCCAGGCCGAGGGCGACGACCCGGCCCACTGGACCCTCGCCACCGGCGACGCGCTCTCCGAGGCCGAGCTCGCCGAGCTGGCCTTCGCGTGGAAGGCCTGCCGGGCCGTCAAGTCCAACGCGATCCTGCTCGCCAAGGACGGCGCCTCGGTCGGCGTCGGCATGGGTCAGGTCAACCGCGTCGACTCGGCGAAGCTGGCCGTGGAGCGGGCGGGCGCCGAGCGCGCGCAGGGCTCGTACGCCGCGTCCGACGCCTTCTTCCCCTTCCCGGACGGGCTGGAGATCCTGACGGCCGCGGGCATCAAGGCCGTGGTCCAGCCGGGCGGTTCGGTCCGTGACGAGCTGGTCATTGAGGCCGCGCAGAAGGCCGGCGTGACCATGTACTTCACCGGGACCCGGCACTTCTTCCACTGATCACCGGTACCCGGCCGACGGCGAAGGCCGCGTCCCGCACTGCGGGACGCGGCCTTCGCCGTGTACGGAGGGGAGGGGATCAGTACTGGGGGCGCCGGAAGTAGTCGCCCGCCTTCGCGAGGCCCACGATGACCGTGATGCCGAGGCCGAGGGAGACCAGGGACGGCAGCGCGGCGATCACGCCGAAGCCGGCCGGGGTGTGCTCGTCGGCGCTGAGCGCGATCATGTTCCCCGCCAGGCCGACAGCGGCGAAGAGGACCTGCAGCGATCCGTAGATGATGCCGGAGACGCGGACGCCGCCGCGGCCCTTCGCCATCTTGGCCGCGGTCAGGATGGGCCACAGGGCCACCGCGATGAAGAAGAGGCCGATGGCGACGCCCGCGGTGCCGGCGATGGTCCCCACGTCCTCCGTGGAGCTGGAGTAGCCGGAGTCCGAGAGCGCCGCGGCGAACACGGCGCCGCCGATGACGAAGAACAGGCCGGCCAGCACCTGGAGGCCGCCGATGATGAAGAGGATGACGCGGGCCGCCTTCGCGCCGCCGGGCATCTGCATCTCGTAGACCGGGGCGCCCGGGTATCCGACGGGACCGCCCGGGTACGCCTGCGGTGCCTGCTGCGGGTAGGCGTAGCCGCCCTGCGGTGCCTGCTGCGGGTAGCCGTAGCCGGGCTGGCCCTGCGGGGCCTGGGGTGGCTGCTGTCCGTACGGATTGTGCGGGTCGCCGAAGCTCATCTTGGGGTGTTCCTCCGTGGAAGTGCGGGGACGCACGGCACGAGCGCGGAGGAATCCTGCACGGTGCGGTCCGCCCCCCGGCACTGCCCGCGGCACTCAGTCGTTTCATCGTCGTGCTGCGGCCGGAGGTTGTCCAGTTCGTTACGGTGCGGCCGGTGACTTGTTGTGCAAGTGCAATGAACCCCGCACACCGGCGAGCGCCTTGACCGGAACCAGCGCCTTGACTGGAACCGGGGCCACCTCATCCGGGAGGATGGGGGGCATGACCGCCCAGATTCTCGATGGCAAGGCCACCGCCGCCGCGATCAAGTCCGAACTGACCGGCCGCGTGGCGGCCCTGAAGGCCCGGGGCATCACCCCCGGCCTCGGCACCCTCCTGGTCGGTGACGATCCGGGAAGCCGCTGGTACGTCAACGGCAAGCACAAGGACTGCGCCGAGGTCGGCATCGCCTCCATCCAGCGCGAACTGCCCGCCACGGCCTCCCAGGAGGACATCGAGGCGGTCGTACGGGAGCTCAACGCCAACCCGGACTGCACCGGCTACATCGTCCAACTCCCGCTCCCCAAGGGCATCGACACCAACCGGGTCCTGGAGCTGATGGATCCGCTGAAGGACGCCGACGGCCTGCACCCCATGTCGCTCGGCCGGCTCGTGCTGAACGAGCCGGGCCCGCTGCCCTGCACCCCGTACGGGATCGTCGAACTGCTGCGCCACCACGGCGTCGGGATCAACGGCGCGCACGTCGTCGTCCTCGGCCGCGGGATCACGGTGGGGCGCTCCATCGGCCTGCTGCTCACCCGCAAGTCCGAGAACGCCACCGTGACGCTCTGCCACACCGGTACGCGCGACCTCTCCGGGCTGCTGCGCCAGGCGGACATCATCGTCGCCGCGGCCGGCGTCCCGCACCTGGTCAAGCCGGAGGACGTGAAGCCGGGCGCGGCCGTGCTCGACGTGGGCGTCAGCCGCGACCAGGACGGGAAGATCGTCGGCGACGTGCACCCCGGCGTGGCCGAGGTGGCCGAGTGGATCTCCCCGAACCCCGGCGGCGTCGGCCCGATGACCCGGGCCCAGCTGCTCGTCAACGTCGTCGAGGCGGCAGAACGGACCACCAGTGCAGGCTGAACGGGACGCGGAGCACTCCGGGCGCGCGGGCGGCGGCGGCGCGGCCGCGGCCAACGGCACGCCCGTCCCGTCCGGCGCGCCCGCCACGCCGGTCACGCCCGCCACGCCGGGCGCGGCCGGCGCGGCCGTCACCCCGGGCGCGGTCGTCGCGCCCGCGGACGAGGCGCGCCGGTCCCGCCGTTTCCCGTCCATCACCCGCGACACCGCCCGTCCCGAGGGCAGCGGCCGCGCCGTCCCGGGGGCCGTGTCCACGCCCGCCCGTCAGTGGCCGATGCTCAGCGTGCTCGCCGCGACCGCGGCCGGGCTGCTGGCCACCGCGGTGGGGCACCCGAAGCTCGGCTGCCTGGCGATCGGCGTGGCCCTGATCGCCGCCTCCGTGATGCGCCGCGTACTGCCCTCGGTGGGGATGCTCGCGGTGCGCTCCCGCTTCACGGACATGATCACGTACGGGCTGCTGGGCGTGGCGATCACGCTGCTCGCGCTGGTGATCGAGCCCAAGCCGTTGCTGGAGATCCCGTTCCTGGAGAGCGCGGTCCGCTTCACGGTGCGGTGAGTGCGGCCGGGCCGGTGAGCGCCGTGAGCGCGGCCAGGGCGGCCGCGACGGCCGGCTGGGTCTCCGTGCCCGCCCGGACCAGTGCGTCCAGCGTCCGCCCCGGGCCCGGCAGCTCCCGTACGGCGGCGCCGGGCGGCGGGGCGTCGCACAGCAGCTTCGGCAGGATCGACACGGCCCGCCCGGTGGCCACGAGCCACAGCCCGGCCCGCAGGTCCCCGCACTCGTGCGCGATGCGCGGGGTGAATCCGGCGTTCCGGCAGGCGTGCAGCAGCATCTCGCGGCAGCTGCTCGGGGCCGGGGCCGAGACCCAGTCGGTCCCGCGCAGCGCGGCGAGCCCGTCCCGCTCGTAGGCGGGGACGAGGGCCTGCGGCAGGGCCAGGCACAGCGGGTCCTCGAACAGGGGCACCGCGGTGGTCCCGGGCGCGGGCGGGGCGCCGAGCAGCGGGTACGCGTACGTCACCGCCAGGTCCAGGCGGCGCGCGCGGAGCTGCGGCACGGCCTCCTCCGGGTCGGCCTGCACGATGCGCGGGCGCAGCCGCGGGTGGCGTACGGCCAGCTCGGCCACGAGCGGCGCGGCCACCGTGGCCAGCGCGCTCGGGGCGCAGCCGATGGCGAGCTCGCCGCCGGGCTCGGTGTCGAGGGCCCGTACCGCTCCCTCGGCCCGTTCCAGGGCGGCCAGTACGGGTTCGCAGGCGGCGGCCAGCGCCGCGCCGGCCGGGGTGAGGCGCAGCCCGCGCCCGTCCCGCTCGACGAGGACGGCCCCGGCCTCGGTCTCCAGGGCGCGCAGTTGCTGGGAGACGGCGGAGGGGGTCACCGCGTGCAGGTCGGCGACGGCGGTCACTTTCCCGTGGGCCGCCAGGTCCCGAAGGATGATCATCCGCTTCACATCAAGCATGAGTTCATCTTAATGATTGCTGTAGCAGAGGTAGCTGGACTTCACAGTTCGGTGGGGTGATGCTCGGGCCATGAACGCGAAGAAGAAGGTCGTCCTGGTCGGAGCCAACGGCACCCTCGGACGGGCGGTCCACACGGCCCTGCGCGAGCGCGGCCACCAGGTCGTCACCGCCTCCCGCAAGGGCGCCGACATCACGGTGGACATCACCGACCCCGAGTCCGTCCGGGAGATGTACGCCCAGGTGGCCGAACGGGTGGGTGAGATCGACGCGGTGGCCTGCGCGGCCGGCAGTGTGCCGTGGCGGCCCCTGAGCGAGCTGGGCACGGACGACATCCGCAGCGGCCTCGAAGGCAAGGTCGTCAGCCAGGTCGAGCTGGTCCGCCAGGGCGTCGCCCACCTGCCCGCGCACGCCTCGTACACCCTGATCACCGGCATCCTGGCCCGCGAGCCCCTGCTCACCGGCGCGGTGGCCGCCCTCGCCAACGGCGCCGTCGAGGCCTTCGTGCGCGCCGCGGCCATCGAACTGCCCGGCCGCCAGCGCATCAACGCCGTCAGCCCCACCGTCTTCGAGGAGTCCCTCGACGCGTACGGGGACGCCTTCGCGGGATTCGACCCGGTGCCGGTGGCCCGCGCGGCGAACGCGTACGTCAAGTCGGTCGAGGGCCACCAGACGGGCCGGATCTTCCTGGTCGAGTAGCCGGAGGGCGGGCCGAACAGCGGGCCGAACAGGGGTCCCCGAACCGGCTTCGCCTTCGAAACGACGGGGTCCGTGTGCCATGCACCACAGGGGCCCGGGGGTTGGCCCGCTTCCGGGTCGGATAGCCTGACCGCGGATGTCTCTTCACGTCAAGATTTACAGGGGAGCGGCGTCCTCCAGCACATGGGGCAGGGACGCCCCACCGCCAGCTGTCTAAACGGAGAAGGCCATGACCCGCACTCCTGTGAATGTCACCGTCACCGGCGCCGCCGGCCAGATCGGCTACGCGCTGCTCTTCCGCATCGCCTCCGGTCACCTGCTCGGCGCGGACGTGCCGGTCAAGCTCCGTCTTCTGGAGATCCCCCAGGGCATGAAGGCCGCCGAGGGCACCGCCATGGAGCTCGACGACTGCGCCTTCCCGCTGCTCGCCGGCATCGACATCTTCGACGACCCGAACAAGGGCTTCGAGGGCGCCAACGTCGCGCTGCTCGTGGGCGCCCGCCCGCGCACCAAGGGCATGGAGCGCGGTGACCTGCTCGCCGCCAACGGCGGCATCTTCAAGCCGCAGGGCGCCGCGATCAACGCGCACGCCGCGGACGACATCAAGGTCCTGGTCGTGGGCAACCCGGCCAACACCAACGCGCTCATCGCGCAGGCCGCCGCCCCGGACGTACCGGCCGAGCGCTTCACCGCGATGACCCGCCTGGACCACAACCGCGCGATCTCGCAGCTCGCGCAGAAGACCGGCGCCGCCGTCTCCGACATCAAGCGCCTCACCATCTGGGGCAACCACTCGGCGACCCAGTACCCGGACATCTTCCACGCGGAGATCGCCGGCAAGAATGCCGCCGAGGTCGTCAGCGACGAGCAGTGGCTCGCCGACACCTTCATCCCGACCGTCGCCAAGCGCGGCGCCGCGATCATCGAGGCCCGTGGCGCGTCCTCGGCCGCCTCGGCCGCCAACGCCGCCATCGACCACGTCCACACGTGGGTCAACGGCACCGCCGCGGGCGACTGGACCTCGATGGGCATCCCGTCGGACGGCTCCTACGGCGTGCCGGAGGGCATCATCTCCTCCTTCCCCGTCACCACCAAGGACGGCAAGTACGAGATCGTCCAGGGCCTGGACATCAACGAGTTCTCCCGTGCGCGCATCGACGCGTCCGTGGCGGAGCTCGTCGAGGAGCGCGACGCGGTCCGCGAGCTCGGCCTGATCTGATCCGTCCTTCCCGCCGAGGAGTGCGAACACCTCGGCGGGAAGCGCGGACCCAAGCGCCCCGGCCCCACCAGGCCGGGGCGCTTTGGCGTGTTTCCGCCTGTCGAATGATGTAAGGGAAATCTAAGGTCAGGCGGTGACCGAGAGCCCGATTCCCCCTCAGCCCACCGGCGGGCGGCAGGACGACCTCCACCGCGGCCGTCCCCCCGTCGACCCGGCGTTCAGCGAGGCCGGCCGCTTCCTGTGCGCGGGCACCTACATCGACGCCGCGTACCGCGATCGGGTGATCAAGGAGCTGTACGTCCACGAGGAGCGGATCGTCGCGCCCTCCTACGGGTTCGACGCCTCACGCGTCCTCGCCCACGCCCTCCGCGCCCGCCGTGCCGAACTCGGCTGGGCGCTCGGAGTACTCGGCGCCTGGTTCGTGGGTTCCGTGCTGACCGGGGGCGCGCTCGCGCTGCTGCTCGTCCCGTTCCTGCTGCTGAGCCTCGCGGGCTGGCTCAGGGCCCGGTCCGGCCTGCTGGCCCGCCTCCTGTCCATCGTGGTGCGGATCTACGCCTGGTGGAACCTGCTCGCCATCCTCTTCCTGATCCTCCTGGTCTGGATGGCCCTGCTCGGCGCCTTCGACGACACGGGCGGCTCCATCGGCCTCGGCGCCCTGATCTTCTCGCAGGGCGTCGGCGGCCTGGCGACCGGATTCGTCATCGGGTGGGTGCCCGCGGTCTTCGCCGCGGTCGTCACCGTCGTGGGCCTGCAGCGCGGATACGTCGCCCGGACCATCGCCCACGACCTCAACCGGGACCGGTACGCCCACCGGCCGTCCGATCCCGCCGAAGCCGAGGTGGGCGTGCGGTTCGCGCGGGTACGGCGGCGCATCGTCGACGAGCAGCACGCGCCGCTGATCATGTACGACATCAACGACCCGTTCGCCGGGGCCGGCCAGGCCTACCGGCCCTGGCAGCAGTCCTTCGAACTGCGCCCCCGCGAGGACCTGCCCGCCGGCACCACACCGGAGCCGCTCACCAACGCCCGCATCCTGGAAGGGATCGTTCCGCTGGTGGAGCGGCTGCGGGCGCCCTCGCCCCACGGGTCCCCCGAGGCCCAGGCCGCCGTATTCGACCGGATGCAGGAGCTGGTCGTCGACCAGTGCGTGTTCCTGCCCGGCGAAGGGCTGGACCACCGCGACGAAGGCCCGCACCTGCGGGCGGACTTCGAGACGCATCGGTCCGTGGCCATCGAGGAGGGCGGCGAACGCCGCCGGCACTTCCTGCGCATCCGCGTCGGCGGCTGGGACGAGAACATGGTCGTCACCCTGTTCGTACGGGTCCACACCCAGGGCGGCATGATGATGGTGGAGCTGGCGCCGCACGTGCTGCTGCCCGTCCGCGTGGCCTTCCACAACGCGGACGCGGACGCCCACCGCTACCTGAACAACAACCGGTTCGGGAAGGTGGTCTGGGCCCTGCGGCACACCCCCGGCTCCTTCACGGCCTCCCTCGTCACCCTGGGCCGAGGCGTCGCGAGCTGGGTGCGGATCGCGGCCGGCGGGCACCGCGGCGCCCGGCCGGAAGGACCGCGCGTGTCCGTGCGCGAACTCGCCTCGCAGGACAACGGATCGATGTTCCATCTCATGGACCTCGACAGGTACGTGAAGACCATTCAGGACCGGGTCGTCGCCGGTATTACCTTGGTCCTGCACGAAGGCGGCTGGCACACCGAGGCGTTCGCGCAGCGCGCCGGCATCTACCTCGCCGAAGGCGCGACGTACGTGGGGGCGATGTACGGCAGCGCGGCCAGCTTCGGCGGCAGCGGCAACCACAACAGCACACACAGGGGGAGCCATGGCGACAGATAGCGGAAGCGGGAGCGGCAGCGGGCCGGAGCCCGGAGTACGGATCGGCAGCGTCCACGGCAGCGCGGTCAGTTTCGGCGGCTCCCACAACACCAACACCGTGCACCACGGCGGTACGGGAGCGGGTGCACCCGACGCGGCGCAGCTGCTGGAGGCGGTGCTCACCCTGCGCGAGGCGCTCGTACGCGAGGCACCCCGGGGCGCCGACAGAACCGCCCTCGACGCCGAACTGGACGGGATCGCCGAGCAGCTGGAGGGCGCCGAGACGATCCGCCCCGGCCTGCCCGCCCGGCTGCGCGCGGCGCTGGAGCGGTGGGCTCCGCTGGTGGAGTCGGTGAGCGCGGCCGCTGCCCTGGGCAGCCTGCTCGGCGCGCTGGGGGGCTGAGCCGTGGCTCCGGCACAGCCGCCGTCCGGGCCGCGCCGCTGGGACGCGCAGGCGCAGCGCTGGGTGGTGGACAAGGCTCCGGCCGGGCCGCCGTCAGGGCCGCCGACGGGCCTGCCGCCGGTTCCGCCGCAGCCGTCGGGCACGCCGCCGTACGACCTGCTCGGGCCGGGGGCCCCGGCTCCGGCTCCGCCCCTGTACGGGGCGCCGACGCCGCAGCCCCCGTACGGGGCGCCGACCGCGCTGCAGCCGCCGTACGGCTCCGACCCGGGTTACCTGCCGCCCGTACCGCCGCAGCCCGGTCCCGTGCCGCCCTCCGGCGGGCCGCGCGGCCGGTGGCGGACTCCGGTGACGGCGGGCATCGCGGTCGCCTCCGTCGCGCTCGGCGCCGGAGCGGTGTGGTTCCTGGCCCGGGACACGGACGACGCGAACCGGGCGGGGGACAAGAACGGGACGGTGGCCTCGGGCACGCCGTCGTGGTCCGGCGGGGAACCGTCCGGGACGGCGTCGCCCACCGCCTCCGGCTCCCCGACGTCCGGGACCGGCAGGAGCGCGAGCCCGGGTCCGAGTCCGACCGGCACCGGGCCGGGGACGGGGGCGGGGGCTGGGGCCCACGAGACCAGGCAGGACCAGGCGGGATTCACCATCGCCGTCCCGGCGGGCTGGGTGCGCGAGGAGCTCAAGGAGGGCGTCTTCTACCGCTCGCCCGACCGGACCGCGCTGATCCAGGTCTTCCGGGTGTCGGAACCGGAGCTCAGCCCGCTCGACGCGGTCACACAGGCCTCCGGCTACCTGCGGAGCGCCACCAAGGGGTACGAGGAGGTGCGCGTCGGCCCGGTCCCCGGCGGCTCGGGGGCGGCCGAGCTCGTCTACCAGTACGACAGCGACGAGTCGCACGGGCTGCGGCGCGGCGTCGAACGCGTCCTGTTCGCGTCGGACGGCGGCAAGTGGGCGGTGCTGACCGCGGGCCCGGCCGCCGAGTGGCAGGTCACGCAGGACCACCACGCGGCGGCGCTGGCCGCGTTCCGGCCGACCGGCTGACCGGGTTCGTCGGCGGGTCCGGCCTGCGGGCCGGCCCGCCCGGCCGTGCCGGTCAGGACTGGTACATGCCCGGCTTGTAGTGGCCCGGCACCATGCGGGTGGTGACCCCGATGCGGTTCCAGACGTTGATCGTCGCGATCACGGCGATCAGCTGGGCCAGCTCGCGCTCCTCGAAGTGCCGCGCGGCCTTCGCGTAGACCTCGTCGGGCACGAAGCCGTCCGTCAGGACCGTGACGGCCTCGGTGAACTCGATCGCCGCGAGCTCCTTCTCGGTGTAGAAGTGCCGCGACTCCTCCCAGGCGGCCAGCTGCACGATCCGGTCGACGCTCTCACCGTGCGCGATCGCGTCCTTGGTGTGCATGTCGAGGCAGAAGGCGCAGTGGTTGACCTGCGAGGCACGGATCTTGACGAGCTCGACCAGGGCCGGGTCCAGGCCCTTGCGGGAGGCGATCTCCAGGGCCAGGACGGCCTTGTAGACCTCGGGGGCGAGCTTCGCCATCTGCATGCGCGGGGTGTGCTCGGGAGCGTGCTCGTGCGTGGGGGCGGTGGTCGGGTGGTTCTGCGTGTTCGTCGTCATGTGATCCACCGTAGGATCCGGGCGGCCCAGGGATATGGTCCATATCCATGATGGATTCATGGGCCACTTTCGGCGCCGACCTGCATCTGGACCTCTCCGCCGGGCGCGGTCTGCGGGCCGGTCTCACCGAGGCGCTGCGCGAGGCCGCGCGCAGCGGGCGGCTGGCGGCCGGGACCCGGCTGCCGTCCTCCCGCACCCTCGCCGCCGACCTGGGCATCGCACGGAACACGGTCGCGGAGGCGTACGCGGAGCTGGTGGCCGAGGGCTGGCTGACCGCCCGCCAGGGCTCCGGCACCCGGGTCGCGGAACGGGCCCGTCCGCGCCGGGCCGCGGCGGCCGCCCCCGTACGGCGCCCCGCGCGCAAGGGGCCCTCGTACAGCCTGCGGCCCGGCTCCCCGGACCTGGGCGGCTTCCCGCGCGCGGCCTGGCTGTCGGCGGCCCGGCGGGCACTGACCGACGCGCCGAACGAGGCCTTCGGGTACGCGTTCGACGGGCGCGGCCGCGTCGAGCTGCGGCAGGCGCTGGCCGGCTACCTGGCGCGGGCCCGCGGGGTGTACGCGGACCCGGACCGGATCGTGCTGTGCGCGGGCTTCCTGCACGGGCTGACCCTGCTGGCGGGCGTGCTGCGGGCGCGGCGGGTGCGGGAGGTCGCGGTGGAGGTGTACGGCCTGGACTTCCACCGGAACCTGCTGGTGCGGGCCGGGCTGCGGACGCGGCCGCTGGGGGTGGACGCGGACGGGGCCCGCACGGGGGAGCTGACCGCGGCGGCGGGCGCGGTGCTGCTGACCCCGGCGCACCAGTTCCCGACGGGCGCGGCCCTGACCCCGGCCCGCCGGGCGGCGGCGGTCGACTGGGCCCGGACCACGGGCGGGCTGATCCTGGAGGACGACTACGACGGGGAGTTCCGCTACGACCGCCAGCCGGTCGGCGCCCTCCAGGGGCTGGACCCGGACCGGGTCGTCTACCTCGGTACGGCCAGCAAGTCCCTCGCGCCGGGGCTGCGGATCGGCTGGATGGTGGTCCCGCCGGGGCTGCTGGACGAGGTCCTCGCGGCCAAGGGCCCCACGGACTGGGCCTCCAGCGCGCTGGAACAGCTCACGCTGGCGGAGTTCATCACCTCGGGGGCGTACGACCGCCACGTGCGCGGGATGCGGCTGCGGTACCGGCGGCGCCGGGACGAGCTGGTGGCGGCGGTGGCGGGCCGGGTGGGGGTGTCGGGGATCGCGGCGGGGCTGCACGCGGTGCTGGACCTTCCGGCGGGGACGGAGCGGTCGGTCCTGCAGTCGGCCGCCTGGCAGGACCTGGCCCTGCACGGCCTGTCGAGCTTCCGGCACCCGGAGGCCGAGGTCGCTCCGCGGGACGCGGTGGTCGTCGGCTACGGGACTCCGTCGGACAGCGCGTGGTCCCCGACACTGGCCGCCCTCGCCGCCGCCCTCCCCTGACGGGCCCGCCTGCGGCCCGGCTGCCGGGGCTCCGCCCCGGACCCCGCGCCTCAATCGCCGGCGGGGCTGGATTTGTCACCCTCCCGGGGACGGGGACGGCTTCGGTGGGGCCGGTTCGCCGAAGCGGGCCAGGGCCAGGGAGCCGGCTACCGCGACGGCGAAGCCGGTGATGGCGAGCCAGGTCAGGCCCTCGCGGGTGCGGTCGCCGAGCCAGACCACGCCCACCACGGCCGGGCCGATCGTTTCGCCGAGCACCAGCCCCGCCGTCGCCGCCGTCACCGAGCCGCGCGCCAGCGCGGAGGTGAGCAGCAGGAAGCCCGCGCCGCCGCCCAGCAGGAGTGCGTACAGCGCCGGGTTGCGCAGGTCCCACGGGGAGTCGATGAGCCGCACCGAGACCTCGACCACCCCGAAGCCCGTGCCCGCGGCCAGGCCCAGGACCAGCGCCCGCGGCCCGTCCGGGAGCCGCCCCGCCACCGCCCCGACGACCAGCACCAGCCCGGCCACCGCCAGCAGCCCCAGCTTCAGCGCGAGCGACCCGGTGCCCGAGCCCTCCTCCCCGGCGGCGAGCCCGAGCATCAGCAGCCCCGCGCACACCACCCACACCGCACCCCACTCCGTCCGGGACAGCCGCATCCGCAGCAGCCGCGCCGCGACCACCGCCGTCACCGCCAGGCTGGCGGCCAGCGCGGCTCCCACCGCGTAGATCGGGATGTGGAGCAGCGCGATGATCTGGAGGACGAAGCCGACCGCGTCGAGGCCGAGGCCCAGCAGGTACCGCCACTGCCGTACGGCGCGCAGGAACAGCGCCGCGTCCACCCCGGACCCCGAGCCCGGCTCCGCCGCCCGCGCCGCGACCGCCTGCAGAACGGACGCCGTGCCGAAGCACACCGCCGCACCGAGTGCGCAAATCATCCCAAGGAGCACGAACTGACTCTAGGTCACGGATCTCACAGCGGCCGGATTCCATCGGCCGGGGCCACCGCTCTACTCTGTCGGCAGCACGCCAGGCCCCAGGGGGAGCAGCAGACATGGACAGCAGCAGCACCAACCAGCGCCGTATGCGCTCCGGCGCGGTCGCCCTCGGCGGCATGGGCCTGCTCGCGGCCACCCTCGTGGCCTGCGGCAGCAGCGACGAGCCCGACAAGCGCTGCGCGTCGCGCTCCACGCTGGAGCACCTGAACAACAAGGACTGCAAGAGCGGCGGCCGCGGCGCGTACTACTACGGCGGATACGTCAGCAGCGGCAAGGTCTCCGGCGGCAGCTTCGACAAGTCCGCCGTCACCCGCGGCGGCATCGGCGGCCACAAGAGCTCCGGCTCCAGCGGCGGCTGACCGCAACCATGCAGCGGCACACCATCGAGCCCCGCCCCGGCTGGCAGAAGACCGTCGAGGAGCAGGGGCTCATCTATCCCCTCACCCGCTACCCCGACGACTCCCTGCGCCCCTACTGGGACGAGAGCGCGTACTACTCCTTCTCGCTCCCCGAGGTCGAGGCCCTGGAGAACGTCGTCGAGGAGCTGCACGCCATGTGCCTGGCGGCGGCCGCGCACATCGTCGAGCACGACCGCTTCGCCGACCTCGGCATCACCGATCCCGGGCTGGCCGCGCTGATCGCCGAGTCCTGGCGCCGGCGCGCCGAACAGCCCTCCCTCTACGGCCGTTTCGACCTGCGCTACGACGGCTCCGGCAGCCCGGCCAAGATGCTGGAGTACAACGCCGACACCCCCACCTCCCTCGTGGAGGCGGCCAGTCCGCAGTGGTTCTGGATGGAGGACCGGTTCCCCGGCGCCGACCAGTGGAACTCCCTCCACGAGCGCCTCGTCGACGCCTGGCGCCGCCAGGCCGAGCTGTTGCCGCCCGGCCCGCTGCACTTCGCGCACTCCGAGACCGACGAGCTCGGCGAGGACCTGATGACGGTCGCCTACCTCCAGGAGACCGCGGAGCAGGCCGGCCTGGACACCCACGCCCTCTCCGTCGAGCAGATCGGCTGGGACAGCCTGTCCGGCCGGTTCGTGGACGAGAAGCTCGGCTTCATCCGCAGCTGCTTCAAGCTCTACCCGTGGGAGTGGCTGGCCACGGACGAGTTCGGCCCGCAGGTCCTCGGCACGTACGACCACGGCGGCGGCACCGGCACCACCTGCTGGATCGAACCCCTGTGGAAGATGCTGCTCTCCAACAAGGCGCTGCTGGCGATCCTGTGGGAGCTCTTCCCCGAGCACCCGAACCTGCTGCCCGCCTACCTCGACGGACCGCGCGAGCTGGCCGAGGCCGGATCCGCCGGCTTCGTGGCCAAGCCCCTCTTGGGCCGCGAGGGCGCGGGCGTCACCCTGCACGGACCGGGCGACGAGGGCGGCGAGCCCTTCGTACCGGAGGAGGGCGAGCGGTACTGCTTCCAGGGCCTGGCCCCGCTGCCCGACTTCGACGGCAACCGGGTGGTGCTCGGCGCGTGGGTCGTCGAGGACGAGGCGGCGGGGCTCGGCATCCGAGAATCGGCGGGGCCGGTCACGGACGAGTACGCCCGCTTCCTGCCCCACGTGATCCTCTGAGGCTTGTTTGGAGGCTCAGGCCAGCACCGCCCTGAGCTGGTCCAGCCCCCAGTCCAGGTCCTCCTTGCTGATCACCAGCGGCGGGGCGAGCCGGATCGTCGATCCGTGGGTGTCCTTCACCAGCACCCCCCGGTCCATCAGCTTCTCGGAGATCTCCCGGCCCGTCCCGTGGCCCGGGGCGATGTCCACGCCCGCCCACAGCCCGCGGCCCCGTACGGCGGTCACGGCGCCCCCGCCGACCAGCAGGCCCAGCTCGTGGTGCAGGTGGTCGCCCAGCTCGGTGGCGCGCTGCTGGAACTCGCCGGTCCGGAGCATCGCGACGACCTCCAGGGCGACGGCGCACGCGAGCGGGTTCCCGCCGAAGGTGGACCCGTGCTGCCCCGGCCGGAACACCCCGAGCACGTCCCGGTCGGCGACGACGGCCGACACCGGCACCACGCCGCCGCCGAGCGCCTTGCCGAGGATGTAGACGTCGGGGACGACCCCCTCGTGCTCGCAGGCGAAGGTCTTCCCGGTCCGCCCCAGCCCCGACTGGATCTCGTCCGCCATGAAGAGGACGTTCCGCTCGCGGGTCAGCTCCCGTACGCCGCTCAGGTACCCGGCGGGCGGCACCAGCACCCCCGCCTCGCCCTGGATCGGCTCCAGCAGCACGGCCACCGTGTTCTCGGTGACGGCGTGGGACAGCGCGGTGAGGTCCCCGTACGGGACGATCTCGAAGCCCGGCGTGTACGGACCGAAGTGGTCGCGGGCGTCGTGGTCCGTCGAGAAGGAGACGACGGTCGTGGTCCGGCCGTGGAAGTTGTCGGCGGCGACCACGATCTTGGCGTGCCCGTCCGGGACGCCCTTGACCTCGTAGCCCCACTTGCGGGCGGTCTTCACCGCCGTCTCCACGGCCTCCGCGCCCGTGTTCATCGGCAGCACCATCTCCTTGCCGCAGAGCGCGGCGAGCTCGGTACAGAAGTCGGCGAACCGGTCGTGGTGGAAGGCGCGCGAGGTGAGCGTGACCCGCTCCAGCTGGGCCCGGGCGGCATCGATCAGACGCCGGTTGCCGTGCCCGAAGTTGAGGGCGGAGTACCCGGCGAGCATGTCGAGGTATCTGCGGCCCTCCACGTCGGTCATCCACGCACCGTCCGCGGACGCGACGACGACGGGCAGCGGATGGTAGGTGTGCGCGCTGTGCGCGTCGGCGGAGCGGATGACTTCAGCAGTTGTCGACACGGGGTCTCCGATCGTCCGTCTTGCCCGGTGCGGCGGTGACGAGGGTGGCGTCACCCTTCTTATCGTCGCTTTCTTATCGTCGCTTTGATGCCGGACGCGGAAACCTTCCGCGTCGCGCGGCGGCCGTCGCGCGGCGGCTAAGGTGGGCGGTACGCACGGCGACTGGCGCACGGAGAACGAACTCCGGGGGAGTCGTGCGCGTTCGACCGCATTCAGGGCCGCTCGCCTGGGCCTCGCGGGGTACCGATCACATCGACCCCGGAGGAGCCCGCCATGTCCGCGAGCCGCCATCCCGCCCTTTCCGCGACCGACCCCGAACTGGCGTCGTTCGTCGCGGCGGAGGAAGTCCTCCAGGCGCAGACGCTGCGCCTGATCCCCAGTGAGAACTACGTGTCCGCGGCCGTCCTGGAGGCCTCCGGCACCGTGCTGCAGAACAAGTACAGCGAGGGCTATCCCGGCCGCCGCTACTACGAGGGCCAGCAGAACATCGACCGCGTCGAGGCCCTGGCGGTCGAGCGGGCGAAGGGCCTGTTCGGCGTGGACCACGCGAACGTGCAGCCGTACTCCGGCTCGCCGGCCAACCTGGCCGTGTACCTGGCCTTCGCGAAGCCGGGCGACACCGTGATGGGCATGGCCCTGCCGATGGGCGGCCACCTGACGCACGGCTGGGGCGTCTCGGCGACCGGCTCGTGGTTCCGGGGCGTGCAGTACGGCGTCCAGGCCGACACCGGGCTCATCGACTACGACGCCGTGCGCGACCTGGCCCTCGCCGAGCGGCCCAAGCTGATCTTCTGCGGCGGCACCGCCCTGCCGCGCACGATCGACTTCGCGGCCTTCGCCTCCATCGCCGAGGAGGCGGGCTCGGTCCTGGTCGCGGACGTGGCCCACATCGCGGGCCTGATCGCGGGCGGCGCGCACCCGTCCCCGGCGGGGCACGTGGACGTCATCTCCACCACGACGCACAAGACCCTGCGCGGTCCGCGGGGCGCGATGCTGATGTGCCGGGAGGAGCACGCGAAGGCCATCGACAAGGCGGTCTTCCCCGGCCTCCAGGGCGGCCCGCACAACCAGACGACGGCCGGTATCGCGGTGGCCCTGCACGAGGCGGCCCAGCCGTCGTTCGTCTCGTACGCGCACGCGGTCGTCGCCAACGCGAAGGCGCTGGCCGCGGCGCTGCTGGAGCGGGGCTTCGACCTGGTCTCGGGCGGCACCGACAACCACCTGATCCTGATCGACCTGACGGGCAAGGACGTGCCGGGCAAGGTCGCGGCGAAGGCCCTGGACCGGGCGGGGATCGTGGTGAACTACAACACGGTCCCGTTCGACCCGCGCAAGCCGTTCGATCCCTCGGGGGTGCGGATCGGTACGCCGTCGCTCACGTCGCGGGGGCTGTCGGCGGAGCACATGCCGGTGGTCGCGGACTGGATCTCGCGCGCGGTCGACGCCGCCTCCAAGGGGGACGAGCCGGCCCTGGCCGCGGTCCGCGCCGAGGTCGCCGACCTCATGGCCGCCTTCCCGGCCCCCGGCCTCCCGCTGTCCTGACCCACGGCCCGCCTGCCGGGGCTCCGCCCCGGACCCCGCACCTCAAACGCCGGAGGGGCTGGATTTCCAGCCCGCCCGGCGTTTGAGGGCGCCCCCGAGCCGGAGAATCGGTCGCTTGGTCGGGGTTGGATCCGGACGGGCCGCTACCGTCCGGTACCCCGGTGCCGTACGGATCCGGTCGGCGCGACCCGCAAGGATCCGGCCGGCGGCGGGCCCGAGCCCGCCCCCGCACCTGAGAGAATGGGGCCATGGCTTCTGATCGTCCTCGCGCGCTCTCCGGCATCCAGCCCACCTCCGGTTCGTTCCACCTCGGGAACTACCTCGGAGCCATTCGCCAGTACGTCGCCCTGCAGGAGACGCACGACGCGTTCTACATGGTGGTCGACCTGCACGCGATCACCATGCCGCAGGATCCGAAGGATCTCCGCGCGAACACCCGCCTCTCCGCCGCGCAGCTGCTCGCCGCCGGCCTGGACCCCGAGCGCTGCACGCTCTTCATCCAGAGCCACGTGCCCGAGCACGCCCAGCTCGGCTGGGTCATGAACTGCATCACCGGTTTCGGCGAGGCCAGCCGGATGACCCAGTTCAAGGACAAGTCCGCCAAGGGCGGTGTCAACAGCGCCAGCGTCGGCCTCTTCACGTACCCGATCCTGCAGGTCGCCGACATCCTGCTCTACCAGGCGAACGCCGTCCCCGTCGGCGAGGACCAGCGCCAGCACATCGAGCTGACCCGCGACCTCGCCGAGCGCTTCAACACGCGCTACGGCCAGACCTTCACCCTGCCCGCCGCGCACATCGTCAAGGAGGTCGCGAAGATCTACGACCTCCAGGACCCGGCGATCAAGATGTCGAAGTCCGCGTCGTCGCCCAAGGGCCTGATCAACCTCCTCGACGAGCCCAAGGTCACCGAGAAGAAGATCAAGAGCGCGGTCACCGACACCGAGGCCGAGATCCGCTTCGACACGGAGAAGAAGCCCGGCGTCAGCAATCTGCTCACGATCTACTCCACCCTCACGGGCGAGACGATCCCCGAGCTGGAGGCGAAGTACGAGGGCAAGGGCTACGGCGCGCTGAAGACCGACCTGGCCGGTGTGATGGTCGATTTCGTCACACCGTTCAAGCAGCGCACCCAGGAGTACCTGGACGACCCGGAAACGCTGGATTCCATCCTGGCCAAGGGCGCGGAGAAGGCCCGTGCGGTCGCCGCCGAGACGCTCGCGCAGGCGTACGACCGGCTCGGTCTGGTGCCCGCCAAGCACTGACGAACGCAACTACGGACAGAGGGCCCTGGCAAGAACGGGGGTGCTGCCGCCACACTGGGGCGGCAGCAGTCCACAGCGACAAGCGGAGGAGAGATACGTGGGGACCGTAACGCTCGGCGTTTCGATCGCGGTCCCGGAGCCGTACGGCAGCCAGCTCCAGCAGCGGCGCGCCGGCTTCGGGGACGCCGCCGCGCACGGCATCCCCACGCACGTCACCCTCGTACCGCCGACCGAGGTGGAGGCGGACCGGCTCCCGGCGATCCGGGCCCACCTCGCCGAGGTCGCGGCCGCCTCCTGCGCCTTCCGGATGCGGCTGGGCGGGACGGGGACCTTCCGCCCCCTCTCGCCGGTCGTCTTCGTCCAGATCGTCGAGGGCGCCGCGGGCTGCACCCGCCTCCAGGGCGAGGTCCGCGACCCCCACGGGCCGCTCAGCCGTGAGCTGGCCTTCCCGTACCACCCCCACGTCACCGTCGCCCACGGGATCTCCGAGGAGGCGATGGACCTGGCGTTCTCGGCCCTCTCCGAGTACGCCGCCGAGTGGCTGTGCGAGGGCTTCGCGCTCTACGAGCAGGGCTCGGACGGGGTCTGGCGCAAGCTGCGCGAGTACCCCTTCGGGACCGGTGCGATCGGCGTACCGCCGCAGCCGGCCTGGCCCGCGGGCGAGGCGGCGGGAGCCACCGGGGCCACGGCGCTGCCCTCCTGACGCAGCGGGCGCAGGGTGAGCCGGGCGGTGCGCCGGGCGCGGAATCTCAGCCTTCGCAGGACCAGCGTGTGGAACGGGCGACCGTCAGGGCGCGTTTCGGAAAAAGTCACAGTCGACGACCGTAGTACCCAAAACCGACAATCCCGGCTATTTACGTCGGCTCATTTACGGTGACCCCATGGACTGGCTGAGGAAACTCCCGGTGATCGGGCCGCTCGTGGTCCGTCTCATGCGGACGCACGCGTGGCGTTCGTACGAGCGCCTCGACCGCGTGCACTGGACCCGGCTCGCCGCCGCCATCACCTTCATCAGCTTCCTCGCGCTCTTCCCGCTGATCACCGTGGCCGCCGCGGTGGGCGCGGCACTGCTCAGCGAGAAGCAGCTGGACCAGCTGGAGAAGAACCTCTCCGAGCAGGTCCCGGGCATCTCCGACCAGCTGAACATCGAGGGGCTGGTCGCGAACGCGGGCACCGTCGGGCTCGTCGCCGGCGCCCTCCTGCTGTTCACCGGCATCGGGTGGGTGGGCGCGATGCGGGACTGCCTGCGCGCCGTGTGGGACAAGGACGACGAGGACGACGGGAACCCCATCGTCCGCAAGGGCAAGGACGGGCTCGTCCTCCTCGGCCTCGGCGGGGTGGGCCTGGCCTCGGCCGCGGCCTCGATCTTCGGCTCCTCGGCGGTCGGGAAGTCCGCCGAGTGGCTGGGCATCCCGCGCGAGGGCGCGGGCGGCGCCCTGCTGCGCGCCGCCGCCTTCGTCGTCGGCGTCGTGGCCGCCTTCCTGGTGCTGCTCTACCTCCTGACCCTGCTCCCCGGGGTGGAACCGCCGCGCCGCCGCCTGATCGAGGCGGCGCTCATCGGCGCGGCGGGCTTCGAGCTGCTGAAGCTGCTGCTCAGCGGCTACATGCGGGAGGTCGCCGCGAAGAGCATGTACGGGGCCTTCGGCGTGCCGATCGCCCTGCTGCTCTGGATCAACTTCACGGCGAAACTGCTGCTGTACGTCGCGTCCTGGACGGCCACCCGGGACCCGGACGAAGACCCGAACCCCCAGGTGAGAGCCGACGCAGACGCTTCCGGGTGAATCCCGGGCCCGGCCCGGCCTGGTCCCGGCCCGGCCCGGACCGGGACTACACCAGGTCCTCGCCCCGGCCGCGGCGGCCGCGGGGCCAGCGGCGGTTGACCACGAAGGCGCCGCCCGCCAGTACGGCCAGCACGCCGCCCGCGACGCCCAGCGCGGTGCCCACGCCGCCCGAGCCCTTCCCGGCCGCCGACGGGTTGTTCTCGTGCGACTGGGCCGGGGATCCGTGCGAGGAGGTGTCCGCGCTCTTCGGCGGCACCAGCTCACCCACCGGCCTGACCTTCCCGGCGGCCGCGAACCCCCAGTCGAACAGCGCAGCGGTCTCCTCGTAGACCGAGTTCGCACCGCCCGCACCCGGGTTCATCACCGTGACCAGCAGCTTCCTGGAGCCCTGCTGGGCGGCGCCGGTGAAGGTGGAGCCGGCCATGGTGGTGTTGCCGTTCTTCACCCCGGCGATGCCCTTGTACGGGGAGAGGCCGCCCGAGCCCGTCATCAGCCGGTTGGTGTTCTGGATCTCGAAGTACTCGCGCGGCTTCCCCGCCTCCTGCCGGCCGGGGAACTTCGCCTCGGCCGTGCCGCAGTACTCGCGGAAGTCCTGCTTCTGCAGGCCGGAGCGGGCGATGAGCGTCAGGTCGTACGCGCTCGACACCTGTTCGGGGGCGTCGTACCCGTCGGGGGACACGACGTGCGTGTCGAGGGCCTGGAGCTCCTCGGCGTGCGCCTGCATGTCCTTGACGGTCTTCTCGATGCCGCCGTTCATGGCCGAAAGTACGTGCACGGCGTCGTTCCCCGACCGCAGGAACACCCCGAGCCACAGGTCGTGGACCGAGTATTCGAGTTCCTCCTTGACGCCGACCAGGCTGCTGCCCTGGCCCACGCCGTCCATGTCCTGCTCGGTGACCTTGTGGACCTGCTCCTTGGGCAGGCTCGGCAGCACGGTGTCGGCGAAGAGCATCTTCATGGTGGAGGCCGGGGGAAGCCGCCAGTGCGCGTTGTACGCCGCCAGGACCTCGCCCGACTCGGCGTCCGCCACGATCCAGGACCGCCCGGTGAGGTTCGTCGGCAGGGCGGGCGCGCCGGGCAGCAGGTTCACCTGGGTCCCCGGCTGGCCGAGCAGCGATCCGCCGACCGTGGACATCGACGCGGGCGGCGCGGGCGCCTGCGGAGCCTTGGCGGGCCCGCCCTTCCCGTCGGCCGGCGGGGTCGGCGCGGCGTGGGCGGGGGCCACCAGCAGGGAGGGCACCAGCAACGCGGCGGAAAGGACCGTCAGCGCGGTCGTCTTGGCAGACACGCAGGTGAAAGTACCTCCCGATGAGCTGTCCGGCGTCGCGGACCGGCCATTTCGGTGCAACCACCCCCGGGACAGCCCACCCCGGCGCGTCCGTCCTGGGGACGAATCCGATACTGAGGGCATGAAACTCAGCCGTGCCGCCTCCTGGTTCCTGCTCTCCTTCGGAGTGTGGAGCTGGTTCATCTGGGTGTCTTTCGTCCGGAACCTGTGGAAGAACGGCAGTGGCCAGGCCTTCGATGCGGCGGGCGATCCCACGTCCTACTTCTGGGTGCACCTGACGCTCGCGGTGACGTCCTTTCTCCTGGGGACGGCGGTCGGTGTGATCGGGTTGCGCGGGGTCCGGGCCCTGCGGCGTGAATCACGCACGGGCACGGGCACGGGCGCCGGCAGGGACGCGGGTGCCCCGGCATGACGATCCTCGTCTTCGCGCTCGTCGCGCTCGCGGTCTGCGCCCTGCTGGTGCTGGTCCACCGCTGGCTCTGGATCCGGCTGGTCCGCGACACCACGGCGCCCGGCGCCCTCACCCGCCGCATCGGCACGGCTCTGACCATCGCCCTGCCCCTCCTCTCTGTGGCCGCCCTGACCACGGGTCGTGCCGGAGCCCCCTTCTGGCTGCAGCAGACGGTGGCCTGGCCGGGATACCTCTGGCTCGCGGTGCTCCTGTACCTGACCCTGACGATGCTGGTCGCGGAGCCGATCCGCGCGCTGTTGCTCCGCCGTCTGGCCCACCGGGTCCCCTCCGGGGCGGTCGCCGGGCCTCCCGCGCCGCAGACCGTCCCCCGGGCCGCCGCCCCCGAGCCCGCTCCCGGGTCCGCCCCCGAGCCCGCGCCCGAGCCGGCCCCGGCGCCCGTCGCGGCCGCCACCGCCGAGCCCGCCCCCGAGCCCGCGGTCATGGCCCTGGAGCTGACCCGTCGGCGGTTCGTCGCGCGGGCGGTCGGCGGGGCGGCCGCCGCCGTGGCCGTCGGCACCGTCGCCACCGGGACCTACGGGGTCCTGCGCGGGCCGAGCGTCCGGCGGGTGCAGGTCCCGCTGGCGAAGCTGCCGCGCGCGGCGCACGGTTTCCGCATCGCCGTCGTCAGCGACGTCCACCTCGGCCCGGTGCTCGGCCGCGCCCACACCCAGCGCATCGTCGACACCGTCAACCGCACCCAGCCCGACCTCATCGCGATCGTCGGCGACCTCGTCGACGGCAGCGTCCCCGACCTCGGGCCCGCCGCCGAGCCGCTGCGCCGGCTCAGCGCCCGCCACGGCTCGTACTTCGTGACCGGCAACCACGAGTACTTCTCCGGGGCGCAGCAGTGGATCGACCACGTCCGCGAACTCGGCCTGAACCCGCTGGAGAACGCCCGCCGCGCCCTGCCCCACTTCGACCTCGCCGGCGTCAACGACATCCAGGGCGAACTGGAGGGGAAGGGCCCCGACTTCCAGGCGGCCCTCGGTGACCGGGACCGCTCGCGGGCGGCCGTACTCCTCGCCCACCAGCCCGTGGTCATCCACGATGCCGTCCGCCACGGCGTCGACCTCCAGCTCTCCGGCCACACCCACGGCGGCCAGCTCTGGCCGGGCAACTACCTCGCCGAGCTCGCCAACCCCACCGTCGCCGGGCTGGAGCGGTACGGGGACACCCAGCTCTACGTGTCCCGCGGGGCCGGCGCCTGGGGACCCCCGGTCCGGGTGGGCGCGCCGTCCGACATCACGGTCGTGGAACTCGCCTCATACCAGGCCTGACCCGCCCCAACCGCCCTTGAACTCCCGGGAATCTGCCTTCCGGCAGCTGATATTCCGTGATGGGATGACCGTTAATCGGACAGTGTTGCGCTGTCAGCGGGACAAGGGGTGGGGTTCACGGGATGCGGTCTGTCCGCTGGAAGATCATCGCGGCCGGGCTGGTCCTCGGCGTGGCCGGCGTCAGCGCCTGGCAGTTGCTGCCCGAGGACGGCAGCAGCCGGGGCGCCATCCGGGTCGGGACGAGCGACGTGGTCTCCTCCCTCGACCCCGCCGGGGCGTACGACGTAGGTTCCTGGGCCCTGTTCGGCAACGTCTACCAGTCGCTGCTGACCGTCAAGCCCGGCTCCGACGCCCCCGTGCCGGACGCCGCCTCCTCCTGCGGGTTCGTCGGCCAGAAGCTCACCACCTACCGGTGCGAGCTGCGCCCCGACGTGAAGTTCGCCGGCGGCCGCGCGATCACCGCCGAGGACGTCAAGCACTCCTTCGACCGCATCAAGGCGATCAACTCCGACCAGGGCCCGGCCCCGCTGTTCAACACCCTGGAGTCGGTCAAGGCCGAGGGCCGGACGGTCACCTTCAACCTCTCCGCCGGCGACGCCACCTTCCCGTTCAAGATCGCGACGGGTGCCGCCTCGATCGTCGACAAGGCCAAGTACCCGGCGAAGTCCCTGCGCGACGACGGCAGGATCGACGGCTCCGGCCCGTACACGCTGGGCGCGTACAAGGCCGGTACGAGCGCCGAGCTCAAGCCCAACACCTCGTACAAGGGGCAGGGCAAGCCCGCCCGCACTCCCGTCACGGTGAAGTACTACAAGGACTCCGCGGACCTCGACCAGGCCTGGAACGCCCGCCAGGTCGAGGTCGCCCACCGGGAGATGCCGCCGGCCGTGCTCGCCGGCCTCAACCCGGGCATGAAGGACGTCCGTTACCAGGCCGCCGGTGGCGGCGAGACCCGCTCGATGGTCTTCAACGTCCGCCCCGGCTCCGCCGCCGCGCCGCTCGCCGTCCGCCAGGCCGTCGCCGCCCTCCTCGACCGCTCCAAGGTGGCGAGCGACGTCTACCTGGGCACCGTCACCCCGCTGTACTCCCTGGTCCCGGCGGGCATCGCCGGTCACAGCACGCCCTTCTTCGACGCGTACCCGACGCCCAACGGAGCCACCGCGAAGAAGCTCCTCAAGGACGCCGGGATCAACGCCACCGTTCCGCTCACCCTGGGGGTGAACGTGCGCGGCGCGAACGTCGCCGAGGCCGAGGAGCTCAAGCGGCAGCTGGAGGGCACCGGGCTCTTCCAGGTGACGGTCAAGCCGGTCGAGAAGTGGGCCGACTACCAGAAGGCCTACGCGGCGGGCGAGTTCGACGCCTACACGATCGGTTGGGTCGCCGACTTCCCGGACGCGGACAACTTCCTCTCCCCGCTCGTCGGCGCCGACTCGTCCATGAACAACGGCTTCTCCGACAAGCGCGTCGACGAGCTGATCACCCGTACCCAGTCCCACTCGGACCGGGCCGACGCGGCCGCCGAGTTCCGCGACCTCCAGAAGGCGGTCGCCCAGCAGGCCCCGCTGGTGCCGATCTGGCAGAAGAAGGACTACGTGATGTCCCGCGACGCCGTCACCGGCGCCCAGTACCTGTCGGACGGCACCGGGGTCTGGCGCCTGTGGGAACTCGACTGGCTCTGAGCGCGGGGCCCCGGTCCTACGCGGGGTCCGGCTTCGACTTCGACTTCGACTTCGGGTCCGGCTCAGGGGCCGGGTCCGGGTCCGATGCCTTGCGCCGGGCCCCGGCCGTGGCCGTCTGTGCCATGCCCGGCAGGAAGTCCGCGAAGAGTTCGTGCACTTCCCGCACCAGCGGCCGCAGCACCCGGAACCGGGCCAGGACGATGCCCCGCGTCGTCAGCTGCGCGCCGCGCTCGGCGAGCCGCCGCGTCTTCTCGCTGTTCGGGGAGCGGTCGAAGACCCAGTAGAGGACCAGGCCCATCTGCGAGAGCCACATGAGCTCGGGCAGTACGTCGGCCAGCTCGGCCGGCACCTTGGTCTTCGCCCCCGCCAGCACCTCGCGGTGGATGTCGATCGCCGCCTGCCGCGCCGTCTCGGATTCCGGCGAGAACGGGCTGAGCGGACTCTCGGGGTCGGCCGCGTTCTTGAAGAACTGCGAGGCGAACTCGTGGTACGGGGCCGCGATGTCCATCCAGCTGGTCAGTACGCCCGCGAGCCGCTTCTGCAGATCGGTCTCGTTGTCCAGGATGGGCCGGACCGCCGCCTGGTGTGCCGCGCCGATCCGGTCGTAGAACCCCTGGACCAGGTGTTCCTTCGATTCGAAGTAGTAGTAGGCGTTGCCGACCGAGACACCGGCCTCCTTTGCGATACCCCGCATCGTCGTCTTGTCGAAGCCGCGCTCCTGGAAGAGACGGAGCGCGGTTTCGAGGATGAGCGTGCGGGTCTGCTCGCTCTTGGGAGCCTTCTGATCAGTCACGGTGGATGAGCCTATCGGGGGACCGGACAGTGGTCGTCACAGGCCGGTCCCTCCACACCGTCGGGCGACCCCTCGGTCCGTACCGCCTGCCGCCAGGCGGAGGCGGTGTACATGGCCGCCCGGGCGAAGGGCCGGCCGGCCGCGGTGGCCAGCCAGTTGGCCTTCGGACGGTGTTCCACCAGCGCCCACAGGCAGACGATGAAGGCGTCGGTCCCGGTCCACACCTGCCCCGAGTCCCCGATCACGGTGATCTCCTTCAGCGTCGACGCGTGGTCGAGCTGCGGGTACCGGCGCTGCGCCTCGTACGAGGCCGCGGGGATCAGGGCGAGCGGGACCAGCCAGCGCTGCCCGAGCAGCCAGTGCCGGATGTGCACGCAGAGCGGGCAGTTCGCGTCGTAGAGGACGGTCAGTTTCCGCACCGCTCCCGTGGGGGCCACGGCTCAGGCCCCGGTGGGCGCGGTCCACCCCTGCGGGGCGACGGGCGGGGTCTGCTGGTGCTCCATGATGCCCCGGCGGCGCATCTTGTTCAGTACGTACACGTTTCCGAGGTGCATGACCCCGAGGACGAGCAGGACGACGCCGAGCTTGACCGAGAGGGCCTCGAAGAGGCCGCGGGCGGTTTCGATCTCCTCGCTCGACCTCAGGTAGAGCGTGACGAAGCCGATGTTCACCAGGTAGAAGCCGACCACGAGGAGTTGGTTGACGGCGTCCGCGAGCTTCTCGTTCCCCTGGAGGACGTCGCCGATGAAGACCCGGCCGTTGCGGCTGAGCGTGCGGGCCACCCAGACGGTGAGACCGATGCTGATCAGCAGGTAGATGACGTACGTGACCACGGTGAGGTCCATGGACCCAGCCCCCTTGAACGCGTTCAAATGCTTACGTCGTTGACTGTAGGGCCTTTTTTGAACAAGTTCAAGCGAACGGTCGGGGGCTTTCCGGCTGGGCCGGACGGCCCCATCGCCTCACCCGGTCGTGGCGACGCCCGGCGACAGCCGCAACCACGATGCGTTACACATAGCCGCCGAGAGTAACCGTCACCTGCATTCGAAAGTGAGGCGGCCCATGTCGGTCGAGACAGCCCCAGGCACCCGGACCGGAACGGCGCAGCAGCAGGAACAGGAACAGCTCAGCCTGAGTACGGCGGCGGCGCGCAACCTCGCGACGACGACCAAGTCCGAACCGCAGATGCAGGGCATCAGCTCCCGCTGGCTCCTGCGGAAGCTGCCCTGGGTGCACACGCCCGGCGGCGTCTACCGGGTGAACCGGCGGCTCTCGTACACCCTCGGCGACGGCCGCGTCACCTTCGTCAAGAACGGCTCCAAGGTCCACGTCATCCCGGCCGAGCTGACCGAGCTGCCGCTGCTGCGCGGCTTCGAAGACCCGCTCGCGCTCGGCGCGCTGGCCGAGAAGTTCGTGCAGAAGGAGTACCAGCCCGGCCAGGTCATCGTGCACTCGGGGAAGAAGGCCGACCACGTCTTCCTCATCGCCCACGGCAAGGTCGAGAAGATCTGCGCGGGCAAGTACGGGGACGAGAACGTCGTCGGCCGGCTCGGCGACGGCGACACCTTCGGCGGCCACACCCTGGCCCGCGCCAAGGGCACCACCTGGGAGTTCACCGCCCGAGCGGCGACCGCCGTCACGATCCTCGCGCTCCCGGAGACGGCGTACCGGGCGGTCGCCGACCAGTACGCCCACCTGCGCGCGCACGTCGCGGGACTGGGCGGCAGCCGCAACGGCTTCCGCACCAACCGGGCCGGCGAGAAGGCCATCGAACTGAGCGCCGGCCACCACGGAGAGCACGCACTGCCCGGCGCCTTCGCCGACTACGAGCTCAAGCCGCGCGAGTACGAGCTGAGCGTGGCCCAGACCGTGCTGAGGGTGCACACCCGCGTCGCCGACCTCTACAACCAGCCGATGAACCAGACCCACCAGCAGCTGCGGCTCACCGTCCAGGAGCTGCGGGAGCGGCAGGAGCACGAGCTCGTCAACAACCCGGAGTTCGGACTGCTCCACAACGCCGACTTCGACCAGCGCATCCAGACCCACTGCGGCCCGCCGACCCCGGACGACCTCGACGACCTGCTCTCCATGCGGCGCGGCACCCAGTACCTGTTCGCCCACCCGAAGGCCATCGCCGCCTTCGGCAAGGAGTGCAACAAGCGCGGCATCGGCCTCGGCAGCGTCGAGGTCGACGGCCACCACATCCCCGCCTGGCGGGGGGTGCCGATCCTGCCCTGCGGGAAGATCCCGCTCACCGGGCAGCACACCTCCTCGATCATCGCGGTGCGCACCGGCGAGGACAACGAGGGCGTGATCGGCCTCTACCAGACCGGCCTGCCGGACGAGTACGAGCCGGGGCTCAACGTCCGCTTCATGGGCATCGACGAGCGCGCGATCATCTCGTACCTCGTCAGCGCCTACTACTCGGCGGCCGTGCTGGTCCCGGACGCCGTCGGCGTCCTGGAGAACGTCGAGGTCCGTCCGCGCGCGTGAGGGCGGGGGCGCCCACCGGCCGGGCCCCGGCCCCGCTCCGCCCCGTCAGAAGCTCAGCGAGCGGGCGTAGTTCACCTGGGACATCACCCACTGGTAGGAGCCCGCGTTCGTCGCCGGGATCATCGTGGAGTGGTGGCGGCCGCCGCTGGTCACCGTCACCTGGATGTAGCCGGTGGTGGTCTTCTCCTTCATCAGGAGGAAGAGCAGGCCGAGCAGGCAGAAGATGAAGAAGACGATCGCGAGCACGACCGCGTGGGCCGGGATCTTCTCCTCGGTGCGCGAGAAGTCGGTCGCGTTCCACATCGCGCCCTTGAGCGGCATCGGGCCGGACGGGGTGATGATCTGGTCCCCGGCGATGGTGATGTCACCGAGCGCCAGGCCGGCGCCGCCGGCCGGGGCGGCGGGGTAGCCGGGGGCCGGCAGGCCCGCGCCGCCGATGGTCGGCTGGTAGGCCGGGGACGCCGGGTAGGGCTGCGGGTAGCCGTAACTGGCCTCGCCCGGACCCCACTTGTAGTCTCCCTGGCCGGGGGTGCCGGGCTGACCGCCCTGGCCGGTGGGGTCGTTCACGTACGGATTCGGCTGCTGCTCGCTCATACGGCCGATCCTTCCACAACGACCCCCCTCCCCGTACGCCGGTCGGAGAGCTGCCTCCACGACGCCGGTGACGTGCCCGATCACCTCGTCGGTCCCGTCCGGCAGCTTCTGACAAGCCAACCCGCCCGCGCTGTAGGGCTGCTGGGAGCTCTTGGAGAGCGGCGGCATGACGAACAGCAGGCTCTGCTGCGCGGGCGGCAGCAGACGGCCGCCCAGCAGCGCCTTCGTGACCGAGACGCCCGCCGCAGGCCGTGGCGACGGCCCCGGGGAACGACGAGGGCCCCGCCTCCCCGGAAAGTTCCGGAGGGGCGGGGCCTCGATGTCCACCGGCCTCAGCCGAGGCCGACGGGCGGAGTCCGTCAAGAAGGCTAGAAGCGGCGCGTGATGAGGGCGCGCTTGACTTCCTGGATGGCCTTCGTGACCTCGATGCCGCGCGGGCACGCGTCGGTGCAGTTGAAGGTCGTGCGGCAGCGCCACACGCCGTCCTTGTCGTTCAGGATCTCCAGCCGCTGCTCGCCGGCCTCGTCACGCGAGTCGAAGATGAAGCGGTGCGCGTTGACGATCGCCGCCGGGCCGAAGTACTGGCCGTCGTTCCAGAACACCGGGCACGAGGACGTGCACGCGGCGCACAGGATGCACTTGGTGGTGTCGTCGAAGCGCTCGCGGTCCTCGGCGGACTGCAGGCGCTCGCGCGTCGGCTCGTTGCCCTTGGTGACCAGGAACGGCATGACGTCGCGGTACGCCTGGAAGAAGGGCTCCATGTCGACGACAAGGTCCTTCATCACCGTGAGGCCCTTGATGGCCTCGACGGTGATCGGCTTCTCCGGGTTGATGTCCTTGATCAGCGTCTTGCAGGCGAGCCTGTTCTTGCCGTTGATCCGCATCGCGTCGGAGCCGCAGATGCCGTGCGCGCACGAGCGGCGGAACGTCAGCGTGCCGTCGAGGTCCCACTTGATCTTGTGGAGACCGTCGAGCACGCGCTCCTTCGGGTCGATCTCGACCTGGAAGTCCTGCCACTGAGACTCGTCGGAGATCTCGGGGTTGAAGCGGCGGATCCGGAAGGTGACCGTGATGAAGGGCGAGGCCGCGGCCGCGGCCTCCATCTTGTCCAGGGTCGGGGTGGCCATCAGTACTTACGCTCCATCGGCTGGTAGCGGGTGACGACGACGGGCTTGTAGTCCAGCCGGACGGAGTCCTTGCCGTTGTCGTCGACCTCGCGGTACGCCATGGTGTGGCGCATGAAGTTGACGTCGTCGCGGTTCGGGTAGTCCTCGCGGTAGTGACCGCCGCGGGACTCCTTGCGCGCCAGCGCGGACACGGCCATGACCTCGGCCAGGTCGAGCAGGTTGCCCAGCTCGACGGCCTCCAGCAGGTCCGTGTTGAAGCGCTTGCCCTTGTCCTGGACGGACACGTTCTTGTAGCGCTCGCGCAGCTCCGCGATCTTCTCGACCGCGGTCTTGATGGTCTGCTCCGTACGGAACACCATCACGCACGCGTCCATCGTCTCCTGGAGCTCCAGACGCAGGTCGGCGACCCGCTCGTTGCCCGTGGAGTTGCGCAGCTGCTCGATGAGGTCGACGACCAGCTGCGCCGGGTTCTCGGGGAGCTCGACGTAGTCGTTCTCCTGCGAGTACCGGGCCGCGGCGATGCCGGAGCGCTTGCCGAAGACGTTGATGTCCAGCAGCGAGTTGGTGCCCAGGCGGTTCGCGCCGTGCACCGACACGCACGCGACCTCGCCGGCCGCGTACAGGCCCGGGACGACGGTGGTGTTGTCCGCCAGGACCTCACCCTCGACGTTGGTCGGGATGCCGCCCATGGCGTAGTGCGCGGTGGGCTGGATCGGGATCGGGTCCGTGTACGGCTCGATGCCCAGGTAGGTGCGCGCGAACTCGGTGATGTCCGGGAGCTTCGCGTCGAGCTGCTCCGGCGGCAGGTGCGTCAGGTCCAGGTACACGTGGTCACCGGCGGGACCGCAGCCGCGGCCCTCACGGATCTCGGTGTAGATGGAGCGCGAGACGACGTCACGGGACGCGAGGTCCTTCATGACCGGCGCGTACTTCTCCATGAAGCGCTCGCCGTCCTTGTTGCGGAGGATGCCGCCCTCACCGCGGGCGCCCTCCGTCAGCAGGATGCCCATGCGCCAGATGCCCGTCGGGTGGAACTGGAAGAACTCCATGTCCTCCAGCGGCAGGCCGCGGCGGTAGCAGGCCGCCTGGCCGTCACCCGTGAGGGTGTGCGCGTTGGAGGTCACCTTGAAGAACTTGCCGGTGCCGCCGGAGGCGTAGATGACGGCCTTCGCCTGGAACACGTGGATCTCGCCGGTGGCGAGCTCGTACGCGACCACACCGGCCGACTTCGTGACGCCGTCCTCCTCGACCAGGAGCTGGTCCAGGACGTAGAACTCGTTGAAGAACTCCACGCCCTCCTTGACGCAGTTCTGGTACAGCGTCTGGAGGATCATGTGGCCCGTGCGGTCCGCGGCGTAGCAGGACCGGCGGACCGGGGCCTCGCCGTGGTTGCGCGAGTGACCGCCGAAGCGGCGCTGGTCGATGGTGCCGTCCGGGGTGCGGTTGAACGGCAGGCCCATCTTCTCCAGGTCGAGGACCGCGTCGATGGCCTCCTTCGCCAGGATCTCGGCGGCGTCCTGGTCGACCAGGTAGTCACCGCCCTTGACCGTGTCGAAGGTGTGCCACTCCCAGTTGTCCTCTTCCACGTTGGCCAGCGCGGCGGCCATGCCGCCCTGCGCGGCGCCCGTGTGGGAGCGGGTGGGGTAGAGCTTCGTCAGCACCGCGGTGCGGCTGCGCTTCGTCGACTCGATGGCGGCGCGCATGCCCGCGCCACCTGCGCCGACGATGACGGTGTCGTACTTGTGGATCTTCATTGGTTTCGCCTCAGCCCCGTTGCCTAGCGGATGTTCGGGTCGAAGGTGAAGATCACCAGCGTGCCCAGAAGGATGGTGAACACCGTGGCGGTGTAGAGCAGGCCCTTCAGCCACAGCCGCGTGTTGGCGCGCTCCGCGTAGTCGTTGATGACGGTACGCAGACCATTGGCGCCGTGCAGCATCGCCAGCCACAGCATCAGCAGGTCCCAGACCTGCCAGAACGGGGAAGCCCACCGGCCCGCCACGAAGGCGAAGCCGATCTTGGAGACGCCGCCGTCGAGCACCAGCTGGATCAGGAGGTGCCCGATGACCAGGACGACGAGCACGATGCCCGAGAGGCGCATGAAGAGCCACGCGACCATCTCGAAGTTGCCGCGGGTCGAGCGCGGGGTCTTGCCCGTGCGCTTGCGCGGGGCCTCGATGTACGGCGCCGGGCTGTCGACGTCGTAAAGCGAGACGCCGGTCACGGAGCCGCCGTCGCCGGCGCCCTTGGTCATGTCGACGGAAGAAGTGTCAGAAGACATGCGTGTCACTTCCCGAACAGTTCAAGGTAGGCGTGGCCCAGTACGGGGTACAGGGCCCCGACCATCAGCACGATCCAGATGCCCACGACGGTCCAGAGCATCTGCTTCTGGTAGCGCGGGCCCTTGGACCAGAAGTCCACGGCGATGACACGGAGACCGTTGAGCGCGTGGAACAGGATGGCGGCGACGAGGCCGTACTCCAGCAGCGCGACGATCGGAGTCTTGTAGGTAGCCACCACGTCGTCGTACGCCTCGGGGGAGACGCGGACGAGTGCGGTGTCGAGGACGTGTACGAACAGGAAGAAGAAAATGAGGACGCCGGTGACTCGATGAGCCACCCAGGACCACATTCCTTCCCGGCCGCGGTACAACGTTCCAGCCGGCACGGAAAACCCTCCGGAAGCGGGGCGGGGGCCAGCCGGCTTCTTTGTCGGTCGGGCCCGGCCGGGTACGGTCCTCCGGCCCCGGACATCGTAGCGACGCTTTGTCGGTTCCCTTGCGCGGGGGCCATCGGTGTGATCAAACAGGCACGTACGGACTATCCCACAGGGGCGAATAGCCCGATTTCCGTGGCAGTCGGCCCATCCGTCGAGGTCAGCCAGCGTGTCAGATCCCAGAGCCGGTCCTGGGCGACACGACGCAGCTCGTCGGCGGAGATCGAGCGCTCCTCGTCCACCTCGTGCGCCATCCTGCGGCGGATCGCCTCCAGCAGCTGGTCGGCCTGCTCCTCCGGCGGATGCCCGGCGAGGCAGATCACGAAGGCGTGGCCGAACTTCCGTTCGTACTCCGCGTGGGCCGCGTCGAGGGCCAGCAGGGCGGCGTACGGCGCGCCGTGGTCCAGCTCCGCCGAGCACTCGGCGGCCAGCGCCTCGGTCAGGTCGGGCTGCGAGAGGTCGTACGAGGCCTCGTCCGCGGCGGCGAGCAGGGCGTCCGGATCGGGGTAGGGGCGGTGGGTGGCCATCCGGTGCGCCCAGCGCCGGCTCCCGCAGCACTGGAGCAGGACGGCGTGGGCGGCCTCGGGGGACAGGGCGTTGAACCGCGCCAGCCCGGAGCCGTGAGAATGCTCGGAACTGCCGCTGCCGCGGGCCTGTGCCGGAAGGTGGCTGGACAGCGGGGGGCTCCTCGGGGCGCGGCGCGGGTATGCCGCCACGCTAGCGACGGGAGGCAGGGTGTGTCGTACCCATCTGGGGATTTCACTCGGAAGTGAGCCGAAAGGATGACGTGAGCGCCACAGCCGGGCCCGGAACGTCGTCCGGGAGGGGAGGGCGACCGAGGCCGCCACCCCCCACAGGAGAGGCCCCGGCCGCCATCCGTCACGGACTCGTGCGACAAGCCCGTACCCCTGTCAGCGCCCCGAGTGCGTTTTGTGTCACACCTCGCTCCGCACAGGGTTGGTTGCACGTTGTATCACTCGTGGACGGGAGGTACTTGAAAGCCGTAACGTGCTGATTTGCGCCACACGTACAGGACAGTGAACGGGTTGGGGACTTTGCTGGGGGACGACGCGGAGCTGACCGCCGCGGTGCTCGCGGCACAGGACGGCGAGGAGAACGCGTTCCGTGCTGTGTACCGCGCCGTGCACCCACGGCTGCTCGGTTACGTACGCACGCTCGTCGGAGACGGCGACGCGGAGGACGTGACCTCCGAGGCCTGGTTGCAGATCGCCCGCGACCTCGACTCCTTCACCGGCGACGCCGACCGCTTCCGCGGCTGGGCCGCCCGCATCGCCCGCAACCGGGCCCTCGACCACATCCGCATGCGCGGTCGCCGTCCCGCCATCGGCGGCGACGACACCGAACTGACCGCGTGGGCCGCCGACTGCGACACCGCGGGCGCGGCGATGGAGTCCCTCTCCACCGGCCGGACCATGGCGCTCATCGCCCGGCTCCCGCAGGACCAGGCCGAGGCCGTCGTCCTGCGGGTCGTGGTCGGACTCGACGCCAAGAGCGCGGCCGAGACCCTCGGCAAGCGCCCCGGCGCCGTACGCACCGCAGCGCACCGGGGTCTGAAGAAGCTGGCCGAGCTGCTCGGCGAAGAGGGCTCGGAGGGCGGCTTCGGGCCGGACCCGGGCACCGGCGCGGAGCCGGGCGCGGCGGTCGGCCATAATGCCGGTGGCCAGCCGTGGGACGGCGGGGGCGGGAGGGACCTCGACGCCGTACCCGCGCAACGCGGCCGAGGTGGGGGCTTCGTAGAACAAACCGGTGTGACGCATTCACGTTGGCGGACGCAGAAGGACATGTGATGGCCGACGAGCGCAACAGGTGGCTGGACCAGGCCGCGGCGGACAGACTGCTGCGCGGCGAACCGGCGGAACCTGTGGGGCCGGCCGGCGCCGAACCGCGTGCCCGCATCGAGGCCGCGCGACTGCGTGCCGCGCTGGACGCCCTGGAAGCCCTGGGCGCCGGCGGCGAGCTGCCGCCCGCGGGCACGGAACTGCCCGGCGAGGCCGCGGCCGTGGCCGCCTTCCGCACGGCGCGTGCCGCCGGCCGCTCCGCGGACCCGTCGGACCGCACCGCGATGGCCGGATCCGGTGAGCCCGTGGTCGATCTCGGCCGTCTCGTGCCCTCCTTCGCCCCCGCGCCCCGGCGCGCCCGGACGGTGAGCTTCGGCCTGGCGGCCGCTCTGGCGAGCGTCGCCGTCGGCGGCCTCGCCGCCGCGGCGGGCGCCGGGCTGCTGGACCGTGACCGGCACGACACCGCGGGACCCGGACCGGCGATGTCCGTCAGCGCCGGCGAGAACGCGGAGCCGGGCATCGGCAGCGGAGCACCGACGCTCACCCCGAAGCTGCTGCCCACCCCGCCGCCGAACGGCTCGAATTCGACGCTCCCCCCGGGCCCCACGCAGTCCCCGGGCCCGGACGGACGCACGGTGCCCGGCACCGGCACCGGCGCGGACACCTCGTCGGGCACCTCGGGCACGGGCGGCACGGGCAAGGACACCGAGAACGGCCGGAGCGCCGCGGGCGGCACGGGCGACAAGGACCGGGACCGGGACACCTTCGGCAACGGGGACACCGGCAAGGACCGTGAGCGGCGCGAGCGGGAGACCCTGCTCAAGGCGCTGGACCTCTGCCAGGACTACCGGTCGGGACGCCTCGACGACGACCGTCGCGAGCGGCTCTCCCGCCTGGCCGACGGGCTCACCCGGATACCGGACTACTGCAAGTCGGTGCTGGACGGGGACTCCGGCGGCAAGCGCCGCGACACCCCGCTGGGGGACGGGACGCTCAAGGCCCCGACCCTGGCCCCGGCGCTTCCGCGGGGCTCGACGGGCCTGCGCACCGGTCTCTGACACCCGTGCCGAACCGCCTGTAACACTTTTCGAACCGGCGGCGCAGTACATATCGAGCCGACTGGTCATCGGCCGCGCATGAGCCGGGGTTCCCCCCGTACCCCTGGGCTCTGCGCAACCGGCGCGGGCGGGGCACGTTCCCCCGGCCCTGCCCGCGCCCTTTACCTCGACCCCCCGGCGGCCGGCCCACGGCCGCCCAACGACAAGGCCTTCGACCGATCCCGGTCGAAGGCCTTCTGCGTGCGCTCGTGGGGGCCGCGCGCATCACCAGTAGACGACGACCTTGTCGCCCACGTTCACCTGGCCGAAGAGCGACGACAGCTTGCCCTTGTCGCGGACGTTCACGCAGCCGTGCGAGGCGCCGGCGTAGCCGCGGGCCGCGAAGTCGGCCGAGTAGTGCACGGCCTGGCCGCCGCTGAAGAACATCGAGTACGGCATGGACGTGTGGTAGAGCGTGGACGTCCACTCCTTCTCCTTGCGGTCCACCTTGAAGACGCCCTCGCGGGTCGGGGTGTTCTCCGAACCGAAGCGCACGTCCATGGTGGAGACGACCTTGCCGTCGATCATCCAGGCGAGGGTGCGGCTCTCCTTGCTGATGCACATGACCCGGCCCTCCATGCAGCGCGGGTCCGGCGCGTCGACCTCGTTGACGGTCGGCGGGCGCAGCTCGTCGGCGGTGGGCTTCTTGCTGGCGCTCTGGATCTTCTTCCAGGTGGCCTCGTCGACCGAACCGGTGGGGGTCAGAGCGTTCTTCGACTGGAAGGACTTGACCGCGGCCGTGGTCTTCGAGCCGTAGAAACCGGTCGGTGCCACCGACATCAGCTTGAGCTGCCGCAGGCGTGCCTGGAGCTCGCGCACCTGGTCGGTGTCGTCGCCGTTGGCCATGATCTGCTTCACGGTGGGCGAAGGAGAGGCCGACGGGGAGGCCGACGCGGAGGCCGACGGCGACGGCGATGCCTCGCCGGGCTTGTTGTCGGTGGTCGGGGAGGCTTCGGGAGTGGCGCCCGCCGTGGGCGAGGACGGAGCCGAAGGAGTGGAGCCGGCTGACTCCGACTTCTGCGGCCCGCAGGCGGTCGCGGCGAGCGCGACGGCGGCGGCCACCCCGATCGTGCGGATTATGAATCTCTGGCGCTGCATTGCAGTCCCCCGGTTTCTACGTCGTGTATCTAGGTGATGCCTGGCGCGCGCGGAGAGTTGCACCGGGCCACGGGATGTTGCGCCATTGTGACCAGCAGCCGTCCGCGGCCTTACGAACCGATGCGCGGGCAAGGTTGTACCAGCCCCGGGCCCGGCAGCTCTACGGAGGTCTTCGTCACATGGCACGCACCGAGAGCGGACTCCCGATCGAACCCGTCTACGGGCCCGGCGACCTGACGGGGTGGGACCCCGCGGCCGCCCTGGGCGAACCGGGCGAATTCCCCTACACCAGGGGGATTTATCCGAACATGTACACCGGCCGCCCGTGGACGATGCGGCAGTACGCCGGTTTCGGCACGGCCGCCGAGTCCAACGCCCGCTACCGGCAGCTCATCGCGGGCGGCGGCACCGGACTGTCCGTCGCCTTCGACCTGCCGACCCAGATGGGGCACGACTCCGACGCCCCGCTCGCGCACGGCGAGGTCGGCAAGGTCGGGGTCGCCGTCGACTCGCTCGACGACATGCGGACGCTGTTCGACGGGATCCCGCTCGACCGCGTCTCCACCTCGATGACCATCAACGCGCCCGCCGCGCTGCTCCTGCTGCTCTACCAACTGGTCGCGGAGGAACAGGGCATTCCGGGCGTGCGGCTGACGGGCACGGTCCAGAACGACGTCCTGAAGGAGTACATCGCGCGGGGCACGTACATCTTCCCGCCCGAGCCCTCGCTCCGGCTGACGGCCGACACCTTCCGCTACTGCCGGGCCGAGATCCCCAAGTGGAACACCATCTCCATCTCCGGCTACCACATGGCCGAAGCGGGGGCCTCGCCCGCGCAGGAGGTGGCCTTCACCCTCGCCGACGGCATCGCCTACGTCCGTACGGCCCTGGCCGCCGGCATGGCGGTCGACGAGTTCGCGCCCCGGCTCTCCTTCTTCTTCGTCTCCCGCACCACCCTCCTGGAGGAGGTCGCGAAGTTCCGCGCGGCCCGGCGGATCTGGGCCCGCGTCATGCGCGAGGAGTTCGGGGCGCGGGATCCGAAGTCGCTGATGCTGCGCTTCCACACCCAGACGGCCGGGGTCCAGCTGACCGCGCAGCAGCCCGAACTGAACCTCGTACGGGTGGCCGTACAGGCGCTCGCCGCGGTCCTCGGCGGCACCCAGTCCCTGCACACCAACTCCTTCGACGAGGCCATCGCGCTGCCGACCGAGAAGTCCGCCCGCCTCGCGCTGCGCACCCAGCAGGTCCTCGCGTACGAGACGGACGTGCCGCACACCGTGGACCCCTTCGCCGGGTCGTACGCCGTCGAGCGGATGACCGACGAGCTGGAGGCGGCCGCGCTCGCGCTGATGCGGCGCGTCGAGGACCAGGGCGGGGCGGTGGCCGCGATCGAGAACGGCTTCCAGAAGGGCGAGATCGAGCGCAACGCCTACCGCATCGCGCAGGAGACCGAGGGCGGGGAGCGGGTGGTGGTCGGCGTCAACCGCTTCGCGCTGGAGCGGGAGGAACCGTACGAGCCGCTGCGCGTGGACCCGGCCATCGAGGCGCGGCAGTGCGCGGCGCTGGCACGGCTGCGGGCGGAGCGGGACGCGGCGGCGGTGACGGCGGCGCTCGGGGCCCTGCGGGAGGCGGCCGCCGGAACGGAGAACGTGCTGTACCCGATGAAGGAGGCGCTGCGGGCGCGGGCCACGGTGGGGGAGGTGTGCGGGGCGCTGAGGGAGGTGTGGGGAACGTACGAGCCGACGGATTCCACATGGTGAAACCCACTGGACCGTCAGGTGTGTCCTCATGGGACACTCCTGCACATGCTGGGTGTCACCGATCTGCCGACGTACCTCGCCGGCCTCGTACTGATCATTCTTCTGCCGGGTCCGAACTCGCTGTACGTGCTCTCCGTCGCCGCCCGGCGCGGGGTGCGCACCGGATACAAGGCCGCCGCCGGCGTGTTCACCGGCGACGCCGTGCTGATGCTGCTCACCGCCGTGGGCGCCGGGGCGCTGCTGCGGGCCAGCCCGGTCGTGTTCACCGTGGTGAAGTTCCTCGGCGCCGGGTACCTGGCCTGGCTCGCCGTGGGCATGATGCGCGGCGCCTGGGCGCTGTGGCGCACGCGCCGGGACCGGGACGAGACGCAGGCCGCCGCCCCCGCCGAGGAGGGCGAGAACGAGCGGCCCTACCGGCGGGCGCTGCTGATCAGCCTCCTCAACCCGAAGGCCATCCTCTTCCTGATGTCCTTCTTCGTGCAGTTCGTGGACCCGTCCTACGCCTACCCGGCGCTGTCGTTCCTGGTCCTCGGCGGCCTGCTGCAGACCGGCAGCTTCGTGTACCTGACGCTGCTGATCTTCGGCGGCACCCGGCTCTCGGAGGCCTTCCGCCGGCGCAAGCGGCTGTCGGCCGGGGCCACCTCGGCGGCCGGCGTGCTCTTCCTCGGCTTCGCGGCCAAACTCGCCGTCAGCTGAGGGCGCGGCGCACCCAGCCGAGCCGCCGCACGGCCCGGCGCACCGCGCGGCTGCGCGGCAGGAAAGAGAGCTGCGCCGGGATGCCGCCCGGCAGGCCCAGGGAGGTCAGCCGGCGCCGGGTGAAGTACCGCCAGGTGCGCGCGTCCAGGTGCTGGGCCAGGTAGGCCTCGGCCGCCGGCCGGCGCGCGGCCAGGATCTGCGGCTGCATGGTGAACCCGACGGCGGTCAGCAGCGCGGCCGGCTCCGCCCGCACCTGCTCCGGGGTCGGGGGCGTCCAGTTGCGCACGGCCTCCGCGTCGGCGAGGTCCGGGAGCAGGGCGTCCACCAGGGCCAGCGGGACCCGGTTGCTGTTCGGGTACGGGGTCAGGCCGGCCAGGACGGCTTCCGTGCCGGTCCGGGCCACCGGGAGCCCGAACAGAGTGGCGGCGGTCAGCAGGCCGGTGGAGAAACAGCCGACGACCAGCGCCGGACGCAGCCGCTGGTAGAGGGTCTCGGCCAGCACCGGCGCGGCGATCACGGTCAGCCGGACGCCGAGCCGCTCGGCCTCCTCCTCGGCCCGGCGGGAGTACGCGGCCGGGGCGCCGGGGTGCGGTTTGAACACCAGCTCGCGGTGGCCCAGGGCGTGCGCGCCCCGGACCATCGACACGTGGAGCTCCTCCTCCTCGGCCAGGGTCATCAGGTCGAGCGCCGAGAGGTACTGGCCCAGGAGCAGCGCCGGGGCCTCCGCCCCGAGTGCCCCGGCGACTTCGGTGGCCTCGGTGTTTTCGGCGAGCTCGGCGAGGACCTTGAGGAAGGGCTCCGTCGGCACCAGCTCCTCCCGCGCCCCGAACTCCGTCAGCAGCAGCGGCCTCAGACCCGGCACCAGGTCCAGGTGCAGCACCCGCCGCACCCGCATCCCGAGCTGCGGGTCGAGCCGGAAGCGGGTGGGCCCGTAGCTCATCAGCCCGTCGGCGTAGACGTCGACCGCCGCGCCCGGGAAGAGCCGGCACAGGGTCTGGGCCGGCGGCACCTGCAGGGACTCCACGACCAGCTCGACGCGGTCCTCGCCGAGGCCCCACAGGGAGCGCAGCTGCCGCTCCCAGATCGGGACGTCCTCGGCGCGCGGGGCCCAGGTGCTCGGGTGCTGCGGCTCGATGACCCGGTTCCAGTCGAGCACCTCGTCGAAGCGGGTGCGCAGGGCGGCGAAGCCCGGCATGTCCGCGACCCCCGGGGTGACCTCGGCGGTGACGGCGTGGTTGCTCGTCAGCAGGATCCGGCGGCCGGCCGGCGGGAAGGCGCCCGAGTCGATGCCCGCCGCGAGCGTGGCCACGCCGTAGAGGGTGGAGGCCAGGAAGATCTGGGTGGGCATCAGGCGGCCGCTCCCGACGGGGTGCGGCGGCTGCCGCGCACGCGCCGCAGCAGGGTGGAGCGTTCGATGTCCATCGAGTCCAGGACCTGGTCCAATACGTCCTGGGGCATGCGGCCGAGCGCGGCCGCGCTCATCGAACGGAGTTTCTTGGCCACGGCCGGTTCGAACCTTTCGATGGATCCGAAATGGTGCGCGATAATCGCGCAATACGTTCGGACGGCTTTCGGGAGCAGTAGATCTGATTCCCGGTCCGCGGCGACATCCGCCAGTACTTGATCAAATGCCCGGATGAAATCGAGCTGCCGTTCGTCACCGATCTGCGTCAGGGACGTGGAAACCCCGCGCCGGTAGAAGATCCCGGGCAGGCCCACCGCGGCGAAGGACTCCGCCTCCCGGTGCAGCCGCCAGATCCACGGCCGGTCCTCGGCCGTCCGCAGCCCGTCGGTGAAGTGCAGGGCCCCGCGCTCCAGCAGCCGCCGGTGGTACATGCCGGCCCAGGCGTACGGATAGTCCACCGAGCTGGCCCGGTCGGCGGGCAGGATGGCGGAGCGCGGATCGGCGACGACCGACTGCGGACCGTAGGGGACGCGCTGCACGCTCCGCGTCCTGCCCGTGCACCGCACATGGTCGGTGCGGACGAAATCGCAGTTCAGCGCCTCTATGGCGGCCAGCGTGCGGGCCAGGTGGCCGGGGGCAAGCCAGTCGTCCCCGTCCAGGAAGGCGAGGTACTCGCCGCGGGCCGCGTCCAGGCCGGTGTTCCGCGCGGTGGCCAGACCGCCGTTCCGCTCGTGTCTGAGGTGCACCGCCCCGGGCAGCTCGCGCGCCGCCCGCTCCAGCAGGCCGGGCGTCCCGTCCGTCGAGCAGTCGTCGACGAGCAGGAACTCGAAATCCTCCCGGGCGTTGAGTTCGAGACTCTTCAGGGCATCCGGTGCGTATGTCTGCACGTTGTAGAACGGCACGACAACAGAGAGCTTGGGCACCCGCGAGACATTAGGGCGCCGCCTGGCATTCACTGTGGCCCGGATGCGGATTCCACGTGAACGGCGCGGGGCGGGCGAGTTAACCCGTGCGCTTTCGCATTTCGTCGACGCGTTGTTAACCCGCTGTTGTGCGTTCGTTGGGCCGATCACCGAAATTGCGGAATAGCTTCTGCCGCGTGCCAGAACGCAAACGCGTCGCCGTACTCGCCGATTCCGATACGCGATGGAAATGGGGCGCACTCACCGCCCGCCGTCTCGTCCCCGACCACCAGCTCACCGGATACCTGCTGCGCGGCCGCGCCACACCCACCGCGCGCCAGCTCGGTGAGGTGGGGGTGCGGGCCGACCGGCTGTCCGAGGTGACCTGCGCGGAGTTCCTCGCCGAGATCGGCCGGGAGCGCTACGACGTGGTCGTCCTCGCCCTCGTCGGCGGAGCCGTCCAGGCCGTCCTGCACGGAGCCCGCGCCCTGTGGCCGAACCCGGCGAAGCGGCCGGTCTTCGTCACCGGATACGTGGGCGTCGTATACGAGAAGCTCGCCGACGGGCTGCTGCTGCGGCACGGGGCCGACCTCGTCCTCGCCAACTCCCGCCACGACGCCGAGCGCTTCCGCGCCGTGTACGAGGGGGTCGGCGCGGACGCCGGAGCCGTCACCGAGACCGCGCTGCCCTTCCTGGGCGGGGCGCCGTACGAGCCGGCCGGGAGCAGGGCCCACACGGTGGTCTTCGCCGTCCAGCCCTCCGTGCCCGACAGCCGCGCCGACCGCGCCTACCTGCTGGAACGGGCCGCCGGGCACGCACGGCTGCACCCCGACCGCGAGGTGCTGATCAAGCTGCGCAGCAAGCCCGGGGAGCACACCACGCACCTGGAGGAGCAGCCGTACCAGCGGCTCGCGGAGAAGATCCCGGGCGGACTGCCCGCCAACTGCCGCCTGGTCTACGGGAACATGGGCGAGGTGCTGGACGGCACCGACCTGCTGGTCACCGTCTCCTCCACCGCCGCCCTGGAATCCCTGCACCGGTCCATCCCGACGGCGATCCTCACCGACCTCGGCATCCGCGAGGCCCTCGGCAACCACCACTTCCTCGGCTCCGGCTGCCTGGCCTCCTGGGACCAGCTCGACTCCGGGCTCCTCCCGGAGGGCGACCCGGTCTGGCTGGCCGCCCAGGGCGTCCACCCGGGCCCGGCCACGCCGGGTGCGGCCGCGTCGGCCAAGGCCGCGTCGGCCAAGGCCGCGTCGGCCAAGGCCGCGTCGGCCAAGGCCACGCCGGGTGGGGCCGAACCGGCGGGGGCCGCGCGTTCGTCCGCCGGGCCCGCCGCAGGCGCACCGCACGACGCCTACGCCGTCGCCCGGGCGAAGGTCGCCGGGCTGGTGGCCGCGACCCGGCTGCCCGCCCTCGCCCCGTACTACACGCTCACCACCGCCCCCCGGTACCTGCCCGGGATCCTCGCCCGGCACCACCTCGCCCCCGACGGCACCCCGCTGCCCGGCGCGGTGCGCCCGACGGCGGGGGAGTCCCGGCTGCGCCGCCGGCTCCGCGCCCACCTGCGCGAGGCCGCCCGTGGCGCGTACCGGCACGGCGTGCAGCGCGTCGCCCCGGTGATCCGCAGGCTGGGGGAGCTGTGAGCCCCCGCGTCCTCGCCGTGATCCCGGCCCGCGGCGGCTCCAAGGGAGTTCCGGGCAAGAACCTCGCCGAGGTCGCCGGCATCCCGCTCGTCGCCCGCGCCGTCCGGGCCTGCCGCTCCGCGCCCACCGTCACCGACGTGGTCGTCTCCACGGACTCCGACGCGATCGCCGCGGCCGCCCGCGCCGCCGGGGCCGACGTGATCGCCCGCCCGACCGCGATCTCCGGCGACACCGCGAGCAGCGAGGCCGCCCTCCTGCACGCGCTCGCCGCCTTCGAGGAACTGCACTCCGTCAGCGTGGACGTGGTCCTCCTCGTCCAGTGCACGAGCCCGTTCCTCACCACCTCCGACGTCGAATCGGTCGCCGTGGCCGTCGCCTCGGGGGCGGCCGACTCGGCCCTGACCGTGGCCCCCTTCCACGGCTTCCTCTGGCGGTCCGGGGCCGACGGCTCCGGCGCCGGGGTCAACCACGACCAGGCGTACCGGCCCCGCCGCCAGGACCGGCCGCAGGACCTGCTGGAGACCGGCGCCGCCTACGCGATGGACGCCGACGGCTTCCGCGCCGCCCGCCACCGCTTCTTCGGCCGCACCCTGCCCGTCGCCACCGACCCCTCCCGGGTCCTGGAGGTCGACGACCCGCACGACCTGGAACGCGCCCGCCTGCTCGCCCCCCTGCTCGACCCGCACCCCGCACCACATCCGCACCCCGCACCACACCTCGACCCGCAGCCCACACCCCGCACACCCCCGCACCGAAGGACGCCCCCTGCCATGACCTCCACCCCGGACCCCCGCCTCCGTACCTTCGGAGCGCGCACCGCGGGCCCCGGCCGCCCCGTCTACGTCGTCGGCGAGATCGGCATCAACCACAACGGCGACCTCGGCAACGCCTTCGCCCTCATCGACGCCGCCACCGAAGCCGGCTGCGACGCCGTGAAGTTCCAGAAGCGCACCCCGGAGATCTGCACCCCGCGCGACCAGTGGGACATCGAACGCGACACCCCCTGGGGCCGGATGACCTACATCGACTACCGCCACAAGGTCGAGTTCGGCGAGGACGAGTACCGCGCCATCGACGAGCACTGCGCCAAGCGCGGCATCGACTGGTTCGCCTCCCCGTGGGACACCGAGGCCGTCGCCTTCCTGGAGAAGTTCGACGTCCCCGCCCACAAGGTGGCCTCCGCCTCCCTCACCGACGACGAGCTGCTGCGCGCCCTGCGCGCCACCGGCCGCACCGTCGTGCTGTCCACCGGGATGTCCACCCCGCAGCAGATCCGCCACGCGGTGGAGGTGCTCGGCAGCGCCAACATCCTTCTCTGTCACGCGACTTCGACGTACCCGGCCAAGGCCGAGGAGCTCAACCTGCGGGTCATCAACACCCTGCGGGACGAGTACCCCAACGTCCCGATCGGCTACTCCGGCCACGAGACGGGCCTGCAGACCACCCTCGCCGCCGTCGCCCTCGGCGCCACCTTCGTCGAGCGGCACATCACCCTCGACCGCGCGATGTGGGGCTCCGACCAGGCCGCCTCCGTCGAGCCCGGCGGCCTGACCCGCCTGGTCCGCGACATCCGCACCATCGAGACCGCCCTCGGCGACGGGGTCAAGCGGGTCTACGAGTCCGAGCTCGGCCCCATGAAGAAGCTCCGCCGCGTCCAGGGCGAGCTGGCAGCCGTCTGAGTTCCGGACCGGCGCGTACGAGTTCCGCCCCCGACAAGGAGTACGTGGTGACCCCCTCCGCCTCCACCCTGGCGTTCGTCGAGAGCCCGGTCCAACTCCTCAACGTGCTGGAGTGGGCGTACGCGCGCAGCGCCCCGGCGGGCCCCGGCCCGCAGCAGCCGCAGCTGGACGGGGTCCCGCGCCAGCGCGGGCCCCGCTCCGGCGGGGCGGAACCCGGCCCGGACCGGGCCCGGGCCCAGGGGGACGGCGGGGCCGGGACGGCCGCCGCACCCGCTCCGGCGGGCGCGGGGTCACCCCTGAGGATCGTCGTCCTGCCGCCCACCGACCCCATGTCCCGGGGCCAGCTGCGCCGGATGGCCGCGCTGGCCCGGGACGAAGGGTACGAGGTGTGCTGGCAGGAGGCGCGCGGCAGCCGGTTCGCGCCGCTGAAGGCGCTGTCCGCGCTGGCGCGCGACGTCCGCGCGGCGCGCACGGTCGTCATCGGCGACCCCTTCTCGCGCTACGTGCAGCTGCTGCTCACCCTCGTGCGCGCCGAAGAGCTCGTCGTGGTCGACGACGGCACCGCCACCATGGAGTTCGTCGCCCAGACCGCCCGCGGCGAACGCCTCGTACGCTGGCACCGGGTCGGCGGCGGGGGACTGCCCGGCCGGGTCCGCGAGCTGGCGTACGCACCCGTCTCGGCGACCGCGCGCCGCCGCTTCACCCCCGCCGGGGGCCGGGGCCACCGCGTCGAGGTGTTCAGCTCGATGCCCGTCACCGCCCACGGCGCCATGACCCTGCGGGTCAACGACTTCGCCTGGACCCGGGCCCGCTTCGGCCCGCCCCGCCTGACCAAAGGCACCGACCTGGTCGGCACCTCGCTGGTGGAGACCGGTGTGGTGGACCCGGCCCGCTACCTGGAGGCGGTGCGCGCCCTCACCCTGGAGCACGGCGCCACCCGCTACTTCGCGCACCGCCGCGAGTCCCCGGAGAAGCTGCGCGCGCTGAGCCAGGCGACCGGGCTGGAGATCGTGCGCCCGGACCTGCCGCTGGAGCTGATCGCGCGGCGCGGTCCCGTCGGCCGGACGATCGTCAGCTTTCCGTCCACGGTCGTCCACACGCTGCCCTACGCCCTGACCGGTACCGGTGTGACCGTCGCCGTATGCGATGTGGACCCGGCCTGGCTCACCGGCTCCGCGTCCGCCCGCGCCCGCAGCTTCCTCGCCGGGGTCACCGACACCGCCCGTGATGTGCGCAGACTCCCCGCCCAGGCGGCTCCTACGGCCGGATGAGCGCGCGAGTTTACCCCCAGGGGCACCCGGTCATGCGCCAGAGGCCGTGTTTCTTTCCCCTAACGGCATGAACTTTTGTGGATCCCCGGCCAGTTGACCCGTCCGTGCGCCTACCCTTCAACGGGTGAACCAGTTGATGTCCCGCGAGTCCCAGACCGCCCAGCCCGCCGCGTCCGACCGGCCCGAGCTGCCCGGCACACTTCCGGACCACCTGCGTACCGAACTGATCGCCTTCCGCCGGGACTTGCACATGCACCCGGAGCTCGGACACCAGGAATTCCGCACCACCGCGGCGATCAAGGCCCGGCTGGAGAAAGCCGGCCTGCGACCACGGGTGCTGAAGTCGGGCACGGGCCTGATCTGTGACGTCGGCACCTGGGACGGGGGCCGGCCGATGCTGGCCCTGCGCGCGGACATCGACGCCCTGCCCATCCCGGACGCCAAGACGCACGTCTCGTACCGCTCGACCTTCCCGGACCGCGCCCACGCCTGCGGGCACGACGTGCACACCGCCGTCGTCCTCGGCGCCGGCCTGGTGCTCGCCGAGCTCGACCGGCAGGGGCTGCTGCCCCGCCCCGTCCGGCTGCTCTTCCAGCCGGCCGAGGAGGTGCTGCCGGGCGGGGCCACCGACGCCATCGACTCCGGGGTGCTCGACGGCGTGGGCCGGATCGTCGCCGTGCACTGCGACCCCCGGGTCGACGCGGGGAAGATCGGGCTGCGGGCCGGCCCCATCACCTCGGCCTGCGACCGGCTGGAGGTCACCCTCTCCGGCTCGGGCGGGCACACCGCGCGGCCGCACCTGACCACCGACCTGGTGACGGCCGCCGCCCGGGTCGCCGTCGACACCCCGGCCCTGCTGGCCCGCCGGATGGACGCCCGCTCGGGGATGTCGGTCACCTGGGGCCGGATCGAGGCGGGGCACGCCTGCAACGTCATCCCGATGCACGCCGAGCTGTCCGGAACCGTTCGGTGCCTGGACCTGAACGCCTGGCACGAGGCGCCGGACATGCTCTACGCGGCGATCGACGAGATCGCGACCATGCACGGGGCCAAGTTCGAGATCAACCACGTGCGCGGGGTGCCGCCGGTGGTCAACGATCCGGTGATCACCGAATTGCTGCGTGAGGCGATGACGGCCCGCTGCGGTACCGAGTCGGTCGAGGACACCGAGCAGAGCCTGGGCGGGGAGGACTTCTCCTGGTACCTGGAGCACGTCCCGGGCGCCATGGCCCGCCTGGGGGTCCGCGCTCCGGGGGACACCGCCAAGCGCGATCTGCACCGCGGTGACTTCGACGTGGACGAGGACGCGATCGCCGTCGGCGTGGAGTTCTTCACGGCCGCCGCCCTGCTCGACGGGCGTCGGGCCGTCCCCGCCCGGTAACGGCCGGGGCGAAGTCCTTACAACATCAACGATTCTGCTGTCGGGCGTGTCCAGCCCTTGGTACACAAGGGCTGGGCACGTAAGGAGTCACCAATCGGTCACTGTCCGGTTCACGACGATCCGATAACGACTCATGAACGGGCCTTTAACTGACATCTACGCGCGTTACGATCGCCGCGAAACCAGCGCCGGTCGTGGCGCTTCGGTCAGGTTTTGAAGGAGCCTCCCCTTGCGCCGGATCACCAGGATCGCCACCGTGGGCATCGCGTCCGCGGCGCTGGCCCTCTCGGCCACCGCCTGTGGCGGTAAGAAGTCCTCTGACACCTCCTCCTCCCCCTCGGAGTCGGGTCAGAAGTCCGCTGCCATCGCGTACGACATCGGTGGCCGCGGCGACCAGTCGTTCAACGACGCCGCCTACGCCGGCCTGAAGAAGGCCGAAACCGACCTCAAGATCAAGGGCGCCGAGGCGGAGCCCACCGACGGCGAGGGCGAGGCCGACAAGGTCCAGCGCCTCACCGAGCTTGCCCGCAAGGGCAACAACCCGGTCATCGGCGTCGGTTTCGCCTACGCCCCGGCCATCAAGAAGGTCGCGCCGAAGTTCCCGGACACCACGTTCGCGATCATCGACGACACCTCGGTGACCGGCCCGAACATCGCCAACCTCGTCTTCAACGAGGAGCAGGGCTCCTACCTGGCCGGCGTCGCCGCCGCCAAGGTGTCCAAGACCGGCACGGTCGGCTTCATCGGCGGTGTCGAGGTTCCGCTGATCAAGAAGTTCGAGGCGGGCTTCACCCAGGGCGTCAAGGACACCAACCCGAACGCCAAGGTGCTCTCCCAGTACCTGACCCAGCCGCCGAACTTCGACGGTTTCGCCAAGCCCGACCTCGGCAAGGCTGCCGCGCAGGGTCAGATCGACGCGGGCGCGGACGTCGTCTACGCCGCCGCCGGTCTCGCGGGTTCCGGTGCCATCGAGGCCGCTTCGGCCAAGGGCAAGTGGGCCATCGGCGTCGACTCCGACCAGTACAACCAGGCCGGTCTGGCGAAGTACAAGGACTCCATCCTGACCTCGGTCACGAAGGACGTCGAGGACTCCGTCTTCAACGTGATCAAGTCGGTCCAGGACGGCAAGCCGACCACCGGTGAGATCCGCTACGGCCTCGACAAGGACGGCGTCGGCCTGGCCGACTCCAACCCGAAGTACAAGGAGATGACCGACGTCATCACCGCGGTGGAGAAGGCCAAGGCCGACATCATCGCCAACAAGATCAAGGTCAAGATCCAGCCGTAAGGCCGTCGCTGACATGTAGTCCTGGTCTCCGGGGTCCGGGAAGCGGTCTCGATCGCTCCCGGGCCCCGAGCCACGTTCTGTGATCACTATTCTGTGACCAAGTGGCCCCGTGGCCGCAAGTTTTCACTTCCGACAGTGCTACGCGCGTAGAAGCATCGTGGACGCGATACTTTCACTCCCCGCCCTGTCCCCCCTGCCTTCCGCTCCTTCCGCGCCAAGGAGAGTGCGTCATCAACGCGTCCAGCCCGCCCCCCGCCGTAGAACTGCACGGCATCACCAAGCGCTTCCCCGGCGTCGTCGCCAACAAGGACATCGCGATCACCGTCCGCAAGGGCACGGTCCATGCCTTGATCGGCGAGAACGGCGCCGGCAAGTCGACCCTGATGAAGATCCTCTACGGCATGCAGAAGCCGGACGAGGGCACCATCGCCATCGACGGGGAGCAGGTCTCCTTCAACACCCCCGGCGACGCCATCGCCCGCGGCATCGGCATGGTGCACCAGCACTTCATGCTCGCCGACAACCTCACCGTCCTGGAGAACGTGGTTCTCGGCGGCGAGAAGCTCTACGGCATCGGCGCCAAGGCCCGTAAGAAGATCAAGGAGATCTCGGACGCGTACGGCCTCGGCGTGCGCCCCGACGCCCTGGTCGAGGACCTCGGTGTCGCCGACCGCCAGCGCGTGGAGATCCTCAAGGTCCTCTACCGCGGTGCGCAGATCCTCATCCTCGACGAGCCGACCGCAGTGCTCGTGCCGCAGGAGGTGGACGCCCTCTTCGACAACCTGCGCGAGCTCAAGGCCGAAGGCCTGACCGTCATCTTCATCTCGCACAAGCTGGGCGAGGTGCTGAAGGTCGCCGACGACATCACCGTCATCCGGCGCGGCACCACGGTCGGCACCGCCGACCCGAAGACCGCCACCACCAAGCAGCTCGCCGAGCTGATGGTCGGTGCGGAGCTGCCCTCGCCGGAGACCCGCGAGTCGACCGTGACCGACGTCCCGATGCTCCAGGTGAAGAACCTGACCCTCGCCGCGGGCGACGCCGTCGTCGCCGAGCCGGAGGTCCTGGTGCCCGCGGTCGCCCCGGACTCCGCGATCGTGGAGAACGTCGAGGTCGGCCGGCTCCTGCTGGACGACGTCAGCTTCACCATCCACAAGGGCGAGATCCTCGGCATCGCCGGTGTCGAGGGCAACGGCCAGACCGAGCTGATCGAAGCCCTCATGGGCATGGCCTCCGCCGACACGGGCGTGATCACGCTGGACGGCAAGGACATCACCAAGGCCCCGGTGCGCAAGCGCCGTGAGGGCGGCATCGGCTACATCCCCGAGGACCGGCACCGGCACGGGCTGCTGCTGGAGTCCCCGCTGTGGGAGAACCGCATCCTCGGCCACGTCACCGAGGCGCCCAACTCCAAGCGCGGCATCCTCGACCCGAAGGCGGCCCGCAAGGACACCGAGCGGATCGTGCGCGAGTACGACGTCCGCACGCCCGGCATCGAGGTGACCGCGGCCTCGCTCTCCGGCGGCAACCAGCAGAAGCTGATCGTCGGCCGCGAGATGAGCCACAACCCGAAGTTCCTCATCGCCGCCCACCCCACCCGCGGTGTGGACGTCGGTGCGCAGGCGCAGATCTGGGACGCGATCCGCGACGCCCGCCGCGAGGGCCTGGCCGTCCTGCTCATCTCCGCCGACCTGGACGAGCTCATCGGCCTGTCCGACACCCTGCGGGTGATCTACCGTGGCCGCCTGGTCGCGGACGCCAACCCCGCGACCGTCACCCCGGAGGAGCTCGGCACCGCCATGACGGGCGCCGCCTCCGGGCACCTGGAAGCCACCGACAACCACTCCGCCGCTGCCGACGGTGACACGACGGAGGATGAGGCCCGATGAAGAAATTCGACAAGGACCGGCTGCTCCTCGGCTTCGCCGGGCCCGTGCTGGCCCTGGTCAGCGCCTTCGTGCTGACCATGATCGTGCTGGCGGCGACGGGCATCGACCCGATCGAGCCGCTGCGCCTCATGGTGGAGAACGCCGGCTACGAGGACGTCCAGGTCCTCATCGTGAACCAGGCCGGTACGTACTACCTGGCGGCCCTGGCCGTGGCCATCGGCTTCCGGATGAACCTCTTCAACATCGGCGTCGACGGCCAGTACCGCCTCGCGGCGATGCTCTCCGCCGTGGTCGGTGCGGCCGTGGCCCTGCCGGGCCCGCTGCACCTGCTGCTGATCGTCCTCGTGGCGATGCTCGTCGGTGCCTTCTGGTCCGGTATCGCCGGTGTCCTCAAGGCCAAGCGCGGGGTCAGCGAGGTCGTCTCCACGATCATGCTGAACGCCATCGCGACCAGCCTGATCGCCTGGCTGATGCTGACGAAGAACCTCGGCGTCCAGATCGAGGGCTCCAACGACCTGACGACCGGCGACATCGCCGAGTCGGGCTGGTTCCCGGCCGTGTCCCTCGGCGACGGGCTGGAGCTCTACGGCTTCACCTTCGTGGCCTTCGCCCTCGGCATCGTCTACTGGTTCGCGCTCAACCGGACCCGTTTCGGCTTCGACCTGCGCGCCACCGGTGCCAGCGAGTCCGCCGCCCAGGCCTCCGGCGTCGACGCCAAGAAGATGATCATCACCTCGATGCTCATCTCCGGTGCGGTCGCCGGTCTCGCCGGCATGCCGCAGCTGCTCGGCGAGACGCACACCTACAACCTGGCCTTCCCGGTCGGTGTCGGCTTCACCGGCATCACCATCGCGCTGCTCGGCCGCAACAGCCCGGTCGGCATGCTCTTCGCCGCGTTCCTGATGGCCTTCATCGACAAGGCCTCGGCCTCGCTCGACCAGGCCGGGTACGCGAAGGAGATCGGCACGATCATGAAGGGCCTGATCGTGATCGCGGTCGTCGTCTCGTACGAACTCGTCGGCCGCTACGGCGTCCGGCGCCAGCAGCAGAAGGTCGGCGAGGAGCTCGCCGCCGGGCACGCCATCAAGACCGACAAGGAGGTCGCGGCGTGAGCACCAGCACTGTCTCCGCGACGGCTGCCGCCCCGAAGAAGTCCGGCGGTCGCAAGAAGCTCACCCTGCCCTGGATCATGCTGATCATCGCGGGCGGCCTCGCGCTGGTCTCGCTGGTCCGCCTGATCAGCGGCGCGAACGACCTGACCTCCGTCGGCCAGGTCTCCGGCGCCCTCTCGCTCGCCGTGCCGATCGGCCTCGCCGGCCTCGGCGGCCTGTGGGCCGAGCGCGCGGGCGTCGTCAACATCGGCCTTGAGGGCATGATGATCCTCGGCACCTGGTTCGGTGCCTGGGCCGGCTACCAGTGGGGTCCGTGGACCGGCGTCATGGCCGGCATCATCGGCGGCGCCATCGGCGGCCTGCTGCACGCGATCATCACGATCACCTTCAACGTCAACCACATCGTCTCCGGTGTGGCCGTCAACATCCTGGCGCTGGGCTTCACCCAGTACCTGTCGAACTTCACCTTCGCGGACGCGCCGGGCGGCTCCTCCAAGCAGTCGCCGCAGGTCGAACCGATCTACAAGATCACCGTTCCGGGGTTGTCCGACTGGATGGCCGATCTCCAGGCCAAGCACTGGTTCTTCGTCTCGGACCTCGCCGGCGTCATCGGCGGCCTGGTCACCGAGCTGTCGCTGCTGACCATCGTCGCCCTGCTGCTGATCCCGGCCACCTGGTGGGTGCTGTGGCGGACCACCTTCGGTCTGCGGCTGCGCTCCTGCGGTGAGAACCCGATCGCCGCCGAGTCGCTGGGCGTCAACGTCTACAAGTACAAGTACATCGCCGTGATCGTCTCGGGCGGCCTGGCCGGCCTCGGCGGCGCGTTCCTGTCGATCGTCGCCAGCCCGATCTACCAGGAGGGCCAGACCGGCGGCCGCGGTTACATCGGTCTCGCCGCGATGATCTTCGGTAACTGGATGCCGGGCGGCATGGCGCTGGGCGCGGGCCTGTTCGGCTTCATCGACAGCCTCAAGCTGCGCGGTGGCGCCACGAACGTCCACGCGATGCTGCTGCTGATCGCCATCGTGCTCGTGCTCGTCTGCGCCTGGCAGCTCTACAAGAAGAAGTACCTGCAGGCCGGCATCTCGGCGGCCTTCGCCGCGCTGCTGTTCGTCTGGTACGCGATGACCGACTCGGTGCCGAGCCAGTTCGTGGACGCGGCCCCGTACGTGACCACGCTGCTGGTGCTCGCGCTGTCCGCGCAGCGCCTGCGGATGCCGAAGGCGGACGGCATGCCGTACCGCAAGGGCCAGGGCAAGTGACCCCGGCCCACGCCGTGGACTGGGAAGCCCTGCGGACGGCCGCCCGGGACGCGATGTCCCGGGCGTACGCCCCGTACTCGGGCTTCCCCGTCGGGGTCGCCGCCCTCGTCGACGACGGCCGCACCATCGTCGGCTGCAACGTGGAGAACGCGAGCTACGGGCTCAGCCTGTGCGCCGAGTGCGGCCTGGTGTCCTCCCTCCAGGCCACGGGCGGTGGCCGCCTCACGCACTTCACGTGCGTCGACGGCCGGGGCGAGATCCTCGTGCCGTGCGGCCGCTGCCGCCAGCTGCTGTTCGAATTCGGCGGACCGGACCTGCTGGTGGAGACCCCGAAGGGGATCCTCCCGCTGGCGGAGATGCTGCCCCAGGCCTTCGGGCCCGACCACCTGAGATAGCCGTGCCGACGGCCCTTCGCCCCCTGCCGGGGCGGAGGGCCGTCGTACTTCCGCAAATCCCCCTCTCTATGCGCGTAGAAGGAAGCACCACATGGACGTCATCTCCGTCATCCGGACCAAGCGGGACCGCGGTGAGCTGAGCCCCGAGCAGATCGACTGGGTCATCGACGCGTACACGCGCGGTGTCGTCGCCGACGAGCAGATGTCGGCGCTGGCGATGGCCATCCTGCTGAACGGCATGAACCGCACCGAGATCGCCCGCTGGACCGCCGCGATGATCGCCTCCGGCGAGCGGATGAACTTCGACTCCCTCTCCCGCCCCACCGCCGACAAGCACTCCACCGGCGGCGTGGGCGACAAGATCACCCTGCCCCTGGCCCCGCTCGTCGCCGCCTGCGGCGCGGCCGTCCCGCAGCTCTCCGGCCGCGGCCTCGGCCACACCGGCGGCACCCTCGACAAGCTGGAGTCCATCCCCGGCTGGCGCGCGCTGCTCTCCAACGAGGAGATGCTGCACGTCCTCGACACCACGGGCGCCGTCATCTGCGCGGCCGGCGACGGCCTGGCCCCGGCGGACAAGAAGCTGTACGCGCTGCGCGACGTCACCGGCACCGTCGAGGCCATCCCGCTGATCGCCTCCTCGATCATGTCGAAGAAGATCGCCGAGGGCACCGGCTCGCTCGTCCTGGACGTGAAGGTCGGCACCGGCGCCTTCATGAAGAACATCGAGGACGCCCGCGAGCTGGCCCGCACCATGGTCGGCCTCGGCACGGACAGCGGCGTCAAGACCGTCGCCCTGCTCACCGACATGTCCACCCCGCTCGGCCTGACCGCCGGCAACGCCCTCGAAGTCCGCGAGTCGGTCGAGGTCCTGGCCGGCGGCGGCCCCGCCGACGTGGTCGAGCTGACCATCGCCCTGGCCAAGGAGATGCTGGACGCGGCGGGCATCAAGGACGCCGACCCGGCCAAGGCCCTCGCCGACGGCTCCGCGATGGACCACTGGCGCCGGATGATCGCGGCCCAGGGCGGCGACCCGGACGCGACCCTGCCGGTGGCCCGCGAGCAGCACGTCGTCACCGCCCCGGCCTCGGGCGTCCTGACCCGCCTGGACGCGTACGGGGTCGGCGTCGCCGCCTGGCGCCTCGGCGCCGGCCGCGCCCGCAAGGAGGACCCGGTGCAGGCCGGCGCGGGCGTCGAGCTGCACGCGAAGCCGGGCGACACCGTCACGGCCGGCCAGCCGCTGATGACCCTGCACACGGACACCCCGGAGAAGTTCGCGTACGCCCTGTCCGCGCTGGAGGGCACCTACGACGTCTCCCCGGCCGGCACGGCCTACTCCGCCACGCCGATCATCCTGGACCGCATCGCCTGATCCAGGGCCCCGATCCCGTCGGGGGGGGGCCCCCGCCCGGGGGGGGCCCCCCCCCCGCCCCAGGATTGGTTGGGGGCCCCCCAGGGGTTAGGGGGGGGGGGGGGGGGTACCCCGCGTTTGATTAATACCAAAGAGGATGGGCG
>NZ_JBIAVU010000007.1:0-469138 GCF_042894695.1 Streptomyces sp. NPDC001513
ACGCCCGGTTACATTCCGAACCCGGAAGCTAAGCCTTTCAGCGCCGATGGTACTGCAGGGGGGACCCTGTGGGAGAGTAGGACGCCGCCGAACAACCCGCCCTTTTAGCTCAGTCGGTAGAGCGTCTCCATGGTAAGGAGAAGGTCAACGGTTCGATTCCGTTAAAGGGCTCCAACAAAGAAGGCCCCCGCCAATTGGCGGGGGCCTTTTTGCGTTTCCGGCCCTTGTCAAGCCCCGACTTTCCGTGCCGTGACCCGTGAGGCCGTGCCGGGCGCAATGGAGGGGACAGTCCGATCTCCTGAGTCGCGGAAGGACCCCCCTCATGACCCTCGCAAGGATCCGACGCTTCGTCCTCGTCATCGTGATCGCCCTGGGCGCCGGCGGCGTCTCCCTGTGCTCCTCGGCGTCCGCCGCCCCGAGCGCCGCACCCGTGCGTGCCACCGCCGACGCCGACGACCCACAGGCCCGCTACAGGATGCTCAGGGAGCTTGCCCGAGGCGGGTTCGGCGGCGACATCGATTTCGGGCTCGGCCGGGGCGGGCAGGGCGCAAACGGTGGCGACACCGATCCCGGGTCCGCCGGAACGGGCGACGCGGCACGTGGCGGCGACACCGACTTCGGTGGCGGCAGCGGCGTGCCCGCGAACGACATCGACTTCGGCGTCTGGGTGGGCCCGTCCACTCCCGGCCCCGTCGTGAACTAGCGGATTAGTCGCCCTTGCGCTGTTCCGGGACGCGGAAGGCCAGGATGGCCATGTCGTCCGAGGCCGGCTCGGCCGCGAAGCGTTCCACGGCGCGCAGGACGCGCGAGGCGACCGCGCCCGCGGTGAGGCCCGTACAGGTGGTGAGGACCTCGGCGAGGCCGTCGTCGCCGAGCATGCGGGTGCCCTCGCGGCGCTCGGTCACGCCGTCGGTGACGCAGAGCAGGACGTCGCCGGGGTCGAGGGTGAGGGTCTGCTCGTACAGGTCCAGGTCCTCGATCACGCCCAGCAGGGGCTGCGGGTCCGCGGCCGCGTCGACCTGGCCGTTCGGGCGCAGGCGCAGCGGCAGCGGGTGGCCCGCGCAGACGACCTTCATGAGGGCGCCGCCGTCGGGCTGGGGGTGGAGCTCTCCGTAGAGGAGGGTGAGGAAGCGGCTGCGGGCGCCCTCGTCGAGGATGGCCGCGTTGAGGCGTTCGAGGACGGCCGGTCCGCCGAGGCCCTCGCGGGCCAGCAGGCGCAGTGCGTGCCGGGCGAGGCCGGTGACGGCGGCCGCCTCCGGGCCCGTACCGCAGACGTCGCCGATGGCGAAGCCGTACGCGCCGTCGCGGATCGGGAAGACGTCGTAGAAGTCGCCGCCCACCTCGTTGCCCTCGCCGGCGGCGCGGTAGATGACCTCGACCTCCATGCCGGGGATGGCGGGGGAGCCGGGCGGCAGCAGGCTGCGCTGGAGAGAGCGGCTGATCGCGGTGCGCTCGGAGTAGAGGCGGGCGTTGTCGAGGGCGAGCGCGGCCCGGCGGGAGAGGTCCTCGGCGAGTTCGAGGATCTCCTGGCGGAAGTGCTCCTCGCGCGGCTTGCCGAGGGTGAGCATGCCGATCACGCGGTTGCGGGCGAGGAGGGGCAGGACCACCGTCTCCCCGCCGACCGCGAGGGTCGCCTCCGTCCAGGGGCGGGCGCCGGCCTCGCGGACCGGGTCGGGCGGGCTGACCCGGGAGAGCAGGGCCTTGAGGCCGTCGATGCGCTCCTCGTCCTCGTGGAGGACGTAGGAGAGGTACGGGTCGGAGGACTGGTCGGCGATCGTGTAGACGGCGCACCAGGTGGCGAGGGTCGGGACGGTCATCTGGGCCATGAGCGCCAGCGTCTGGTCCCGGTCGAGGGTGCCGGCCAGCAGGTCGGAGGCCTCGACGAGGAAGGAGAGGGAGCCGCGGCGCAGCCGTTCCAGCTCGCCGAGGCGGGCGGATTCGACGGCGAGGGCGATGCGGTCGGCGGCGAACTGGAGGTGGAGCGCCTCTTCGTTGGAGTACCGGCCGGGGGTTTCGGCGGCGACGCCGAGGGAGCCGGTGAGCCGGCCCTCCACCTTGAGGGGGACGGTGACCGCCGAGCGCATGCCGGTGGCCTCCAGGAGCGGGACGGCTCCGGGGACCGCGGTGAGGTCGTCGTGGACGGCGGGCATGCGGGCGGAGCCGTAGCGGTTGGTGCCGGCCTCGACGGGGACGCGGGCGAAGCGCTGGCGGGTGGAGGGCAGGCCCGTGGTGGCGCGGACCTCCAGCTCGGTCTCGTCGTCGGTGGCGAGCAGCAGGAAGGCGGCGTCGGCGTCGAGGAGGTCGCGGGCGCGTTCGACGGTGCGCTGGAGGAGTCCGTCGAGGTCGTCGGGGGCGGGGGAGCCGATGAATACCTCGAAGGGGTCCGCGGGGCGCGGCTCGGTGAAGTGGCCGCTGTCGGTGGCGGGCACCCGTACCGGGGTCTGGAGCAGGGCGCGCTCGTCGTCGTGGACGAGGAGGCAGACGGTGGACGGTTCGCCGTGGGCGTCGCGGACGCGCAGGTGGGAGGCGTAGACGGGGATGACGCGGCCGTCCGAGCCGCGGACCCCGTAGCTGCCCTCCCAGCGGGACAGGCGCAGGGCCTCGGCGATGCCCGTTCCGGTGCCGGGGGTCTGCGGCCAGGCGGCGAGTTCGGCGAGGGGGCGGCCGAGGGCCTTCTCCGCGGGGTAGCCGAAGATGTGCTCGGCGTCGTCGTTCCAGGCGGAGATGGTGTCGGCCGCGTCGATCTGGAGGACGGCGACGCGGACCCGGCTGTCGGTGAGGGGGAGCATGCGGTCCGGGACGACGGGTCCGGCGGAACGGGTACCGACCGGCCGGTCTGGGAGGTCCAGGCGGAACCACACGTGCTTGTGGGTGGCCGTGTACTCGACGCCCCAGCGGGTGGCGAGGGCGGCGCAGAGCATCAGGCCGCGGCCGTTCTCGCTGTCGGCATCGGCGTACGGGCGCTGGTCGGGGTGCCGGAGCGGGAGGTCGCGCTCCGGGTAGCGGTCGGCGACCTCGACGCGTACGCCGCCCTCGGTGCGCAGGCAAAGGACCTCGGCCCGGGTTCCGGCGTGGACCACGGCATTGGTGACGAGCTCGCTGGTGAGCACCACCGCGTCGTCGACGATGTCCGCGAAACCCCAGCCCTGCAGGGTGTCGCGGACGAACGCGCGCGCGGCGGCGACCGAGCGCCCGAGGGGGTCGAAGCTGGCAGCCGCCCGTGCCGTGATCACGAATCTCCTTCGACGCGGTTGGACATCGGTTGCCAGGTTACTTACCTTCACGGTCGGCATGGTGCCGTCGTCCGGGAATCCACCCGCAGGGTACGGCGGGTGTGCGATGGTGCCGAAGTGTTATGGCCGGGTTCGGCCAGGGTGAAACACTGGGCAGGCTTGAAGAGCCGGGCAGTGGCACTCGAAGCCCGGCGGAACAGCGGTCGACCCTTTCGGGAGGGACACGGTGGAGTCTGGCGCAGCGGTGCGGCGTACGGGAACGCGGCCGAAGGGCGGACGTCCCCGGCGCGGTGGCACGACGGAGGTCGATACCGCCGCTCTGAACCGGCTGCTCACGGCGCTGGTGTCGATGCGGGACGGGAACTTCCGCAAGCGGCTGACGGTGTCCGGCGAGGGCGTGATGGCGGAGATCGCCGCCGTCTACAACGAGGTCGCCGACCGCAATCTCCACCTGACCGGGGAGCTGTCCCGGGTGCGGCGGATGGTGGGCCGCGAGGGCAAGCTCAGCGAACGGCTGGAAACGGGTGCCTGTGAGGGCTCCTGGGCGGCCGCGATCGACGCCTCGAACCAGTTGGTGGACGACCTGGCCCGGCCGGTGTCCGAGGTGGGCCGGGTGCTGTCGGCGGTGGCCGAGGGTGATCTGGACCAGCGGATGGACCTGCGGACGCAGGCCGCCGACGGGGTGGGGCATCCGCTGCGCGGCGAGTTCCTGAAGGTCGGGCGCACGGTCAACAACCTGGTCGACCAGCTGTCCGCGTTCACCGACGAGGTGACGCGGGTGGCGCTGGAGGTGGGCACCGAGGGCAAGCTCGGCGGTCAGGCCCAGGTGCGCGGTATGTCGGGTTCATGGAAGGACCTGACCGACTCCGTCAACACCATGGCGTACCGGCTCACCGCTCAGGTGCGTGATATCGCTCTCGTCACGACGGCGGTCGCCAAGGGCGATCTGTCGCGCAAGGTCACGGTGCACGTGGCCGGCGAGATGCTCCAGCTGAAGAACACCGTGAACACGATGGTGGACCAGCTGTCGTCCTTCTCCTCCGAGGTGACCCGTGTCGCCCGCGAGGTGGGTACGGAGGGCGAGCTGGGCGGCCAGGCGAAGGTGCCCGGGGTCGCGGGCGTGTGGAAGGACCTGACGGACTCCGTCAACACCATGGCCGGCAACCTGACGGCCCAGGTGCGTGGGATCGCGCAGGTGACGACGGCGGTCGCGAACGGCGACCTGTCGCAGAAGGTGCGGGTCAGCGCGCGCGGCGAGGTGGCGCAGCTGGCCGAAACGATCAACCAGATGACCGAGACGCTGCGGACCTTCGCGGACGAGGTCACGCGCGTGGCGAGCGAGGTGGGCGCCAAGGGCCTGCTGGGCGGCCAGGCGCAGGTGCCGGGGGCCGCGGGGACGTGGAAGGACCTCACCGATTCGGTGAACACGGTCTTCCGCAACCTCACGACGCAGGTGCGGGACATCGCGCAGGTGACGACGGCGGTGGCCAACGGTGACCTGTCGCAGAAGGTCACGGTGAACGTGGCCGGCGAGATGCTGGAGCTGAAGAACACCGTCAACACGATGGTGGACCAGCTCCAGTCCTTCGGTGCCGAAGTGACGCGGGTGGCCCGTGAGGTCGGTGTCGAGGGTGAGCTGGGCGGTCAGGCGCAGGTGCCGGGGGCCGCGGGGACGTGGAAGGACCTCACCGATTCGGTGAACACCGCCTTCCGCAACCTCACCGGGCAGGTCCGCAACATCGCGCAGGTGACGACGGCGGTGGCCAACGGCGATCTGTCGCAGAAGGTCACCGTGGACGTCTCGGGCGAGATGCTCCAGCTGAAGAACACCGTGAACACGATGGTGGACCAGCTGTCCTCGTTCGCCGACCAGGTGACGCGGATGGCGCGGGACGTGGGTACGGAGGGTCGGCTCGGCGGTCAGGCCCGGGTGGAGGGGGTGTCCGGCACCTGGAAGGAGCTCACCGACTCCGTCAACTTCATGGCCGGGAACCTGACCTCGCAGGTGCGCCAGATCGCCCAGGTGACGACGGCGGTGGCGCGGGGCGACCTGTCGCAGAAGATCGACGTGGACGCCCGGGGCGAGATCCTGGAGCTGAAGAACACCATCAACACGATGGTGGACCAGCTCTCCGCGTTCGCGGAGCAGGTGACCCGGGTGGCCCGGGACGTGGGTACGGAGGGCCGCCTCGGCGGTCAGGCCCAGGTGCCCGGGGTGGCCGGCGTATGGCGTGACCTGACGGACTCGGTGAACGGCATGGCCGGGAACCTGACCTCTCAGGTGCGCAACATCGCGCAGGTGGCCACGGCGGTGGCGCGCGGTGACCTGTCGCAGAAGATCGACGTGGACGCCCGGGGCGAGATCCTGGAGCTGAAGAACACCCTCAACACGATGGTCGACCAGCTCTCGAACTTCGCCGAGCAGGTGACGCGGGTGGCCCGCGAGGTGGGTACGGAGGGCATCCTCGGCGGTCAGGCGGAGGTGAAGGGGGTCTCCGGTACCTGGAAGGACCTCACGCAGTCCGTCAACTTCATGGCGAACAACCTGACGTCGCAGGTGCGCAACATCGCCGAGGTGACCACGGCCGTGGCCATGGGCGACCTCTCCAAGAAGATCACCGTCGACGCGAAGGGCGAGATCCTCGAACTCGTCACCACGGTGAACACGATGGTGGACCAGCTGTCCTCCTTCGCGGAGCAGGTGACGCGGGTGGCCCGCGAGGTGGGTTCCGAGGGCATCCTGGGCGGTCAGGCCCGGGTGCGCGGGGTCACGGGCATCTGGAAGGACCTGACCGACAACGTCAACCTGATGGCGAACAACCTGACCTCGCAGGTGCGCAACATCTCCCAGGTCTCGGCGGCGGTCGCCAATGGTGACCTGACGAAGAAGGTCACGGTCGAGGCGCGCGGCGAGGTCGCGCAGCTCGCCGACACGGTCAACACGATGGTGAAGACCCTGTCCTCGTTCGCCGACGAGGTGACGCGCGTGGCCCGCGAGGTGGGCACGGAGGGCCGCCTGGGCGGTCAGGCGCACGTGCCCGGGGTCTCGGGGACGTGGAAGGACCTCACCGACTCGGTGAACTTCATGGCCTCCAACCTCACCGGTCAGGTGCGGCAGATCGCCATGGTCACGACCGCCATCGCCAAGGGCGACATGACCAAGAAGATCGACATCGACGCCCGCGGCGAGATCCTGGAGCTCAAGACCACCATCAACACGATGGTCGACCAGCTGTCCTCGTTCGCGGACCAGGTGACGCGGGTGGCCCGCGAGGTGGGCACCGAGGGCATCCTGGGCGGCCAGGCACGCGTCCGGGACGTGGACGGCACCTGGCGGGACCTGACGGAGTCCGTGAACGAGATGGCCGGGAACCTCACCCGGCAGGTGCGCGCGATCGCGGCCGTGGCCACCGCGGTGACCCGCGGTGACCTGAGCCTGAAGGTCGACGTGGACGCGGCGGGCGAGATCCAGGTCCTCCAGGACAACATCAACACGATGATCGTCAACCTGCGCGACACCACCTTGGCCAACAAGGAGCAGGACTGGCTCAAGGGCAATCTCGCCCGGATCTCCGCCCTGATGCAGGGCCGCCGGGAGCTCGACGATGTGGCCTCGCTGATCATGAGCGAGCTGACCCCGGTGGTCTCGGCGCAGCACGGCGCGTTCTTCCTGGCGCTGCCGGCCGGCGGCACCACCGAGTTCGGGACGGAGGGGGGCGCGGACGGCTCGTACGAGCTGCGGATGCGCGGGAGTTACGCGTACGCGGGCGGCCAGATGCCCATCTCCTTCCGGCCGGGGGAGGGGCTGATCGGGACCGTCGCCGAGGAGAAGCGGACGATCCTCGTCGAGAACACCCCGCCCGGCTACCTGAAGATCTCCTCGGGGCTGGGCGAGGCGCCGCCGGCGCACGTGATCGTGCTGCCGGTGCTCTTCGAGGGGAAGGTGCTCGGCGTCATCGAGCTGGCCTCCTTCACGCCGTTCACGCAGATCCAGAAGGACTTCCTCAGCCAGATCGCCGAGATGATCGGTACGAGCGTCAACACCATCAGCGTCAACTCCAAGACGGAGATGCTGCTGAAGCAGTCGCAGGAGATGACCGAGCAGCTGCGCGAGCGCTCGGACGAGCTGGAGAACCGGCAGAAGGCCCTGCAGGCCGCCAACGCGGAGCTGGAGGAGAAGGCCGAGCTGCTGGCCCAGCAGAACCGGGACATCGAGGTGAAGAACACCGAGATCGAGGAGGCCCGGCAGGTCCTGGAGGAGCGCGCCGAGCAGCTCGCGGTCTCGATGCGCTACAAGTCCGAGTTCCTGGCGAACATGTCGCACGAGCTGCGGACCCCGCTGAACTCGCTGCTGATCCTGGCCAAGCTGCTCGCCGACAACGCGGAGGAGAACCTGTCGCCGAAGCAGGTGGAGTTCGCGGAGACCATCCACGGCGCGGGTTCGGACCTGCTCCAGCTGATCAACGACATCCTCGACCTGTCGAAGGTCGAGGCCGGGAAGATGGACGTCTCGCCGACCCGGATCGCGCTGGTCCAGCTGGTGGACTACGTGGAGGCGACGTTCCGGCCGCTGACGGCGGAGAAGGGCCTGGACTTCTCGGTCCGGGTCTCGCCGGAGCTGCCCGCCACCCTGCACACCGACGAGCAGCGGCTCCTCCAGGTGCTGCGCAACCTGCTGTCGAACGCGGTGAAGTTCACCGACGGCGGGGCGGTGGAGCTGGTGATCCGGCCGGCCGGGGCCGATGTGCCGACGGCGATCCGGGAGCAGCTGCTGGAGGCCGGTTCGCTGCGGGAGGCGGACGCGGATCTGATCGCCTTCTCGGTCACCGACACCGGGATCGGGATCGCGGCGAGCAAGATGCTGGTGATCTTCGAGGCGTTCAAGCAGGCCGACGGGACGACGAGCCGCAAGTACGGCGGCACCGGGCTGGGCCTGTCCATCAGCCGGGAGATCGCCCGGCTGCTCGGCGGGGAGATCCACGCGGCGAGCGAGCCCGGCCGCGGGTCCACCTTCACGCTGTACCTGCCGCTGCACCCGAGCGAGCTGCCCCCGCAGGGGTACGCGCCGCCCACGCCCGGCGGTGGCCGCGGCGAGCTGTACCGCAGGTCCCTGGACGGGGCGCGGCCGGTGCTGCCTTCGGCCCCGGCCGGGCCCGCGGCCGTACCGTCGGGGCCGACCCAGCCGGCGCGGCCCGCGCTGTCGGCCGCCGAACCGGGCGGACCGGGGCAGAACGGCGGGGCCGCGCTGTTCCGGCGGCGGCGCAAGGCGCTGAGCGACCTGGAGCCGCGTACGGCGGTGCCGGGGCAGCCGAACGCGGTGGCGGCCGAGGACGGCTGGGGCAGCGCGGAGGACGAACTCCCGGTGGTGCCCCGGACGTACGACTTCCACGGCGAGAAGGTGCTCATCGTGGACGACGACGTACGCAACGTCTTCGCGCTCACCAGCGTGCTGGAGCAGCACGGGCTGGCCGTGCTGTACGCGGAGAACGGGCGGGAGGGCATCGAAGTCCTGGAACAGCACGACGATGTGACGGTCGTACTGATGGACATCATGATGCCCGAGATGGACGGATACGCCACGACCTCGGCGATCCGGCGGATGCCGCAGTTCGCGGGTCTGCCGATCATCGCGCTGACGGCGAAGGCGATGAAGGGCGACCGGGAGAAGGCGATCGACTCCGGCGCTTCCGACTATGTCACCAAGCCGGTCGACCCCGACTACCTTCTGTCGGTGATGGAACAGTGGATGCGGGGCAAGTGATCGCCTGGAGAGCGATGCATACCAATTGCTGACTCACTGTGGCCGGAGCGGTGTGGGACCCCGGTAAACGGGGAACCTTCTGCTCTCCCACCACGTTTCTGCTTCGTGCACAGTGACATCCTGGTGACAGGGTGTGGCGATCTCGGGACTGGGGCTACGATGACCGGCACAAGGACGGACGGCGCAAGGATGCCGTCCTCTGGGGCGGGGCCCGGCGCACAGGCCGGAGCCAGGAGCCGGGGAGGCCCCATGCCGGGGCGAGGAGGACAGGGCATGGTGCAGAAGGCCAAGATCCTCCTGGTCGACGACCGGCCGGAGAATCTGCTGGCGCTGGAGGCCATCCTCTCCGCGCTCGATCAGACACTGGTCCGGGCGTCGTCGGGGGAGGAAGCGCTCAAGGCGCTGCTGACGGACGATTTCGCGGTCATCCTGCTGGATGTCCAGATGCCGGGGATGGACGGATTCGAGACGGCCGCGCACATCAAGCGGCGCGAGCGGACCCGGGACATCCCGATCATCTTCCTCACCGCGATCAACCACGGTCCGCACCACACGTTCCGCGGTTACGCGGCGGGTGCGGTCGACTACATCTCGAAGCCGTTCGACCCGTGGGTGCTGCGGGCCAAGGTCTCGGTCTTCGTGGAGCTGTACACGAAGAACTGCCAACTGCGCGAGCAGGCGGCCCTGCTGCGCCTCCAGCTGGAGGGCGGCAGCTCGAACGGCGTGGACGCCAGCAAGGAGACGGCCGGTCTGCTGGCCGAGCTCTCCGCGCGGCTCGCGGCGGTCGAGGAGCAGGCCGAGGCGCTGACCAAGCAGCTCGGCGAGGACTCGGCCGACGCGGGCGTGGTGGCGACCGCGGCCCACCTGGAGCGCAAGCTCACGGGGCTGCGGCGGGCGCTCGACGCCCTGGAGCCCGGGACCGCCGGAGGAGCTCCGGCCCTGCCTTCGCAGAACTGACCGCGCGGGCATCGGCTCTGGCGGTGCGTCAAAGCACCCACGGAGCCGACGACACGAACGGGTGAAGGGGTGGGCACGCGTGTCCACCGGCGCGCGCACCGGTAACCTCGGGCCCATGGCCTCAAGTACGTCCGGCAAGGGTTCCCAGAGCACCGCGGGCACCGCGAAGGGCCGCACCGGCCGTACGACGGCGCCGGCGAAGAAGGCGGCCCCCGCGCGCAAGCCCCCGGCGAAGAAGGCCGCGGCCGCCAAGCGCGCCCCGGCCAAGAAGGCGGCGGCCAAACCCGCGCCGTCCCCGACGGGAGGCGTGGTGCGGCTGGTGCGCGCGGTGTGGCTTGGCTGCGCCCACGCGGTCGGCGCCGTCTTCCGCGGGATCGGCCAGGGGGCCAAGAACCTCGACCCCGCCCACCGCAAGGACGGCGTCGCGCTGCTGCTGCTCGCCCTCGCGCTGATCGTGGCCGCCGGTACCTGGTCGAACCTGAGCGGTCCGGTCGGGGATCTGGTGACCATGCTGGTCACCGGTGCCTTCGGGCGACTGGATCTGCTCGTGCCGATCCTGCTCGGCGTCATGGCGGTACGTTTCATCCGCCATCCCGAGCAGACCGACGCCAACGGCCGCATCGGCATCGGGCTCTCCGCCCTCGTCATCGGGGTCCTGGGCCTGGTCCACATCGCCTGCGGGGCGCCCGGCCGCGACGAGGGCACCACCGCGATGCAGAACGCGGGCGGGCTCGTCGGCTGGGCCGCGTCCAAGCCGCTGATCTTCACCATGGGCGCGCCGCTGGCCGTGCCCATGCTGGTGCTGCTCACGATCTTCGGGCTGCTCGTGGTCACCGCGACCCCGGTCAACGCGATCCCGCAGCGGCTGCGCAGGCTCGGCATCCGGCTCGGGATCATCGCCCCCAACGCCTACGACGAGGGGTACGGGGAGGCCGAGGGCGCCGCCGACCGGCGGGACCGTCACGATGCGGAGCAGTGGCGGGCCCGTACGGGCGCCTCCGACGACCCGGCGGACGCGGCCGAGGAGGAGGCGCTCGCCCGGCGGCGCCGGCCGCGCCGGGGCTCCGCCCGGCCGGCCATGGACCGGGAGATGGACGCCGTCGACGTGGCCGCGGCGGCCGCCGCCGCGCTGGACGGGGCGGTCTACGGCGGGCTGCCGCCCTCCCCGCTCGTCGCCGACCTCACGCACGGCATCACCGTCGAGCGGGAGGGCGCGGAGATCACCGCGCCCGTGCCGACCGCCCGCGGTGAGCGCCCCGCGGCACCCGCCGCCCCCGAGCCCCCGGGCGCCTCCGAGGCCCCGGCCGCCTCGGCGCCCCCCGCCGAGCAGCCGCACGCCACCACCGCCGCGGCCTCCGGGACGCTGTCGGTGCCCGACCTGACCAAGGCCGCGCCGCAGACCCAGGCGCTGCCGCCGCGCGCCGAGCAGCTCCAGCTGCGCGGGGACATCACGTACGCCCTGCCCTCGCTGGACCTGCTGGAGAAGGGCGGGCCCGGCAAGACCCGCAGCGCCGCCAACGACGCGGTGGTGGCCTCGCTGCGCAACGTGTTCACCGAGTTCAAGGTCGACGCGGACGTCACCGGCTTCACCCGGGGGCCGACCGTCACCCGGTACGAGGTCACGCTGGGCGCCGCGGTCAAGGTCGAACGGATCACCGCCCTGACCAAGAACATCGCCTACGCCGTGGCCTCGCCGGACGTGCGGATCATCAGCCCGATCCCGGGCAAGTCGGCCGTCGGCATCGAGATCCCGAACACCGACCGCGAGATGGTCAACCTGGGCGACGTACTGCGCCTCGCGGACGCGGCCGAGGACGACCACCCGATGCTGGTCGCGCTCGGCAAGGACGTCGAGGGCGGCTACGTCATGGCCAACCTCGCCAAGATGCCGCACGTGCTGGTCGCCGGCGCCACCGGTTCCGGAAAGTCCTCCTGCATCAACTGCCTGATCACCTCCGTGATGGTCCGGGCGACCCCGGAGGACGTGCGGATGGTGCTCGTCGACCCCAAGCGGGTCGAGCTGACGGCGTACGAGGGCATCCCGCACCTGATCACGCCGATCATCACCAACCCCAAGCGGGCCGCCGAGGCCCTGCAGTGGGTCGTGCGCGAGATGGACCTGCGCTACGACGACCTGGCGGCCTTCGGCTACCGGCACATCGACGACTTCAACCAGGCCATCCGGGACGGCAAGATCAAACTGCCGCCGGGCAGCGAGCGGGAGCTCAGCCCGTACCCGTACCTGCTGGTGATCGTCGACGAGCTCGCCGACCTGATGATGGTGGCCCCGCGCGACGTCGAGGACTCGATCGTCCGGATCACCCAGCTGGCCCGTGCGGCCGGCATCCACCTGGTGCTCGCCACCCAGCGGCCCTCGGTGGACGTGGTCACCGGCCTGATCAAGGCGAACGTGCCCTCGCGCCTGGCCTTCGCCACCTCCTCGCTCGCCGACAGCCGGGTCATCCTCGACCAGCCGGGCGCCGAGAAGCTGATCGGCAAGGGCGACGGGCTGTTCCTGCCGATGGGGGCCAACAAGCCGGTCCGCCTCCAGGGGGCCTTCGTCACCGAGGACGAGATCGCCGGGATCGTCCAGCACTGCAAGGACCAGATGGCGCCCGTCTTCCGGGAGGACGTCACCGTCGGGCAGAAGCAGAAGAAGGAGATCGACGAGGACATCGGCGACGACCTGGACCTGCTGTGCCAGGCGGCGGAGCTGGTGGTCACCACGCAGTTCGGCTCCACCTCGATGCTCCAGCGCAAGCTGCGGGTGGGCTTCGCCAAGGCCGGGCGGCTGATGGACCTCATGGAATCGCGGGGGATCGTCGGCCCGAGCGAGGGTTCGAAGGCGCGCGACGTCCTGCTGAAGGCCGACGACCTGGACGACGTGCTCGCGGTCATCCGCGGCGAGGCCCATCCGTAACCAATTCGCGAGCAACCGTTTCCCTTGGGCCCACGTCCAGTTGAAGGGAGGTAGTGGTACCCGCGCACGACCTCGCGTACGGCGTCGGTCCGCCACGCCGGAGCAGACCTCCCTTCGCCATTCATATGGCGTATGAAGTGCACCCTCCGGTTGCTTCACCCTTTCGTCACCCCCCTAGACTGGACATCCAGCAGGTGGCTACACGCTCGAAAGGCGCCCACGTGTCCATCGGCAACGCCAACTCCCCCGAAGAAGAGCGGCCTTCGACCGACGACCGGTCCGAGGACCGCATCGTCGAACGACCCGTCGAGACCCCGTCCATCGGGACCGCCCTCAAGAAGGCCCGCATCGCCGCCGGGCTCACCGTCGACGAGGTCAGTTCCGTCACCCGCGTGCGCATCCCGATCGTGCACGCGATCGAAGAGGACGACTTCACGCGGTGCGGCGGCGACGTGTACGCCCGCGGTCACATCCGTACGCTCGCCCGCGCCGTCCACCTCGACCCGGTACCCCTGGTCGACAGCTACGACGCGGCCCACGGCGGCCGGCCGGCACCCACACCCGCCGCGCCGATGTTCGATGCCGAGCGCATCCGGCCCGAACGGCAGCGGCCCAACTGGACCGCGGCCATGGTCGCCGCCATCGTCGCCGTGATCGGCTTCGTGGGCTTCACCGCCTTCAGCGGCGGCGACGCGAAGGACAAGCGGCCGGTGGCGGAAGGTTCCGCCACCCCGAAGCCCACAGCCACCAAGCAGACCGGGGGCAAGCCGGCCGCGCAGCCTCAGCAGACCCCGGCCGCGCCCAAGCCGGAGCCCTCGGACAGCGCGATCGCCGCCGCGCCCAAGGACCTCGTCACGGTCGTCCTGACGGCCGACACCGGCGAGAGCTGGATCTCCGCGAAGGACTCCACCGGCCGGCTGCTCTTCGACGGCACCCTCACGCAGGGTGAGTCCAAGACCTTCACGGACAAGGAGTCCGTCGACCTCGTGCTCGGCGACGCCGGGGTCGTGAAGCTCTTCGTGAACGGCAAGGAGATCAAGGACGACTTCCAGCCGGGTCAGGTGGAACGGCTCACATACACCAAGGCGGACCCTCTTCAGGATCAGCCCCAGGCGGGCTGAGCAGAGGCCGCCCCCGGGCGGAACAGGGAAATCCGGATCCCCGGGGTGCTGCGCCGCACCCCGGGGATCTTGCTGTACGGGGACTTGCGGCTGGGGCCGACGCCGGGACGAAGTAGTCTTGAGTCCATGCCCGAACGCCGTACCGTCGCCCTTGTCACTCTTGGCTGCGCCCGTAACGAGGTGGACTCGGAGGAGCTCGCAGGCCGCTTGGCGGCGGATGGCTGGGAGCTCGTCGAGGACGCCGCCGATGCGGACGTAGCCGTCGTCAACACCTGCGGCTTCGTCGAAGCCGCCAAAAAGGACTCCGTAGACGCCCTCCTGGAAGCCAACGATCTCAAGGATCACGGCAAGACCCAGGCGGTCGTCGCCGTCGGCTGCATGGCCGAGCGCTACGGCAAGGAGCTCGCAGAAGCCCTTCCGGAAGCCGACGGAGTCCTCGGTTTCGACGACTACGCCGACATCTCCAACCGCCTCCAGACCATCCTGAACGGTGGCAGCGTGGAGGCCCACACCCCGCGCGACCGGCGCAAGCTGCTGCCGATCAGCCCCGCGGAGCGGCAGAGCGCCGAGGTCGCCCTTCCCGGCCACGCCCAGGAGCCGGCCGAGGCCCCCGCCGACCTGCCCACCGGGCTCGCGCCCGCCTCCGGGCCGCGCGCACCCCTGCGCCGCCGCCTGGACAAGAGCCCCGTGGCCTCGGTCAAGCTGGCCTCCGGCTGCGACCGCCGCTGCACCTTCTGCGCCATCCCGTCCTTCCGCGGCTCCTTCATCTCCCGCCGCCCCAGCGACGTGCTGGGCGAGACCCGCTGGCTCGCCGAGCAGGGCGTCAAGGAGGTCATGCTGGTCTCCGAGAACAACACCTCGTACGGCAAGGACCTCGGCGACATCCGGCTGCTGGAGAGCCTGCTGCCCGAGCTGGCCGCGGTGGACGGCATCGAGCGCGTGCGCGTGAGCTACCTGCAGCCCGCCGAGATGCGGCCGGGCCTGATCGACGTACTCACCTCGACCCCCAAGGTCGTGCCGTACTTCGACCTGTCCTTCCAGCACTCGGCCCCCGACGTGCTGCGCGCCATGCGCCGCTTCGGTGACACCGACCGGTTCCTGGAGCTGCTGGACACCATCCGGAGCAAGGCCCCGCAGGCCGGCGTGCGGTCCAACTTCATCGTCGGCTTCCCCGGCGAGAAGGAGTCGGACTTCGCCGAGCTGGAGCGTTTCCTCACCCACGCGCGCCTCGACGCCATCGGCATCTTCGGCTACTCCGACGAGGACGGCACCGAGGCCGTCGGCTACGACCACAAGCTGGACGAGGACACCATCGCCGAGCGGCTCGCGCACATGCAGCGGCTCGCCGAGGAGCTCACCTCGCAGCGCGCCGAGGAGCGCATCGGAGAGACCCTGGAGGTACTCGTCGAGTCCGTGGAGACGGTGGACGAGGACGGCGACGGTGCCTACGGGCGCGCCGCCCACCAGGCCCCCGAAACCGACGGCCAGGTCGTCTTCACGGACAGCACGGGCCTGGTCCCCGGGCGTATCGTCACGGCCAAGGTGGTCGGCACCCTCGGTGTGGACCTGGTGGCGGAGCCCCTGGGCATGGATCTTGAGGAGGCGGCCGGATGACCGGAGTCCCGGCATCTGCGGCGGGCGGGACCGATCGCCGGCCCGTACCCGGCGCGAAGCTGGGGGCCGCTGCGGTCAATCAGGCCAGCCTGTGGAACATCGCCAACATCCTGACGATGATCAGGCTCGCCCTGGTGCCGGGATTCGTCTTCCTGCTGCTCGCCGAGGGCGGCTACGACCCGGCCTGGCGCGCCTGGGCCTGGGCGGCGTTCGCCGTCGCCATGATCACGGACATCTTCGACGGGCACCTGGCCCGCACGTACAACCTGGTCACGGACTTCGGCAAGATCGCCGACCCCATCGCCGACAAGGCGATCATGGGGTCGGCGCTGATCTGCCTCTCCTGGCTCGGGGACCTTCCCTGGTGGGTGACCGGGGTGATCCTCGGGCGGGAGCTGGGGATCACGCTGCTGCGCTTCTGGGTCATCCGCTACGGGGTGATTCCGGCCAGCCGCGGCGGCAAGCTCAAGACGCTGGCCCAGGGCACGGCGGTGGGCATGTACGTGCTCGCGCTGACCGGCCCGCTGGCGACCTTGCGCTTCTGGGTGATGGCGGTCGCCGTCGTGCTGACCGTCGTCACCGGTTTGGACTACATCCGGCAGGCGGTCGTCCTGCGCCGCCAGGGCCTTTCGGCGGAGCGGGCCGCGCGGTGACCTACGGGGCGGGGAATTCCTTCCGGTGACCGGAGGCGGAGCGCAGACGTCCGGCGGGGCCGGCGCGGTCGAAGCGGTAGATCATGTGTTCGATCTGGCCGCGGAGGCGCTGCGACTGCTCACGGAAAGTGACCAGACTCTCGCCGTGGCGGAATCCCTGACCGGCGGCATGGTGGCCGCCGAGCTCACGGCGGTCCCCGGCGCCTCGCGGTCCTTCCGCGGATCGGTCACGGCGTACGCCACGGAGATCAAGCACCGGGTCCTCGGGGTGGACGCGGAGCTACTCGCGGCCGAAGGTGCGGTGAACGCGCAGGTCGCGGCGGAGATGGCAGCCGGTGTCCGGCGGGTGATGGGCGCTTCGTGGGGAATTGCGACCACCGGGGTGGCCGGTCCGGAGCCGCAGGACGGGCAGCCGGTGGGCACCGTCTTCGTCGCGGTGGACGGTCCGGGGGGCAGGAAAACGGTCCGGCTGAGGTTGAACGGCTCCCGTGCGGAAATTCGTAGGGAGAGTGCACGCACAGTGCTCGAGCTTCTCTCAGGCCAACTCCGTGAGAATGCGCGGAGGCAGGATACGGAACAGAACGGGGGGATTTGATGTTTGCAGCCCTGAGTGAACACGACATCGCTCCCCGCACGGCCGCGGCGCGAGGCGGTACGGTGGGGCGTGAAGGATGCGGCTACACGGTCAGAGGAGGGAGCCACCGATGATTCTGCTCCGTCGCCTGCTGGGTGACGTGCTGCGTCGGCAGCGCCAGCGCCAGGGCCGTACTCTGCGCGAAGTCTCCTCGTCGGCCCGAGTTTCGCTCGGCTATCTCTCCGAGGTGGAGCGGGGGCAGAAGGAGGCATCCTCCGAGCTGCTCTCCGCGATCTGCGACGCGTTGGACGTACGGATGTCCGAGCTGATGCGCGAAGTCAGTGACGAACTGTCGCTGGCCGAGCTGGCACAGTCGGCCGCGGCAAGCGAACCGGTGAGCGTACCGGTCCGCCCGATGCTCAATTCGGTCTCCATGGCTTCGGTCACGGGTGGACCGGAGCGGGTGACCATCAAGGCGCCTGCGGAAGCGGTGAATGTCGTAGCCGCGTGAGCGAGCACGTGAGCGTTTGAGCGTGGCCGGAGCCCCGGTCGGTGCGTGAAGCACCGGCCGGGGCTCCCGGCCGTTCTGGGTGCGGTACCGGGGGTGGTGCGGGAGGATGGGGCGGTCCGGGTCCCGGCCCTCCCCCAGGCTCTGTCTGGGGGGACCCCCAGGGAGGTAGCCGTGCGGCGGTTACTGCGCATACCTGCGGCATGGGCCCTCGCGCTGACGGTGGGGGTGCTGTGGTGGTGGGCCGTACTGCGGCTGGTCCTGGCGCCCGAGGAGTCCGGGGCGGTGGAGGGTGCGGTGGCGGTGGGCGGCTGGGGGCTGGGGCTGCTGCCGGTGCACTGCGTACCGGGCCCGGTGCGGAAGGCCCGGCGGTCGGCGGGTGCCGACGTCCGCGGCGGGGCCGTTTTCACCGGGGGAGCGGACGGTCCGGGCGATGCCGGGTCTACCAGGGCATCGACACTCCGCCGTTCGGGCGAAGGATCTGACCCGTCATGAAGGACGAGGCGTCCGAGGCCAGGTAGAGCACCGCCTGGGCGATGTCCTCGGGCTCGCCGACCCGGCGCAGGGGGGACATGCGGACCATCGCCGCCTCGGTCTGCTCCTGGACCTCGGGGCTGTGGCGGCCGGTCATCGGGGTGCGGATCCAGCCGGGAGCGACGGCGTTGACGCGTATGCCGTGCGGGCCGGCCTCGGTGGCGAGGGTCTTGGTCAGCTGGACCACGGCGGCCTTGGCGGCGCTGTAGCAGAGCAGGCCGGGCTGGGCGGCGTCCACGGCCCCGGAGGCCATGGTGACGATGGAACCGCGGCGGCCCGCCGCGATCATGCTGCGGGCGGCCTCCTGGCAGGTGCGCAGCACCCCCTTGAAATTGATGTCCAGGACCCGGTCGAGATCCTCGTCGGTCGTCTCCAGGACGCTGCTGGTGTGCATGACGCCGGCGATGGCGGCCGTGATGTCGAGCGGGCCCGCCGCGGTCACGGCCGCCCGGAGCGCGGCCCGGTCGGTGACGTCGAGGGGATGGACGGTGGCGCCGCCGCCGGCCTTGGTGACGAGGGCGGCCGTCTCGGCGAGGCCCTGCTCGTCGCGGTCCGCGCAGTGGACGTGGGCGCCCGCCTCGGCGAGGAGGACGGCGGTGGCGCGGCCGATGCCGCTGGCGGCGCCGGTGACCAGGGCGGTGCGGCCGGTGAGGTCGTACGAGGCTGTGGGTGTGGGCATGCCGGGACGGTACGACTGGATCTGACGGACCGTCAACCAGGGCGTCCTGTTGCCTGGACACCGCCTACGGCGTGGGCCCCGGCTGGCAGCGGGGGCACCAGTAGGTGGGGCGGCCGTCCTGGGGGGCCTCGCGGACGGGTGTGCCGCAGCGCAGGCACGGGCGGTGGGTGCGGCCGTAGACGAAGAGGTCCTGGCCGGGGCGGCGGCTGCCGGTCGTATTGCGGGGGCCGGGCCGCTCGCCGGTGTTCGCGGACAGCAGGCGGTGGGCGGCGGAGGCCAGTCGGGGCAGGGCCGACTCGGGGAGCGCGCCGACCGGGGTCCACGGGGTGACCTGGGCCAGGAAGCACAGCTCGGCCTTGTAGATGTTGCCGATCCCGGCGAGGTTGCGCTGGTCGAGCAGGGCCTCGCCGAGGGGGCGCTCGGGGGCGGCGAGCAGGTTGGCGGCGGCGCGCGCGGGATCCCAGTCCGGGCCGAGGAGATCGGGGCCGAGGTGGCCCACGGCCCGGTCCTCGTCGGCGGTGCGGATCAGCTCCAGGACGGGAAGGCGGTAGCCGACGGCGGTGTGCCCGGCGGTGCCGAGGACGGCCCGGATCTCGTGGACGGGGCCGCCGCGCCACTTCTCGCCGGTGGCGAAGACGTGCCAGGCGCCGTCCATGCGGAGGTGGGTGTGCAGGGTGAGGCCGCCCTCGAAGCGGGCGAGGAGGTGTTTGCCGCGGGGGGTGACGTCGAGGGTGACGCGGCCGGTGAGGTCGGCGGTGGCGAAGCGGGGGACGCGGAGGTCGCTGCGGGTGAGTTCGCGGCCTGCCAGGGCGGCGTGGAGCCGGGTCGCCGCGCGCCGGATGCTGTCGCCTTCGGGCATGGGGCCATTCTCACCCGTCTGCGGCCTGCGTGAGCCTCAGTGGGGCCTGCGGCGCCTTGCGGGGCGTGTGGGGCCCCTGCGGTGCGAGGTGCGGCCGCAGGGGCCCCTTGGGATCAGGAGGAGGGGCCGCTCGTCACTTCCAGACGAGACCCTTGTTCGGGTAGCCGTAGGGGTTGCCCCAGTACTCGGCGGCGGAGACCTTCGTCTGCGCCGACGGGGCGAGGGCCACCGCGCAGCTGGTCTGCGTCTGGCCGGTGACGAAGCCCTTCGGCAGCGACTCGTTCGGGCACTTCTCGAACTTGCCTATGATCGACACGCGCTGGGCCTCGGTGCCGTCCCCGAGCAGGCCCTTGACCTGGGTCACGGACGAGAACGACAGGTCCGTGGTGCCGGTGTTCTTGACCGAGTAGCGGATGTAGTACGGGATCATCCCCTTCACCTTGTCGCCGAGCTTGAGCGCGTCCAGGTCGGCCGGGTTGCCCTGCTCGATCGCGGTGACCGTGAGGGCGATCTGGCCGCCCTTGTTGCTTCCGTAGCTGAACGGGATCTCCGCGGCCTCGCCGATCTTGAAGGTCTGACCGGACTTCGCCGTGCCGTTCGCCCCGGCGGGGACCTCGCTGCCGCCCGTGGAGGGGGCGGCGGCGCTGGGGCTGGCCGAGGCGGACGGGGCGTCGGGCGAGGAGGACGGGGCTCCGGCGGAGGCGGAACCGCTGGGCTGCGCGGGGGCCAGTTCCTCGTTGCCGTTCTTGCAGCCGGTCAGGGCCAGGGTGCCGGCGACCGCCAGGACGACCGCGCCGAGGGTGGTGGTACGCATGCTGTTGGTGCTCACTCTTCTGCTCCCCCATGACTGTGCATCGCCAATGCAATGCCTGTGATCATCTTGATAAGGGATGAGTAAGCACCTGTGCCAGCCCAGGGGGCGGCCCACAACGGTTCTGTGACATGTCCAGGACGTGTGTGGAACAGTCGGTGCCGATTTGCAGTCGTCAGGAACGCAAGCGCAAACCCCTCGGAGTGGCGTGGAAGCCGGCCGCCTCCAGGTCCCGGCCCAGCGGGGAGGTCAGGGCGGCGGCGGCATTGATGCGTTCCACCGTCAGGGCCGGGAGGGTGCCCGCGCGGGAGGCAGCGGCCAGCGCGGCCGTGGCGGCCGTGAGGCGGGGATCCTCCGGCGGGGGCCAGGCCAGCAGGGTCTTGCCGCCGCGCTCCAGGTACAGGGTGAGCTCGCCGTCCACCAGGACGACCAGGGAGCCCGCCTTGCGGCCCGGCTTGTGGGTGGCCCCGGCCGGGGGCTCGGGCCAGGGCAGGGCCGCGCCGTACGCGTTCGCCGGGTCGGCGGCCGCCAGGACCACCGCCGCCAGCGGGGGCGGGGTCCGCTCGGCGGCCCGGAGGCGGTCCACCGCGCCGTCCATCGCGAACTGCGCCGCGCCCAGCCCCTCGACCACATAGCCCCGACGGGCCTGCCCGCTGTCCTCGAAGGCCGAGAGGACGCGGTAGACCGCGCTGAAGCCCCCCTCGACGCCCTCCGCGGCCACCGCGCCCCGGGTGACCACGCCGTGCCGGTCCAGCAGAGTGCGGGCCAGTGCGTGCGCCCGGTGGGTCGGGTCGGGGGCCTGGGACGGCAGCAGCGACCAGCGCCCGGAGACGGTGGGCGGGCCGGTACGGGACACGGTCGCGCTGAGCGTGCCGTACCGGCCGCGGGGGACCGTGCGCCGGGCCCGGTGGGCCGTGGAGCCCGCCGTGCGGCCCGAGCCCAGCAGCGAGCGCAGCGGGGCCAGGGTGTCGTTGGTGAGCCGGCCCGACCAGGCCAGGTCCCACACCGCCTCGGCGAGGGCGAGGTCGGAGACCTCGGGGAAGTCGGCGCGGATCGCCTGCGCGATCTGGCGGAAGAACAGGCCGTACCCGCCGGACAGGGAGGCCAGGACCGCCTGGTGGAGCGGGCTCGGATCCAGCGGGTGCGGCGGCGGCAGGAGCATCGGGGCCGCGTCCGCCAGGTAGAGGGAGATCCAGCCGTCCTTGCCCGGGAGGGCCCCGGCGCCCGCCCAGACCACCTCTCCCGCGGTGGTCAGCTCGTCGAGGAGGCCGGGGGAGTAGCCCGCCACCCGGGACGGGAGGATCAGCCGCTCCAGCGCCGAGGCCGGGACCGGGGCCCCCTGGAGCTGCTCGACCGCCCGGGCCAGCCCGTCGAGGCCGCGCAGGGCTCCGCCGACGTGCTGCCACTGGGGCAGGAACGTGGCCAGCGAGGTCGGCGGTACGGGCTCCAGCTCCTGGCGGAGCGCGGCGAGGGAGCGGCGGCGCAGCCTGCGCAGCACCGTCGCGTCGCACCATTCCTGGCCGATGCCCGCCGGATGGAACTCGCCCTGGACCACCCGGCCGGCCGCGGCGAGCCGGTGCAGGGCGCCCTCGGTCACCGCCGTGCCCAGGCCGAAGCGGGCGGCGACGGCGGCCGTGGTGAACGGCCCGTGGGTACGGGCGTACCGGGCGAGCAGGTCCCCCAGCGGGTCCTTGACCGGCTCGGTGAACGCCTCCGGAACGCCGACCGGCAGTGCCGTGCCCAGCGCGTCCCGCAGCCGGCCCGCGTCCTCGATCGCCGCCCAGTGGTCCGCGCCGCCGATCCGGACCCGGATGGCACGGCGGGCCGCGGCGAGCTCCTGCGCCCAGGCCGGCTCCGCCCCGCGCTCGGTCAGCTGGTCCTGCGTCAGCGGGCCCAGCAGCCGCAGCAGATCGGCCACCGACTCGGGATCCTTGGCCCGCCGGTCCTCGGTGAGCCACTGGAGTTCCCGCTCCAGCTCCTCCAGCACCTGCGCGTCGAGGAGCTCGCGCAGCTCCGCCTGGCCGAGCAGCTCGGCCAGCAGCCGGGAGTCCAGCGACAGCGCGGCCGCCCTGCGCTCGGCGAGCGGCGAGTCACCCTCGTAGAGGAACTGGGCGACGTACCCGAAGAGGAGGGAACGGGCGAAGGGGGAGGGCTCCGGGGTGGTGACCTCCACCAGGCGCACGCGACGCGCCTCGATGTCCCCCATCAGCTCGGTCAGGCCCGGCACGTCGAAGACGTCCTGGAGGCATTCGCGTACGGCCTCCAGCACGATCGGGAAGGAACCGAACTCCGAGGCCACCTGGAGCAGTTGCGAGGCGCGCTGGCGCTGCTGCCACAGCGGGGTGCGCTTGCCCGGGCTGCGCCGCGGCAGCAGCAGGGCGCGGGCCGCGCACTCGCGGAAGCGGGAGGCGAAGAGCGCGGAGCCGCCGACCTGGTCGGTGACGATCTGCTGGACGTCGCCGTGGTCGAAGGCGACGTCGGCCGCGCCCAACGGGGCCTGCTCGTCGTCGAACTCGAAGGGCTGCGGAGCCGCGGGATCGTGGTCCAGCAGATCCATGGACAGCAGGTCGGCGTCCGGGAGGCGCAGCACGATGCCGTCGTCGGCGTGCATCACCTGCGCGTCCATGCCGTACTTCTCGGCGAGGCGGGCGCCCAGCGCCAGCGCCCACGGGGCGTGCACCTGGGCGCCGAAGGGGGAGTGGACCACGACCCGCCAGTCGCCCAGCTCGTCGCGGAAGCGCTCCACCACGATGGTCCGGTCGTCCGGGACGTGACCGCAGGCCTCGCGCTGTTCGGCGAGGTAGGCCAGCACGTTCTCCGCGGCCCAGGCGTCCAGGCCGGCCGCCAGCAGCCGCAGCCGGGCGTCCTCGTCGGTGAGGCCGCCGAGCTCGCGCAGGAACGCGCCGACCGCACGGCCCAGTTCGAGCGGGCGGCCGAGCTGGTCGCCCTTCCAGAACGGCAGCCGGCCCGGCACCCCGGGGGCCGGGGTGACCAGGACGCGGTCGCGGGTGATGTCCTCGATCCGCCACGAGGTGGTGCCCAGGGTGAAGACGTCCCCGACGCGGGACTCGTAGACCATCTCCTCGTCGAGCTCGCCGACCCGGCCGCCGCCCTTCTTCGGGTCCGAGCCGGCCAGGAAGACACCGAAGAGACCGCGGTCCGGGATGGTGCCGCCGGAGGTCACCGCGAGGCGCTGGGCCCCCGGCCGCCCGGTGATCGTCCCCGCCACCCGGTCCCAGACCACGCGCGGCCTCAGCTCGGCGAACGCGTCCGACGGATAGCGGCCCGCCAGCATGTCCAGCACCGCCGTGAACGCCGACTCCGGCAGCGCGGCGAACGGCGCCGCCCGCCGGACCAGGGCGAGCAGGTCGTCCAGCTGCCAGGTGTCCATCGCGACCATCGCGACCAGCTGCTGCGCGAGGACGTCGAGGGGGTTGGAGGGGACGCGCAGGGACTCGATCGCGCCCGTCCGCATCCGCTCGGTGACCACGGCCGCCTGCACCAGGTCGCCGCGGTACTTGGGGAAGACCACCCCGGTGGAGACCGCGCCCACCTGGTGGCCGGCCCGGCCCACCCGCTGGAGCCCCGACGCCACCGACGGCGGTGACTCCACCTGCACGACCAGGTCCACCGCACCCATGTCGATGCCCAGCTCCAGGCTGGAGGTGGCGACCACCGCCGGCAGCCGGCCCGCCTTCAGGTCCTCCTCGACGATCGCCCGCTGCTCCTTGGAGACCGAGCCGTGGTGTGCGCGGGCCAGCAGGGGCGGGGCGCCGAGGGCGGCGCCCGACTGGGCCATGAGCTCGGCCGGCGGCGAACCCTCCGGCAGCCGCTCGCCCATGGCGCGCTCGTACGCGATCTCGTTGAGCCGGTTGCACAGCCGCTCGGCGAGGCGGCGGGAGTTGGCGAACACGATCGTCGAGCGGTGGGCCTGCACCAGATCCGCGATCCGCTCCTCCACATGCGGCCAGATCGACGGCTTGTCCCCGCCCTCCTTGCCCTCGGTCGCGGGCGAGCCGCCCAGCTCTCCCATGTCCTGCACCGGGACGACCACCGACAGGTCGAACTCCTTGGCGGAGGGCGGCTGGACGATCTCCACCCTGCCGCGCGGCGCGAGGTACCGGGCCACCTCGTCCACCGGCCGGACCGTCGCCGACAGCCCGATCCGGCGCGCCGGGCGTGGCAGCAGCTCGTCGAGCCGCTCCAGGGAGAGGGCGAGGTGGGCGCCGCGCTTGGTCCCGGCGACGGCGTGCACCTCGTCCAGGATCACCGTCTCGATCCCGGTGAGGGCGTCCCGGGCCGCCGAGGTCAGCATCAGGAACAGCGACTCGGGGGTGGTGATGAGGATGTCCGGCGGGCGGGTGGCCAGCGCCCGCCGCTCGGCGGGCGGGGTGTCACCGGAGCGGATCCCGACCCGGATGTCCGGCTCGGGCAGGCCGAGCCGGACGGACTCCTGCCGGATCCCGGTCAGCGGGCTGCGCAGATTGCGCTCCACGTCGACGGCCAGGGCCTTCAGGGGCGACACGTACAGCACGCGGCAGCGCTTCTTCGACTCCGCGGGCGGCGGGGTCGAGGCGAGCCGGTCGAGGGCGGCGAGGAACGCGGCCAGCGTCTTGCCGGAGCCGGTCGGAGCCACGACCAGCACGTCCGAGCCCTCCCCGATCGCCCGCCAGGCACCCTCCTGGGCGGTGGTGGGCGTACGGAAGGCCCCCGTGAACCACGAGCGGGTCGCGGGGGAGAACGAGTCGAGCGCAGCGCCTGCCATGCCCCCATCGTGCACCCGGCCACTGACAACGGCCCGGACCTGGGGAAACGTGGTTGGCCGCCGGGGCGCAGAATGGGGGGATGGGGACGGAACAGGGCGGCCGGGAGTGGGCGCGGCACTGGCAGTACGCGGAGCTGCCCGGGCTCGACCTGCTGCGCGCCCACTACGTACGCCACACCTTCCCGCGCCACGCGCACGACGGGTACGTCATCGCGGCCGTCACCGGCGGCATCGAGGAGGTGGGCCTGCCCGGCCACATCGTGCGCGCCGGACCGGGCAGCGTGGTCCTGATCAACCCCGAGGTGCCGCACACCGCGCGCGCCGGGGTGCCCGAGGGCTGGGCCTATTCCACCCTCTACCCCTCCCGCGAGCTGATCACCGAGGTCGCCGACGAGATCGGCACCCTGCGCGGCACCCCCGGCTTCACGGCCGACGTGGTCACCGACCCGCACGGCTCGCGGACGATCACCGAGGTGCACCGGGCCGCCGAGGCCGGGAACGCGCTGGCCGCCGACACGCTGCTGCGGGGAGTCGTGGCGCGGATGCTGACCCGGCACGCGGGCCCGCTGCCGGCCCGTACGGCACGGCGCGCGGGCGCCGCCGACGCCGAACGGGCCCGGGCGGTGCTGGCGGAGCGGATGGCCGACCCACCGTCGCTGGAGCAGCTCGCGGCGGACCTCGGGACCAGCCCGTTCGCGCTGCTGAGGGCCTTCCGCGAGCAGTACGGGATGCCGCCGCACACCTGGCTGACCGACGCCCGGGTCCGCCGGGCCCGCCGGCTGCTCGACGGGGGCACCCCGCCGGCGGAGGCGGCCGTCACCGTCGGCTTCACCGACCAGCCGCACCTGAACCGGCACTTCACCCGCATCGTGGGCGTCCCGCCGGGCGCGTACCGGCGGGGGCGGGCCGGCTAGGGCCTGTCCGGGCGGCCCGAGCCCGCGCAAGAACGTACAAGACCCGCGTGGCGGGCTCCGCGTAGTTTCGGGGTGTGCAAGAGAAGCAGCTGGTCACAGAGCCAGAGATACGAGAGACGCCCGTGCCCGACGAGCGGCCCCGGGCCGCCGTCATCCGGGACGCGCTCGGGGTCGGGGTGGCCGTCGGGCTGTCCGGGTTCGCCTTCGGGGTGACCGCCGCCGGAGCCGGCATCAGCACCCTCCAGGCCTGTGTGCTGAGCCTGCTCGTCTTCACCGGCGCCTCGCAGTTCGCCCTGGTCGGAGCGCTCGCCGCGGGCGGGAACCCGTTCACCGCCGCAGCCGGGGCCTTCTTCCTCGGCACCCGCAACGCCTTCTACGGGCTGCGGCTGTCCCAGCTGCTCAAGCTGCCCCGCGCCGTACGGCCCTTCGCCGCGCACTGGGTGATCGACGAGACCACCGCCGTGGCGCTGGCCCAGCCCGACCGGAAGTCGGCCCGGCTCGGCTTCACCGTCACCGGGCTCAGCCTGTACGCGCTCTGGAACCTGACCACCCTGCTCGGCGCGCTCGGCGCCGAGGCCATCGGGGACACCCAGGCGTGGGGGCTGGACGCCGCCGGGCCCGCCGTGTTCCTGGCCCTGCTCGCGCCGATGCTGAAGACCGCCACCGAGCGGGCGGTCGCCGCCCTCGCGCTCGTGCTCGGGCTCGGCTTCCTGCCCGTGCTGCCCGCCGGGGTGCCCGTGCTGATCGCGGCCCTGGCCGCCCCCGTCGTGCTGTGGATGAAGGGACGCCGGCCGTGAACGTCTGGATCGCCATCGGAATCACCGTCGTCGGCTGCTACGCCGTCAAGCTCGCCGGGCTGCTCGTCCCCGCCGGGGCCCTGGAGCGGCCGACGGTGCGCCGGCTGGCCGCCCTGCTGCCCGTCGCGCTGCTCGCCGCGCTCACCGCCCAGCAGACCTTCAGCACCGGATCCGCCCTCGTCGTCGACGCCCGTGCCGCCGGGCTCGCCGCCGCCGGGCTGGCGCTGCTGCTGCGGGCCCCGTTCCTGGTCGTGGTCGCGGCCGCCGTCCTCGTCACCGCGGGGGTACGGGCCCTGGGCGGCTGATCCCGTCCGGCAGGCGCCCGTACGCCCGCAGGGTCAGCAGGGCCTCCAGCGTGGCGATCGGCCGCCGTTCCAGCGAACTCCCCGGCGCCCAGGCCTCGCGGCGGACCGGCCAGCCGCCGTCCACCTGCTGGGCGGCGGTCAGGAAGTCCAGCGAGCGGCGCATCTCCTCGTCCGTGAACCAGCCGCGGGCCAGCGACTCGGGCCGCCGCGCGACGTCGTGCGGGAACAGCTGCTCGCCCGGCGCGTAGCCCGGAGCCGGCGGGTACTCCGGCCGCCGCCGCGGATCCAGCACCACGAGCCGCTGCTCGCGCACCAGCCGGCCCAGCCGGTCCGCGGCCGCCGCGGCGCGCGCCCGGTCCGGGACGCCGTCGAGGAAGGCCACCGCGCTCTGGACCTCGTACGGATGCGAGTGGCGCAGGTTCTCGACCCGGTCCCAGCAGAAGTCGGTGGCCCGGAAGAGCCAGGCGTGCCAGACCCGGTTGCGGTGCAGCAGGCCGACGATCGGGCCCGTGGTCAGCAGCTCGCCCGGCGGGGCGTCGTACGTCGGGTGGTACGGGGCCGCCGGGTAGGCCCGCGGGGCCGGGGAGACCACCGGAAGCGCGCCGTCCGGGGTGGAGACCCCGGTCAGGTGGCGGCAGAGCCGCTCGATGCGCTGCCCGGCGCAGCGGCCCAGGCTGTCCAGCACGCGCAGCGCGTGCGCGGTGTGCAGGGGCTGGCTGAGCGGACCGCGTAGATCCGGATCGAGGGCGTGACCGTAGCCGCCGTCGCCGTTGAGGTACGAACCGAGGGCGGTGTCCACCGGGTCGGCGTCCCCGCCGAGGAAGTGGAACGCGAACCGCCGCTGCTCCAGCACGCGGGCCGTGAGCCAGATGAACTGCTCGGCGCGGGCCAGCGGGCCCTGCGGACTCTCGGGGTTCTGCGGGCTCTGCGTGGGCTGTGGGGACTGTGGGTTCTGCGGGGACTGGGGGGCCCGTGTGGGCCGTGGGGTCTGCGACGTCTGCGAGGAAGCTTCGTCTCCGGGCATGCGTGCAACGTAGGACGCGGCGGTGCGGCCGGGAGGGGCGAACGCGGCCGGTGCACTCTCCCGGGGCGGGATACTGGACGCATGCGGTTGACGATTTTCTGGGAGCGTATGGCCGAGCACTTCGGCGCGGGCTACGCCGACTCCTTCGCACGGGACCACGTCATGACCCAGCTGGGCGGGCGGACCGTCCACCAGGCGCTGGACGCGGGCTGGGAGGCCAAGGAAGTGTGGCGTGCCGTGTGTTCGGCGATGGACGTGCCGGCGTCGCTGCGCTGACGCCGCCGCGCACCGCTTCGTGATTCGGGCGGTCGGTGGGCCAGACTTGGCGGCGTGGCAGCCAGTGATGAGACGACGACCGACGACCAGCCCGCCGACGTCCCCGATCCGGGCGACGCACGTGCCGGAAGCGCCGGTGAGGGCCCCGGCGGCTCCCGACGTCCCGTAGCCCCCGGCGGCCCCGTCCCGCAGGCCGGCTCCGGCGGCGCGGGGAGCCCTCCGCCCGGTGCGGCCCCCGGATGGGCGGAGGCGCGGATGCCGCGCTGGCTGCCGCGCGCCGTGATCCTCGTGCTGGCGCTCGTCGCCTGCTTCCAGCTCGGCAGCTGGGCCTTCCACCAGCTCATCGGGCTGCTCGTCAACATCCTGATCGCGTTCTTCCTCGCGCTCGCGATCGAACCGGCGGTGTCCGGGATGGCGGCCCGCGGCATGCGCCGCGGGCTCGCCACCTTCGTGACGTTCCTGGCGGTGCTCATCGTGACCGCCGGCTTTCTCGCGCTGCTCGGCTCGCTGCTCGCCGGGCAGATCGTCGCCATGGTCGAGGGCTTCCCGGGCTACCTCGACTCCGTGATCAAGGCGATCAACTCCACCTTCCACACCGATCTGTCCCGGCTGGAGATCCAGGAGAGCGTGCTGCGCTCCGACTGGCTGCGCAAGTACGTGCAGAACAGCGCGTCCGGCGTGCTCGACGTCTCCGCCACGGTGCTCGGCGGACTCTTCAAGCTGCTGACGATCGGGCTGTTCTCCTTCTACTTCGCCGCCGACGGACCGCGGCTGCGGCGCGCCCTGTGCTCCGTACTGCCGCCCGCCAAGCAGGCCGAGGTGCTGCGCGCCTGGGAGATCGCCGTCAGCAAGACGGGCGGCTACCTGTACTCGCGCGGGCTGATGGCGCTGATCTCCGGCATCGCCACCTACATCGTGCTGGCGATCCTCGGCGTGCCGTACGCGCCCGCCCTCGCGATGTGGGTGGGGCTGGTCTCCCAGTTCGTTCCCACCATCGGCACCTATCTCGCGGGTGCGCTGCCGGTTCTGATCGCCTTCACCGTCGACCCCTGGTACGCGCTCTACGTCCTCGGTTTCGTGGTGGTCTACCAGCAGTTCGAGAACTACGTCCTGCAGCCCAAGCTGACCTCGAAGACCGTGGACATCCATCCGGCGGTCGCCTTCGGATCGGTCATCGCGGGCACCGCCCTGCTGGGCGCGGTCGGGGCGCTCATCGCGATCCCGGCCGTCGCCACGCTGCAGGCCTTCCTCGGCGCGTACGTGAAGCGCTACGCGCTGACGGAGGAGGCGGACTCCTCTACTGCGCGTCCCCGGCGGCGCCGAGTGCGCTTTCCACGGCTGCGGTGACGGTCGCCTCGGCGGCGGCCTTGCTCACGCCGAGGCCGCTCAGCGGGCCCTCGCCGTTCTCCAGCTCCAGCAGCGCGAGCAGGATGTGCTCGGTGCCGACGTAGTCGTGACCCAGGCGCAGGGCCTCGCGGAAGGTGAGCTCCAGGGCCTTCTTCGCGGACGCGTCGAAGGGGATGAGGTCGGGGACCTCAGCCTGGGGCGGGGGGAGTACGGCGGCCACGGCGGCGCGCACGTCGTCCGCCGTGACCCCCTGGGCGCCCAGGGCGAGACCCGCGAAGCTCTCGGGCTCGGCCAGCAGGCCCAGGACCAGGTGGTCGGTGCGGATCTCGACGCCGCCGGCGGCGCGGGCCTCGTTCTGCGCGGTCATGACGACGTTGCGGGCACGGGGGGTGAAGCGGCCGAAGCCCGCGTTCGGGTCGAGCGCGGCGGCGCCCTCCTTGTCCGCCTTGGGGACGAAGCGCTTCTGGGCCGCCTGGCGGGTGACGCCCATGCTGCGGCCGATGTCGGTCCAGGAGGCGCCGGAGCGGCGTGCCTGGTCGACGAAGTGGCCGATGAGGTGGTCCGCGACGTCCCCGAGGGCCTCGGCGGCGACGACGGCGCCGCTGAGCTGCTCCAGGGGGTCGGTGTGGACCTTGTTGATGGCCTCGATCAGGTCGTCGAGGCGCACCGGATTGGTCATGCGAACGGGTTCCACGGAAGGGTTCGTCATGGGTGCAACCGTAGGTTGACAGTCGAGAGAGTGTCAACCCTGGGTTGTCAGTTGGTGACGCCGCAACAGGGGCCGTGTCGGTGGGCGGGCCCGCCCGGACAGGGCCGACGCCCGCTCACAGTGCCCCGTCACGGTGTGGCGGGGCACTGTGACGGGCCCCCGTCTTCCTCCGTGCGCGGCCAGTACCGCCCCTCGAGGGCCTCGGCGCTGCGGTTGAGCCGGACCAGGACGTCCGCCAGCTCCCGTACTTCCTCGGGGGACCAGTCCGCGACCACCCGGGCCAGGCAGGACCGGTTGACCTCGCGGTCCTCGGCGAGCCGGCTCCCGCCCTCGGCGGTGATGCGCAGCTTGCGGGCCATGCCGCCGTCGGGGTCCGCGACCCGCTCGGCCAGACCGCAGCGCAGCAGCGCGGCCGTCTGGCGGTTCACGGTCGAGGTGTCGAGCCCGAAGGCCTCCGCCAGCTGCCCGATGGACATGGGGCCCTGCGTGTCGATCCGGCTGAGCAGCAGGTACGCCGACCGCTCCAGGCGTTCGGGGTCGCGCTCGCGCCGGGCGAGCACCTGGTGCCGTGAGAGCAGCATCAGCTCCCGCTCCAGTTTCTCCAGCACTGCGCCTCCCGCTCCTTCCGGCGCTCCATTATCGCGGACGCGGCAATATGCATGATACATAACATGTGTACTATGCACTTCTCGTTGCCACTCCGACGAGCCACAGCCTCAACCCGGAGGACCGCATGACCGTCTCCACGTCCACCGCCTCCCGCGCGGCCGAGATCCTCTCCCGGCCCGTCCGGCTGAACGGCCTGACCGTCCCCAACCGCATCGCGATGGCGCCGATGACGCGGATGTTCTCCCCCGGCGGCGTGCCCGGCGAGGACGTGCAGGCGTACTACGCCAGCCGGGCTGCCGCCGGTGTGGGCCTGATCGTCACCGAGGGCACCTACGTCGGTCACGACTCCGCCGGGCAGAGCGACCGGGTGCCGCGGTTCCACGGCGAGGACCAGCTGGCGGGGTGGGCGAAGGTCGCCGCGGCCGTGCACGAGGCGGGCGGCACGATCGTGCCCCAGCTGTGGCACATAGGCATGGTGCGCAACCAGGGCGAGGAGCCGTACGCCGACGCGCCCGCCGTCGGACCCTCCGGCATCCGCGTCGACGGCACCGAGGGGACCGGCAAGGCGATGACCCGCGCCGACCTCGACGACGTCATCGGCGCGTTCGCCGACGCCGCCGCGGAAGCCGAGCGGATCGGCTTCGACGGCGTCGAGCTGCACGGCGCCCACGGCTACCTGCTCGACCAGTTCCTGTGGGAGCGGACCAACCGCCGCACCGACGGCTACGGCGGCGACGCGGTGGCCCGTACGAAGTTCGCCGCGGAGATCGTGGCCGCGGTGCGCGAGCGCGTCGCGGCGGACTTCCCGGTGATCTTCCGCTACTCGCAGTGGAAGCAGGAGGCCTACGACGCGCGGCTCGCGCAGACCCCGGAGGAGCTGGAGGCGATCCTGGCCCCGCTGGCGGCGGCGGGCGTCGACGCGTTCCACGCCTCCACCCGGCGCTACTGGATCCCGGAGTTCGAGGGCTCGGACCTGAACCTGGCAGGCTGGACCAGGAAGCTCACCGGCCGGCCGGCCATCACCGTCGGCTCGGTCGGCCTCGACGGCGACTTCATCCGCTCCTTCGCCGGCGAGGGTGCGGCGCTCGGCGACATCGACAACCTCCTGGACCGCATGGAACGCGACGAGTTCGACATGGTCGCCGTGGGGCGGGCGCTGCTCCAGGACCCGCAGTGGGCGGCGAAGGTCCTCGGCAACCGCTTCGACGAGCTGAAGCCGTACGACGCGGCGGCGCTCAGGTCGCTCAGCCGGTAGCCGCCGGCGGAAGCCCGCAGCTGCCGGCAGCCGTCGGCGGAAGCCCGTCCGGAGGGTCGGTGGGCCGGTGGGCGTGGTGCGCTTGACAGGAAAATCGAACATCCATTCTGATGAGTTATCCACAGCCGAACCGGTCGTGGAGGCGCATTGTCAGTGGCAGGCATTAGCGTCAATGGCGTGAAGCGATCGACTCAAGCAAACCGGGTGGAACCCATGGCAGGCACCGACCGCGAGAAGGCTCTCGACGCCGCGCTCGCACAGATTGAACGGCAATTCGGCAAGGGTGCGGTCATGCGCCTCGGCGACAAGCCGAACGACCCCATCGAGGTCATCCCCACCGGGTCGACCGCGCTGGACATCGCGCTCGGCGTCGGCGGGCTGCCCCGCGGCCGCGTGATCGAGGTGTACGGGCCGGAGTCCTCCGGTAAGACGACCCTGACCCTGCACGCCGTGGCCAATGCGCAGAAGGCCGGCGGCACCGTCGCCTTCGTGGACGCCGAGCACGCGCTCGACCCCGAGTACGCGAAGGCCCTCGGCGTCGACACCGACAACCTCATCCTGTCGCAGCCGGACACCGGCGAGCAGGCACTGGAGATCGTGGACATGCTCGTCCGCTCCGGTGCCCTCGACCTGATCGTCATCGACTCCGTCGCGGCCCTGGTGCCGCGCGCGGAGATCGAGGGCGAGATGGGCGACTCGCACGTGGGTCTCCAGGCCCGACTGATGAGCCAGGCGCTCCGGAAGATCACCGGTGCGCTCAACCAGTCCAAGACCACCGCGATCTTCATCAACCAGCTCCGCGAGAAGATCGGTGTGATGTTCGGCTCGCCGGAGACCACCACCGGTGGCCGCGCGCTGAAGTTCTACGCCTCCGTGCGCCTCGACATCCGCCGTATCGAGACCCTGAAGGACGGCACGGACGCGGTCGGCAACCGCACCCGCGTCAAGGTGGTCAAGAACAAGGTCGCGCCCCCGTTCAAGCAGGCCGAGTTCGACATCCTCTACGGCCACGGCATCAGCCGCGAGGGCGGTCTGATCGACATGGGCGTCGAGCACGGCTTCGTGCGCAAGGCCGGCGCCTGGTACACGTACGAGGGCGACCAGCTCGGCCAGGGCAAGGAGAACGCGCGGAAGTTCCTCTGCGACAACCCCGCCCTCTCCGACGAGATCGAGCGGAAGATCAAGGAGAAGCTGGGCGTGGGGGTCCGCAAGGACGCCGACACCGCCGCCCCCGAGGCCGGTGCCGCAGCCGCCGACGCGACCGCCGCCGCCGTGCCCGCCCCGGCGTCGAAGGCCAAGACGACGGCCAAGGCCGCCGTGGCCAAGAGCTGACCCGTGCGGGAGCAGGAAGGGGGCGGCAGGAGCAGGCGCGGTCGTGAGGACCGTCAGGAACTGCCGCCCCAGAGCCCCGAGGAGCAGGCGCGGGCGATCTGCCTGCGCCTGCTCACGGGGAGCCCGCGCACCCGGCGCCAGCTCGCGGACGCCCTGCACAAGCGGGGCATCCCCGAGGAGGTGTCGCAGCAGGTCCTCTCCCGGTACGAGGAGGTGGGCCTGATCGACGACGCCGCCTTCGCCGGAGCCTGGGTCGAGTCCCGCCACCGCGGCCGGGGCCTGGCCCGCCGGGCGCTCGCCCAGGAGCTCCGGACCAAGGGGGTGCACGCCACCCTCGTGGAGGAGGCCCTGGAACTGCTCGACTCCGAGCAGGAGGAGGAGACCGCCCGGGAGCTCGTGGAGCGCAAGCTCCGCGCCACCCGGGGCCTGGAGCGCGACAAGCGGATCCGCCGCCTCGCCGGGATGCTCGCCCGCAAGGGATACCCGGAGGGCATGGCCCTGCGGGTGGTGCGCCGCGCGCTGGAGGCGGAGGGCGAGGACGCCGACGAGCTCGGCTACCCGGGTGAGTGAACCGCCGGGCCCGGCTTTGTTCATGTGAGCCAGAACCCGACGCGGATGAGGGCCTGTCTGCGGTTGTGTGCCGCCGCGGTGTTGTCGACACTGCGGACCAGCGGCTCCCTGGTGTCCGCGAAGGCCCAGCCGGTCGCGTACACCCTGCCCTTGTGAAGCCACTGTTCGCGGCTGACCGGCCGACTGAGCACGGTCTCGAACCAGGCCGCGCACCGCTCCGCAAGCTCTTCCCGATGTGCGCGGCGGTCGGGGCCGACTTGCCGGCGATGGGGCTCGTCCCCTGGCCTTCACCGTGATCGCCGTGGTGAACACGCTCGCGACGTACACCGCCGAACGGTTCCGGGAGTTCGCGATGTGGGGACTGGCCAGGGCGAAGCGGCGGCCGGTGCTGCGGATGGCCAAGGGCTGGCCCAGCCTCCGAAGCCATGCCCGCGCGGCGCCGTTGCGGGGGCGCCGCCCCTGAGACCCCACGCCTCAGATGTCGGCGGGGCTGGATCTTTCAGCCGGTCCGGCGTCTGAGGAGCGGGTCCGGGCGGAGCCCAGGGCGTCAGGAAGGGGTGACGGGCAGGCCCGCTGATTTCCAGGCCTGGAAGCCGCCGGTCAGGTCGGTGGCGCGGTGGAGGCCCAGGGTGTGGAGGGAGGCCGTGGCGAGGCTGGAGGCGTAGCCCTCGTTGCAGATCACCACCACCTGGAGGTCGTGGCCGGTGGCTTCGGGGGCGCGGTGGCTGCCGCGGGGGTCCAGGCGCCATTCCAGTTCGTTGCGTTCGACCACCAGCGCCCCCGGGATCAGGCCGTCGCGCTCGCGCAGGGCCTGGTAGCGGATGTCCACCAGCAGCGCGCCCGCGCGGGAGGCGGCGTACGCCTCCTCCGGGCCGATACGGGTGTAGCCCGCGCGGACCCGCTCCAGCAGCTCGTCGATGCCGACGGGGGCGCTCACTGCCAGTCCGCCGGGCGCTCGACGTGCTCCAGGTGGAGCACCGGGCCGCTGCGGCTGTAGCGGCGGATCAGCGGGAGCGGCGGGTAGTACGCGTGCACCGAGACCGCGTGCTCGGTCGGGGACTCGTTGAGGACCTCGTGCACGTGGTGCTCCAGGAAGGCCCGCCCGGTGCCCGCGTCCAGCGTGCGGCTGCGGTCGACGTCGGGGGCCAGTTCCAGCGAGCGCCAGCCCTCGGAGGGCAGCCGTACGGCCAGCGAGTGTTCGGTGAGCCGCCCCCGGGCGGTGGCGAACGCGCCCCGCGATTCGGCGTGGTCGTGCCAGCCGGTGCCGGTACCCGGCGGCCAGCCGATCAGCCAGGCCTCGCTGCCGCCCGGCCCGTCCAGCCGGATCCAGGTGCGGCCCTCGGGATCGAGCGGGAGCGAGGCCACGGCGGCGGGGTCGGCCGCCGTGCGGAGGGCGAAGTCGAGGAGTTCGGCGGCCGTGGGGCCGCCGGCCGGCGGCCGCTCAGGGGTGTACGGGCGTGTGGTGGACGCGGGTGCAGACATGAAAGGGGACCGTTCCTGGGTTCGCGGAGGTGCGCGCAGGCCGGTGGACGGCACGGGGCGCGCGAAGGGAAGGGCGAATCAACAGGAAGGGCGACACACGCAGCCCGCGTAGCGGAGCAGGTCCATATGGACCCTCCGCCACAGGCGTACGTCGTTGCCGGTCATTCGGCGAGTGAACCACGAGTCCGGGAGGGCGGTCAATCGATCACCACGGTCGGTGTCGTCGACGGGGCGGGCAGCCGGGAGGCGGGCGCACCCGCCCGGACCGTGTCCGCCGCCTCGTACAGCTCCGCCGGGCGGACCCCCGCGAAGGTCGCCGCCAGGTGCCCGTCCGGCCGTACGAGCAGCACGGTGTGGGCCGGCGCACCCGGGTAGGAGTCCGCGACCAGCAGATCGGTACGGACCGGAAGGGCGCTCACCGCCGCGGCGAGGCGGGGCATCAGCCCGGCGCCGAGCCAGTGGCGCCGGTCCCAGACCCCGGTGCCCGGCGCGACCAGGACCACCAGCAGCCGCCCCTGCCCCAGCAGGTCCCGCAGCGGCACCGTCGACCCGTCGGGCGCGGTCACCGGGACGTTCGCCACCGGACCGCCCGGTTCCGTGGCCGTCGGCACCTCGCGTACGGCGACCGGCGGGGCGTACGCCGGCTCCGCGCCCAGCGGTCCGCGCCCGAGGTGGCCGTCGGTGAGGAGGGATTCGGCGGAGCGCGCTGCTCCGGGCAGATAGGTGCGCAGGCCGCCGCCGGCCCGCAGCGTCGGCATCGCCTGGTCGGCCGCGCGCAGCCGGGAGGCGACCGCGGTGCGCCGCTCGCCCTCGTAGCTGTCGAGCAGGGCCTCGGAGGCCCCCTGGTGCCAGGCCAGGGACAGCTTCCACGCGAGGTTCTCGGCATCCCGGAGCCCCTCCTCGACCCCCTGGGTGCCGAGCGCGCCCAGCAGGTGCGCCGCGTCGCCGGCGAGGAAGGCGCGGCCGTCGCGCCAGCGCCGGGCGAGGCGGTGGTGCAGGGTGTGGACCCCGGTGTCGATGAGGTCGTACGGGGGAGTGCTGCCACCGCACCACACCGCGAGGGTGTCCCGGATCAGGGTCACCAGCGTGTCGGGAGTGACCAGCTCCCCGCGGGCGGGCAGCAGCCAGTCCAGCCGCCACACCCCGTCGGGCAGCGGCCGGGAGGTGACCTCCCGCGGCGCGCTGCGGTGCAGCAAGGCCTCGCCCGGCCAGGGGAGTTCGGTGCGCAGCGCGGCCACGGCGTGCCGCTCCACGGCGGTGCGGCCGGGGAAACGGATGCCGAGCAGCTTGCGCACGGTGGAACGGGCCCCGTCGCAGCCGACCAGGTAACTCCCGCGCCACCACGTGGTCTCGGCGCCCCGGGTGTGGGCGGTGATGCCGTGGCCGTCCTGTTCCACGGCGTCCAGACGGCTCTCGGTGACCAGCTGGACCAGCGGGTGCGCCGCGGCGGCGTCGCGCAGCCCGCGCGTCAGCGCGTGCTGCGGCACGTGCAGGGGGGCCGGGTGGTCCTCGAAGGTGATCCGCTGGGCGTCCCGGCCGCGCCGCATGGTGCGCCAGGCGGCGAAGTGCGCCCCTTCGTCGCGCAGCGTCGTACAGCCCAGCCGGTGGGCCATGGTCGCCGTGTCGGCGTGCAGGACGACCGTACGGGCCGGGCGCGGTTCCTCCTTGCCGGGCCCTTCGTCGAGCACGACGGAGGGCACGCCCTGGCCGGCCAGGGCGAGGGCCAGGGACAGCCCGACGGGTCCCGCGCCGACGACGATCACCGGGTCCATGATGTGGCTCCCGATGTCCGGTATGTGATCACAGAACGTATGCAACCCATTGGAGGTGCCTGCGTCAAGTGCCCCCCGTCGGGACAACGCAGTGTGGTGCGGCGGATGAGCTCCGCCGCACCACACAGGCTACGCACTATGACTGACCGTATGTCAGACCGGGGGGTCGCCCGAAGGGGACTCCGGCGTCAGGCTCCGGCCGCCGTGTTCGCGCCGGGGACCGCGTCGTCGATCTCCTCCGCGCCGAGCACGGCGCCGGTGCCCTTCTTCGACTTCCGCAGCCGGCCTTCCAGCTGGGAGGCGAAGGTGGTGAGGACGAAGTTCACCACGATGTAGATCAGGGCGATCACGACGAGGGTCGCGATGGCGTTGCTGTAGTTGGCCGAGATCTGCCGGTACGTGGAGAGCAGTTCCGCGAAGCCGAGCAGGGCACCGCCGAGCGCGGTGTCCTTGAGGATCACCACGAGCTGGCTGACCAGGGCCGGCAGCATCGCCGTGACGGCCTGCGGGATCAGCACGTAGGTCATGGTCTGACCCTTGCGCATGCCGATCGCCTTGGCCGCGTCTGTCTGGCCGCGGGGCAGGGAGAGCACGCCGGCCCGGACGATCTCGGCGATGACGGCCGAGTTGTAGAGGACCAGGCCCGTGACCACGGCCCAGAACGGCCGGGTGTCGGAGGGGACGTCCATGAACTGCGGCGCGAACAGCGCGTTGCTGAACAGCATCAGCATCAGCACGGGGATGGCACGGAAGAACTCCACCCACGCGCTGACCGCCGCCCGCACCCAGGCGTGGTCGGACAGCCGGCCGATGCCCAGCACCGCGCCGAGCGGGAGGGCGATCACCATGGCGAGCGCGCCGGCCTTGAGGGTCTCCACCAGGCCGGGGATCAGGTACGTGGTCCAGACCCGGCTGTCGGTGACGAAGGGCGACCACTTGTCGGCGTCGAGCTGGCCCTTCTCGCCCATGAGGGACAGCGCCCACCACAGGACGAGCCCGAACAGGACGACGAAGATCCCGCTGTAGATCCAGTTGCGCGCCTTGGCCTTGGGGCCCGGGGCGTCGTACAGCACGGAGGTCATCGCTTCACCGCCACTCGCTTGGCGACCCAGCCCAGCAGAAGACCGGTGGGCAGGGTCAGCAGGACGAAACCGAGGGCGAAGACCGCGAAGACCGCGAAGACCGCCTGCGCCTCGTTCTCGAGCATTTCCTTCATCAGCAGGGCCGCCTCGGCCACGCCGATGGTCGCCGCCACCGTGGTGTTCTTGGTGAGCGCGATCAGTACGTTGGCGAGCGGTGCGATGACCGCCCGGAAGGCCTGGGGGAGCACGATCAGGGTGAGCACCTGGAAGAAGCTCAGTCCCAGCGCGCGGGCCGCCTCGGCCTGACCCACGGGCACGGTGTTGATACCGGAGCGCAGGGCCTCGCAGACGAAGGTGCCGGTGTAGGCGATCAGTCCGAGGACCGCGAGCCGGAAGCCGGTCTCCTTGAACGTTTCGCCGCCCAGGGCGATGCCGAGGGTCTGGTTGAGTCCCAGCGAGCAGCCGACGATCAGCAGCGTCAGCGGGGTGTTGCGCACCAGGTTGACGTACGCGGTGCCGAAGCCCCGCAGCAGCGGGACCGGGCTGACCCGCATCCCGGCCAGGGCGGTGCCCCAGATCAGGGATCCGGCCGCCGAGTAGAGGGTGAGCTGAACCGTCACCCAGAAGGCTCCGAGCACGTCGTACTGCCCGGAATCAAGAAAATCGAACACGATGCCCTGCGCTCTCCCCAGGATGGCCGGTGAGGTGCGCCGCCGCCCGCGGCAGGCGGGCGGCGACGCTCCTCACCGATGAATCAGCTGCCTTCGGTGATCTGCGGGGCAGGCTCGTTCTTGTAGTTGGCCGGGCCGAGGTTCTTGTCCACGGCCTTCTGCCAGCTGCCGTCCTCGACCATCTTCTTGAGCGCGGCGTTGATCTTGGTCTGGAGCTCCTTGTCGCCCTTCTTCAGACCGATGCCGTAGTTCTCGTTGCTCATGCTCAGGCCGACGAGCTTGAACTTGCCCTTGTTCTTCTCCTGCGCGGCGTAACCGGCGAGGATCGAGTTGTCCGTGGTCAGGGCGTCGACGGCCTTGTTCTCCAGGCCGGTCAGGCACTCGGAGTAGCCACCCTGCTCCAGCAGGTCGGCCTCGGGGGCCAGGGTCTTCTTGATGTTCTGCGCCGAGGTCGAGCCGGTGACCGAGCAGAGCTTCTTCTTGTTCAGGTCCTCGACCTTGGTGATGCTCGTGTCGTCGGCGCGGACCAGCAGGTCCTGGTGCGCGAGGAAGTACGGGCCGGCGAAGTCGACCTTCTCCTTGCGCTTGTCGTTGATCGAGTAGGTCGCGACGACGAACTTCACGTCACCGTTCGAGATCAGGTTCTCGCGCTCAGCGCTGGGGGCCTGCTTGAACTCGATCTGGTTCGGCTCGTAGCCGAGCTCCTTGGCCACGTATGTGGCGACGTCGACGTCGAAGCCCGTGAACTTGCCGTCCGGGGTCTTCAGGCCCAGACCGGGCTGGTCGTACTTGATGCCGACGACGACCTTGTCCGTCTTGGCGCCACCGGAGGCACCGCCGTCACTGGCGGCGTCCTTCTCGCTGCCGCCACACGCGGTCGCGGTCAGGGAAAGGGCGACGGCGACGGCCGCGGCCGCTGCGGCCTTGGAGATCTTCATGGTGAACTTCCCTCGGATGAGACGTTGTTGAACGACGAGCGACGCTTACGGCGTACGCGCGGCCGACAGGAACCGATCCGGCGGCGATCCGCATACGGATGACTACCAGACGAGAACCTCAGTGGTGGAGGATCTTCGACAGGAAGTCCTTCGCGCGGTCACTGCGCGGGTTGCTGAAGAACTGCTCGGGGGTGGCCTCTTCGACGATCTTTCCGTCGGCCATGAAGACGACCCGGTTGGCCGCGGAGCGGGCGAAGCCCATCTCGTGCGTGACGACCACCATGGTCATCCCCTCACGGGCGAGCTGCTGCATGACCTCCAGCACCTCGTTGATCATCTCCGGGTCGAGAGCCGAGGTCGGCTCGTCGAACAGCATGACCTTCGGCTCCATGGCCAGCGCCCGGGCGATCGCCACGCGCTGCTGCTGGCCGCCGGAGAGCTGCGCCGGGTACTTGTCGGCCTGCGAGCCGACGCCCACCCGGTCCAGCAGGGCCACCGCCTTCTCGCGCGCCGCGGCCCCGTCCGTCTTGCGGACCTTGACCTGGCCCAGCACGACGTTCTCCAGCACCGTCTTGTGCGCGAAGAGATTGAACGACTGGAAGACCATGCCGACGTCGGCGCGCAGCCGGGCCAGCTCCTTGCCCTCGGAGGGCAGTTCCTTGCCGTCGAGCGTGATGGTGCCCGAGTCGATGGTCTCCAGACGGTTGATCGTCCGGCACAGCGTGGACTTGCCCGATCCCGAGGGACCGATCACGACGACTACCTCACCGCGGGCAATGCTCAGATCGATGTCCTGAAGCACGTGCAGCGCGCCGAAGTGCTTGTTGACGTTGCTCAGTACGACCAGGTCGTCCGCGGCACCGGCCGCGTCCTGCACGTCCTTGGTCACTGATACTCCGCTCATCGGCTTCTTGCTCCGTCCTCCTCGGTTGGGAGGACAGTAGTGACGTGACGTCCACAACGTCATCACATCTGAGGGAGAATTGAGCATAACGATCCGGCTTCCCCCGGATACGCTCCGTGCGCGGCGCCTGTGTGGCCGAATGAGGCGCGTACCGGGTGCGTAACGGAAGGCGCGCCGCGGCGGAACCCCCTTGACGTGGGACTCCGCATCGGCGTGTATGCATGATGGCCACCTTGCGGCCATCCGTGTGACCATGCCCGGGGAAGTCCGTGGAGCGAGAAGAGGAGAGGGGGACGACATGAGACTGCTGCTCGTCGAGGACGACGATCACGTCGCCGCCGCCCTGTCCGCGATCCTCGCCCGGCACGGCTTCCGGGTCACCCACGCCCGCAACGGCGAGGAGGCCCTGCAGGCACTGCTGCCCGCCGGCGCCCTGCCCGGAGCCTCTCCCTACGGGGTGATCCTGCTCGACCTCGGCCTGCCCGACCAGGACGGGTACGAGGTGTGCGGCAAGATCCGCAAGCGCACCGCCACCCCCGTCATCATGGTGACCGCGCGCGCCGACGTACGCTCCCGCATCCACGGCCTGAACATGGGCGCCGACGACTACGTCGTCAAGCCCTACGACACCGGCGAACTCCTCGCCCGCATCCACGCCGTCGCCCGCCGCACCGGCGCCTCCGAGGAGGCCGCGGCCACCGGGACCGGTACGCCCGCCACGGTCCGGCTCGGTCCCGTCAGCATCGAGCTGCCCAACCGCCGGGTCAGCGTGGACGGCGCCGACGTACCGCTCACCCGCAAGGAGTTCGACCTGTTGGCCCTGCTCGCGCAGCGGCCCGGTGTCGTCTTCCGCCGCGAACAGATCATCAGCGAGGTGTGGCGCACCAGCTGGGAGGGGACCGGGCGCACCCTGGAGGTCCACGTCGCCTCGCTGCGCTCCAAGCTGCGCATGCCCGCCCTCATCGAAACCGTCCGCGGGGTGGGCTACCGGCTCGTCACGCCGACGGCCCCGTCCGCCCCGTCCGCCCCCTAGGGGTCTTCTGCCGTGCGCGCCCGATTGCTTCCGCTGCTCGTCATCCTGATGGCGGGCACGCTGCTCGCGCTGGGCTTCCCGCTCGCCGTGAGCCTGGCCGCCGGACAGCAGCAGCGGGTGGTCGTCGACCGCATCGACGACAGCGCCCGGTTCGCCGCCCTCGCCCAGCTCGTCATCGACGCCCAGGGCTCCGGATCCACCGGCGCCGACGCGCGCGGGGAGACCCTCCAGGTCGAACTCGCCCGGTACCAGGAGCTGTACGGGATCAACGTCGGCATCTTCTACCGCGACGACAACGCCATGGCCCGCTCGCCCGGGTGGTGGCAGGTCCCGGAGTCCGGCGAGGGCCGCAAGGCCTTCAAGGAGGCCCTCGCCGGCCGGCGCAGCCACGATCCGCCGCAGGTGTGGCCCTGGCAGACCCGGGGCCGGCTCCTCGTCGTCTCCCCGGTCGTCCTCGACGGCGACGTGGTCGCGGTCGTCGCCACCGACTCGCCGACCGACCTGATGCGCGGCCGGATCCTGCAGGGCTGGCTGCTCATCGCGGGCGGTCTCGCCGCCGCCATGCTGGTCGCCTTCGGCGCCGCCCTGAGGCTCACCAGCTGGGTGCTCAAGCCCGTGCAGACCCTGGACGCGGCCGCCCACGGCATCGCCACCGGACGCATGAACTCGCGCGTCGCGGCCGCGGGCGGGCCCCCGGAACTCCAGCGCCTGGCCCATTCGTTCAACGAGATGGCCGACAACGTCGAAGAGGTACTGGAGCAGCAGCGGGCGTTCGTCGCCGACGCCTCCCACCAGCTGCGCAACCCGCTCGCGGCACTGCTCCTGCGGATCGAGCTGCTCGCCCTCGAACTGCCCGAGGGGAACGAGGAGATCGCCTCCGTACGCACCGAGGGCAAACGTCTGACCCAGGTGCTGGACGACCTCCTGGACCTGGCGCTGGCCGAGCACGCCTCCGCCGAGATCAGCCTCACCGACATCGGGGCGCTGGCGGCGGAGCGGGTCGCCGCGTGGCGCCCGTACGCCGAGGAGAAGGGCGTACGGCTCACCGAGACGGGCCGGTCCGCCGTCACCGGCTGGGCCGACCCCATCGCCCTGTCCAGCGCGCTCGACGCCGTCATCGACAACGCCCTCAAGTTCACCCCCGAGGGCGAGGAGGTCGAGGTGTCGGTGACCGCCGAGGGGGGCGTCGCCCGCGTGGTCGTCGCCGACTGCGGACCCGGCCTCACCGAGGAGGAGCTGCTCCGCGTCGGCGACCGCTTCTGGCGCAGCGGCCGCCACCAGAACATCAAGGGCTCCGGGCTCGGCCTGTCGATCTCCCGCGCGCTGCTCACCGCGGGCGGCGGGTCCCTCTCGTACGAGACGAACCCGCCGCACGGGCTGCGGGTGACCGTGTCCGTGCCGCGCACCGGCCCCCACGGCTCCTGAGCCGCTACCAGGCGAGGGTGGCGCGGGCCGGGGCCGAGACCGCGTACAGCTCGTCCACGGCCCGGACCTCGAAGGCGGCCGCCCGCTCCCGCCCGGCCCGCGGGACGGCCGGCAGGTAGAGGGCGGTGCCGCAGGTGCCGCCGAGGAAGCGGCGGGTCCCGTCGGGCAGGACGCGCGACACCTCGTAGTGCCGCGGCCGGCGGGCCCCGCCGGCCGCGGCGCGCCAGGACAGGCGGAGCCAGGCCTTGCCGTCCTGCCGGGCCGCGGCGTCGACGGCCGGCGCGATGGGCGGGGCCGGGCGCCGGGTGCGGGCGGAGTCGTGGACCGACAGGGCGCCGAGCCGCCACACCACCGGCGCCGTGTCGAGCGCGGTGATCCGTACGGCCAGGCCGTACGCGGTCTGCCCCGCCAGCGGTCCGAGCCCGGCCCGCGCCGTGCGCCAGCCCTGCCCGCGGCCCGTGGTCCCGGCGGGCAGCCACGCGTACGGGACCGGCTCGCCGGGGGCGGCGGGCTCGCGGGTGGCCACGCCGACCTCCACCGCCACCGGCCCCGACCCGCCGGAGTACACCAGATCCAGGACGCTCGCCGGGGTCAGCGGCAGCCGCGTGGAGTGCAGCCCGACGATCACCGGAGCGGTCAGCGCGCCCGTGACCAGCAGGCTGGAGCCGCCGCGCCAGGCGTCCGCGAAGTCCAGGGTGACGGAGGGGCGTGCGCCGGCGGTGTCCACCGCCCAGCGGCGGCCCGGGAGCCGGTCCTGGAGCCCGAGGTGGTTCCAGGGCGTGTCGGAGACGGCCGTGCCGTTCTCGTACCAGCGCAGCCCGTGCCCGGTGTTGAACGAGCAGGCGAAGGGGAGCCCGGTGACCGTGGACCGGTCGGCGACGGCCGTGGCCGGGGCCCGCCAGCCGGAACCGGACCCGGGTGCGGGCCGGGCGGGGTCCAGGGACTCGCCCGTCCAGAACCGGTCGTCGGCGAGGTGGAACGCGCCGGGGGAGCGGTCGGTGAGGTGGTTGCGGGTCCACTCGGGCCGGTAGAAGCCGTAGCTGACGACGTGCTCGCGGTCGCGCGGGACGATCGCGTCCCACGGCACGGCGGAGTCCCAGCCGCGGGACTCCGTGTCCACGGCCGCCCACAGCTCGTGGCGGGAGCGGCCCAGCCGCTCGGCGAGCGCGCCCGACGCGGCCAGGGTCTGCGCGGTCCAGCGGAAGTCCACGAACATCGTGTCCGCGACCTTCCCGGCCCGGTCCTCGAAGAACTCCTGGTTGAGCTGGTTGAGGGCGCCCTGCCAGCCCACCCGGCCGGTGGTGTTCATGGCGTCGTACCAGGTGATGCGCAGCCCGTGCGGCTCGCCCGCGGCCCGCAGGGCGCGCAGGAACTCCCGCATCCGGGCGGCCAGCGCGCTGTCGCCCCCGTCCGTCTCGGCGTTCACGAACCAGCCGTCGAAGCCGTACGTCCGCGCCACCCGGACGAGCTGGTCCGCGAGCGGGAACCGGCCGAGGGCGTCCCGCTGCACCAGGTCGCGGGTCCACTGGAGGTCGCCGCCGTAGGCGACGGGCGGGAGGAACACGTTGCCCAGCACCCGGACCCCGTTGCGGTGGGCGGCGTCGATCACGGGCGCGTTCGGGGCGAGCACGATGCCCTCGCCGGCCGAGCCGCCCCAGAAGACCAGCTCGTCGATGTACGCCCAGTGCGTGAGCGCGTAGTAGTCCGCGGTCGCGGAGCCCTGGGAGGGGTTGCCGGCGGTGGGCCCGAAGGAGACGAGGGAGGAGATCCGGGCCTGGCCGGCCCGGGCGTCCCGGTGCGCCGGCACCGGGGTGAACCGCGGTGCCAGGGGCACGGTCGCGGTGTTGTGGGCCAGGTCGGGGTCCCGCTCCGGGCTCCACCGGAGGAGCGAGCGCCACACGATCCCGGGGCCGGGGGTCCCCGCCGGGAGGGAGTCCGGGAACCAGTACGAGGCGTACGGGGCCAGGTCGGCCGGGGTCGGTGCGGTGGCGGTGGCGGGAGCCGGAGCGGCGGCCGCGTACGGGGCCTGGCCCGCGCCGCCCAGCAGGGCGGCGGCCCCGGCCCCGGCGGCCAGCACCACGCGCCGGGACGGCCGTAAGGGGGCGGGCGGCGTACGAGGCACGACGCCTCTGTCGGTCACACGGGTCGTTCGGTTCTCGTCGGGGGTGCCGGTCTCGTCGGTCTCGTCGGTCGCGTCGGTCTGGGCCATGCGGGGCTCCTCACGAGGGATCGGATCGGTCAGGTCACGTCGTGCACGCGCAGCACCTCGGTGATGCCGCGCGCCGACAGGTGGGCCGGGTCCTCGGCGCGCTCCGCCAGGACCACCGCGGGGCGCATCCCCCGGGCCGTCAGCGCGGCCCACGCTTCGAAGAACGCGCCGCCCGGGGCGCACACGGACCGCCCGGGGGCCTCGTGCTCCCCGCCGACGTCCACGGCGAGCGCCGTGGAGCGCACGGGCGGGCGGTGCGCGCGGCCCCGCCACTCCCCGGCGATCCGGGACACGGCGGCGCCGGCCGGTTTGGTCCGGCGGTCGTTGGTGAGCAGGCCGAGCCCGTACTCCAGCTCCGGGAAGTCCGCGAGCCCGCGGGACACGTCGTGCGAGCACCACCAGGTCACGCCCCACAGGTCCGGGCAGTCCAGCGCGTTCGTGACGGTGGCCTCGGTGAACCGCGCCGCGTGCTCGGGCGGGATCAGCGGCGCCGGGGCGCCCACCTCCTGGAGCCACACCGGGCGGTGCGGGTCGAGGGCCCAGGCCTTGGAGAGCTCGACGAGGTACGCGGCGTGGTGCTCGGTCGCCGTCCCGTGCCCGCCGTGGCGCTGCGCGGTGCCGTTGAACACCCAGGAGTGCACGGCGGTGGCGGCGCCCAGCCGGGCCGCCTGGGCCGGGGTGAAGGGGTGCCCGTCCTGGTACCAGGCGGCGTCGTACTCGGCGTGCAGGTGCGGCCGCCCGGGCGCGCCCTGCTCACAGGCGGCGAGCATCAGCTCCAGCCAGCGGGCCGCCTGGTCGGGGGTGATCCGGTCCGGGTCGGGGTGCGGGGCATCGGAGAACTGGTTGATCTCGTTGCCCACGGTCATGCCCAGGAAGTTCGGCCGGTCGGCGAGCGCGGCGGCCAGCGTGCGCAGGTACTCCTGCTGCCCGGCCACCACGTCCGGGTCGGTGAAGAGGTTGCGCCGGTGCCAGGTCCGGGTCCAGGCGGGCAGGAAGTCGAAGCTCGACAAGTGCCCCTGCAGTCCGTCCACGTTGACGTCGAGCCCGCGTTCGGCGGCCGCGTTGGCGAGCGCGACGAGCTGCTCGACGGCGCGCGGCCGGATCAGTGTCCGGTTCGGCTGGAAGACCGGCCACAGCGGGAAGACGCGGACGTGGTCCAGCCCGAGCGCGGCGATCGAGTCGAGATCGGCCCTGACCTCGTCGAGGTCGAAGTCCAGCCAGTGGTGGAACCAGCCGCGGGCCGGCGTGTAGTTGGCACCGAAGCGGAGCGCGTGATCCTGCACAAGGCGTCCTGGAGTTCTGGGGGAATTCACCGGGTGGGCCACAACCTGCCGGTGCGGATGGGGAAAGTCAACAGGGCCTCCAGCCGGTCTACTTATGCGCTTCAGCCCAGTTGACACAAGGGTTCTGTTCGCTGGAACCTGGCAGAACTAATGCGGTTTAGTTCTGACGGGTCACAGGGCGGCATGCGGAAATGGACAGCGGTATTTCGGTCACGGCGGTCACCACCACCCTGCTGCTGCGCACGCCCTCGGGCATGCCGGTGCGGGAGGGCGAACGGGAGCCGCACCAGCCGGTGTTCGGCCGGTACCGGCTGCACAACACGGGTACGGCCCCGCTGGGGGACGCGCCGTACACGGTGACATGTGACGGCCCCGCCTCCGCGGCGACGGTGACGCTCGCCTCCCGGGGACTACCGGATCGCGGTCAAGGCCGCCTGCCAGGGCAGGATCGCGTACGGTCCGGCCATTGCCCCCTCCGTATTCCGCCCCGCGTGACGCACCCGAAGGACGAATGAGGCAGGCCATGGCCCGCAGACCCACGATCAAGGACATCGCCCGGCAGGCCGGGGTGTCGGAGAGCGCCGTGTCGTTCGCGCTCAACGACAGGCCCGGCGTCTCGCAGGACACCCGGGCCCGGATCCGCCGCGTCGCCGAGGAACTCGGCTGGCAGCCCAACAGCGCCGCCCGCGCCCTCTCCGGCGAACGGTCCGGCGCCGTCGGGCTGGTCCTCGCCCGGCCCGCGCACACGCTCGGCGTCGAGTCCTTCTTCCTCCAGCTCGTCTCCGGCATCCAGGAGGTCCTCTCCGCCGCCCGGACCGCCCTGCTGTTCCAGGTCGTCGAGGACATCGACGCCGAATGCGCGGTCTACCGGCGCTGGTGGGCCGAGCGCAGGGTCGACGGGGTCCTCGTCGTCGACCCGCGCATACGGGACCCGCGCCCGGCGCTCCTCGGGCGGCTGGGCCTGCCCGCGGTCACCATCGGCGAGCCGGAGACCGGTACACAGCCGGAGCCGGGGCCGGAGCCTGCGACTGAGCCGGGGCCCGCGGTGGTCTCCTCGGTCCGGGCCGACGACGCCGGGGCCATGGCCCAGGTCCTGGACCACCTCCACGGGCTGGGCCACCGCCGGATCGTCCACATCGCGGGGCTCCCCGGCCTCGCCCACACGGTCCGCCGGATGGACTCCCTGCGGACGGAGGCCGCGCGCCGCGGGCTCGGCCCGGACCAGGTGCGCTCGGTGGTCACCGACTACTCCGACGCCGAGGGCGCCGCCGCCACCCGCCGGGTCCTGGCCGAGCCCGGGCCGCCCACCGCGCTCGTCTACGACAACGACGTGATGGCCGTCGCCGGGAGCGCGGTCGCCGCCGAGCTGGGCATCCCCGTCCCGGGCCGACTCTCGATCGTGGCCTGGGACGACTCCGCGCTCTGCCGGGTCACCCACCCCCGGCTCACCGCCCTCGTGCGCGACACCGCCGGCTTCGGCCGGCTCGCCGCCGAGGAACTCCTCGCCGTCCTCGCGGGCGGCCCGCCCGGGGTCCGGATCAGCGAGCAGCCGCGACTGGAGCCTCGCGAGAGCACGGCGCCGCCCCCGGCGCATACTGAATCCTGACCCCTTCCTGGAGCCGCCACCGTGATCACCCCCACCGCCCCCTTCCCCGCACCGCGCGCCGCCGCGGCGGCCGCCGGCCTGACGGTGGCGATCGACATCGGCGGTACGAAGATCGCCGGGGCGCTGGTGCACCCCGACGGCACGATGACCGCCACCACCCGCCGGGCGACCCCGCGCGGAGCGGACGCGGAGGGGGTCATGGCGGCGGTGGCCGAGGTCGTCGCCGACCTGTCCGGCTCCCCGCTGTGGGCCTCGGCCGTCCGTTGCGGGATCGGCAGCGCCGGCCCGGTGGACACCTCCCGGGGCACGGTCAGCCCGGTCAACATCGGGGCGTGGCGGGAGTTCCCCGTCCAGGCCCGGGTCGCGGCGGAGCTCGCGGCGCACGGGGCCGAGCTGCCGACCGTACTGGCCGGGGACGGCGTGGCGATGACCGCCGCCGAGCACTGGCTGGGCGCGGCCCGGGGCCACGCGAACGCGCTCTGCATGGTGGTCTCCACGGGCGTGGGCGGCGGCCTGATCCTGAACAACCAGCTGCACCCCGGCCCCACGGGCAACGCGGGGCACATCGGCCACATCAGCGTGGCCTTCGACGGCGAGCCGTGCGTCTGCGGCAGCCGCGGCTGCGTCGAGTCGATCGCCTCCGGCACGGCCATCGCCCGCTGGGCCCGGGAACAGGGCTGGACCCCGGCCGGCGCGGAGAACGGCGCGGAGAACGGCGCGGGGAGCGCGCGGGACGCCTCGGCCGCCGGTGTGGCCGCGGCCGCCGCCGCGGGCGACCCGATCGCCCTGGCCGCCTTCGACCGCGCGGGCCGTGCGCTGGCCGCCGCCATCGCCGCCACCGCGACCCTCGTCGAAACGGACATCGCCGTCATCGGCGGCGGGGTCGCCGCCTCCGGCGACGTCCTCTTCGCCCCGATCCGCACCCACCTCGCGGCCTACGCCACGCTCTCCTTCGTCAAGGAGCTCCAGGTGGTCCCGGCGACCCTGGGCACCCACGCGGGCCTGATCGGCGCGGCCGCGGCGGCGCTGATGCTGCTGCCGTCGCCGCCGTCCTCGTAGGACGTCGGCCACGACCTCATGGGGGACGTCAGGGTTTGACCGACCGGTAGTACCGGCCCGCCCCCTCGTGCAGCTGCAGGGGATCGGTGTAGATCGCCGTCCGCAGGTCCACCAGCTGCGCCGCGTGCACCTCGTTCCCGACGCGGTCGCGGCTGTCGATCACCGTCCGCGTCAGCTGCTCCGTCAGGACCGGGTCCGTCTCCGCCGTGGTCACCAGCAGGTTCGGCACGGCCAGGGTGGTCACCGCGCTGGTGTTGCGCGCCCGCGCGTACGCGTCCTGCGGCATGACCGCCGTCCGGTAGTAGCGCGCCGGACTGCCGCTGCCCTGCAGCTGCTCCACCAGGTCGCCGAGCTGCACGAGCCGGATCTGGTACCGCTCCGACAGCTCGCGCACCGCGTTCGTCGGCAGGCCGCCGGACCAGAAGAAGGCGTCGATCCGGCCGGCCTCCAGCTCGGCCGGCATGGTGTCGATGCCTATGGACACCGGCGTGATGTCCAGCACCGGGTCCAGCCCGGCCGCCTTGAGCAGCCGCTCCGAGACGAGCCGCACCCCGGACCCGGGCTGGCCGATCGCGACCCGCTTGCCCTTCAGGTCCCGGGCCGACTGCACGGCGGAGTCGGCCGGCACCACCAGCTGCACGTAGTCGTCGTAGAGCCGGGCGACCCCGCGCAGCAGGTCCGCGCGCGGCTTCCCGTCGAGCTGGTACTTGGCGACCGCGTCCGCGGTCGCCACCGTGAAGTCCGCCTCACCGGAGGCCACCCGCTTCAGGTTCTCCTGCGAGCCCTCGCTGGTCTTCAGATGGACGTCCACCCCGGGGGCGTCCCGCGCGAGCGCCTGCTGCAGCAGCTGCCCGTACCGGTGGTAGACGCCGGTCCGGGCGCCCGTGCTGAAGGTCAGCTCGGTGCGCAGCTCCGGTTCCCCGAAGGGCTTCAGCCACCAGGTGAGGATCCCGAGCACGGCCAGTACGGCCACCAGGACCCGCAGGGCGTGGCGCCTGCTGATCCGGGGCGGTACGAGAGGCATGGCGCGATCCTGCCACCCGACCGCCCTCCTGTCACGGCGCGGGCCGTCCGGGGGCCTCCGCGCGCAGCCGTCCCAACAGCCCGCGGGCGGCGGGTCCGGCCGGCCCGCCCGTGCGCCAGGCCACCGCCACCCGCCCGTTCAGCGCCGGTTCGGTGATCCGCAGCGCGCACAGTCCGCCGGCGTCCCGCGAGCCCGCGCCGGACTCGGCCCCGGACGGCACCACGGCCACCCCGAGCCCCCGCGCGGCCAGCCGGACCAGCACCGCGGGCGCCGCCGCCTCGAACTCCACCCGTGGCGCGAACCCCGCCTCCGCGCACGCCCGCTCCAGCACCCCGCGCAAGCCCGTCCCGCGCGGCAGGCTGATCAGCGCCCGTTCGCGCAGGGCAGCCAGCGGGATCCCGCCGTTCACGGACTCCGCGACGAGGGGGTCGCCCGCCCGGACCACCGCCACCAGGGGCTCGTCGAGCACCACCTGGCAGGAGATCCCCGGAGGCGGCTCCCCGCCGAGGCCGATCACGGCCAGATCCAGCTCCCCGCGCAGCAGGGCGGCCAGCATCCGCTCCGAGGTGTCCTCGGACAGGGCGATCTCCACCCGGGGGTGCTCGTCGTGGAAGTCCCCGAGCGTCCCCACCACGTCGAACCCGTCCACCACCGCCCCGGCCGCGCCCGGGATCAGCCCGAGGGCCACCCGCCCGCGCAGCAGCCCGGAGAACTCCTCGGCAGTCCGCCGCACCCCCTCCACCGCCGCCAGCGCGGCCCGCGCGTACGAGAGGACGGCCTCGCCCGTCTCGGTCGGCGTGACCCGCCGCCCGGACCGGTCGAGCAGCCGCTGCCCCAGCTCCCGTTCCAGCCGGCGTACCTGTGCGCTCACCCCGGGCTGGGACACGTGCAGCCGCGCCCCGGCCCGGGTGAAGCTGCCCTCCTCCACCACCGCCACGAAATAGCGCAGCTGAGCCAGTTCCATAACCATTGATTCTAGATCGCATAAGAACCCGCTCTTGGACTTATGCGGGGCGGGCAGCCGAGCCTGAAGCCATGAGCCGATCAGCGCCGCAACCCACGCCCGGACCCGCCTCCCGACCCGTGCCCCGACCCGCCTCCTCCCGCCCCGTGGGCCGATCCGCGAGCCGCCGTACGATCGCCGCGGCCGTCGCCGCCGAACGCCGCGAGCTGGCCGACGTACTCGACGCCCTCAGCCCGGCCCAGTGGGACGCCCCGTCCCTCTGCGGCGGCTGGCGCGTCCGCGAGGTCGCCGCCCACATGTCGCTCGGGTTCCGCACCTCCCTCCCCGGCTTCGCCGCCGAGCTGCTGCGGGCCGGCGGGAACCCGCACCGGATGACCGACCGGACGGCCCGCCGCGACGCCGCCGCCTTCAGCCCGCGCGAGCTCGCCGCGCTGCTCCGCGAGAACGCCGGCCATCCCTGGAAGCCCCCCGCCGCCGGCCCCGCCGGGGCCCTCGCCCACGACGTGGTCCACGGCCTCGACATCACCACCGCCCTCGGCCACCCCCGCCGCGTCCCCGAGGACCGGCTGCGGCTCCTCCTCGGCGCCGTCACCCCGCGCACCCTGCGCTTCTTCGGCGCGGACCTGACCGGCCTCCGGCTGCGGGCCGACGACCTCGACTGGTCCCACGGAAACGGAACGCCCCTCTACGGAAACGCCCAGGACCTGCTGCTCCTCCTCTTCGGCCGCCGGCTCCCCGCGGGCCGGCTGCACGGGGGACCGGAGGGCTCCCGGGTACCGCCTACCCTTGTTGCATGACCAGCAGCGACCGGAGCCAGGCAGTGGACGAGAAGCGAAGCTACGAGGTGCGCACCTACGGGTGCCAGATGAACGTGCACGACTCGGAGCGGCTCTCCGGTCTGCTGGAGGACGCCGGCTACGTCCGGGCGCCCGAGGGCGCCGACGGCGACGCCGACGTCGTGGTCTTCAACACCTGCGCGGTCCGCGAGAACGCCGACAACAAGCTGTACGGCAACCTGGGCCGGCTGGCCCCGATGAAGACCAAGCGCCCCGGCATGCAGATCGCCGTCGGCGGCTGCCTCGCGCAGAAGGACCGCGACACGATCGTCAAGCGGGCCCCCTGGGTCGACGTCGTCTTCGGTACGCACAACATCGGCAAGCTCCCCGTGCTGCTGGAGCGCGCCCGCATCCAGGAAGAGGCGCAGGTCGAGATCGCCGAGTCGCTGGAGGCGTTCCCCTCCACGCTCCCGACCCGCCGCGAGTCCGCGTACGCCGCCTGGGTCTCGATCTCCGTCGGCTGCAACAACACCTGCACCTTCTGCATCGTCCCGGCGCTGCGCGGCAAGGAGGAGGACCGCCGGCCCGGCGACATCCTCGCCGAGGTGGAGGCCCTGGTCGCCGAGGGCGTCTCGGAGATCACCCTGCTCGGCCAGAACGTGAACGCGTACGGCTCGGACCTGGGCGACCGCGAGGCCTTCAGCAAGCTGCTGCGGGCCTGCGGGCAGATCGAGGGCCTGGAGCGGGTCCGCTTCACCTCCCCGCACCCGCGCGACTTCACGGACGACGTGATCGCGGCCATGGCCGAGACCCCGAACGTGATGCCCCAGCTGCACATGCCGATGCAGTCCGGCTCGGACCCGATCCTCAAGGCGATGCGCCGCTCGTACCGCCAGGAGCGCTTCCTCGGCATCATCGAGAAGGTCCGCGCCGCGATCCCGCACGCCGCGATCTCCACCGACATCATCGTGGGCTTCCCCGGTGAGACGGAGGAGGACTTCCAGCAGACGATGCACGCGGTGCGCGAGGCCCGCTTCGCGAACGCCTTCACCTTCCAGTACTCCAAGCGGCCCGGCACGCCGGCGGCGGACATGGACGGGCAGATCCCCAAGGAGGTCGTGCAGGACCGCTACATGCGCCTGGTCGCCCTCCAGGAGGAGATCTCCTGGGAGGAGAACAAGACGCAGGTCGGCCGCACGCTGGAGGTCATGGTCGCGGAGGGCGAGGGTCGCAAGGACGGTGCCACGCACCGTCTGTCAGGCCGCGCCCCCGACAACCGCCTGGTCCACTTCACGAAGCCGGAGGCGGAGGTCCGCCCGGGCGACGTGGTCACCGTGGACATCACCTACGCGGCTCCGCACCACCTGCTGGCCGAGGGCCCGACGCAGACCGTGCGCCGCACCCGCGCCGGCGACGCCTGGGAGAAGCGCAACGCCGCCCCGGCCCAGCCCGCGGGCGTCATGCTCGGCATCCCCACCCTGGGCGTCCCGGCCCCCCTCCCGGTCGCCACGTCGGGCTGCGCGGTGGCGCAGGCCTGAGCCGAATCCAGCCCCGCCGGCGTTTGAGGTGCGGGGTCCGGGGCGGAGCCCCAGACCTTGAAGCCGAGCGGGCGGCGGAGTCCGCTCGGCACTGGCGTTAGGCTGCGGATCATGCTCGTAGCCGCCGCCGTCTGTCCCGCCCCGCCGCTGCTCGTGCCGGAGGTCGCCGCGGGGGCCGCCGCCGAACTCGGCGACGCCCGCACCGCCTGCTCCGACGCGCTGGCGGTGCTCGCCGCCTCCCGGCCCGACCTGCTGGTCGTCGTCGGCGCCGCCGCCGAGGGCGGCGCGTACGACCAGGGCACCCCCGGCGGCTTCGCCGGGTTCGGCGTGGACCTGACCGTCACCCTGGGCCCCGACCTGGGCGAACCGCCGAGCGGCCACGCCACCGGGGACACCCTGCCGACTTCCCTCGCGGTGGCCGGCTGGCTGCTCGGCCAGGCCCGCTGGGCGGCCGCCCCGGTCGCCGGTGTGGCCGTCGCCGCGGGCCTCGCCCCGAGCGGCTGCGGCCTGCTCGGCGCGGACCTGGGCGGTTCCGCCGAACGCGTGGCCATGCTGGTCCTCGGGGACGGCAGCGCCTGCCGGACCCTCAAGGCCCCCGGCTACCTCGACGAGCGGGCCGCCGCCTTCGACGCGGCCGCCGCCCGCGCCCTGGGCGCTGCCGACGCGGCCGCCCTCGCCGCCCTCGACGCCGAACTCGCGGCCGAGCTCCAGGCCGTCGGCCGGGCCCCCTGGCAGGTGCTGGCCGGCGCCGCCGAGGGCGCCGGCCTCGAAGGCCGGCTGCTGTATGAGGACGCGCCGTACGGGGTCGGGTACTTCGTCGCCGCCTGGTCGTAGGCACGGACCGGCCGGAGGCACGTACCGCCCGGAAGCGCGTACGACCGAAGGCGCGTACCGGCCGGAGCAGCAGACCCGGGAAACGGCGAAGGGGCGCGGGACCGGCAGCAGCTGCTGGTCCCGCGCCCCTTCCGGGACCGCGTCAGGAAGTGGCCGGCGGCGTCGTACCGCCGGGGGTGTCCTTGTGCGCGATCTTGCCCAGGGCGTCCTTCGCCTTGCCCGTACCGCTCGTGATCCGGTCGCTGTACTTGCCGTGGGTCTTGGAGTCCACGGCCTTGGCCACCTTGTCCAGGCCCTCGGCGATCTTGCCCTCGTTCTTCTGGGCGAGGTCGCCGACCTTGTCCTTCGCCGGACCGAGCTTGGCCTTCAGATTGTCCAGCAGGCCCATGGGTCACCTTCCGTTGGCGGTCGCTACGTGCGGGCGCCCTCGCCGGCTTCGCTGTCCGCGGCCACCTCGGCCGACTGCTGCTTCGGGATCTCCACGGCTTCCGCCGCCGGAGCCTCCGCAACGGCCGGCTCGGCCTCGGCCTCTTCGGCCGCACCGGACTCCGCCGTCAGGGCCTCGGCCGCTACCTCTTCGGTCGCGGGCTCGTCCTTACGACGAAAAAACCAGTCAAAAACGCCCATGTCTCCTCCTATAACGTTACTCGTGTGAGTGAAGTTCCGCCGTGACCGAACCGGCCTCCGCAAGGCGTACGCCGGGCATACGCAAGGGGTACGCACGGCGCACACCGGGCCGGAACCTCGCCAGGGCAACGACTCCGCCCCCACCCCGTCACGTAACTCGATCGGGTACATGGCGGTGTCTTGACCAGGGGCTGCGAGACTGGGGCGGTGAGGAATGCAGCCCCCGCCCCGCGGGTCATCGCCGTCGTCGGTCCCACCGCGGCAGGAAAGTCCGACCTGGGTGTCGCCCTGGCCCGCCATTTCGACGGCGAGGTCGTCAACGCCGACTCGATGCAGCTGTACCGGGGGATGGACATCGGCACCGCCAAGCTGACGACCGAGGAGCGCGGCGGTGTCCCGCACCACCTCCTCGACATCTGGGACGTCACCGACACCGCCAACGTGGCCGAATACCAGCGCCTGGCCCGCGTGGAGATCGACAAACTGCTCGCCGAGGGCCGTACACCCGTCCTCGTCGGCGGCTCCGGCCTGTACGTCCGCGGCGCCCTGGACGTCATGGAGTTCCCCGGCACCGACCCCGAGGTCCGCACCCGGCTGGAGGACGAGCTCACGCTGCGCGGCTCCGGCGCCCTGCACGCCCGCCTCGCCGCCGCCGACCCGGCCGCCGCCCAGGCCATCCTGCCCAGCAACGGCCGCCGCATCGTGCGCGCGCTGGAGGTCATCGAGATCACCGGACGCCCCTTCACGGCCAACCTGCCCGGCCACGAGTCCGTCTACGACACCGTGCAGATCGGCGTCGACGTCGCCCGGCCGGAACTCGACGAGCGGATCGCACTGCGCGTGGACCGGATGTGGGAGGACGGCCTGGTCGACGAGGTCCGCGCGCTGGAGGCCCGCGGGCTGCGCGACGGAATCACCGCCTCCAGGGCGCTCGGCTACCAGCAGGTGCTCGCCGCGCTCGCCGGGGAGTGCACCGAGGACGAGGCCAGGGCGGAGACCGTCCGGGCGACCAAGCGGTTCGCCCGCCGCCAGGACTCCTGGTTCCGCCGCGACCCGCGCGTGCACTGGCTCAGCGGAGCCGCGTCCGACAGGGGAGAACTCCCCGGACTCGCGCAGTCGTTGGTCGAACGAGCGGTCACAGCCTGATCACGTGATGGCATCGGGACGCCCCGGGCGCCGGTTACGGGGCCGGGGGCGTGCCATCATCAAACTCCTGCGGGTGCGGTCACCTGCGGTGAATGGCGGCGCACTGAGTCCGAGTGGGGAGGGCGCGTGGCGATGGAGGCCGGCCCTCGCGACACCGGGCGGGACGACACCCGACGGGAAGCGGATCCGACGCTTCTCGACGGTACGGACGGGCCCGCGGGCCTCGGGCTGCCCGCGGATCCCGCGCGGCTGACCCCCGACGGCCCGGACGCCCCGGACACCGCCGAGGCCGAGGCGGCCGCCGTCCCCGAGTTCGAGGTCGAGCTGCGCCCGCAGCGCCGCCTGCGCCTGTGGCAGATCGCCCCCATCGCGATGCTCGCCGCCGCCGGCTCCCTGATGTTCGCCTTCCCGCTCGCGTTCGAATTCGGCGACGGCGGCGCCGTCGTCGCCATGCTCGGCTTCCTGATCAGCTGCTGCGCCGGAGGCTGGGGCATGATGGCAGCCCGACGGGTCGGCTACACGTGGCCCGGGCTCCCGGCCCGGGGGAGCGGCCGCCGCCCCGACTGGCGCATGGCCGCGCTCTACGCCGTGATCGCACTGGCCGTCGTGTCCCTCGCCGTGTACCGGGTCGCCCGGCTCCGCTGACGGCCCTCCCGCCCGGCTCCGCCGACCGGCCCTCCCGACAGGTCCGCGTACTGGACCGCGCGGCACCGCTGAGCTGTGCCTCGGTACCATGGGCGGGTGACGCAGCGCACCCTCTCCTTCCTCAAGGGCCACGGCACCGAGAACGACTTCGTGATCGTCCCGGACCCGGACAACGCCATCGAACTGCCCGCGTCCGCGGTCGCGAAGCTGTGCGACCGACGGGCCGGGATCGGCGCGGACGGCGTCCTGCACGCCGTCCGGTCCGCCGCGCACCCGGAGGCGGCCCACCTCGCCGACGAGGCGGAGTGGTTCATGGACTACCGCAACAGCGACGGCTCCATCGCCGAGATGTGCGGCAACGGCGTGCGCGTCTTCGCCCGCTACCTCCAGTACGCCGGGCACGTCGAGCCCGGCGACCTGGCCATCGCCACCCGCGGCGGGATCAAGCGGGTCCACCTGGACAAGACCGGCGACGTCACCGTCTCCATGGGCCGCGCCGCACTCCCCGAGGGCGAGGTCACGGTCAGCGTCGGCTCCCGGAGCTGGCCCGCGCGCAACGTGAACATGGGGAACCCGCACGCCGTGGCCTTCGTTGAAAGCCTCGACGACGCAGGGACCCTCTACACCGCCCCGCCCTTCAGCCCGGCGTCCGCCTACCCCACGGGTGTCAACGTCGAGTTCGTCGTCGACCGCGGCCCCCGCCACGTCGCCATGCGCGTCCACGAGCGGGGTTCCGGCGAGACCCGCTCCTGCGGCACCGGCGCCTGCGCCGTCGCCGTGGCCACCATCCGCCGCGACGGCGTCGACCCGGCCGTCACCGGCGCACCGGTCACGTACACCGTCGACCTCCCGGGCGGAACCCTGCTCATCACCGAACACCCCGACGGGCAGATCGACATGACCGGACCGGCCGTGATCGTGGCCACGGGCGAGTTCGACGAGGCCTGGCTCACCGAAACGGCTTTCGCCTGAAGCTTCCCTCTAATGGGTGATCCGTTTCACGCTGAGCGAGAGGTGGACTGCGCCACGTGGTGGGGTCGGTAACATCAGGCACCGGCCCTGAGGGCTCACCCCATGCCCGCCACCGCCGGTCGAAGCCGTCGGAGGTGCCCATGAGTGCAGAGGCCACGAACCCCGAAGCACACCCCGAAGCGCGCCCTGAGCTCCGCAGACGGGGCCGGACCAGGCTCGATCTGCGCCGGCTCGGGCGCGCGGCCCTGCTCGGGCCGACGTCCAGGGACCGGCTCCCGGACGCCATCGGCCACGTCGCCGAGGCCCATCGCGCCCACCATCCGGACGCCGATCTGTCCCTTCTGCGCAGGGCGTACCTCCTCGCGGAGACCTCGCACCGGGGCCAGATGCGAAAAAGTGGTGAGCCGTACATCACACATCCGCTCGCCGTCACCCTGATCCTCGCCGAACTCGGCGCCGAGACCACCACCCTGACGGCCTCTCTGCTCCACGACACCGTCGAGGACACCGAGGTGACCCTCGATCAGGTCCGCGCCGAATTCGGCGACGAGGTCTGCTTCATCGTCGACGGCGTCACCAAGGTGGAGAAGATCGACTACGGCGCCGCCGCCGAACCCGAGACCTTCCGCAAGATGCTCGTCGCCACCGGCAACGACGTCCGCGTCATGTCCATCAAACTCGCCGACCGGCTGCACAACATGCGCACCCTCGGCGTGATGCGCCCCGAGAAACAGGCCCGCATCGCCAAGGTCACCCGCGACGTCCTCATCCCGCTCGCCGAACGGCTCGGCGTCCAGGCCCTGAAGACCGAGCTGGAAGACCTCGTCTTCGCGATCCTGCACCCCGAGGAGTACGAGAGCACCCGCGCGCTCATCGCGGCCCACGCCGGGGAACGCGACCCGTTGCCCGGCATCGCCGACTCCGTACGGGCCGTCCTGCGCGACGCCGGCATCTCCGCCGAAGTGCAGGTCAGGCCACGGCACTTCGTCTCCGTGCACCGGATCGCCCGGACGCGCGGCGAGCTGCGCGGCTCCGACTTCGGCCGCATCCTCGTCCTCGTCGGCGAGAACGCCGACTGCTACGCGGTCCTGGGCGAGCTGCACACCTGCTTCACCCCGGTCGTCTCGGAGTTCAAGGACTTCATCGCCACCCCGAAGTTCAACCTCTACCAGTCGCTGCACACCGCCGTCGCCACGCCCGAGGGCTACGTGGCCGAGGTCATCGTGCGGACCCGGCAGATGCACCGCGTCGCCGAGGCCGGCGTGGTGGCGCTCGGCAACCCGTACGCCACCGCGACGCCCGACGCCGCCGCAGACCCCGACGAGGAGCGCGTCGACCCCACGCGCCCCGGCTGGCTGTCCCGCCTGCTCGACTGGCAGCAGTCCGCACCCGACCCCGACACCTTCTGGAGCGTGCTGCGCGCCGAGCTGGCCCAGGACCGGGAGATCACCGTATTCAGGGCCGACGGGGGAACGCTGGGCCTGCCGGCCGGGGCCAGCTGTATCGACGCCGCCTACGCCCAGCACGGCGAGGCGGCCCACGGCTGTATCGGCGCCCGCGTCAACGGGCGCCTCGCTTCCCTGTCCTCCCCGCTGTCCGACGGGGACACCGTGCAGCTGCTGCTCGCGCAGGACGCCTCCTCGGGCCCGGCCGCCGAATGGCTGGACCACGCGCGGACCCCCGCCGCCCGGATCGCCATCAGCAGCTGGCTCGAATCCCATCCCGACCGGGCGATGTCCACCACCTCGGCCGCGCGGGCGCCGCTGTCGGTGATCGGCGCCCGGGGCGGCGGCGGCAACGCCGTCGCCGACCTGCCGGACGCCACCGTGCGGCTGGCCGGGTGCTGCACTCCGGTGCCGCCCGACGCCGTCGCCGGCTTCCTGGTCCGCGGCGGCGCCGTCACCGTGCACCGCATCCACTGCGCGGCCGTGGCGCAGATGCGCGCCGTGGGGCGCACCTCCGTCGCCGTGCACTGGCGGGCCACGGCCGACTGCCGGGTCACCCTGCTCGCTGAATCGTTCGGCCGCCCGCACCTGCTGGCCGACCTCACCGAGGCCATCGCCCGCGAGGGGGTCGAGGTGGTCTCCGCGACCGTGGAACCCCCGGTCGAACAGCGGGTCCGGCACAGCTACACCCTCCAGCTGCCGGACGCGACCGGGCTGCCCGCGCTGATGCGTGCGATGCGGGACGTGCCGGGCGTGTACGACGTCAGCCGGGCGTAGGCCGGGACGGCCCCGGACGTCCCCGTTCGGGTGGATCCGTCGCGCGCCGTACGCGGCCGTGTGGCGGTCACTGGTAAGCGGTGGTGGATGCAGCTCTCCTCCCCCCGCCTGCGCGCCGCCCTGCTCGCCGCGGCCTCCCTGACCCTCGTCGCCGCCGTACTGCCCCCGCCGAAGGCGCTGGGCATCGGCGACCCGCTGTTCCCGGAGCTCGGGAACCCCGGGTACGACGTGCTCTCGTACGACCTGTCCTTCGCGTACAAGGACAACCGGAGCCCGCTCGACGCGGTCACCGTCATCGAAGCCCGCGCGCTGGAGCCGCTGGAGCGGATCAACCTGGACTTCACCCACGGCAAGGTGGCGTCCGCCGAGGTCAACGGGGAGCCGGCCCGGTTCGAGACCGTGGGGGAGGACCTCGTGCTGACCCCCGCGCGGGCGGTGGTGGACAAGGCACCGCTGCACATCACCGTCCGGCACACCAGCGACCCGCGCGGACGCGGGGACGGCGGCTGGGTGCCCACCGAGGACGGCCTGGCCATGGCCAACCAGGCGGACGCCGCCCACCGGGTCTTCCCCTGCAACGACCACCCCGCCGACAAGGCGTTCTTCACCTTCCGGATCACCGCCCCCGCCGGGCTCACGGCCGTCGCCAACGGGGCGCAGGTGGTCCCCGCCCTGCGCTTCGGCCCCTCGACGACGTGGACGTACCGCACCAGGCACCCCATGGCCACCGAACTGGCGCAGGTGTCGGTCGGCAAGTCCGCCGTCGTGCACGGCACCGGCCCGCACGGGCTGCCGCTGCGCGATGTGGTGCCCGAGGCGGACCGGGAGCGGCTGGCCCCCTGGCTGAAGAAGACCGCGGGGCACATCGCGTGGATGGAGGAGCGCGTCGGCCGCTACCCCTTCGAGAACTACGGGATCCTGATCGCGCGGGCGACCACCGGATTCGAGCTGGAGACGCAGACCCTCTCGCTCTTCGAGAACAGCCTCTTCGCCGGCGAGGGCTACCCCGAGTGGTACGTCGAGTCCGTGATGGTCCACGAGCTCGCCCACCAGTGGTTCGGCGACAGCGTCACCCCGCTGACCTGGTCCGACCTGTGGCTCAACGAGGGACACGCCACCTGGTACGAGGCCCTGTACGCGGACGGGCTCGGTAAGTACTCCCTGGAGCGGCGCATGCGCGAGGCGTACCAGCGCTCCGACCAGTGGCGGGCGGCGGGCGGCCCGCCGGCCGCCCCGAAGCCCGCCCCGCCCGGCGAGAAGATCGGCCTCTTCCGGCCGGTGGTCTACGACGGCGCCGCGCTGATCCTCTACGCGCTGCGGCAGGAGATCGGCACCGAGGCCTTCGACCGGCTGGAGCGCCGCTGGGTGGCGCAGTACCGGGACGGGGTCGCGGGCACGGCGGACTTCGTCCGCATGGCCTCGCAGGAGGCCGGCCGGGACCTCGGGGCCTTCCTGGAGCCGTGGCTCTACGGCAAGACGACGCCGGCGATGCCCGGGCACCCGGAGTGGAGCACCCCGGCCGCGTCCGGCAGGTCCGGAGCGCCCGGCACGCCCGGCACGTCCGGGACGTCCCACAAATAAAGCGTGTGACCGCTGAGGAACGGGCATGTCACCATCGACGAGGCCGTTCGGGGAATCCCCCGGCGGTGTGACACGTTGGACGTGACAGTTAGCGTGCCCGTTAACGTGTCAGCGCTATTCGAATCGACGTAAGGATCCAATGACCTCCTCTTCTTCCCCTTCCCAGGACGCGCGGGACGCACAGGACGTGCGCGACCCGCAGAGCTTCACCGAGAGCCTTCGGGCCGATGCCCTGATGGAAGAGGACGTCGCCTGGAGCCACGAGATCGACGGAGACCGGGACGGCGAGCAGTTCGAACGCTCCGAGCGTGCGGCCCTGCGCCGCGTGGCCGGCCTCTCCACCGAGCTCGAAGACGTCACCGAGGTCGAGTACCGGCAGCTGCGCCTGGAGCGCGTGGTTCTCGTCGGTGTCTGGACCTCCGGCACGGTGAACGACGCGGACAACTCCCTCGCGGAGCTCGCCGCCCTCGCCGAGACCGCCGGTGCTCTCGTACTCGACGGCGTGATCCAGCGCCGCGACAAGCCGGACCCGGCCACCTTCATCGGTTCGGGCAAGGCGCGCGAGCTGCGTGACATCGTCATGGAGAGCGGCGCCGACACCGTCGTCTGCGACGGCGAGCTCAGCCCCGGCCAGCTCATCGCCCTCGAAGACGTCGTCAAGGTGAAGGTGGTCGACCGGACCGCCCTCATCCTCGACATCTTCGCCCAGCACGCCAAGTCCCGAGAGGGCAAGGCACAGGTCGCCCTCGCGCAGATGCAGTACATGCTGCCGCGACTGCGCGGCTGGGGTGCCTCGCTGTCCCGGCAGATGGGTGGCGGCGGCGGTGGCGGCATGGCCACCCGAGGCCCCGGTGAGACCAAGATCGAGACCGACCGGCGACGGATCCGCGAGAAGATGGCGAAGATGCGCCGGGAGATCGCGGAGATGAAGACCGGCCGCGACATCAAGCGGCAGGAACGGCGCCGCAACAAGGTGCCCTCGGTCGCCATCGCCGGCTACACCAACGCGGGCAAGTCCTCGCTGCTCAACCGCCTCACGGGCGCGGGCGTCCTGGTGGAGAACGCACTGTTCGCCACCCTCGACCCGACCGTGCGCCGGGCCGAGACGCCCAGCGGCCGGGTCTACACCCTGGCCGACACGGTCGGCTTCGTCCGGCACCTGCCGCACCACCTCGTCGAGGCGTTCCGCTCCACGATGGAGGAGGTCGGTGACTCCGACCTGATCCTGCACATCGTGGACGGCTCGCACCCGGCGCCGGAGGAGCAGCTCGCGGCGGTGCGCGAGGTGATCCGCGAGGTCGGCGCGGTCAACGTGCCCGAGATCGTGGTGATCAACAAGGCGGACGCCGCGGATCCGCTCGTCCTGCAGCGGCTGCTGCGGATCGAGCGGCACTCGATCGCCGTATCGGCGCGGACGGGGATGGGCATCGAGGAACTCCTCGCGCTCATCGACTCCGAGCTGCCGCGGCCCGAGGTCGAGGTGGAGGCCATGGTGCCGTACACGCGCGGCTCGCTGATCGCCAAGGCGCACGCCGAGGGCGAGGTGATCTCCGAGGAGCACACCCCGGACGGCACCCTGCTCAAGGCGCGGGTCCACCAGGAGCTCGCGGCGGACCTGGCGCCGTACGCGCTCGCGAAGCGGTAAGCAGACCGGACAGCCGGATGGCTGGACGACCGAGGGCCCCCTGCACGAAGTGCAGGGGGCCCTCGGTCGTTCACGGTCCAGTCCTGTCCTGACCTACTTGAACTTGCGGCTGACGGCCTCGAAGACGCCCTTCGCCTCCGTACCCAGCCGGGGTCCGGCCAGCCAGCCCGCCTTGGCCGGGCCGATCGAGGTGTTCGACACCAGCGCCGGCTTGCCGTCGGCGCCCGCCGCGACCCAGCCGCCACCGGAGGAACCGCCGGTCATGGTGCAGCCGATGCGGTACATCGCCGGGTCGGTCGCGTTCAGGGACAGCCGGCCCGGCTTGTCCGTGCACTGGAAGGCCTTCTGGCCGTCGAACGGAGCCGCCGCCGGGTAACCGGTCGCCGTGATGCCCGCGACCTTCGGCACGGCCGGCGCGGCGAACTCCACCGGGAGCGCCGAACCGACGATCTCCTCCAGGGACTTGCCGCTGCCCTTCTCGGGCGTCACGTGCAGCACCGCGAAGTCGAACGGGGCACCCGCGCCACCGGTCGGACCACCGGTCGCGATCCACTGGTCCGAGGTCTGCGCCCAGTCGCTCCACCAGACGCCGTACGGGGCCACCTGCTCGCGCGGCGCGCCCTTGAGCTGCGCCGCCGGCTTGCCCGCGTTGTTGTAGGACGGGACGAAGGCGATGTTGCGGTACCAGCCGCCGGACTTGCCCGCGTGCACGCAGTGGCCCGCGGTCCAGACCATGTTCGACTTGCCGGGGTGCGCCGGGTCCTTGACCACGGTCGCGGAGCAGACCATCGAGCCCTCGGGGCCGTCGAAGAAGACCTTGCCGGACTCCGGAACGCTCTGGTGGTAGGGCGCGTTCGCCGGCTTGGCCGCCACCGGGGCCGGAGTGGGGTCGGTGACGCCCTGGTCCTTGCCCGCGTCCGGGTCGACGGACGGGCGCTGCGGCTGCTCGGCGTCACGCATGCGGTCCGGGTCCCACAGGCCCTCGATGATCGGGTTGATGTAGTCGCCCGCCTCGCGGAGCCAGTCCTCCTTCTTCCAGTTCTTCCACTCACCCCCCTTCCACTTCTCCAGGTCGATACCGCGTTCCTTGAGCTTCTCCTTGAGCTGGTCCGGGATCTTGATCCCGTCCGGGCCCGGGAGGCTCGCTGCCACGGTCGGCTTGGCGTCGCCGCCGGCCTCCTCGTCGCCGGGGCCGCAGGCAGCTGCGGTCAGCGCGAGCGCGGCCGCGCACAGGATCGCGGTGACCGGTCGGATCGGTCGCATGTCGTTCGTCCCCCTGGTGGTTTCGAGGCGTGGAGTGCAGCCCCCCACTATGCCGCTGCCGCCCAGGACGACACAGCCCGGGGCCGTGGTTCCTGCCGCTCGCCCCTTGCACGCCAAGGATCTTGGGGTCACCCGTGATCCGTCGGCGTCACCGTCGTTGGTACGTACGGGGGATGGGGGAGCAGCGTTGGTGTTCGAGGGGCAATCCGGAAGAGCGTTCAGTGCGGGAGGACCGACACTCGTGGCTTTGACCGAGCCGGCCGCGGCGGCGGCCGCGACACAGATCCCGCCGCAGGAGCCTCAAGTGCCGTCCCAGGGCGGCCGGGTGCAGGAGCGCGGCGGCCGCGGCGGCTCCGTCGCCGCAGACGGGATCCTGCGCAGGCAGGCGCAGCGGGAGTCCGCCGCCCGGACGTACGCGCGCTCCCTGCCCATCGTCCCGGTGCGCGCCCGCGGACTGACCATCGAGGGCGCCGACGGCCGGCGCTACCTCGACTGCCTCTCCGGCGCCGGCACCCTCGCCCTCGGACACAACCACCCGGTGGTACTCGAAGCCGTCCGGGGGGTCCTCGACTCCGGGGCCCCGCTGCACGTCCTCGACCTCGCGACCCCGGTCAAGGACGCCTTCACCACCGAGCTGTTCACCAACCTCCCGCCGGCGCTGGCCGCCGACGCGCGGATCCAGTTCTGCGGGCCGGCCGGTACGGACGCCGTGGAAGCCGCCCTCAAACTGGTGCGCACCGCCACCGGGCGCTCGGGACTGCTCGCCTTCACCGGGGCCTACCACGGCATGACCGCAGGGGCGCTGGACGCCTCGGGCGGCGCCCCGGACGTACGGGTGACCCGGCTGCCGTACCCGCAGGACTTCCGCTGCCCGTTCGGTGTCGGCGGCGCCGAGGGCGCCGAACTCGCCGCGCGCTGGACGGAGAACCTGCTCGACGACCCCAAGGGCGGGGTGCCCGCCCCGGCCGGCCTGATCGTCGAACCCGTGCAGGGCGAAGGCGGGGTCATTCCCGCCCCGGACGCCTGGCTGCGTCGGATCCGCGAGATCACCGCCGCGAGGGGCATCCCGCTGATCGCCGACGAGGTGCAGACGGGCGTCGGCCGCACCGGCGCCTTCTGGGGAGTCGACCACGCCGGGGTGGTGCCCGACGTGATGGTCCTGTCCAAGGCGATCGGCGGCAGCCTGCCGCTCGCCGTGATCGTGTACCGGTCCGGCCTGGACGTCTGGGACCCCGGAGCCCATGCCGGAACCTTCCGCGGCAACCAGCTGGCCATGGCCGCCGGAACCGCCACGCTCGCCTTCGTACGCGAGAACCGCCTCGCCGAGCGCGCCGCCGTCCTCGGCGAGCGGATGCTGACGGCCCTGCGCGGGCTGGCCACCGACCAGCCCTGCATGGGGGACGTCCGGGGCCGGGGCCTGATGATCGGCGTCGAACTCGTCGATCCCGAGACCGGGGCCGCCGCACCGGCCCTCGCCGCGGCCGTCCGTCAGGAGTGCCTGGACCGCGGCCTGATCGTCGAACTCGGCGGCCGCCACGGCGCCGTGGTCCGCCTGCTCCCCCCGCTGACCCTGACCGACGAGCAGGCCGCGGCGGTCCTGGACCGCCTGGCCGACGCCATCCCGGCCGCCGCCCGCCGCACCCACTGACCCGCACCCCGAGGACCCGCGATGCCAGACCCGCACCAGTCCACCCATCAGCCGCTCCCGGCCCCGTCCCCCGACCGACAACCGCCATCAACCGACCCAAGCCCGGCAACGAGCCCCCTCGAGAACCGCCAGCCCCAGCCGCCCACCGCGACATCTCCCGACGCCGCCACCCCGCCCCCGGCAACGAGCCCGCCAGCCGCCCCTGTCGAGCCCCGCCAGGCCTGCCCGCCCTCAGAGGTCTCTCCTCACCCCGTCACCCCCGGCCGACTGACGAGCCCGTCGTCCGGCCTTGTCGAAGACCGCCAGGCCTGCCCGCCCCCTGCAGCGTCCCCCGACGCCGCCACCTCGGTCCCGGTAACGAGCCCGCCAGCCGCCCCTGTCGAGGCCCGCCAGGCGTGTCCTCCCTCTGCAACGTCTCCCGACGCCGCCACCCCGGTTCCGGGTATCAGCCCGCTGGTCGGCTCGACCGAGAGCCGCCCTCCGCAGCCGCCCTCCACGGCGTCTCCCGACGCCGCCACGCTGGGCCCTGCCGTGAGCCAGTCGGCCAACTCGACCGAGGACCGGCACCCGTGGGCGGCTTCAGCGCTGTCTCCCGACACCGCTATCCAGGGCCCCGCCGTGAGCGCGTCGGCCCGCGCTACCGACGGCCGGCACTCGTGGTCGCCCCCCGCAGCCTCCTCCGACGCCGATACCCCAGGCCCCGCCGTGAGCCAGTCGGTCAACTCGACCGAGGACCGGCACCCGTGGGCGGCCTCCACGGCGTCTCCCGACGCCGCCACGCTGGGCCCTGCCGTGAGCCAGTCGGTCAACTCGACCGAGGACCGGCACACGTGGTCGCCCTCCGCGGAGGCTCCTGACGCCGCTGCCGCGGGGCCGTTCGTGGGCTCGATCGACGGCGGGCAGCCACGGCTGGGTGCAGTGGCGTCTCCCGACGCCGCCGCGACCCCCGGCCCGGTCACGGCACCGGCAGCTCCCCCCGCCGCCCCGCCGGGTGCCGAAGGTGGGCAGGCGGACATGGCCGGCAGACCGGACGTGACCGCCGCCGACCCGGCCGCCGGGATCCGGCCCGGTGCGTCGGACCAGCCCGGCGGGCCCGAGTCGGAGCACCCGGACGAGGGTCCGGCGGGCACCCTCGCCGCCCCGCGGGAGGCCGCCGCCGGGGCGACGGCCACCGTGCCACGGCAGAAAGACGGCACGCCCAGAGCCCGTTCCGGCTGGTCGGGCCCCGTCTGGCCGGAGCCGGCCGCGCTGCCCGACCTCCTGAACCACCCGGACCCCGCCGTCGCCTCCGAGGCCGCAGGGGTGGAGAACCTGCTCCGGTGCTGGGTCCGCGAAGCCGGGATCGGCCGCCCCGACGGCCCCGCCGGAACCCCCCTCCGCATCCCCCTCCCCGCCTCGGGCACCGCCGCGCTCGTCGCCGTCCGCTACTGGTCCCAGACCGGCTGGCACCGATTCGGTCCGGCCCGACTCGAAGGCGCCCCCGCCGGCGCACCCTGCCTGGACGCCGTCACCTTCGCCTCCCTCATCGCCCGCGAGGGCACCGGCGGCGGCCGCGGCGGCGCCGACCTCGTCGGCCGGGTCGCCGACTCGGTGCGCCGTACCACCGAGTTCATCGCCGACCGACGCGAACGCCCCACCGCCCCGGCCCCCGTGGGCGGGGACCGCTTCCTCACCTCCGAACAGTCGCTCCTCCTCGGTCACCCCCTCCAGCCCGACCCGAAGAGCCGCGAAGGACTCTCCGAGGCCGAAGCACGTCACTACTCACCCGAACTCCACGGCTCCTTTCCCCTGCACTGGTTCGCCGTCGACCCCTCCGTCCTCGCCACCGAATCCGCCTGGACCGAGCGCGGCCGCCCCGTCTCCGCGCCCCAGCTCCTCGGCCGACTCGCCCCCGGGCTCCCGCTGCCCGACGGCGCCACCCCCCTTCCCCTGCACCCCTGGCAGGCCCGCGACCTGCTCCAGCGCCCCGCCGTCACCGCCCTCCGCGACGCAGGGCTTCTGCACGACCTGGGCCCGCACGGCGAGCCCTGGTACCCCACCTCCTCCGTCCGCACCGTCCACCGTCCCGGCGACCCCGCGATGCTCAAGCTCTCCCTGGGCCTGCGCATCACCAACTCCCGCCGTGAGAACCTCCGCAAGGAACTGCACCGAGGCGTCGAGGTCCACCGGCTGCTCCGCACCGGCCTCGCCGAGCAGTGGCAGGCGGGTCACCCCGGCTTCGACATCGTCCGCGACCCCGCCTGGGTCGCCGTGGACGCGCCCGACGGAACTCCCGTTCCCGGACTCGACGCCCTGCTGCGCCACAACCCCTTCCGCTCGGGCGACGACGCCCTCTGCATCGCCGCACTCACCGCTCCCCGCCCATGGCCCGGCCGGCCCACCATGAGCTCCCGCCTCGCCGAACTCGTATCCCACCTCGCCGCCGCCACCGGACGCAGCACGTCCGCCGTCGCCGCCGAGTGGTTCCTGCGCTACCTCGACCACGTGGTCCTGCCGGTCCTCGCCTTCGACGCGCTCGCCGGTATCGCCCTCGAAGCGCACCAGCAGAACACCTTGGTCCTCCTCGACGCGGCCGGCTGGCCGGCCGGTGGCCGCTACCGCGACAACCAGGGCTACTACTTCCGCGCATCCCGCCGCGCGGAACTGGAGCAGCGGCTGCCCGGCATCGGCGGCGCCAGCGACACCTTCGTCTCCGACGCCGTCACCGACGAACGCTTCGCCTACTACCTCGGCATCAACAACGTGCTCGGACTCATCGGCGCCTTCGGATCCCAGCGGCTCGCCGACGAGCGCGTGCTCCTCGCCGCCTTCCGCCGCTTCCTCGCCAAGGCCGCGGGCCTCGGCCCGCTCCCCACACGGCTGCTCGACTCGCCCACCCTGCGCTGCAAGGCGAATCTGCTCACCCGCCTGGGAGGTCTCGACGAGCTGGTCGGCCCCGTCGACACCCAGTCCGTCTACGTCACCATCACCAACCCCCTTCACGATTGACGCGTCGGCGCCGACGCGGAGAAGAGCCCCCGATGCGCTCCACCGACACACCCACCCACTCCGCCGGATCCGCCACCGACGCCCTCGGCGCCATCGAGGTGGTGGACCACAGCGTCGAACCACGGATCAAGGCCGGCCTGTTGCCCCTGCTCGCCGAAGCCGACCTGCTCGACTCACCGGCCATCTGGGGCAGCGCCGCCACACCCGTCGGAGCCTTCCGCCTCGAACCCGTACGGCCGGGCCGGGACCTGGAGCTCCTCACCGGCTGGATGAACGATCCCGAGGTGGCCGCCTACTGGGAACTCGCCGGCCCCGCCGCGGTCACCGCAGCCCACCTACGGGCCCAGCTCGACGGCGACGGCCGCAGCATCCCCTGCCTCGGCCTCCTCGACGGCACGCCGATGAGCTACTGGGAGATCTACCGGGCCGACCTCGACCCGCTCTCCCGCCACTACCCGGCGCGCCCCCACGACACCGGTATCCACCTGCTCATCGGAGACGGCACAAACCGCGGCCGCGGCCTGGGCGCGACCCTGCTGCGCGCCGTCGCCGACATGGTCCTCGGCAACCGCCCCCGCTGCACTCGTGTGATCGCGGAACCGGACATCCGCAACACCCCCTCCGTCTCTGCCTTCCTGAGCTCCGGTTTCCGCTGCTCCGCGGAAATCGACCTTCCCGAGAAGCGCGCCGCCCTGATGATCCGGGAGCGGGCGCTGCGCAATCTCCTCTGAGTGCCGCCCCACAAGCCCTGACCGTCGTCGCCGCTTCGCACCTCTCCCTTAGAAAACTCTGCGTCGCGCAGCAAAGTTCCCGATCTTCGAGGAGTCCCGTGCCGAATTTCCACGCAGCCCCCGACGCGGCGGAACCGACCGTGCCACCGTCGCCGCAGCACCCCTGCACGCCGCCCGAACTCAACCGTCCGACCTGGGACTTCGCCGCCCGCAGGCTGCTCGCCAAGATGCTCGCCGAGTTCGCCTACGAGGAGATCATCAGTCCCGTCCCCGCCCCGGCCGCAGCCGGCGACGCATGGACCCTGACCCTCGACGACGGCAGCAGCCTCGGCTTCCGGGCCCGCCGCCGCTCGTACGGCAGCTGGCACGTAGCCCCCGACACCATCACCCTCACCCCGCCGCCGGCCTCCCCCGAGGCACCGACCGGCTCCGGGAACGCGACCCCCTCCGGGAACCCGACCCCCTTCGGGGACCCGTACGCCTTCCTCATCCGCGCCCGCACCCTCCTCGGGATCGACGGCCCCACCCTCGGCCACCTCGTCCGCGAGCTCAGCGCCACCCTCGCCGCCGACGCCCGGCTCGACCACACCGCCCTCACCGCCGACGTCCTCGCCGACCTCGACTACGCGGCCCTCGAAGGGCACCAGACCGGACACCCCTGGCTCGTCCTCAACAAGGGCCGTATCGGACTCTCCGCCTCCGACACCACCGCCTGGGCCCCCGAGGCCCGCACCCGCCAGCGCCTGCCCTGGCTCGCCGCCCACACCTCCCTCGCCGCCTACCGAGGCACCGCCGGACTGGAGGACCCCGCCCGCCTCTACTCCGCCGAGCTCGACCCAGTCACCCGCGCCACCTTCGACCAGACCCTGCGCGACCGCGGCCTCGACCCGCTCCACTACCTCTACCTGCCGCTCCACCCCTGGCAGTGGGACGAGGTCGTCCTCCCCCTCTTCGCCCCCGCGCTCGCCTCCGGCACCCTCGTGCCGCTCCCGGCCGATCCCGACCTGCGCCTGCCCCAGCAGTCGATCCGCACCTTCCTCAACCTCAGCCGCCCCGACCGGCACAGCATCAAACTCCCGCTCTCCGTCTTCAACACCATGGTCTGGCGCGGTCTGCCCTCCGACCTCGCCCTCGCCGCACCCGCCGTCACCGCCTGGATCCACTCCCTCCGCGACACCGACCCCTTCCTGCGCGACGAGTGCCGGGTCGTCCTGCTGGGCGAAGTCGCCTCCGTCACCGTCCGCCACCCGGTCTACGAAGAGCTCCCCGAGGTCCCGTACCAGTACAAGGAGCTCCTCGGCGCGATCTGGCGCGAGCCCCTCACCGGCCTCCTCGCCCCCGGCGAGCGCGCCCGCACCCTCGCCTCCCTCCTCCACACCGACCCGCGCGGCCGGTCCTTCACCGCCGAGCTCGTGGCCCGGTCCGGGCTCACCCCCACCGTCTGGCTCCAGCGCCTCTTCGCCGCCCTCCTGCCCCCGCTGCTGCGCTTCCTCTACCGCTACGGCACCGTCTTCTCCCCGCACGGCGAGAACACCATCGTGATCTTCGACGAGCACGACGTCCCGGTCCGGCTCGGGGTCAAGGACTTCGTCGACGACATCAACATCAGCGACGAGCCGCTGCCCGAGCTGGCCTCCCTGCCCGACGAGGTCCGGGCGGCCCTGCTCACCGAGCCCGCCGACTACCTGCCCCAGTTCATCCACTCCGGGCTCTTCGTCGGTGTCTTCCGCTACCTCTCGGCCCTGTGCGAGGACCGCCTCGACGTCCCGGAGGACGAGTTCTGGTCCCTCGTACGGGCGGAGATCCTGCGCCACCAGGCCCGTTTCCCGGAACTCAAGGACCGCTACGAGCTCTTCGACCTGCTCGGCGAGCGCATCGGCCGGCTCTGCCTCAACCGGAACCGGCTCTACGAGGACGGCTACCGCGACCGCCCCGACCGCCCGCACGCCGTACAGCACGGCACCGTACCCAACCCCTTGTACCGGCCATGATTCCTCGTCCGTGCGCTCGCTGTCGGTGGGGCCCCGTAGGGTTGGCAGTGCTATGACGAAGCCCTCCCTCCCCGACCTGCTGCACGCCGCCGTCTCCGCCGTCGGCGGCACGGAGCGCCCCGGCCAGGTGGCCATGGCCGAAGCCGTCGCCGAAGCGATCGACGACAACTCCCACCGGCTCATCCAGGCCGGTACCGGCACCGGCAAGTCCCTCGGCTACCTGGTGCCGGCCCTCGCCCACGGCGAGCGCGTGGTCGTGGCCACCGCGACCCTCGCCCTCCAGCGGCAGCTCGTCGAGCGCGACCTGCCCCGGACGGTGGAGGCACTGCATCCGCAGCTGCGCCGCCGCCCGCAGTTCGCCATGCTCAAGGGCCGGTCCAACTATCTGTGTCTGCACCGCCTGCACGAGGGCGCTCCGCAGGACGAGGAGGAGGGCCTCTTCGACCAGTTCGAGGCGGCCACCCCCACCAGCAAGCTCGGCAAGGACCTGCTGCGCCTGCGCGACTGGGCGGACGAGACGGAGACCGGCGACCGCGACGACATGACCCCGGGCGTCTCGGACAAGGCCTGGTCGCAGATCTCGGTCTCCTCGCGCGAATGCCTGGGTGCGACGAAGTGCGCGTACGGAGCCGAGTGCTTCGCGGAGGCCGCCCGCGAGCGGGCCAAGCTCGCCGACGTGGTCGTCACCAACCACGCGCTGCTCGCCATCGACGCCATCGAAGGCGCCCCGGTGCTGCCGCAGCACGAGGTGCTGATCGTGGACGAGGCCCACGAGCTGGTCTCCCGGGTCACCGGTGTCGCCACCGGCGAGCTCACCCCCGGGCAGGTCAACCGGGCCGTGAAGCGTGCGGCCAAGCTGGTCGACGAGAAGACCGCCGACTCCCTGCAGACGGCGTCCGAGTCCTTCGAGCGGGTCATGGAGCTGGCGCTCCCGGGTCGCCTGGAGGAGGTCCCCGAAGACCTCGGCTACGCGTTGATGTCCCTGCGCGACGCCGCGCGCAACGTGATCTCCGCGATCGGCGCGACCCGCGACAAGTCCGTCCACGACGAGGACGCGGTCCGCAAGCAGGCCCTGGCCGCGGTGGAGAGCGTCCATGGGGTGGCGGAGCGGATCACCACCGGCTCCGAGTACGACGTCGTCTGGTACGAGCGCCACGACCGCTTCGGCGCCACCCTCCGGGTCGCCCCGCTGTCGGTGTCCGGCCTGCTGCGGGAGAAGCTGTTCGAGGACCGCTCGGTGGTCCTCACCTCGGCCACCCTCAAGCTGGGCGGCGACTTCAACGGTGTCGCGGCCTCCCTGGGCCTGTCGCCCGAAGGGGTCGAGGGGGACGACGTCCCCGCCTGGCGGGGCCTCGATGTCGGCTCGCCCTTCGACTACCCGAAGCAGGGCATCCTCTACGTCGCCAAGCACCTGGCCACGCCGGGCCGCGAGGGGACGCGCGGCGACATGATGGACGAGCTCGCCGAGCTGATCGAGGCGGCCGGCGGCCGGACCCTCGGCCTCTTCTCCTCCATGCGCGGCGCCAAGGCGGCCGCCGAGGAACTGCGAGGCCGGCTCGACAACCCGATCCTGCTCCAGGGTGAGGAGACGCTCGGCGAGCTGATCAAGGCCTTCGCCGCGGATGCGAAGACCTGCCTGTTCGGGACGCTCTCGCTCTGGCAGGGCGTGGACGTGCCGGGCCCCAGCTGCCAGCTCGTGGTCATGGACCGGATCCCCTTCCCGCGTCCTGACGACCCGCTGATGAGCGCCCGCCAGAAGTCGGTGGAGGAGCACGGCGGCAACGGCTTCATGGCCGTCGCCGCCACGCACGCCGCCCTGCTGATGGCGCAGGGCGCGGGTCGTCTCGTACGGGCCACGGGAGACCGGGGCGTCGTCGCGGTGCTCGACCCCCGGCTGGCCACGGCCCGGTACGGGAGCTTCCTGCGCGCCACGCTGCCGGACTTCTGGTACACCACCGACCGCAACCAGGCCCGCCGATCCCTGGCCGCGATCGACGCGACGGCCAAGGCAGACGGCAAGTAAAAGGGGGAAGCCCCCGGGACCGGCGCAGTGGATCCCGGGGGCCGGATGGAGGCGGCGGGGGTCAGACCCGACGCAGTACCGCGACGACCTTGCCGAGGATGGTCGCGTCGTCGCCGGGAATAGGCTGGTAGGCGGCGTTGTGCGGGAGGAGCCAGACATGGCCGTCCTCACGCTTGAAGCGCTTGACGGTGGCCTCGCCGTCGAGCATCGCGGCGACGATGTCGCCGTTCTCCGCGACGGGCTGGCGACGGACCGTGACCCAGTCACCGTCGCAGATGGCGGCCTCGATCATCGAGTCGCCGACGACCTTCAGGACGAAGAGCTCGCCGTCGCCGACGAGCTGGCGGGGAAGCGGGAACACGTCCTCGACCGACTCCTCGGCGAGGATCGGGCCGCCGGCCGCGATCCGGCCGACCAGGGGAACGTAGGAGGCGGCGGGCTTGCCGGTGGTGTCCGTGGGCTGCGAGCTGGGCTGGTCGGAGCCGCGCACCTCGTAGGCACGCGGGCGGTGCGGGTCGCGGCGCAGGAAGCCCTTCCGCTCCAGGGCCATCAGCTGGTGGGCGACCGACGACGTGCTGGACAGGCCGACCGCCTGACCGATCTCCCGCATGGACGGCGGGTAACCCCGACGCTGCACGGAGTCGCGAATGACCTCGATGACCCTCCGCTGCCGGTCCGTGAGCCCGGAGCTGTCGGCGCGGATGCCTGGAGGTCGACCTGGCAGCGAGCGTGCGGGGCGTACTACGGGCTCCGCATCCGGGTTCAGGTTTGCGTCGTTCATGGCATGCACCGGCTCGAGTCGGCTCTGGGAGCGGTTCTGGGCAGTGATGGTGGCACTGTCTGCGGTGGTGGTCACGTCGGCCCCTCTCGAAATGTTCTCCCTAGCTGGACAACGGTAGTAGCTTTCGAAAGGTTGCGCCAAACACACGTTCGAGTGAAAAATCAGGGATCGTCCGGCGTGGGCATATCAAGGGGTGTATGGACGATCGGTCCACCGAACGCGGGTTCGATCCGACGACCGCTGCTTACGGTACCCTTCCCGGTCGGATCGCCGCCGTCCGGGCCTGTGCCCAGTGTGGCATCGAGGAGCCTCGTGACCGCCTGCGGGACGCCGCGACACGCAGAGCCACGAAAATCCACTCCAACCCAAGATCTAGTGGTTGGATGAGCGCTGCCACCCAGAAGTAGTGGTCCTGGAGTCTGCTGAGGCTCCTGGGATCGCATATGCTGGGGGCTGCTCCACGAGCCCCCGGCAGAGTTGGTCTCCGCCGTTGAGGGGCATGTGGGGTGATTCTGTCGTGCCAAGAGGGAGGGTGAGGGAACCGTGCACTGCCCCTTCTGCAGGCACCCCGACAGCCGTGTCGTCGACAGCCGCACCACGGATGACGGCACGTCGATCCGCAGGCGCCGTCAGTGCCCCGACTGCTCCCGTCGCTTCACGACGGTGGAGACGGCCTCGCTGATGGTGATCAAGCGCAGCGGGGTGACGGAACCCTTCAGCCGTACCAAGGTCATCTCCGGCGTGCGCAAGGCGTGCCAGGGGCGACCGGTCACCGAGGACGCCCTCGCCAAGCTCGGCCAGCGGGTCGAGGAGGCGGTGCGCGCCACCGGGAGCGCCGAGCTGACCACCCATGACGTGGGTCTGGCCATTCTCGGCCCGTTGCAGGAGCTCGACCTGGTCGCCTACCTGCGCTTCGCGTCCGTCTACAAAGCGTTCGACACCCTTGAAGACTTCGAGACCGCCATCGTGGAACTGCGCGAGCCGCGGCCTCACCCCCGTGGGTGCGAGCACGGAGGGACCGCCTCGGTCCCCGTGCCCGCCTCCGCCTCCGACTGACCGGACGGCCCGCGCCGTGGTGCGCACGCACCGTGACGCGGCCGCTCGGCCCGGAGGCCCCTCCCGGCGGGAGCCGGGGGGAGAAAAAACGTAGAAACAGACACACAGCACCGTGCCGCGGAATAGCGCTGGCACTTTAGGGCGTTTTTGCCCGCATATGGGAGGAAGCGGCATGACAGAGACGGCGAGCGGCTCGGCACGTGGTTCCCGCGCCAAGGGGACCAAGGCTGCCAAGGGCGGCCTGCGTATCGAGCGCATCCACACCACCCCGGGCGTGCACCCCTACGACGAGGTGAGCTGGGAGCGCCGTGACGTCGTCATGACCAACTGGCGCGACGGCTCGGTCAACTTCGAGCAGCGTGGCGTCGAGTTCCCCGACTTCTGGTCGGTGAACGCGGTCAACATCGTCACCAGCAAGTACTTCCGCGGCGCGGTCGGCACCCCGCAGCGCGAGACCGGCCTGAAGCAGCTGATCGACCGGATCGTGAAGACCTACACGAAGGCCGGCGAGGACTTCGACTACTTCTCGTCGCCCGCCGACGCGGAGATCTTCGAGCACGAGCTGACCTACGCCCTCCTGCACCAGATCTTCAGCTTCAACTCCCCGGTGTGGTTCAACGTCGGTACGCCCCAGCCGCAGCAGGTCTCCGCCTGCTTCATCCTGGCCGTCGACGACTCCATGGAGTCGATCCTCGACTGGTACAAGGAAGAGGGCATGATCTTCAAGGGCGGCTCCGGCGCCGGCCTGAACCTCTCCCGCATCCGCTCCTCCAAGGAGCTCCTCTCCTCCGGCGGCAACGCCTCCGGTCCGGTCTCCTTCATGCGCGGCGCCGACGCGTCCGCAGGAACGATCAAGTCGGGCGGCGCCACCCGCCGCGCGGCCAAGATGGTCGTCCTGGACGTGGACCACCCGGACGTCGAGGCCTTCATCGAGACCAAGGTGAAGGAAGAGGAGAAGATCCGCGCCCTGCGCGACGCGGGCTTCGACATGGACCTGGGCGGCGACGACATCACGTCCGTCCAGTACCAGAACGCCAACAACTCCGTCCGCGTGAACGACGAGTTCATGACGGCCGTCGAGAACGGCACCGAGTTCGCCCTGCGTGCCCGCATGACCGGCGAGGTCATCGAGAAGGTCGACGCCAAGGCGCTGTTCCGCAAGCTCGCCGAGGCCGCGTGGGCCTGCGCCGACCCGGGCATCCAGTACGACGGTGTGATCAACAACTGGCACACCTGCCCCGAGTCCGGCCGCATCACCGCGTCCAACCCCTGCAGCGAGTACATGCACCTGGACAACACGTCCTGCAACCTCGCCTCGCTCAACCTGATGAAGTTCCTCAACGACGACGGCAAGGGCAACCAGTCCTTCGACGCCGAGCGCTTCGCCAAGGTCGTCGAGCTCGTCATCACCGCGATGGACATCTCCATCTGCTTCGCGGACTTCCCGACGCAGAAGATCGGCGAGAACACCCGCGCCTTCCGCCAGCTGGGCATCGGCTACGCCAACCTCGGCGCCCTGCTGATGGCCACCGGCCACGCGTACGACTCGGACGGCGGCCGCACCCTCGCCGCCTCGATCACCTCGCTGATGACCGGTACGGCGTACAGGCGCTCCGCCGAGCTGGCCGCGATCGTCGGCCCGTACGACGGCTACGCCCGCAACGCCGACGCCCACAAGCGCGTCATGAAGCAGCACGCCGACGCCAACGCCGTCGCGCCGCGCACCGAGGACCTCGACAACGTCATCTGGGCCGCGGCCACCGAGGCCTGGCAGGACGTCCTGCGCCTCGGCGAGAAGAACGGCTTCCGCAACTCCCAGGCCTCCGTCCTCGCGCCCACCGGCACCATCGGTCTCGCGATGTCTTGCGACACCACCGGTGTCGAGCCGGACCTGGCCCTGGTCAAGTTCAAGAAGCTCGTCGGCGGCGGCTCGATGCAGATCGTCAACGGCACCGTCCCGCAGGCCCTGCGCCGCCTGGGTTACCAGGAGGAGCAGATCGAGGCGATCGTCTCCCACATCGCCGAGCACGGCGTGGTCGTCGACGCCCCGGGCCTGAAGACCGAGCACTACTCGGTGTTCGACTGCGCCATGGGCGAGCGCTCCATCTCCGCGATGGGCCACGTCCGCATGATGGCCGCGATCCAGCCCTGGATCTCCGGTGCGATCTCGAAGACGGTCAACATGCCGGAGACGGCGACCGTCGAGGAGATCGAGGAGATCTACTTCGAGGCGTGGAAGATGGGCGTCAAGGCGCTCGCGATCTACCGCGACAACTGCAAGGTCGGCCAGCCCCTCTCCGCGAAGAAGAAGGAAGAGGAGAAGGAGGAGGTCACCGCCAAGGCGGAGGAGACCATCCGCGCGACCGTCGAGAAGGTCATCGAGTACCGCCCCGTCCGCAAGCGCCTCCCCAAGGGCCGCCCGGGCATCACCACCTCCTTCACGGTCGGTGGCGCCGAGGGCTACATGACGGCGAACTCCTACCCGGACGACGGTCTGGGCGAGGTCTTCCTGAAGATGTCCAAGCAGGGCTCGACCCTCGCGGGCATGATGGACGCCTTCTCGATCGCCGTCTCGGTCGGTCTGCAGTACGGCGTCCCGCTGGAGACCTACGTCTCGAAGTTCACGAACATGCGCTTCGAGCCGGCCGGTATGACGGACGACCCGGACGTGCGGATGGCGCAGTCGATCGTCGACTACATCTTCCGCCGCCTGGCGCTCGACTTCCTGCCCTTCGAGACCCGCTCGGCCCTCGGCATCCACACCGCCGACGAGCGCCAGCGCCACCTCGACACCGGCTCCTACGAGCCCCACGAGGACGAGCTGGACACCGAGTCGCTGACCCAGTCGGTCCCGCTGGCCGCGGTGCCGTCGGCGCCGAAGCCGTCCGTGACCGTCCCGGTCCCGGCCCCGAAGACGGCGCACAGCAACGCCGAACTGGTCGAGATGCAGCTCGGCGTCTCCGCCGATGCCCCGCTCTGCTTCTCCTGCGGTACGAAGATGCAGCGCGCCGGCTCCTGCTACATCTGCGAGGGCTGCGGCTCCACCAGCGGCTGCAGCTGACACCGGGCGTAGTCCGCGCGGGTAGCTGACCAGCGGCTCACCGCTCACGAAGGGGACCGGCCTCAGGCCGGTCCCCTTCGTCGTGCGCCCGCCCGTCCCGTGCGCCCGCCCGTACGGCGAGCCGGGACGAGGGCCGCTTTTTCGTCGGTTCCGCCAAGTACACCGGTCTGTCGGCTTGGGAGAGACTGCCCGCCAGTGGCCGCGGTGCACCCCGGGGAAAGGGCGTCCTGCGGCCGAGCCGCTGATGAGGCATGGGGGATGAGAGAACCGTGAGCACGCAGCAGTACGACGAGATCGGTGAAGCCTACGAGGGCTTCAAGTCCCTGCCGCTGGAGCAGTACGTGGTGGTGCCGGGCTTCCTGGCCCTGGTCGGGGACGTACGGGGCAAGTCGCTCCTCGACCTGGCCTCCGGCACCGGCTTCTACAGCAGGGAGTTCAGGCGGCGCGGCGCGACCGAGGTGGTCGGAATCGACATCTCCGGTGAGATGGTCGCCGTGGCACAGCAGCTGGAGGAGCGCGATCCGCTGGGGGTGCGCTACGAGGTGGGTGACGTGGCGGAACTGCGGCCCCTCGGGCAGGCCTTCGACATCGTCCTGGGGGTCCAGCTGCTCAACTACGCGCGGGACATCGCCACCACGGAGCGGATGTGCCGCAACGTGCACCGGAGCCTGCGGACCGGCGGTGAGTTCTTCCTGCTCAACCAGTCGCCCGACTTCCGCTTCGACGGGCCCACCCCGGAGAGGTACGGCTTCCGCAGCGTGCTCACCGGCGAAGAGGGCGAGACCGGGCCGCAGGTCCGGACCACGGCGCTGCTCGACCCGCCGGTCTCGTTCGTCGCCAACCTGCCGCGCCGCGAGGTCTACGAGAAGTGCCTGCACGCGGCCGGGTTCAGCGAGCTGACCTGGGTTCCGCTGGAGGTGTCCGACGCCGCGGTGCGCGCGTTCGGTGAGGACTTCTGGGCGGACTTCCGGGCCAACCCGCCGCTGGAGATGCTGCGCTGCCGCGCCTGACGGCCGACCGGGGACCCGGCTGACGTCGGAAACCGCCGAGGCGGGCAGGTCCTCCCCGGAGACCGGCCCGCCTCCGCCGGGCTCAGTGGGGGATGCTGCGGGGCGGGCGGGTGACGAGGTCCTCGCGGAATTCCGCGATCCGGGAATGGACCTGCCGCATCAGGTGGGTGTCCTCGATGCGGTCCAGGTAGAGGCAGTGCGCGGCCAGCCCCGGCAGGTCGAAGGCGAAGCACAGCGACATCAGCGGGTTCACGAAGAGCTCGCTGCCCCGGGTACGGGTGGTGAACTGCACGTCGCCGAAGGAGCCCCGGACGGCCGCGGCGATCGATCCGTTGACGATGCTGGGCTGCTCCGGGGTGTGCTCCTGGGCGTGGGCCACCGCGTCCAGGAAGAGCGCGCCCTCGCGGGTGGCGCGCGGCACGGAGAACGCGCCGAGGTACGCTCCCGCGCGCTCCAGCGCCGCGATGTTCTCCAGGACCAGGGCGTGGCTCACCCCGTGGTACGCGTCCACGCCGAAGCCGACCGACACGACGAGGCGCTCCGGTATCCCGTCCAGCCCGGCCAGAGCCGCCACGCTGGTCAGGTCCTCCTCCGGGGTGCCGAGGCCGGCTTCGTCGCCCCGCATCAGGATATCCGTACCGCCGTCGACCAGGACGATCGCGTCGATGCGGTGGAGGTCGACCAGCTCGCGGTAGGCGGCGCGCAGCGGCTGGACGCCGGTCTGCGGGAAGGCGTACACGCGCGCCGGATAGCCGTGCAGCCGCAGCCACTGGGCCAGCGTCCGCTCGGGGAAGTACGTCTGGTGCGGCGCGGAGTCGGGGGTGATGACGGCGAGGTCGGGGGCGGCCCACTCCTCGGCGGGCAGTCCGGCGAGGGAACTGAAGGACAGGTTCGCCAGGTGGACCTCCTTGCCCTGGTGCAGGAGGGAGAGGGCGATGGGGAGCCCGGCGTAGATGTCGAAGCCGCCGCCCGCGCCGGCGACCAGGATGCGTTCGGCGTCGGCGAGGCGGGCGAAAAGCGGGTTGGTGTGCAGGGCCGTCATGGCGATCATTGTGCGGGGTTCGGCGAACGGGTGCCCGAGGATTTCAGGGCGGTGCGATGCCGGCGCCGGTACGGGGGCACGGGGAAGCGGGGAGTCATGTGGAGCGGTGAAGAGCTGGACCTGGACGCGTATCTGACGAGGATCGGACTTCAGGAGAATGCGGGGGACGGTAGGGAACTCCGGCCGGACCTCGCCACGTTGTACGCAGTGCACCGGGCCCACACCGCGGCCATCCCCTTCGAGAGCCTGGACGTCCTGCTCGGCCGCCCCGTCGCGCTGGACGTCAAGTCGATCGAGGACAAGCTCGTGCACGCCGGCCGCGGCGGCTACTGCTACGAGCAGAACTCCCTGCTGGCCGCTGCCCTGGAGCGGCTCGGCTTCGAGGTCTCCGGGCGCGGTGCCCGCAACCGCACCCGCGGGGACTCCCTGATGCCCGTGACGCACGCCGTCCTCGTCGTCACGGTCGAGGGCGAACCCTGGCTGTGCGACGTGGGGTTCGGCCACCAGGGCCCCCTTGAGCCCGTCCCGCTGGGGCGCCCCGGCGTCGCGGTGGAGCAGGGGGAGTGGACGTACCGCGTCCGCGAGGAGGAGGACGGCATCCTCGTGCTGTGCCTCCTGCGCGGCGGGACCTGGCGGGACCTGTACGCCTTCTCCCCGCAGCGCTACCACCCCGTCGACTACGTCCTGCTCAACCACTACAGCTCCGGCCACCCCCGCTCTTCCTTCGTGGGGCGGCTCGTCGTCCACTACCCGGGGGACGCCGTCCGCAGGGCGCTCGTCGGGCGGGAGTTCACCCTGCTGTACCCCGACGGGCGGACCGAACGGCGGGACGTCGGCCCGGACGAGCTGCTTGCCGTACTCGACAAGGAGTTCGGGCTTCGCCTGCCCGAGCGGGATGCGGCGGAACTGGTGCGGATCCACCGCGCCGAGGACTGACCCGGGCCGCGCCTGGCCCGTACGATGGCGCAGTGCTGGTCAAGTGGATTCGCTGCACGGTGACGGACCGACGCGGGTTCGAGCGCGGGCAGCGAAAATGGGCGGGGCTGCCGGGCGAGCCGGGCTTCCGGGGGCAGGGTGGCGGCTGGAGCCGGGGTCGGCAGGGGGTCGCGCATGTCTTCGCGTTCTGGGAGAGCCGCTCCTTCTACGACTCCTTCATGGCCCGCTCGCACGACCGGCTGGCCGCCGCGCAGAACGGCACCTACACCGATCTGCGGGTCACCCTCTTCGATCACCGCTTCGACGTGAAGACCGGCTTCGAGCCGCGCTTCACCGACGCCGACGTGGTGCGAGTCGCGCACACCCGCGTCCGTGAGGGCCGGGTCGACCACTTCGCCCTCATGCAGGAGAAAGTGTGGAATCCGGCCATGGCGGGCTCGCCCGGCATGATCCGCGGCCTCTTCGGGGAGGCCCCGGGGCGGGAGTTCCTGGTGCTGTCGATGTGGCACGCAGCCGCCGAGCACGGCAAGTACCGGCAGGAGCGGGTCGAGCGGCTCTCCCTGCGCGCCCAGATCCAGGCCGATGTCGAGGCGCTCACCGGTGACGTCGTCGACCTCGAACCGTCCTGGACGGTATGACCGTACGACTACCCGCCGGGCCGATCGGCGTGCCCGGGGCGCCGGCCGGGCAATGGCCGAATAGGGTCGTGGGATGGCTCGACCACGGCGCATCGTCCTTGTCCGGCACGGGGAATCGGAGGGGAACGCCGACGACTCGGTGTACGAACGGGAGCCCGACCACGCCCTGCGGCTGACCCGGAAGGGGCGCGAGCAGGCGGCCGCGGCCGGGCTGCGGCTGCGCGAGCTCTTCGGCGAGGAGACGATCAGCGCGTACGTCTCCCCCTACCGCCGGACCCTGCAGACCTTCCGCGAACTGCGGCTGGACCCGACGCGGGTCCGGATGCGCGAGGAGCCGAGGCTGCGCGAGCAGGACTGGGGGAACTGGCAGGACCGGACCGACGTACGGCTCCAGAAGGCGTACCGGGACGCGTACGGGCACTTCTTCTACCGCTTCGCGCAGGGCGAGTCCGGGGCCGATGTGTACGACCGGGTCGGCTCCTTCCTGGAGAGCCTCTACCGCAGCTTCGAGGCCCCGGACCACCCCGAGAACGTTCTGCTGGTGACGCACGGGCTGACGATGCGGCTGTTCTGCATGCGCTGGTTCCACTGGTCGGTGTCCGAATTCGAGGCCCTGTCCAATCCCGGCAACGGCGAATTCCGGGTGCTCCTGCGGGGCCCCGACGGCCGGTACCGGATGGACCGCCCGTTTGAGCGGTGGACCACACCCGAGCCTTATGACCTGGACGGCTAGAGTGACCCGCGATGACGCCTGATTCCACTCCCGAACGGCGCTACGCACGCGCCATGTCCAGCCTCCGCGGGCTGGCCCTGGGTGACGCCCTGGGCTCCCAGTACTTCGTCCCCGTGAACTACCCGCTGCTCAAACGACGCGAGCTGCCCGCCGGCACCGGGACGTGGCAGTGGACCGACGACACCGAGATGGCCTGCTCGGTCGTCGCGGTGCTGGCCGAGCACGGACGGATCGACCAGGACGCGCTCGCGCGCTCCTTCGCCCACCACCACGACTTCGACCGGGGCTACGGGCCCGCGGTCAACCGGATGCTGCGGCTGGTGCGTGAGGGCGAGGACTGGCGCACGCTGGCCGCGGAACTGTTCAACGGGCAGGGCTCGTGGGGCAACGGCGCCGCCATGCGGATCGCGCCGCTGGGCGCCTGGTACGCCGACGACCCGGAGCAGGCCACCCACCAGGCGGAGATCTCCGCCTACACCACCCACCAGCACCGCGAGGCCGTGTGCGGGGCGATGGCCGTCGCCGCGGCGGCCGCGCTGGCCGCCGCTCCCGCCGGTCCGCCGAAGGCCTCCGACCTGCTGGACGGAGTGATCGCGCTGGTGCCGCGCAGCGCCGTGGGCGCCGGGCTGCGGCGGGCGCGGGACATGCTGGACTACGGCGACGCGACCACGGTCGCGGCGGTTCTGGGCTGCGGGCGGCGCACGAGCGCCCATGACACGGTGCCGTTCGCCCTGTGGTCCGCGGCGCGTGCGCTGGACGACTACGAGCGGGCCTTCTGGACCACCGCGCAGGTGGGCGGGGACGTCGACACGACCTGCGCGATCGTCGGCGGGGTGCTGGGGGCCCGCGGTGACGCGGTGCTGCCGGCCGCGTGGCTGGCGCGCACCGAGGCCCTGCCGGCCTGGCTGCCGGAGACGGCGGCGCGCTGACCGATCGCCGCTCCGGGCTTCCGGCGCAGGTGAAACGATCCCTTCCGATTGTCACGGTCCTGCCACAGGCTCTTTTGATCCTGTTCAAAACTGTCTGCCACCGGCCTACTCTGTCCGCTGCGCCGCCCCCCGGAACGACGGGGCGGCCGACAGGGGAGGGAACCCGATGTCAGAGAACACCGGCGGGGCGGACGCAGCCCGGTCCGAGGACCCGCAGGACCAAGGAGCCTCGAAGGACCCCAAGGGCACGGTCAACGCAGGGGCCGCGGCCGGGGATTCATCCGCGAGCCCGACTCCGGAAGCTCCCGCGGCCGCGGCAACGCCTGTGGCCGCAGCAGCACCGACTGCGGCAGCGCCGGCCGTGGCAGCAACGGCCGCCACGTCAGCACCGGCCGCTCCGGCTGGGGGCACGCCCACCGGCCCGGCCGGTCCACCGCCGGCGGGCCCCGCCGACGCCGCCGCGTGGCAGGCCTGGCAGGCGCACCAGCACCAGCAGCGCCAATGGGCCGCCGTCCACGCGAAGTCCGCGTCGCCCTCGTGGGTCACGCTGGTGCGCCCCGCCGAGGCGGCCCCCATCGCCACCGCGACCCTCCTCGCCGCCCTCGCCACCGGCCTCGCCGCCGCCCTGCTCCTCGGCGACGGCATGGGCCCCGGGCTGCTGCTCGCGGTGGTGCCCGCCGTCGCCGCCGCGTACGTCGCCGCCCGCACGGCACGGCGTACCGCCCGCCCCTGGACGGTGGTCTGGGCGCTCGGCTGCCTCGCCCTCCTCGCCGTACCCGCCCTGCGCGACTCCGCCTGGCCGTCCACGCTCGCGATCCTGTCCGCCGTCCTGCTGGGCGCACTGGCCCTGCACGGCAGCCGCAGCTGGCCAGGCGTCGTGCTCAGCCCCCTCGGCTTCTTCGACTCGGCCGTCTCCGGGCTCGCCTGGGCCCTGGTCGGACTGCGCTCACGAGGCGGGGTCAGCAAGGACCGCTGGCTGCCCGTCGTCAAGGCGACCGCCGTCGCCGTGGGCCTGCTGGTGGTGTTCGGCGCGCTGTTCGCCTCCGCCGACGCCGCGTTCGCCCGCCTCCTCGGCGGTCTGATCCCCGACGTGTCGACCGAGAACGGGCCCATCCGGTTCCTGCTCTTCCTCCTCGGCACGCTCCTCGCGCTCGCCGCCGCCCGCACCGCCGCGGCCCCGCTGCGCTGGGACCGGATCAAGGTGGCCCCGGGCAAGCCGCGCTCCCGGGTCGAATGGGCCCTTCCGCTCGTCGTGCTCAACCTGCTCTTCACGGGCTTCAACGCCGTCCAGCTGGCCGTCCTGTTCGGCGGCTACGACAAGGTCCTGGAGAGCACCGGTCTCAACCACGCCGAATACGCCCGCCAGGGCTTCTGGCAGCTGCTCTGGGCCACCCTGTTCACGCTCGTCGTGATCGCGCTCGCGCTGCGCTGGGCCCCGCGCTCCGGGGCGGGCGACCGCCGCTTCGTCCGCATCGTCCTCGGCGTGCTGTGCACGCTGACCCTGGTCGTGGTCGCCGCCGCGCTGCGCCGGATGGACCTCTACGTGGACGCGTACGGGCTGACCACGCTGCGCGTGTCGGTCGCCGCGATGGAGCTGTGGCTCGGGCTGGTCATCGTACTGATCATGGCGGCCGGGGTGTTCGGCGCGCGCTGGCTGCCGCGCGCGGTCGCGGGCAGTGCGGCGGCCGCCGTCCTGGCCTTCGGCCTGCTGTCGCCGGACGGGATGGTCGCCGAGAGCAACGTCGCCCGCTTCGAGACCACCAAGAAGATCGACCTGGCCTACTTCCAGTCCCTGTCGGCGGACGCCGCGCCCGCCCTGGACCGGCTGCCCGAGCCCCAGCGGTCCTGCGCCCTGCGCGGGATCAACGACGAGATGTCCAGGGCCGGGGACGTCCCGTGGTACGCGATGAGCCTGGGCGAGTACCGGGCCCGGCAGATCCTGCGCGAGCGCCCGGTGACGGCCTCGTACGAGGTCTGCTCGCGCCTGGGCACCTTCGGCAGCCGCGTGGAGTACTAGGGCGCGCCGCCGGGAGAGCGCGTACGAGGGCCCGGGTGCGGGGACCGCTTCCCGCGTCCGGGCCCTCGTACGGGAGGAGCTCAGGCGGCCGGGCCGCCTTGCGCGGCCGCGCCGGCCAGGGCCTCCAGGTCGCTCTTGCGCACCCGGATCACCAGCAGGGCGGTGGCCAGGGCGAGGCCCGCCATCGCCACAGCGGCGAAGAACGCGGTGGAGATGCCCTGGGCGAGGACGAGGTCCCCCCACGGGTCGGGCAGCCGGTGGGTCTCCTGGAAGGCGGCCAGCTGATCGGGATTCGCCTGCGCCATGAAGGCCGGTACCTGCTTCTCGGCCTCGCCGCGGCTGGCCGTGCCGAAGACGGTGACCAGGATGGACAGGCCCAGCGAGCCGCCCACCTGCTGGCTGGCGTTGAGCAGCCCGGAGGCCGCGCCCGCCTCCTTCGGCGCCACCCCGGAGACGGCGGTGAGGGTGAGGGTCACGAAGTTGAGGCCCATGCCGAAGCCGAAGAGCAGCATCGGGCCGAGCACGCCGGAGAGGTACGAGCTGTCGGTCCGCAGGAAGGTCAGCCAGGTCAGCCCGGTTCCGGTGAGCGCGGACCCGATGACCATGAAGGGCTTGGGGCCGAAGCGCGGCAGGAACCGCTGTGAGAGACCGGCGGCGGTGACGATGGCGACGGTCACCGGCAGGAAGCCGAGCCCGGACTGGATCGGGGTGAAGCCGAGCACGTTCTGTACGAACTGGACGATGAAGAAGAACATCCCGAACATGGCGGCCGCGAGGCCGAGCATGATCACGTAGGTGCCGGTGCGGTTGCGGTCGGCGAACATGCGCAGGGGGATGATCGGCTCGCGGGCCCGTGACTCGATGACGACGAAGAGCGCGAGCAGGACGAGGGCCGCGGCGAAGGAGCCGATGGTGAGCGAGTCGCGCCAGCCGTCCTCCGAGGCGCGGATGAACCCGTAGACGAGCGAGGCCATGCCGCCCGTGGAGGTGAGGGCTCCGGCGATGTCGAAGCGGCCGGGGTGGCGCTCGGACTCGGTGATGTAGAGCGGGGTGAGGACCGCGATCAGCACGCCGATCGGGACGTTGACGAAGAGCACCCAGCGCCAGTCGAGCCACTCGGTCAGCACGCCGCCGGCCAGCAGGCCGATGGCGCCGCCACCCGCGGAGACGGCCGCGAACACCCCGAACGCCCGGTTCCGTTCGGGGCCTTCGGGGAAGGTCGTGGTGATCAGGGCGAGCGAGGTCGGGGAGGCGATCGCGCCGCCCACCCCTTGCAGGGCACGGGCCGCGAGCAGCTGCCAGGGCTCCTGGGCGAATCCGCCGAGGAGGGAGGCCAGGGTGAAGAGCAGGATGCCGGTCAGGAACACGCGGCGCCGGCCCAGGATGTCTCCGGCCCGGCCGCCGAGCAGCAGCAGGCCGCCGAAGGTGAGGGTGTAGGCGCTGAGCACCCACGAGAGGTCGGTGGTGCTGAAGCTGAGGGCGTCCTGGATGTGCGGGAGGGCGATGTTCACGATCGTCGCGTCGAGGACGACCATGAGCTGGCATGCGGCGATGACGGCGAGGGCCACTCCGGGGCGCCCCTCGCGGCGCGCCGCCCCCGGTATCCGGGGTGTGGCGAGTTGAGAGCTTGTCACTGAGGATCCCCCCAAAGTGAAATAGTGAACGTATTCGTTCACTACGGGGCCACGGTAGGAGTGGATCCTTAGGGAACGCAAGCGTTCTCTAAGGCCGAAAAAACGTACGTCGGGCACGGCGCTGGTCGGGAGGTGGAGAGATGGTGGGTTCGCGCTGGTCGGCGGCGTCGCCGGGGCGCAGGCGGGGTCCCGAACTCGAACGGGCGATTCTCGACGCCGCTTTGGAGCAGCTGAGCACGGTCGGCTGGAACGCGCTCACCATGGAGGGCGTCGCGGCCGGCGCGCACACCGGCAAGGCCTCGCTCTACCGGCGCTGGCCGTCGAAGGCGGACCTGGTGGCCGACGCGCTGCGGACCGGTCTGCCGCAGATAGGAGAGATTCCCGACGGCGGGTCGATCCGCGAGGACCTCCGCCTGCTGTGCGTGCGCACGCGGGACGTCATGCACTCCCGTGCCGGGCAGGCCCTGCGGTCTGTGCTTCACGAATGCGATCACAAGCATGCAGACCGGTTCCACGGGGTCATCTGGTCGGGGTTGCACGAGCCGGCCCAGCGGCTGATCAGGGAGCTTGTGCGGCGGGGAATCGGGCGGGGTGACGTACGGCCGGACGCGACGGGTCCGTTTGTCGTGGATGTCATTCCGGCGATGCTGATGTACCGGACGAAGGTGTGCGGTAGCGAATGGGGAGATGCGGAGATCGCGGAGCTGATCGACGAGGTGATGGTTCCGCTGCTCAGGGCGTGAGGCCCGGCGGGCGCGGCGCGGGGTGCGCGGAGCGGTCTCCGTGCCGGATCCGAGGGGCGTCGGACCCGGGCGGGGGTGTGCAGTCGGCTCAGGGCGGCGTACCCTTGCTGGCGCCATGCCGTACGAAGCACCCACCCACACCGTCGAACGCTCCCTCCGTGCAACCACCGGCGCCAAGGTCATCGCCGGGGTCGACGAAGTCGGACGAGGGGCCTGGGCCGGTCCCGTCACCGTGTGCGCGGCGATCACCGGCCTGCGTCGGCCGCCCGCCGGGCTCACCGACTCCAAACTGCTCACCGCCAAGCGACGTGACGCCCTGCTCGACGTCCTGGAGCGCTGGGTCACCGCGTACGCCCTCGGGCACGCCTCGCCCGAGGAGATCGACGAGCTCGGGATGACGGCCGCCCTGAGACTCGCCGCGGAGCGCGCCCTGGAGGCGCTGCCGGTCCGGCCCGACGCGGTGATCCTCGACGGCAAGCACGACTACCTCGGCGAACCCTGGCGGGTCCGTACGGTGATCAAGGGTGACCAGTCCTGCGTCGCCGTCGCCGCGGCCTCGGTCATAGCGAAGGTCACGCGCGACCGCATGATGGCCGAACTGGGCGAACAGGGCGGCGGAATCGAGGACTTCGCCTTCGCCGCCAACGCCGGATATCCCTCGCCCGTACACCGGGCGGCGCTGGAGGAACGGGGGCCCACCCCCTATCACCGGCTCTCGTGGTCGTACCTCGACGGGCTGCCCCGGTGGCGCCACCTCAAGAAGGTGCGCCGCAGCGAGGAATCGTTGGAGCTGGAAAACGGAGGCCAACTCGGCTTCGATTTCTGATCGCACCCATGTGCCACCGGCCGGTACGTTTCGTACCGGTGTTTGATAGACATCAACTCATGCCTCTCACCCCCGCCATCGAGGAGCCTCAGATTCACGAGAGTGCCCAGGGTCCCCGCGTCACGCCGGCCGCGAGCCGCACCGCGCAGACCCCCCGCCCTGTACCTGGTCCGCGTCCCGCCGCCGTACCGCGGCCCGGACGCCCCGGTCCCGCCCGGCCCGCACCGCCCGCGCAGCGTGCGCCGCAGGCCACCCCCGGACCTGTTCCCGCAGCCCCTGCCGCTGCCCCCACCGCGCCGTCGGTCTCCGCGGCGGTGCCCCAGATCCAGCTGATCCCGGCTTCCGCCGAGGGTGCGCTGGACGCGGCCGAAGAGGCCGTCGACCTGCTGCTCGACACCGGGCGCGCGCCCGGCGACATCCTGGTGCTCACCACCGGCGACCCGCACCCGTGGGCCGCTCACGAGCTGTCCTTCGGCGAGGCCGCGTACTGGGCCCTGCACGACGCCGGGGACGACGTCTTCTACGCGGACGCGGCGCAGGTCCAGCGCGCCGCGGGCCGTCCCGTCGTGGTCTTCGCGGTCAACGGCGGAGCGGTCGAGAGCGTTGCCGGCGCCCTGCCGGTCGCGCTCACCCGGGCCGGTGCGCTGCTGATCGCGTGCGGTGACGCGCAACAGATCAACTCCGTGCTGGGTGCGGGCGTCTGACGCCCTGTACCCCGGCACGGGCGAAGGGCGGGGCGGGCCTTGGGCCGGCCCCGCTGAAGCCCGGGCCGAGGTCCGGGGCGAAGCCCGGGCCATGCCCGTTGTGAGGTCCGAGCCGAAGCTCGGGCTGTAGTCCGAGGCCTGATCCGCCGTACGCCCGGTTCCGGGTGTACGGCCGTGAGGCCTGCCCGCGGCTCCGGTCCGTCCGCGGAGGCCGGTACGCCGGTTGTCCGTCGCTTCTCGCCTGCCGCCTGCCGCTGTCGCCCGTACGAGGGTCAGCGCGCGGCGGTCCGGCGCAGGGCCTCGACCGCGCCGCCGCCGGTGTGGAGGGCGAGCGGAGCGAACTCGGCCACGGTGTCGCCGAGGCGCTGGGGCCGCGAGTCCGAGCTGGGCTGACGGCCGCCACGGCCCTCGCCCAGCACCTGCCAGCCGCCGCGGGTCAGCGTGATGTACGCGCCGCAGCGCAGGCCGTGCAGGGTGCAGGCGTCCCGCAGCCCCCACATCCACGCCCCGTCCTCTTCGGTCCACCGCTCGTCGCCCTCGCGGCAGTAGAGCAGGACCGCCGTCCGCACCGGGGTCCGTCGCCGCAGGTCGTGCGGGAGGACCCGGCGCAGCCGGGACAGTAGGGCGTTGCGGTACTCCCAGCCGTCCGCCGAGGCCGACCGCTGTACGAAGGAGGCGCTCGCCACGAGCCGCTCCTCCGGGCCGAGTACGGCGATCACCGCAGTCGACGGCACCGGACTGTGGCGGGAGTGCAGGCCGCTGACGACCTCTCGGGGATTGCGGAGGAGGGGAATGCCCGCCGCCGTCCACTCGGATGGTTCCAGCAGCCTGCCGTGCCGGCTGGCGGCGCCGGTGGCCGATGTCAGGGACGTGGTCGAAGGCGGCGCGAATCCGAAGGTCACGGTCCTCCCTTCGGGTACACGCCCGCGGACGGGCACGGCTGGAGTCAGGGCGCGCCGCGGCGCGGCCCAGGAGAGTGCCGAGGAGCCGAGCGGGAGCACTCCAATTCTCGCGTGGCTCCTGAGCATGCGGCAACGAGCAATTGGCGCCGCCGACCGGAATTCGCCGGTATGCCGTTCATATCCTTGCCCCGCCACGCCGAAGATGACGCATTCGGCTACCCCTGGAGCGCCAGCACCAGCGGGAACACCTCTTTCGCGCCTGCCCGTCGAAGCAGCCGGGCGGCCACCGCGAGGGTCCATCCGCTCTCGGAGCGGTCGTCCACGAGGAGCACCGGACCCGAGGCCTCCGCGAGCGCCGCGGCCAGTTCCGGGGGCACGGTCAGGGCCTGGTGGAGCCCCCGTACCCGCTGGGCGCTGTTCGAGACCGCCACTCCGAACTCCGGAGCCTGGTCCGTGTAGGCGACCGCACCGAGCAGGGGCATCCGACCGACCTCCGCGATCCGCGCGGCCAGCGAACCGACCAGCTGGGGGCGGCTGCGCGAGGGCAGGGCGACCACGCCCACCGGCCGGGCCGGGGCGTCCGGGGCACCGGAGGCCCAGCCACCCGGGCCCCGGGCCCAGTCGGCGAGCACCGCGACCACGGCCTGGGTCACGTCATCCGGGACCGGCTGGTCCGGAGCCTGCGGGGCGAGCATCGGGCGCAGCCGGTTGCCCCAGCCGATGTCGGACAGCCGGCCCAGCGCCCGGCCCGTCGAGGCCTGCTCCCCGGCGGGGATGCGCCCCTTGAGATCGACGCCGACCGCCGCGAGCCCGGTGGGCCACATCTTGCGCGGCTCCAGCTCCACGCCCGGGCGGCCGAGCTCGCCGCGGGCGGTGTCCAGCGCGGTGGTGGAGACCTCGGCGGTGAACCGGGCCCCGGCGCAGTTGTCGCAGCGGCCGCAGGGCGCGGCCTCCTCGTCGTCGAGCTGGCGGCGCAGGAACTCCATCCGGCACTCGGTGGCCGCCGCGTAGTCGCGCATGGCCTGCTGCTCGGCCGCCCGCTGCCGGGCCACCCAGGCGTAGCGCTCGGCGTCGTAGGCCCACGGCTCGCCGGTCGAGGTCCAGCCGCCCTTGACGCGGTGCACGGCGCCGTCGACATCGAGGACCTTGAGCATGGTCTCCAGCCGGGTGCGCCGCAGGTCCACCAGCGGTTCCAGGGCGGGCAGCGACAGCGGCCGGCCGGCTTGGGCCAGGACGTCGAGCGTGCGGCGCACCTGTTCCTCCGGCGGGAACGCCACCGAGGCGAAGTACTGCCAGATCGCCTCGTCCTCGCGGCCGGGGAGCAGCAGCACCTCGGCGTGCTCCACACCACGGCCGGCGCGGCCGACCTGCTGGTAGTAGGCGATGGGGGAGGAGGGCGAGCCGAGGTGCACGACGAAGCCCAGGTCCGGCTTGTCGAAGCCCATGCCGAGGGCGGAGGTGGCCACCAGTGCCTTGACCCGGTTCGCCTGGAGGTCGTCCTCGGCCTGCTGGCGGTCCGCGTTCTCCGTCTTGCCGGTGTACGAGGCCACCGTGTGCCCGCGGTGGCGCAGGTACGTGGTGACCTCCTCGGCCGCGGCCACGGTCAGTGTGTAGATGATCCCGGAGCCGGGCAGGTCGCCGAGGCGGTCGGCGAGCCAGGCCAGCCGGTGCGCGGCGTCGGGCAGGGTCAGCACCGCCAGGCTCAGGCTCTCGCGGTCCAGCGGGCCGCGCAGCACCAGCGCGTCCGTGCCGGCTCCGGTGCCCAGCTGTTCGGCGACGTCGGCGGTCACGCGGGCGTTGGCCGTGGCCGTGGTGGCGAGGACCGGGACGCCGGGCGGCAGGTCGGCCAGCATGGTGCGCAGCCGGCGGTAGTCGGGGCGGAAGTCGTGTCCCCAGTCGGAGATGCAGTGGGCCTCGTCCACCACGAGCAGACCCGTCGCGGCGGAGAGCTTGGGGAGGACCTGGTCGCGGAAATCGGGGTTGTTCAGCCGCTCCGGGCTCACCAGCAGGACGTCGACCTCGCCGGCGGCGACCTCGGCCTGGATGCCCTCCCACTCCTCGGGATTGGCGGAATTGATGGTGCGGGCGCGGATCCCGGCCCGGGCCGCGGCTTCGACCTGATTGCGCATCAGCGCGAGGAGCGGGGAGACGATCACCGTCGGGCCGGCGCCGCTCGCCCGCAGCAGCGAGGTGGCGACGAAGTACACCGCGGACTTGCCCCAGCCCGTGCGCTGGACCACGAGTGCCCGTCGCTTGTGCGCGACGAGGGCCTCGATCGCTCGCCACTGGTCCTCACGCAGCCGGGCGGTGCCCGTGGGGTCGCCCACGAGACGGGCTAGTACGGAGTCGGCCGAGGACCTCAGGTCTGCGTTCATGCCCCCATGCAACCCGATGCCTGTGACATCGCGCCAATGCCGCTCTGGACCTGTGGAAATTGAAGCGTCAACAGTTATCCACAGGGCTTTCCGGATCGGATCATGCGCGGGACCTTCGTGCCATGACGAACAACCACGAATCACGCAGCCCGTCCGACCGCCCCTCCTTCAGCCCGGCCGGAGCAGCCACCGGCCCCCAGATCACCCTGCGCAGCCCTGCCGAACTGGCCGACGCGCTGCCCTACATGCTCGGGTTCCACCCGAGCGACTCCCTCGTCCTCGTCGCCGTGCACGGGGAGGGCGGGCGCTTCGGCGGCCGGCTCCGGGTCGGCATCCCCACCGCCTCCGCGGAATGGGAGGACACCGCCCGGCAGGTCGCCGACTGCCTGATCCGGGGCAGCGAACGGCGCGGCGGCAAGCCCGACGGCATCGTCGTCTACCTCTGCCAGGAACCGCGCGGGGAGGAGAGCGGCCGGCGGGTGATGACCCGGCTGCGTCCGCTCGCCCAGCGGATCCGGCTGGCCTGCGGCGCGCTGGACGTGCCGGTGCTGGAGGCCCTGTGCCTCTCCGAGGGCCGATTCTGGTCCTACGTCTGCCCGGACGAGCGGTGCTGCCCGGCCGAGGGCACCCGGCTGGCCGCGGTCGGCACCTCGGTGATGGCAGCGGCGGCGACCTTCGCCGGGCTCCAGGTCCGGGGCTCCCTCAAGGAGATCGAGGGCCGGCTCGCACCGCTGCGCGGGGCCGTGGCCGCGGAGGCGGAGAGGGCCCTCGATCGGGCGGCCGCCGCCCTGATGCCGAGGATCCTCGACGGGGCCACCCGGGAGGAGGTCGGCGCCGAGACGATCTCCCTCGCGAGGGACCTGATGCGGCGCATGACCCTGGCCCCGCCGGTCGAGGGCGGCACCCACGCCGACGACTGGGACGACGCCCTCCTCGGCCACGACGAGGCCGCCTCGCTGATCCTGGGCCTTCAGGACCGCGAGATCCGGGACATCGCGGCCGAGTGGATGGAGGACGAGGAGGCTGCCCCCGCCCTGCGGCTGTGGCGGGCCCTCGCCCGGCGCTGCGTCGGGGCCTACGGCGAGCACGCCGCGGCCCCGCTCACCCTCGCCGGCTGGGTCTCCTGGTCCACCGGGGACGAGCCGACGGCCCGGATCGCCTTCGGCCTGGCCCTGCGGGCGGACGCCGAGTACCGCTTCGCCCAGCTGCTCCACCACGCGTGCAACGAGGGGATCGACCCCGAAGGGCTGCGGGAGTGCCTGCGCGAGGAGCGCCGCAGCCGCGAGCCCCGGCGAGCGCGCTCCTCGGCCGGTACGCGTCCTCCCGGCCGGCGGGGCCGGACCACGCCCCAGCGCGGGTCCCGCCGCACCGCGGGGAGCGAGCAGTGAAGACGCGCCGGCCCTGGCACGGCGGTCCGGTGCGGCTGCTCCGGAGCGCCCTGGGCCTGACCGGGCGGCGCAGGCTCCGCCCCGGACGTGCGCGGCCGCGACCATTGGCCCTGCCGCGGCCGGGGCCCGTGACCCGGGCGGGGCAGGAGGCCGTGACCCGGGCGGGGGTGGGGGCGTTCAGATGTGGGGTGGTGGGGGCCCGGCCACGCCGCCGCCCAGCTGAACCGACCGGAGCGCAGACAAGGCGACACATGTCTCACCCCGCACCTCCCCGCCCATCCGGCGTGCCCGCCGCCCGCAGGCCCGAACTGCCACCCGTGCACGGCGCCGTCATCTGCGTCGCGGCGCCCTGTCTGGTCATCTCGCCGGAGCACGGCCAGCTGACCGGGCGGGGGATCGACGGGATCTACCGGTCCGGGCGCAGGCTGCTCTCCCGTTGCGTACTGCGGGTCGGCGGCCGGGATCCGGTCGCCGTCCAAGGGCGCAGCCTCGGCGCCGACAGGGCCGCCTTCACCGCGACCGTCCGCACCGGTGCCGAGCCCGGCCCCGACCCGGACATCGGTGTGGAACGGGTCAGGCACGCGGACGGCACCGAGCGGATCACCCTGCGCAGTTTCACGGCCCGGCCGGTACGCCTGCCCGTGGAGGTCCTGCTCGGCACCGACCTGGCGGAACTGGCCGCCGTGGCCGCCGGCCGGGCCGGGCCGGAGCTGCCCGCCGGGGTGCATGCCGCCGGGCTGCGCTGGAGCACCGGCGAGGCGCAGGCGGTCACCGCGGCCGAGCCGCCGCCGGACGACGCGCTGGCCTCGGCGGGGCTGCTGCGCTGGCAGCTCGAACTGGGCCCCGGCGAATCCCGCACCATCGAGCTGCGGACCACTCAGGACCGGGTCGCGCGGGCCCCTGCCGGGCAGGTGGCCAATCCGCTGGCCGACGCCCGGGCGGAGGGGGACGACCCGAGGGTCGAGGCGTGGTTCCGCAGCAGCGTCGAGGACATGGGCGCGCTGCTCCTGAGAGATCCCGAGGCGCCGGGCGACGCCTTCGCGGCGGCCGGGGCGCCCTGGCGGCTGGGCCTGGCCCCGGCCGAATCACTGTGGGCCGCGCGGATGGCGCTGCCCCTCGGTACCGGGCTCGCCGCGGCCACCCTGCGCATCCTGGCCCGGACCCAGACCGAAGGGCACGGACCCGACGGCGGGAAGATCCCGGGGCCGCTGCGCGGCGCGGGCCCGCAGCTGCCGCCCGGGTGCACCGGCACGGAGGCGACCCTGGCCTTCCCCGCGGTGCTCGCCGAGGCCCGGCTCTGGGGCATGCCGGAAGAGGAGGTGGCCCGGCTGCTCCCGGCCGCCGAGCGGTGCCTCGACTGGCTGCGCGGGGCTCTGGGGGAGGACGGCCTCCTGGCCGATCCCGACCCCGGTCCACGGCGCTGCGAGACCCAGGCCCATGCCCACCGGGCAGCCGTGCTCGGCGCGGACCTCCTCGCCGGATGCGGGCGGCCCGGCGCCGAGGAGTGGCTGGAGCGGGCCGCCGCACTGCGGGAGCGGTTCCGGGCGGGCTTCTGGATCGACGGCCCGGACGGCGGCCGGCCCGCCTCGGCCCTGCATCCCGACGGACGGCCACTGCCTCGGCTCACGGGAGCCGCCGCCCACCTGCTCGACACCGGACTGCTCGGCGGCGGCCGACTGGCCCCGGGGCTCCTCGACAGGGTGCGCTCCGAGCAGCTGGCCCGGCTGCTCGGCGCCCCCGCCATGGATTCCGGATGGGGACTGCGGAGCATGGCCACCAGGGAGCCGGGGCACAACCCGTTCGGCCACCGCTCGGGGGCGGTGCGGGCGTACGAGAGCGCCGTGGCGGTGGCGGGCCTGGCCCAGGCGGGCTTCGAGAAGGAGGCCGCGGGCCTGCTGCGGGGCCTGCTGGACGCGGCCGAGGCGTTCGGGTACCGGCTGCCGGAGATGTTCGCGGCCGAGCAGCGCACCGCCGGCAGCGCCCCCGTCCCGCACCCGGCGGCCTGCCGCCCCGCCGCCGTGGCCGCGGCGGCCGGGATCCACGTGCTGACCGCCCTCGCCGGGATCCGCCCCGACGCCCCCGCGGGCACGGTCGCCCTCGCCCCGCTCCCCGGCGCCCCCCTCGGCGCGCTCCGGCTTTCGGGCCTGCGGGTGTCGGGGGAGCCCTTCGCCGTCCGGATCAGCCGGCTCGGCCTCGGCATGGTGGAGGAGGCCGCCGATGCGCTCCAGCTGGGGGGCTAGTGCCGTGGCCGATCACGTCGGGCAGCCGGGCAGTCCCTGGCCCTCCCGCCTCCGGAACAGTCTCTTCAAGGTCACCAAAGAGCTGTTTATCGTCAGGCAGACGACTATGATCGCGGCATGTCGCCCTACGACCCGTCGGCCTTCCCGCCCTTTGCCGTCACCGTCGACCTGGTCGTGCTCACCGTGCGGCGCCACGCGCTCTGCGCGCTGGTCGTCCGCCGGGGTGAGCAGCCGTTCCAGGGGCGCTGGGCGCTGCCCGGCGGATTCGTCCGCGGGGACGAGGACCTGGCCGGAGCCGCCGCGCGGGAGCTCTCCGAGGAGACCGGCCTGTGCGCCCACGATCCCGCCCTGCCCGGCGCGGGCAACGGAGCGCACCTCGAACAGCTGGCCACGTACGGCGATCCGAAGCGGGATCCGCGGATGCGTGTCGTCAGCGTGGCGCACCTGGTGCTGGCTCCGGACCTTCCGGCGCCGCGTGCCGGAGGCGACGCCAACAGCGCGCGCTGGGCCCCCGTGGACGAGCTGCTGGCCGCCCACGACGAGGCGGCCACGGCGCTCGCGTTCGACCACGCCCGGATCCTCGCCGACGGCGTGGAGCGGGCCCGCTCGAAGATCGAGTACTCCTCGCTGGCCACCGCCTTCTGCCCGCCCGAGTTCACCGTCGGCGAGCTGCGCCGGGTCTACGAGGCCGTCTGGGGCGTGGCCCTGGACCCGCGCAACTTCCACCGCAAGGTTACCGGGACCCCCGGATTCCTGGTGCCGGCCGGAGGGACGACGACCCGTCAGGGCGGGCGCCCGGCCCAGCTGTTCCGCGCCGGCGGGGCCACGCTGCTCAACCCGCCGATGCTGCGCCCGGAAGTCTGACGCCGCACCCCGTGCGCCGGCCGCGGCGGGGCGGGCGGCGTGGGGACCCGGCCCGGCAGCCGTACCGAGTCTGACGGCAATACCGGCATCCCATCGGACCGGTTGCGCTGAAAATCGGACATATCGCGTTATCTTGCTTGCGGTATTCACCCTGCCGCAGAGCGGTCTCACCCCCCGCGAGAGAAGCGATGCTCCAGGCCATCGGACTCACCAGCAAACACCGTCCCGACGCCCCGCCCCTCGTGGACGACCTCACCTTCGAGGCCCGCCCGGGGCACGTGACCGCCCTGCTCGGAGAGCCGGGATCGGGCAAGACCACCGCGCTGCGGCTCATGCTCGAACTCGAACCGGGCCGCGGCGTCACCTACTTCCGCGGCCGGCCGCTGCACCGGCTCCCGTATCCCGGCCGTGAGGTCGGGGTGCTGCTCGGCGACGTTCCCGGCAACCCCGCACGGACCGTCCGCAACCAGCTGCGGATGCTCTGCGCCGCCGCCGGGGTTCCGGCCTCGCGTGCCGACACCATGCTGGAGGTCGTCGGCATCGCCGGCCTCCGGGACCAGCGGCTCGGTTCGCTCTCGCTCGGCATGGAGCGCCGGGTCGCACTGGCCTCGGCGCTGCTCGCCGACCCGTGCACCCTGCTCCTGGACGAGCCCGGCGCCGGGCTCTCCCCCCGCGAGCGCGGCTGGCTGCACGGGCTGCTGCGCGGCCATGCCTCCCTCGGCGGGGCCGTGCTCTTCACCACCGACGACGCAAGGGAAGCCGCCCGCAGCGCCGACAGGGTCGTCAGCATCGAGGCGGGCCGGCTCGTCGCCGACCAGGATGCCGCCGAGTTCGCCCGGACCCGGCTGCGGCCGCGGGTCGCCGTGCGCACCCCGCACGCCGCCCGGCTGGCCGACGTGCTGGGCCGGGAGGCCCGGGCCGCCCAGCGCTCGGTGGAGATCGTCGAGGAGAGCGGCAGCCGCCTCTCGGTGTACGGCAGCAACTGCGCCGAGGTCGGCGAGGCCGCGTTCCGGCACGGCGTGCTGGTCCACCAGCTCGCCGACGAGACGGGTGACGCCGGCTCGCCGGCGGCGCCGGTCCCGCACGCCCGCTCCTCCGCCTCCGCGAGCCCGGCGGAGCCCGCTGGGGCCGGCAACGGGGACTCCGGCCGGCGCCCCCGGCATGACCGCCCCCCGCGGCCCGCCTCGACCGTGCGCCGCGTGGGCGGGCCGCTGCGGCCGCTGCGCTACGAGCTGCTCAGGGTCTTCGGCACCGCCACCCCCGTGCTCACCGCCGCCCTCGTCGTCGCCGTCTCCGTCCTCACCTCCCTGGTGCTGGCCCGGGCCGGGCAGACCCCGCAGAACCGGCTGCTCGCCGCCTGGCCCGAGCTGCTGCCGCTGCCGCCCGCCGCCCTCGGCGCGGGACTGCTCGGCGCGCTGGCCTTCGGCGAGGAGTACCGCTACCCCGCGCTCGCCGCCGACCGCGGCACCGTGCCCCGCCGGATGGGGCTGCTCACCACCAAGCTCGGCGTCTGCGCGGTCCTCGCCCTGCTGCTGGGCGCCCTGGCCGTGGCGGCCGACGCCGCCGCGCTCGCGCTCGTCTTCGACAGCGGCCCGCTGCGCACCCCGGTGGAGTGGCTGTCCCCGGCCGTGAGTTGGGCCGGGCTGCTCGTCGGCTGCGCCTGGGCCGGCGTACTGGCCTCCGGTGTCTTCCGGTCCGCCACCGCCGGGCTGGCCGCGGTGCTCGCCGTACCGGTGATGGTGGTACCGCTGGTGCGCAAGGCCCTGGAGGGTTCGTCCGCGTACCCGGTCACCGGGCTCGGGCCCCGGCTGCGGGGCCTGAGCTGGGTGCAGTGGCCGCCGGAGGCGGACCGCCTGCTCGTGGGGGCCCTGCGGGTGATGACCCAACCCGTCGGGACCGCACTGGTGTTGTCGCTGATGGTCCTGTTGTGCGCCTATGGGTTCACCGGACTGCGCAGCCGGGTCCGTTGGTGATCGTTCCGGTGCCGGAGAAGACACGGACGGGACCGTTGCCGTCCGTGTCGCGTCAAGCGGACCGCAACTCCCCGCAAAAGGCCCGGTTCTTTACGATAAGTCGTCAATTGCGTAGGTGGCACCGATCACCCTTTCGTGTGCTTTTCACCAAAGACCTCAAGGGTCATGGAGGCACGGCCGACAAAGGATTCGTGAGTACCCTTGCGCACACCATGATGACCGCCGCCCGCCACGCCGACTCCGGCCTCGCCGGCCCGGGCGAACTCGACCGCTACCCCTACGCGGAGGCCCCCGGGTCCGACCGCGTCGGAGCGCCCCACTGGGACGGCGCCGACGTCGAGTTGAGCCGGGTCGGCCGCCGCGCGGCCGGCAGCCGCGGCCGCGGACTGCACGGCCAACTCGTCCAGCAGCTCGGCCAGATGATCGTTTCCGGTGACCTCGGAGCGGACCGCCCCCTGGTCCCCGAGGAGATCGGCCAGCGCTTCGAGGTCTCCCGTACGGTCGTCCGCGAATCGCTGCGGGTCCTGGAGGCCAAGGGCCTCGTCAGCGCCCGCCCCAACGTCGGCACCCGGGTCCGTCCCGTCGCCGACTGGAACCTGCTCGACCCCGACATCATCGAGTGGCGCGCCTTCGGTCCCCAGCGCGACGACCAGCGCCGCGAGCTGGGCGAGCTCCGCTGGACCATCGAACCGCTCGCCGCCCGCCTCGCCGCCGGCCACGGCCGGCCGGACATCCAGCAGCGCCTCGCCGACATGGTCGAGATCATGGGCCACGCCCTCGGCCAGGGCGACTCGATCACCTTCGCGCGCGCCGACAACGAGTTCCACGCCCTCCTCATCCAGGTCGCCGGCAACCGCATGCTGGAGCACCTGTCCGGCATCGTCTCCGCCGCCCTCCAGGTCTCCGGCAGCCCGATCACCGCCTGCGACCGGCCGAGCGAGACCTGTGTGGCACACCACGCGCGGATGGTCGAGGCCCTCGCCGCGGGTGACGCGATCGGCGCCGAGAACGCCATGCGCCAGCTCCTGACGGTGCATCCGGAGGTAGAGCGCGTGGTCCCCGCCCCGCGCGAGCACTGACGGGCGGACACGCGGGGGCGTGGGGGTGTGCAGGACGTGTCGCCGGGCCCGGTCGGGTCCGGCGACACCCGCGTGGGGCCCTCCGTCGCGGGGGCCGGGAGCCGTCCGGACGGCTGTGACGACCCCCTGACCGGCGTCCGTCCGTACGGGGTGTGACTCGGGCCACGAAGATTGGGCGTAACACTCTGCGAGGTCACGCGATGACCTAAGAGGTGATGGCCGACGGAGGGAAGACAGCAGCCCTTGGGGGTGCTGTGCAGCTCCCCGGCCCCTGCCCGCGCCGCCGGCCCATCCCCGGTCAGTGGTCGTCGGCTCCGGTCCAGCACCACCAGGCCCGGCGTCGGAAGCCGTTCCCATCGTTCCGAGAGGTTGTTCGTGTCGGCCAGCACATCCCGTACGCTCCCGCCGGAGATCGCCGATTCCGAGTCTGTGATGGCGCTCATCGAGCGGGGCAAGGCCGAGGGGCAGATCGCCGGCGATGACGTGCGTCGGGCCTTCGAGGCTGACCAGATTCCTGCGACCCAGTGGAAGAATGTTCTGCGCAGCCTCAACCAGATCCTCGAGGAAGAGGGTGTGACGCTGATGGTCAGTGCCGCGGAGTCGCCCAAGCGCGCCACCCGCAAGAGCGTCGCAGCGAAGAGCCCGGCCAAGCGGACGGCCACCGAGCCCGTCAGGAAGACGGCGGCCAGGACGACGGCAGCGCAGCCCGCGGCCACCGCGCCCACCGCGGCCCCGGCAGTCGGGACGGCGGACCCGGAGACCGCGGACCTCCTCGCGGAGGAGCCCGGAACCGAGCCCGCGGCCAAGAAGACGGCGGCGAAGAAGACCGCCGCGAAGAAGGCCGCGCCCGCCAAGAAGACCGCCGCGAAGAAGACGGCGGCGAAGAAGACCGCCGGCAAGAAGGACGCCGACGAGGGCGGCGAGGACGAGACCCCCGACGAGGGTCCCGACGCCGCCAAGGCCGAGGCCGACGAAGAGGAGGAGGGCGGCGAGAACAAGGGCTTCGTCATCTCCGACGACGAGGACGACGCCCCCGCCCAGCAGGTCGTGGTCGCCGGCGCCACCGCCGACCCGGTCAAGGACTACCTCAAGCAGATCGGCAAGGTCCCCCTCCTCAACGCCGAGCAGGAGGTGGAGCTCGCCAAGCGCATCGAGGCCGGACTGTTCGCCGAGGACAAGCTGGCGAACTCCGACAAGCTGGCGCCCAAGCTCAAGCGCGAGCTGGAGATCATCGCCGAGGACGGCCGGCGCGCGAAGAACCACCTGCTGGAGGCCAACCTCCGCCTCGTGGTCTCCCTCGCCAAGCGCTACACGGGCCGCGGCATGCTCTTCCTGGACCTGATCCAGGAGGGCAACCTGGGCCTGATCCGCGCGGTCGAGAAGTTCGACTACACCAAGGGCTACAAGTTCTCCACGTACGCGACCTGGTGGATCCGGCAGGCGATCACCCGCGCCATGGCCGACCAGGCCCGCACCATCCGCATCCCGGTGCACATGGTCGAGGTGATCAACAAGCTCGCCCGTGTGCAGCGCCAGATGCTCCAGGACCTGGGCCGCGAGCCCACCCCGGAGGAGCTGGCCAAGGAACTCGACATGACCCCCGAGAAGGTCATCGAGGTCCAGAAGTACGGCCGCGAGCCGATCTCCCTGCACACGCCGCTCGGCGAGGACGGCGACAGCGAGTTCGGTGACCTCATCGAGGACTCCGAGGCGGTCGTCCCGGCCGACGCCGTGAGCTTCACGCTCCTGCAGGAGCAGCTGCACTCGGTGCTCGACACGCTGAGCGAGCGCGAGGCCGGCGTGGTCTCGATGCGCTTCGGCCTCACGGACGGCCAGCCCAAGACCCTCGACGAGATCGGCAAGGTCTACGGGGTCACGCGTGAGCGGATCCGCCAGATCGAGTCGAAGACGATGTCGAAGCTGCGGCACCCGTCCCGCTCCCAGGTGCTGCGCGACTACCTGGACTGACCGGTACGGGGACGACGGCGGGTGGCCGCGCGGGTGCGCTCGGCCACCGGGCATCCCACTCTGGGTGGAGTCATGCACACTCGGAGTCAGGAGGCCTCATGCGTCGTCCCTTTGCCCGTGCTCTGGCGGGAGCGCTGACCCTGGCGGCGGGAGCGGCCGCGGCGCCGCTCGCCCAGATGCCGCAGGCGGCCGCGGACAGCGTGGTGATCGGCGGGAAGCCGGTCAGGGTGGCAGACAGCCCCTGGGTCGTGGCGCTGGCCAGCCGTGACCGGTTCGGGGGTACGCGGGGCGGGCAGTTCTGCGGGGGAGTCGTGGTGGCTCCGACCCGGGTGGTGACAGCGGCCCACTGCCTGGGCCGCCAGGTGCTGGGCGGCCCGGTCGAATCCGTGCCCGACTTCCGGGTGATCGTCGGGCGTACGGAGCTGACGGCGGCCGACGGCCGGGAGATCCCGGTGAGCGGGGCCCGGGTGAACCCGGCCTACGACCCGCAGAGCAACGCCGGGGACCTCGCCGTCCTGGAACTGGCCGAGCCGGTGCCGGCCCTCCACGTGCTCCCGATGGCGGAGGCGGGCCATTCCGCCTACGAGGCGGGGACCGAGGCGGCCGTCTACGGCTGGGGCGACACGAGCGGCTTCGGTGACTACGCGTACGCGCTCCGGGCCGCGCGGGTGACGGTGCTCGCGGACGAGGTGTGTGGGCGGGCCTACCCCGGGGACGCCGACGGGCAGTACCGCGCCGAGTCCATGGTGTGCGCGGGGGACAGCGGGGGCGGCAAGGACGCCTGCCAGGGCGACAGCGGCGGACCGCTGGTCGCGCAGGGGCGGCTCATCGGGCTGGTCTCGTGGGGCCGCGGCTGCGGGCGCGCGGACAGCCCGGGGGTGTACACGCGCATTGCCCCCCTCGCGGGCTTCGTGACGGCCCCGGAGACGGGCGCACAGCCCGGTGGGGTCCAGGACACCGCGTGGGAGGCCCGCAGGCGCTCCGCACCGGGCGCAGGGCCCGCACAGGGGCACCGTACGGGTTAGCGACCGTACGGCCGCCCGCCCCGAGCGCGGGCGGCCGTGGATGTGAGGACGGGCGGCACCCCTGGGTCTCAGGGGTGCCGCCCGTCGACCGGCCATCGCCGGTCCTGGCTCGTCGGATGCGAGGTGTAGGCCTTGTGTCAGCGGTCCTCGGGTTCGGCATTGGCAGCCGGAGCGGACGTAAGCCGCTCGGTCTCATCCTGTATTTCCGCGGCGATCTTCTTGAGTTCCGGCTCGAACTTGCGACCGTGGTGGGCGCAGAAGAGCAGTTCACCGCCGCTCAGCAGGACGACGCGCAGATATGCCTGGGCGCCGCAACGGTCGCATCGGTCAGCGGCCGTCAGCGGGGTCGCGGGTGTCAGAACAGTAGTCACGTCGCCTCTTCTCTAGCTCGACGAGCTGTCGTACCAGGGTCAACATCCAACCAGGCCGAAAACGTTCCCGCTCGCGGCTTTTCCTCGAAACTTCCTTCCGAAGCTGGCCGGCTGTTGCCGGTTGGCGGCGAAGGAGCCGTATTGCGTTGCTTTACGGTTTCGCGTTGTCAGTCGTGCGCTTGTTGCAGTTCCATCCTCCCCCGGCGTGAGTGCCAGGTTGTTCATGAGGACGTGCCCGAACCCTAAATGGTTCATGCGCGGAAGGGAACGTGATGTTTCCTTCACCCGCCCGGGGGATCGAACGTTCGTGCGGATCTGGACTAGGGTGAGGACCACGCGAGGGTGGCGTTGCATCGGCTCTACCTGGCCTCGGTACCCTTCGAGCGGCAGCCGAGCCACCCCTGCGCCCGACAGGGCCAGAAAAGAAATTCAGCGAGGAGCGAACTGCGTGACCGCCGACACGTCCGTGCCTTCCAGCGCGCTGCTGTCCGGAGCAGACCGGGACGGTTCCAACTACACCGCGCGGCACCTTCTCGTCCTCGAGGGGCTGGAGGCCGTCCGCAAGCGCCCCGGCATGTACATCGGCTCGACCGACAGTCGTGGCCTGATGCACTGCCTGTGGGAGATCATCGACAATTCCGTCGACGAGGCCCTGGGCGGTTACTGCGACCACATCGAGGTCATCCTCCACGAGGACGCCTCCGTCGAGGTCAGGGACAACGGCCGCGGCATCCCCGTGGACGTCGAGCCCAAGACCGGCCTCTCCGGCATCGAGGTCGTCATGACCAAGCTGCACGCGGGCGGCAAGTTCGGCGGCGGTTCGTACGCGGCCTCCGGCGGCCTGCACGGCGTCGGCGCCTCCGTGGTCAACGCCCTCTCCGCCCGGCTGGACGTCGAGGTCGACCGCAACAGCGCCACCCACGCCATCAGCTTCCGCCGCGGCGTCCCCGGGATGTTCACCGAGCAGGGTCCCGAAAGTCCGTTCGATCCCGCCAACGGCCTGCGCAAGGTCAAGCGGGTCACCAAGGGCAAGACCGGCACCCGCGTCCGCTACTGGGCCGACCGCCAGATCTTCCTCAAGGACGCCCGGCTCAACCTGGAGACGCTCTACCAGCGCGCCCGTCAGACCGCCTTCCTCGTCCCCGGCCTGACCCTCGTCGTCCGCGACGAGCGCGGCATCGACGGCGCCGGCAAGACCGAGGAGACGTTCCGCTTCGACGGCGGCATCAGCGAGTTCTGCGAGTACCTCGCCCAGGACAAGGCCGTCTGCGACGTGCTGCGCCTGAACGGCACGGGCACCTTCAAGGAGACCGTCCCGGTCCTCGACGACCGCGGCCACATGACGCCCACCGAGGTCACCCGCGAGCTCGGCGTGGACATCGCCCTGCGCTGGGGCACGGGCTACGAGACCAACGTCAAGTCCTTCGTGAACATCATCGCCACCCCCAAGGGCGGCACCCACGTCTCCGGCTTCGAGCGCTCGGTCGCCAAGACCGTGAACGAGGTGCTGCGCTCGGCCAAGCTGCTGCGCGTCGCCGAGGACGACGTGGTCAAGGACGACGCGATGGAGGGCATGACCGCCGTCGTCACCGTCCGCCTCGCCGAGCCGCAGTTCGAGGGCCAGACCAAGGAGGTGCTCGGCACCTCCGCGGCCACCCGGATCGTCGCCGCCGTGGTCGCCAAGGAGCTCAAGGCCTTCCTGACCTCCAGCAAGCGCGACGACAAGCAGCAGGCCCGCGCCGTGATGGAGAAGATCGTCGCGGCCGCCCGGACCCGGATCGCAGCCCGGCAGCACAAGGAGGCGCAGCGCCGCAAGACCGCGCTGGAGACCTCCTCGCTCCCCGCCAAGCTCGCCGACTGCCGCAGCGACGACGTGGAGCGCAGCGAGCTCTTCATCGTCGAGGGCGACTCGGCCCTCGGTACGGCGAAGCTCGCCCGGAATTCGGAATTCCAGGCGCTCCTGCCGATCCGCGGCAAGATCCTCAACGTCCAGAAGTCCTCGATCTCGGACATGCTCAAGAACGCCGAGTGCGGGGCGATCATCCAGGTCATAGGAGCCGGCTCGGGCCGGACCTTCGACATCGACGCCGCCCGCTACGGCAAGATCGTGCTGCTCGTCGACGCCGACGTGGACGGCGCGCACATCCGCTGCCTGCTGCTCACGCTCTTCCAGCGGTACATGCGTCCGATGGTCGAGGCCGGCCGGGTCTTCGCGGCCGTGCCGCCGCTGCACCGGATCGAGCTGATCCAGCCGAAGAAGGGCCAGGACAAGTACGTCTACACGTACTCGGACGGCGAGCTGCGCCAGACCATGCTGGAGTACCAGCGCAAGAACATCCGGTTCAAGGACTCGATCCAGCGCTACAAGGGTCTGGGCGAGATGGACGCGGACCAGCTGGCGGAGACCACCATGGACCCCCGCTTCCGCACCCTGCGCCGGATCAACATCGGCGACCTGGACTCGGCCGAGCAGGTCTTCGACCTCCTCATGGGCAACGAGGTGGCGCCGCGCAAGGAGTTCATCACGAGCTCCGCGGCGACCCTGGACCGCTCGCGCATCGACGCCTGACCCGATCGGAGCCGATGGCCGGCGGAGGCCAGCACAAACGGCCCCGACACGCCTCACGGCACACCGACGCTCTTCACTCCATCACCTGTTGGAGTGAAGAGCGTCGGTACACCAGTCCGGAAAGCGACTATTGAGCACATCCTTGTGGGCACGCGGCCAATGCGGCGGCGGACAAGGAGAGTTCGGTGGACAAGCACGAAGGTCGTGATGCCGGAACGATCCGGCTGGACGACCCCTGGTACGACGCGCTGGCCGTCGGCTGGGGCGAAGGCGAGGAAACGTCCCCGCCGCGCCCGGTCCCCGGCGGAAGCCCCGCGCACGGCGCATCCGACATCTACCTCGAAGTGCAGCGCAGCGCCGCCTTCCAGGAGGTCCGCAGCCGCTACCGCGGGTTCGTCGTCCCCGCGACCGCCGGCTTCTTCCTCTGGTACGTCGCCTACGTGGTCGCCGCCACCGCCGCACCCGCACTGATGGCCCGGCCCGTGGTGGGCGCGGTCAACGTGGCCATGCTGGCGGGGCTCGGACAGTTCCTCACCACCTTCCTGCTGACCTGGGCCTACGCCCGGCACGCGCGACTGCGCCGGGACCGGGCCGCGCTCGATCTGCGCTGGACCGTCTTCGAGCAGGAGCGCGACCAGGAGCGGATCCGGGCGAGGAGGGCCGGCCGGTGACCACCGAACACCAGACCCTCGCGCTGATCCTGTTCAGCGTCTTCATCGCGGTGACCCTGGGCATCACCACCTGGGTCAGCCGGAACCGGCACGGATCGGCCGAGGAGTTCTACGCGGGCGGCCGGCTGTTCTCCCCGATGGAGAACGGTTTCGCCATCGCCGGCGACTACATGTCCGCCGCCTCCTTCCTCGGCATCTCCGGCCTGATCGCCCTCTTCGGCTACGACGGCATGCTCTACTCGGTGGGATTCCTCGTCGCCTGGCTGGTGGTGCTGTTCCTGGTCGCCGAACTGGTCCGCAACTGCGGACGCTTCACCCTCGCCGACGTGGTCGCCGCCCGGATGAGCGAGCGCCCGGTGCGGATCGCGGCCGGCACCTCCTCGGTCGTCGTCTCCGTGCTCTACCTGGTCGCGCAGATGGTCGGCGCGGGCAGCCTGGTCGGCCTGCTGCTCGGCAATTCGAGCGCGGCGGCCCGGACCCTGACCGTGATCGGGGTGGGCGCACTGATGGTGGTCTACGTGTCCTTCGGCGGGATGCGGGCCACCACCTGGATCCAGATCGTGAAGGCCGTCCTGCTGATGGGCGGGGCGATCACCCTGACCGTGCTCGTGCTGCTGCGCTTCCACGGGGACTTCGACCAGCTGCTCACCAGCGCCGCCGACCGCAGCGGGCACGGGTCCAGGTTCCTCGGCCCCGGCCTCAAGTACGGCGGGGACTGGACCGCCCGCGTCGACTTCATGAGCCTCGGCCTCGCGCTGGTCCTCGGGACCGCCGGTCTGCCGCACATCCTGTCGCGCTTCTACACGGTGCCCACCGCGCGGGCGGCGCGCCGCTCCGTGGTGTGGGCGATCGCGCTCATCGGCGGCTTCTACCTGATGACCATCGTGCTCGGCTTCGGGGCGGCGGCGCTGGTGGGCCCGGACGAGGTCCGTGCCTCCAACGCCTCCGGGAACACGGCCGTTCCGCTGCTCGCGGCCTTCCTCGGCGGGGGCGCCGAAACCACCGGCGGCGCGGTGCTGTTCGCCTTCGTGGCGGCCATCGCCTTCGCCACCATCCTGGCCGTGGTGGCCGGCATCACCCTGGCCTCCTCGGCCTCCGTCGCCCACGACCTGTACGCCTCCCTCAAGCGGCGCCGCGCCAGGCAGCGCAGCGAGGTCTCGGTGGCCCGGGCCGCGGCCGTCGGCATCGGGGCGGTGGCCATCGCCCTCGGACTGCTCGCCCAGGACCTCAACGTGGCGTTCCTGGTGGGTCTGGCCTTCGCGGTGGCGGCCTCGGCGAACCTGCCGGTGCTCCTGTACTCGCTGTTCTGGCGCGGCTTCACCACGCGGGGAGCCGTCTGGTCGGTGTACGGGGGCCTGGTTCCGTCGGTGCTGCTGGTCCTGGTCTCGCCAGTGGTGTCGGGCAGCCCGGAATCCCTCTTCCCGGGCGTGGACTTCCAGTACTTCCCGCTGCAGAACCCGGGGATCGTCTCGATCCCGCTCGGGTTCCTGGCGGGCTGGCTGGGCACGGTCACCTCGGACGAGGAGCCGGACGAGACGAAGCACGCGCAGACGGAGGTCCGCTCCCTGACCGGCGCCGGAGCGGTCTGAGCGCCGTCAGGCCGGCCCCTCCGACGGGAGCCAGGTGTAGCGGTGCTCCGGGCGGCCGGTCTCGCCGTAGCGCAGGGCCAGGGTCACGCGGGCGGTGCGTTCGAGCAGTTTCACGTAGCGCTGGGCGGTCTGGCGGCTGATGCCCGCACGGTCGGCGATCTGCTGGGTGGACAGCGGGCCCTCCGCGGAGCGCAGGACCTGGCGGACCAGTTCCGCGGTGGTCGGGGAATGGCCCTTGGGGAGCTCGTTCGCGGGCCCCGCGGCGGCGAGGGCGCCGAAGATCCGGTCCACCTCGGCCTGTTCGGCCTCGCCGCCCGTCTCCAGGGTGCGGCGCAGCGCCCCGTACGCCTCCAGCCGGGTGCGCAGCCCGGCGAAGGTGAAGGGTTTGACCAGGTACTGGAGGGCGCCGAGGCGCATCGCGGCCTGCACGGTGGCGAGATCGCGGGCGGCCGTGACCATGATCACGTCGGTGTGGTGGCCGAGCTGGCGCAGGCGTCGGACGAGGTCCAGGCCGTTCTCGTCGGGGAGGTAGTGGTCGAGGAGGACCAGGTCCACCGCCCGGGAGGTGAGGAACTCCAGGGCCTCGGCCGCCGAATGGGCCTGCGCCGTCACCCGGAAACCGGGAACCTTCGCCACGTACGCCGCGTTGATCCGGGCAACACGCATGTCGTCGTCGACGACCAATACGTGGATCGGGGTCCCGTTCACCGCCTTGTTCACCGCTTCGTTCATCGCAGGGCCTCCGGGAGTACGACGGAGAATTCCGCCCCTCCGTCCGCTGCTTCACCGGCCCGGGCGCTGCCGCCCTGCCGCTCCGCGAGGCGGCGTACGAGGGCGAGGCCCAGCCCCCGCTCGCGGTGGGCGCTGGGCTGCTTGGTCGACCAGCCCTCGGTGAAGATCTCCTCGCGGCGTGCGGTGGGGACCCCGGGGCCGCTGTCGCGCACCCGGAGCACGGCGGTGCGGCCCTCCGCGCGCAGCTCCACCTCGACCAGGGGCGCCGCCGAACCGGCGGCGGCGTCCAGGGCGTTGTCCACCAGGTTGCCCACGATCGTGACGAGGCCGCCCGGGTCCACCAGGCGGTCGGGGAGGAGGGTGGTTGCGGCCAGCCGCAAGGGGACGCCGCGTTCGGCCGCGACGGTCGCCTTGCCCACGAGAAGCGCGGCCAGCAGCGGGTCGCGGACCTTCTCGGTGACCTGTTCGGCGGTCGTGCGGTGCACGTCGGCGACCTCGGTGACGAACTCCACCGCCTCCTCGTGCAGGCCCAGTTCCAGCAGGCCGAGGAGGGTGTGGAGGCGGTTGGCGTGCTCGTGGTCCTGGGCGCGCAAGGCGTCGATGAGGCCCCGGGTGGAGTCGAGTTCGCGGCCGAGGCGTTCCAGCTCGGTGCGGTCGCGCAGGGTGGCGACGGCGCCGCCGTCCTCGGTGGGCATGCGGTTGGCGACCAGCACGCGGGAGCCCTGGACGGTGAGCAGGTCCCGGCCGGTGACGCGGCCCGCCAGCACGTCGGCGGTGCGGCCGGCGCCGAGTACGTCGTCCAGGGGGCGTCCCGCCAGGGTGCCGGCGGAATCCGGGGCGAGCCCCAGCAGCCGGGCGGCCTCGTCGTTCACGAGCCGGACCCGGCCCTCGCGGTCGAGGGCGATGACGCCCTCGCGGATGGAGTGCAGCATCGCCTCGCGCTGGGCGAGCAGGCCGGAGATGTCGGAGAAGGCCAGGTCCCGGGTCTGGCGCTGGATCCGGCGGGAGAGCAGATAGGCGGCCAGGGCGCCCGCGGCCAGGGCGCCGCCCGCGTAGGCGAGCAGGCCCGGGATGGCGCCCAGCAGCCGGTCGCGGACGCTGTCGTAGGCGATGCCCACCGAGACGGCGCCGACGATCTCGCCGTCGGCGGCGACCAGCGGGACCTTGCCGCGTGCGGAGCGCCCCAGGGTGCCGTCGTCGATCTCCATGACCTCGCGGCCCGCCAGCGCGGCGCTCGGGTCGGTGGAGACCGGCAGTCCGATTCGGTCGGCGCTCGGGTGCGAGCGGCGGATGCCGTCCAGGTCGAGGACGACCACGTACTCGGCCCCGGTGGCCCGGCGGATCCGCTCGGCCGAGGACTGTACGGGGCTGTCCGGCGAGGCTCCGGAGTCCAGGAGGTCGGCGGCCAGCGAGGGGTCGGCCGCGGCGCTCTGCGCGATCGCCAGGGCGCGCCGCATCGCCTGGTCGTCGAGCTGAGCGCTCAGCGGTGCCAGGAAGAGTCCGGTTGCCAGGACGGCGACCCCGGCGGCGATGGCCAGCTGGGTCAGCAGGATCTGGGAGACGGCCCGTCTGGGCAGCCCGAGGCGCCGAGCGCTCATGAGGGGGAACCGCATGGGCAGCAACGGTAGGCCGGACCCAGCGGGAGCGGAACGCCTGCGCCGAGCTTGTCGGGTTCGCCACTTCTGTCATGTTCAGGCCGTGGCGCGCGGTTCACCGCGGGTGCGGAGGCCCTACGGCATCGGCTGGGGCGGGCGGGGCCCGTGGTACTGCCCGCTCGGCCGCATCCGCAGCGGCCGCTCCTGGTACTCCTCCAGGGCGTGTGCCATCCAGCCCGCCGTCCGGGCCACCGCGAAGACCGTCTCCCCGGCCTCCGCGGCCATCCCGCACGACACGGTCAGCACTGCCAGCGCCAGATCCACATTGGCGTGCAGCCCGCCCTGCCGGGCCGTCACCGCGGCCACCTCGCGTGCCGCGCCGAGGGCGGGGGCGGCCTGTTCCAGTCCCTCCAGCCGGGCGAACAGTGCTCGCGCCCGCGGGTCCTCGCCCTGGTACAGGCGGTGCCCGAGCCCCGGGACCCGGCGCCCGGCCCGCAGGTACTCCGCCACCACCGGCGCCGCCCCGCCCTGTTCCATCACCTCCACCAGCATCCGGTGCGCGAGCCGCCCGGCCGCGCCGTGCAGCGGCCCTTCGAGCGCACCGAGCCCGGCGGACACCGCCGCGTACGGATGGGCCCGCGCCGAGGCGGCCACCCGTACGGCCAGGGTCGAGGCGGCCAGGTCGTGGTCGACCAGCAGCGCCAGCGCCAGGTCGAGCACGGCCAGGGCGTCCGGGTCAGGCTCCTCGGCCGTCAGCCGGGACCAGAGCTGCCGGGCGATCCGGCCGTCGCCGGCCCACGGGGCCGCGCCCACCGTGGGGAGCGCGCCGACCAGCGTGGGAATCAGGCAGCGCGCGGAGCCGAGTACCGCCTCCTCGGACAGGTCGAAGCGCAGCGGGTCCGCCACCGCGGCGGCGGCCACCGCCACCCGCAGCCGGTCGATGGGGCCGCCGTGGGCCGGCAGCGCGGCCACGGCCCGCCGGGCCGCCGCCAGTGCCTCCGGGGGAGCGGTGAACCGTGCCCCCCGCGCCACGGTCCCGGTCCACAGCCACTCGGCGACCTCCTCGTAGCGGTACTCCGAGGCCAGCGCCACGGCGTCCACGCCCCGGAAGTAGTACCGGTCCGGCTCGATGAGGGTGAGCGCCGTACGGACGGAGAGTTCCCCGGCGGGAGCCGCCGCCTCGCGCCGGCTCCGCCGCGCCAGCGCCTCCACCTCGGCCGCGTCGAAGCTGCTGCCCCGGCCGGCCGGATCGCGTCGGCTGCCGAGCTGGCCCCGGCTGACGTACGCGTACACCGTCGCCGGTTTCACGCCGAGTACCCGCGCCGCCTCCTGTGTGCTCAGCCTGCGCCCGCCGTCCCTCTCGTCGCTCATGACGGACACCCTACAGATGGATTGGTATGTTGATTCAATCAATATTGACAAGGATTCAATCCATCATGGATGGTCGATCCATGAACACCACCGACAGCACCATCGAAGGACCGCGCGGCCTCGCGGGGGTCGTGGTCACCGAAACCGAGCTGGGCGATGTCCGGGGCCGTGAGGGCTTTTACCACTACCGCCAGTACTCGGCCGTCGAGCTCGCCGCCCGCCGCAGCTTCGAGGACGTCTGGCACCTGATGTTCCGCGGCACACTGCCCGCCGACGCCGCCGGGCGGGCCGCCTTCACCGCCGAGACCGCCGCACTGCGCCGGCTGCCCGAGGAGGTGCGCGACGCGCTGCCCGGCCTGGCCCGGGCCACCCGGCTCTCCGGTCCGCTCGCCGGACTGCGCACCGCCCTCTCGCTGCTCGGCGCCTCCGCGGGCTTCCGCCCGGTGTACGACCTGGACCCCGCCCGCCGGGCCGCCGACGCGCTGGCCGCCTGCGCCGCCGTACCGACCCTGCTGACCGCGCTGCACCGGCTCGGGCAGGGGCTGGAGCCCGTCGAGCCGCGCGAGGACCTCCCGTACGCCGCCAACTACCTCTACATGCTGACCGGCCGTGAGCCCGGCCCGGTCGAGACCCGCGCGGTCGAGCGGTACCTGATATCCACCGTCGACCACGGCTTCAACGCCTCGACCTTCACCGCCCGCGTCATCGCCTCCACCGGCGCCGACGTCGCCGCCTGCCTCACCGGGGCGATCGGCGCGCTCTCCGGCCCGCTGCACGGCGGCGCACCCAGCCGCGCCCTGGACACCCTCGACGCCATCGGCACCGTGGACCGGATCGGGCCGTGGATCCGCGAACGGGTCCTGGCGGGCGACCGGATCATGGGCTTCGGCCACCCCGTCTACCGCACCGAGGACCCGCGCTCGCGCATGCTGCGCGAGATCGCCCTCCAGTTCGGCGGGCCCCTCGTGGACTTCGCCGTCGAGGTCGAGCGCCAGGTCGAGGAGATCCTCGCCGAGCTCAAGCCCGGCCGCGAGCTGCACACCAACGTGGAGTTCTACGCGGGCGTGGTCATGGAGCTGTGCGGGCTGCCGCGCGAGATGTTCACCCCGACCTTCTGCGCGGCCCGCGTGGTCGGCTGGAGCGCGAACATCCTCGAACAGGCCGCCGATTCGAAGATCATCCGCCCTGCCGCCCGGTACAGCGGCCCCACCCCGCCCCAGCCCGTGCCGTTGATCGACTGATCGACCTGCGGAGCCTGGCTACGATCGACAGGGTGAACAGCAGGCAGCCCATCCCCGTCATCGTCCTCGCCGGATTCCTCGGATCCGGCAAGACCACCGTGCTGAACCACCTCCTCGCCGGCCGCGGGGGCACCCGGATCGGGGTCGTCGTCAACGACTTCGGATCGATCGAGATCGACGCGATGTCGGTGGCCGGACAGGTCGGGGACTCGATGGTCTCCCTCGGCGGCGGCTGCCTGTGCTGCGCCGTCGACGGCAGCGAGCTGGACGCGTACCTGGAGAAGCTCTCCGCCCCCGTCCACCGCATCGACGTGATCGTCATCGAGGCGAGCGGGCTGGCCGAGCCCCAGGAGATGATCCGGATGCTCATGGCCAGCGAAAACCCCGCCATCCGCTACGGCGGCCTGGTACAGGTCGTGGACGCGGCCGAATTCGACGCGACGCGGGACACACACCCGGAGACCGACCGCCACCTCGCCGTCGCGGACCTGGTGGTGCTCAACAAGACCGACCGCGTCGACGTCGGCGAACGGGCCCGGATCGAGAGGGAACTCGACGCGCTCTGCGCCCCCGGCACCCCGGTCGTGGGCGCCGACCACGGGCGGATCGACCCGGACCTGCTCTTCGACCGGCGCCCCTGGACCGAGACCCGGGGGCAGCTCTCCTTCGAGGACCTCCTCGCGGAGGCCGACGGCCACGACCACTGCACCCACGCGCACGCCGTCTACGAGAGCACGGAGTTCGCCTCCGGCCAGGCACTCTCCCCGCGCCGGTTCATCGACTTCCTCGACCGGCGGCCGGCCGGGCTCTACCGGATCAAGGGCTTCGTGTGGTTCGGCGTCCCGGGCCACGAGGAGAAGTACGAGGTCCACGCGGTCGGCCGGTTCCTCCGCTTCGCCCCGCAGCCCTGGGGGCGGGGCGAAGCCAGGCTGACGCAGCTGGTCCTGATCGGCTCCGGCACCGACGGCCCGGGGCTGGTACGGGAGTTGGAGGCCTGCCGCGAGGAGGCCCCGCAGAACGCGTCACCCGAGAGCATGTGGGGCGTGCTGCGGTACGTCGCCGAGCACCGGCCCGCGGCCGGCCCCGAAGCAGGGGCCGAGCCTGAGCCCGACCTCGAAGCCGAGGTCGAGGCCGTCTGATGAGCTGACCGGGACACCGGCCCGTCCCGCTCAGGCCGCGGGAACCGTCTCGCGCAGGAAGCCGATCAGCAGGTCCGTCACCGCGGCGGGCCGCTCCAGGCTGGGGAGATGCCCGGCCCAGGGCAGTTCTACGTGCCGGGTGTCGCCGAGGAGCCCCGGCAGCCGGGCCGCGATCTGCCGGAAGTCCGCCAGGTCGAGGCCGCCCGAAACCGCCAGACCGGGCGCCTTGACCGCCGACAGGTCGATGTCCACGTTCTTGCGCCCGGCCCCCTCGGGAGCGGCCAGTTGCACCTCGAAGGCACGCCGCTGCATCGCACGCACCTCGTCCCGGACCGCTTCCTCGGCGTCCGGCCCCAGGAAGGTGTCCACGTTCAGCTCCACGGCCCCCGCGATGTCACCCGCCTCGATCAGCGCGTCCTCCCGCTCGCCGAACGCGCGCAGCTCAGCGCTCGGTTCGTGCCCGGGCAGCCCGGAGCACAACAACGCCAGGGCGGACACCCGCTCCGGACGGCGTGCGGCGATCTCCACGGCAACACGCCCGCCGTACGAGGAGGCGATCAGCGCCGCCTGCTCGATGCCGAGGGAGTCCAGCAGGTCCAGCACGTCCTCCGCGTCGTTGTGACGCCGGCCCGGCAGGAGGCTCTGGCCGAAGCCCCGGAAGTCGCAACGCACCACCCGGTATCCGGCATCGACCAAGGCCTGCCACTGCGGATCCCACATCCGTCGGTCACAAACGGCGGAGTGCAGCAGCACCACCGCGGGGCCGTCTCCGGCTGCGTCGTAGGCAAGGGTCATGCGCAGACCCTAGGCGACCTCGACGCCGTACTCACGCAGCAGGTCCTCCAGGCCGCCCCGGTAGCCCTTGCCGCCGATCACGAAGTCCCAGTCGCCGTTCGCCCGACGGCGGAACGAGCCGAGCACCAGCGCCGTCTCGCCGGCCCGTCCGTCGGAGACGTCGAGCCGGCCCAGTTCCTCCCCGCCGGCCGACAGCAGGCGGATGTGGGCGTCGGTGAACCCGGCGAGGTCGGCGTGCGGGTCGACCTCCGGATCGATGGCGGCCACCAGGACCAGGCGGTCGGCCTGCACCGGCAGGGCGTCGAAGGAGACCTCCAGCGCAGCCTTGTCGGGCATCGCGTGCTCCCGGGCCCGGACCGAACCATCCGGGGTGCGCGGGTTGTTGAAGAAGACGAAGTGGTCCTCGCTCAGCACCCGGTTGCCCGTGCAGACCAGCGCGCACACGTCGAGGGCAACCGACCCCGACCAGGACATGCCGAGCACGTTGTGGTCCGCCGGGGGCGCAGGCTCCGGCGCCCGCCGCGCCGGTCCGCCGCCGAGGCGGCCGCGCAGCCCGTACTGGTGCAGCAGTTCCACGAGCTTGTCGCCGGGAACCAACTCCAACGGCTTGCCGTTGGAGAAGGTGTACGACGTCGGCCCGAAGGACGAGGTGGTGACCAGCACCCCCTTGTTCGCCCCCTTGTCCTGGACCGTGCCGTACAAGTCCCTGACCGCCGTGGGTGGCACGGTGTTCCGGTAGCGCTTGACCTGTACCACGATCCGTCCGCCCGTGATCGGGGAAGGGTCGTTCGCCTCGATGTCCACACCGCCGTCGCCGGACCGCTGGGTGGTCACCGCCTCCATGCCCATCGCCCGGAACAGCTCCGCCACCAGGTTCTCGAAGGCGATCGGGTCCATCACGAAGAGGTCCGGCTCGCCGTCGCCCGCGTGCCCGCCGTGGCTGACGACTCCTCCGCCGACCTGGTCGGGCCGGCGCCCGGGACGCACCGCCGTCAGCTGGTCGGGCCGCGCCGACAACTGCCCGCCCAGTCCCGAGACGAGACAGTCCACCGCGCTGACCTGCTCCAGCCGCAGCCCGGCGAATGCGCTGCGCTCCGCCGGCACGGTCGAGAGAACGAAGCGTGCCTCCTGCCCCGTCACCGGATCGTGGCAGTCCACGAAGCCGTTGACCACGACCGAGTCCAGTACGCCGAACTCGTCCGCCGCGTACAGCTCGCGCACCACCAGCAGCACGCACTGCGCCAGCAGGTCCCGGTACAGGGCCCGGCGTTCCGTGACCGGGCGCGGCTTCACCTTGTCCTGGTCCGTGCTCGGCAGGTACTGCACGGCCCGGGCCTCCGGCACGACCGCATACCCGGGAAGCTCCCAGTCCAGTACCAGCTGGCGCGCGGCGGGATCGTAGGCGGCGGCCACCTGGCGGGGCAGCGCCTCGGGCCAGGCCTTCGAGGCGTACAGGGCTGCCGAGAAGTACTCCACCGCCGCCTCGGCATCGCCCATGCGCAGCGCGTCGGCCAGCTCGGTGAGCCCGCTGTTGTGCGCCCGTACCCCGGCGAGTTGTTCCGCCGCCCACCGGTCGTACTGCTGCCGGTACGCGGCCAGTTGCTGCTGCCGCTGCGCCTCCGCGGCGTTCGCGGCCTGCCAGGCCTGCGTGTACCGGGCGTGCGCATCCCGTTCCGCCTGCGCCCGGTGGTTCGAGCCGAGAGTCCAGCCGCTGCTCTGCCGCTGGAAGTCCTCGATGCGTGGCATCGGCACCGGCTGGGCCAGGGCCCCGGGGTCGAAGGGCTCCAGCCGGTCGGGCCGGGCCAGGTCGGTTATCCGGAACGCCGGTGCCCGGCAGCCCGCGGCCAACAGGCGCTTGAGGGCGGTGACCTCGGCGTCGAGCTGTGCGGTGCGCCTCAGGGCCTCCGCCTCGCGGTACTGCCGGTGGCTCCGGTTCGCGTCCCGTTCGTAGGTACGCTGCCGACGCTCGGCCTCCCGCTGCTGGATCAGCTGCGTCTGCTGCTGACGGCGCTGCGCCTCCGCCCAGTTCCCGATCAGTCCGCTGCCCGCTCGACGGCTCATCAGCTCTGTGTTCTCCCGCCCCACCCGACAGTGCCAAGAGGGAAAACACTAGTCGCCATTCGGGTGGTACGTCCCCCGGACGTACCACCCGAATGACCGCGTACTTCCTACAGCGCGGCGCCCGCCAGCGCCGCGACGGACGCGGGCAGCGCCGCACCCGAGCCGTCCCGGCGCGGGTCCACGGCCGGGAGCTCCGCCGGAGTGCCGTTCGCCGCCGCCGCGCGGACGGGGGAGCCGCCCGCCCAGGCCAGTACGAGCACGTCCTCGCCCTTCAGGAACCGCTGGCAGCGCACACCACCGGTGGCCCGGCCCTTGCGCGGGTACTGGTCGAAGGGCGTCAGCTTCCCGGACAGCAACGAGTCGTCCAGCGTGCCGTGCGCGCCCGCCACGGTGAACACCACCGCGTCCCGGCCGGGGTCGATCGCCGAGAAGTGGATCACCTTGGCGTTGTCGGCGAGCTTGATGCCCGCCATGCCGCCCGCCGGACGGCCCTGCGGACGCACCTGGCCCGCCGGGTAGCGCAGCAGCTGGGCGTCGTCGGTGATGAAGACCAGGTCCTCCTCGCCCGTGCGCAGCTCCACCGCGCCGACGATCCGGTCACCGTCCTTGAGGGTGATGACCTCCAGCTCGTCCTTGTTGGCCGGGTAGTCCGGCACGACGCGCTTGACCACTCCCTGCTCGGTGCCCAGCGCCAGGCCCTGCGAGGACTCGTCCAGCGAGATCAGGCAGATCACCTTCTCGTCCGCCTCCAGCCCGGACAGGAACTCCGAGACCGGGGCGCCGCCCGCCAGGTTCGGCGCGGCGTGCGTGTCCGGCAGCTGCGGCAGGTCGATCACCGACAGCCGCAGCAGGCGCCCGTACGAGGTGACCGCGCCGACGTCGGCCCGGGCGGTGGCCGCGACCTGCGAGACGATCAGGTCGTGCTTGGCACGGGAGCCGCCCTCCTCCTCCGGCAGCGCCTCGCCGTTCGCCGTGCGCGCCAGCAGGCCCGTCGAGGACAGCAGCACCCGGCAGGGGTCGTCCGCGACCTCCAGCGGGACCGCGGCGACCGCGGTGCCCGCCGACTCCAGCAGCACCGTACGGCGCTCGGTGCCGAACTTCTTCGCGACCGCGGCCAGTTCCGTGGAGACGAGCTTGCGCAGCTCCGTGTCGGAGTCCAGGATCCCGGTGAGCTCGTCGATCTCGCCGGTCAGCCGGTCGCGCTCGGACTCCAGCTCCAGCCGGTCGAACTTGGTGAGCCGGCGCAGCGGGGTGTCCAGGATGTACTGCGTCTGGATCTCGCTCAGCGAGAACCGCTCGATCAGCCGGGCCTTGGCCTGCGCGGAGTTCTCGCTGTCGCGGATGAGCCGGATGACCTCGTCGATGTCGATGAGCGCCACCAGCAGGCCCTCGACCAGGTGCAGCCGGTCCCGGCGCTTGGTGCGGCGGAACTCGCTGCGCCGCCGGACGACCTCGAAGCGGTGGTCGAGGTAGACCTCCAGCAGCTCCTTGAGGCCCAGGGTCAGCGGCTGCCCGTCCACCAGCGCCACGTTGTTGATGCCGAAGGACTCCTCCATCGGCGTCAGCTTGTAGAGCTGCTCCAGCACGGCCTCCGGGTGGAAGCCGTTCTTGATCTCGATGACCAGGCGCAGACCGTGCGAGCGGTCGGTGAGGTCCTTGACGTCGGCGATGCCCTGGAGCTTCTTCGCGCCGACCAGGTCCTTGATCTTCGCGATGACCTTCTCGGGGCCGACCGTGAAGGGCAGTTCCGTGACGACCAGGCCCTTGCGGCGCGCCGTCACGTTGTCCACGGCCACCGTCGCGCGGATTTTGAAGGTGCCGCGCCCGTTCTCGTAGGCGTCCTTGATGCCCGAGAGGCCGACGATCCGGCCGCCGGTGGGCAGGTCGGGACCCGGCACGAAGCGCATCAGCGCCTCCAGGTCCGCCTGCGGGTGGCGGATCAGGTGGCGGGCGGCCGCGATGACCTCGCCGAGGTTGTGCGGGGGCATGTTGGTGGCCATGCCGACCGCGATCCCGGACGCGCCGTTGACCAGCAGGTTCGGGTACGCGGCGGGCAGTGCCACGGGCTCCCGCTCCTGGCCGTCGTAGTTGGCGGTGAAGTCGACGGTGTCCTCGTCGATCGACTCCGTCATCAGCGACGTGGCGTCGGCCATCTTGCACTCGGTGTAACGCATCGCGGCCGGCGGGTCGTCGTTGCCGAGCGAACCGAAGTTGCCGTGGCCGTCGACCAGCGGCAGCCGCATGGAGAACGGCTGGGCCATGCGGACGAGCGCGTCGTAGATCGAGGCGTCACCGTGCGGGTGGAGCTTGCCCATGACCTCGCCGACGACACGGGCGCACTTCACGTAGCCGCGGTCGGGGCGCAGCCCCATCTCGTTCATCTGGTAGACGATGCGGCGGTGCACCGGCTTCATGCCGTCCCGGGCGTCGGGCAGGGCGCGGGAGTAGATCACCGAGTACGCGTACTCGAGGAAGGAGCCCTGCATTTCGTCGACGACGTCGATGTCGAGGATCTTCTCCTCGAAATCCTCCGGCGGCGGGGTCTTCGTGCTGCGGCGGGCCATCGCTGCGCGGCTCCTTAACCAAGAATGGGGTGTGCTGGGTGTCTGGCGGGACTGCTGGGGTCTGGCTGGGTCTGGCCGGTCTTGCCGGGTCGGGCGGGTGTCCGGACGGGGTATGACGCGGACCATTGTGGCCCGAGGCACCGACAACGCCGACTCCGACCCCGGGGGAGTGACCCGGGAACTTATCCGGTGGTCGACGCGCTTGCATACAGTGGCAGGTCTGACAGAAATCTCTGCATCGCGATCGAAGGGACCACATGCCCATGGGTCACACGGCCACAGCCCAGGCCGGCTCCGGCGGCCTGACAGCGACCGAGCACCGGCTGGCCAACGGCCTGCGCGTGGTGCTCTCGGAGGACCACCTGACCCCGGTCGCCGCGGTCTGCCTCTGGTACGACGTCGGTTCGCGCCACGAAGTCAAGGGGCGTACCGGCCTTGCTCACCTCTTCGAGCACCTGATGTTCCAGGGTTCGGCGAGCGTCCCCGGCAACGGCCACTTCGAACTGGTCCAGGGAGCCGGCGGCTCCCTCAACGGCACCACCAGTTTCGAGCGCACCAACTACTTCGAGACGATGCCGACCCACCAGCTGGAGCTCGCGCTCTGGCTGGAGGCGGACCGGATGGGGTCGCTGCTGGCCGCCCTGGACGACGAGTCCATGGAGAACCAGCGCGACGTCGTCAAGAACGAGCGCCGCCAGCGGTACGACAACGTCCCGTACGGCACGGCCTTCGAGCGGCTCACGGCCCTGGCGTACCCCGAGGGCCACCCGTACCACCACACCCCGATCGGCTCCATGGCCGATCTGGACGCCGCCTCCCTGGAGGACGCGCGCACCTTCTTCCGTACGTACTACGCGCCCAACAACGCGGTGCTCTCGGTCGTCGGTGACATCGACCCCGAGCAGACGCTCGCCTGGGTCGAGAAGTACTTCGGCACCATCCCGGCGCACGACGGCAAGCAGCCGCCCCGCGACGGCTCGCTGCCCGACATCATCGGGGAGCAGCTGCGCGAGGAGATCGTCGAGGAGGTCCCGGCGCGGGCGCTGATGGCCGCCTACCGGCTGCCGCACGACGGCACCCGCGAGTGCGACGCCGCCGACGTGGCGCTGACGATCCTGGGCGGCGGGGAGTCCTCGCTGCTCCACAACCGGCTGGTGCGCCGCGACCAGACGGCCGTCGCGGCCGGCTTCGGCATGCTGCGCCTGGCCGGCGCGCCCTCGCTGGGCTGGCTGGACGTCAAGACCTCCAGCGGTGTGGAGATCCCCGCCATCGAGGCGGCCGTGGACGAGGAGCTCGCGCGGTTCGCCGCCGAGGGCCCGACGGCCGAGGAGATGGAGCGGGCCCAGGCGCAGCTGGAGCGCGAGTGGCTGGACCGGCTGAGCACGGTGGCCGGCCGCGCTGACGAACTGTGCCGCTTCGCGGTGCTCTTCGGCGACCCGCAGCTGGCGCTGACCGCCGTCCGGCGCGTCCTCGACATCACCGCCGAGGAGGTGCAGGCCGTGGCCGCGGCCCGACTGCGCCCGGACAACCGCGCGGTGCTCGTCTACGAGCCGATCGCGGCAGACGACGACGAGAACGACGAGTCCGACGAGAACGAGGGGGCGGAGCAGTGAGCGACACCGCAGCCGTCACGATGACCTTCCACCCGCGCCCGCAGGCCGGCGAGCCGCAGCCGTGGGCCTTCCCGGCCCCCGACCGCGGGGAGCTGTCCAACGGGCTGACCCTGCTGCGCTGCCACCGGCCGGGCCAGCAGGTGATCGCGGTCGAGGTCAACCTCGCCGCCCCGCTCGACGCGGAGCCCGCGGGCCTGGACGGCGTGGCGACCATCATGGCGCGGGCGCTCTCCGAGGGCACCGACAAGCACTCCGCCGAGGAGTTCGCGGCCGAGCTGGAGCGCTGCGGCGCCACTCTCGACGCGCACGCGGACCACCCGGGCATCCGGGTCTCCCTGGAGGTCCCGGCCTCCCGGCTGGCCAAGGCGGTGGGCCTGCTCGCCGAGGCGCTGCGCGCCCCCGCCTTCGCCGACGCCGAGGTGGACCGCCTGGTCCGCAACCGGCTCGACGAGATCCCGCACGAGCTGGCCAACCCCCAGCGCCGTGCCGCCAAGCAGCTCTCCAAGGAGCTGTTCCCGGCGTCCCTGCGGATGTCCCGGCCGCGCCAGGGCACCGAGGAGACCGTCGCCCGGATCGACTCCGGCGCCGTACGGGCCTTCTACGAGGCCCACGTACGCCCCGCCACCGCCACCGCGGTGGTCGTCGGCGACCTGACCGGCATCGACCTGGACGCCGTGTTGGCGGACACCCTGGGCGCCTGGACGGGCAACACCGCCGCGGCCCTCCCGGTGCCGCCGGTGACCGCCGACGACACCGGCCGCGTGGTCATCGTGGACCGCCCCGGAGCGGTCCAGACGCAGCTGCTGATCGGCCGGATCGGGCCGGACCGCCACGACCAGGTCTGGGCGGCCCAGGTGCTGGGCACGTACTGCCTTGGCGGCACCCTCACCTCCCGCCTGGACAAGGTGCTGCGCGAGGAGAAGGGGTACACCTACGGCGTGCGCGCCTTCGGCCAGGTGCTGCGCTCCACCGCGGACGGCAAGGGCGCCTCGATGCTTGCCATCAGCGGCTCGGTGGACACCCCGAACACCGGTCCGGCGCTGGAGGACCTCTGGAAGGTGCTGCGCACCCTCGCGGAGGGCGGTCTGACCGATGCCGAACGCGATGTGGCCGTACAGAACTTGGTGGGCGTGGCCCCGCTGAAGTTCGAGACGGCGGCCTCGGTCGCCGGCACCCTGGCCGACCAGGTCGAGCAGGAGCTGCCGGACGACTACCAGGCGCAGTTGTACGCGCGGCTGGCGGAAACGGGCACGGTGGAGGCGACTTCGGCGGCCGTGAAGGCCTTCCCGGCGGACCGCCTGGTCACGGTCCTGGTGGGCGACGCGGCAGTGATCGAGGAGCCGGTGCGCGCCCTCGGGATCGGGGACGTCACGGTCGTCACCAACTGACCTGTCGGTGACGGCCGACTGACGGCCGACCGACGGATCGCGCAGGGGCTCTGGCGGGCTTATCCGCTGGGGCCCCTTTTGTCCGTTTAGCGGCTAGGTTGCTTGTATGGGGTGTGGCGTACGCAACAAAAAGGCGCGTCTGTTTGGCGATTGACTGATGATCCGCCTAGCGTCAATCCCGCTGTCCGTCAGTTGTGCCCGCCGCATCCGCGGCACCGGACAGCGATCGCCGAGTCCCCGTCAGGCGCGAGCCTGGGGAGCCGGGGACCCACATGAGTCCCTGGGGTGAATCGGACCCCCTCGCAAGAGGAGGCCCGTAGGAGACCTTCCTGCTCCGAACCCGTCAGCTAACCCGGTAGGCGAGAAGGAAGGAAAGGATCAAACCCTTCATGGCGTTTGGCAGTCGTCCCGCTGGTACCGGTAAGCACCGTGGCTCCAGCCGCCTGAGCAAGAAGACCGCCGGCTACGCCGGTATCGCCGCGATCGCCACCACGGGTGTCGTCGGCTCCCTCGCCGCCCCGGCCTTCGCCGCGGACAACCACAGCAGCTCCGCCCCGGAGAACGGGCTGGGTGCCGTGGTCGTCGCCGAGGACCTCGCGGGTGACATCGCCGACCAGGCCGATTCCCAGCAGCGCGCCGCCGAGCACGCCGCCGCCAAGGCGCAGGCGGAGGCGGAGGCCAAGCAGAAGGCCGCCGAGTCCAAGCGCCTCGCCGAGGCCAAGGCGAAGGCCGAGCGCGACGCCGCCGAGCGGGCGGCCCGCGAGGAGGAGCGCAAGCGCCTCAACACCTTCGTCGCCCCGGTGGACGGCTCGTACGTCAGCACGCAGTACCACGCGGGCGGCGGCATGTGGTCCTCCGGCAGCCACACCGGCATCGACTTCCACGCGGCCTCCGGCACCTCGGTCCACGCGGTGGGCTTCGGCACCGTCGTCGAGGCCGGCTGGGGCGGCGCGTACGGCAACAACGTCGTGATCAAGCACAACGACGGCACCTACACCCAGTACGGGCACATGACCTCGCTGAACGTCTCCGTCGGCGAGCAGGTCACCCCGGGCCAGCAGATCGGCCTGTCGGGCTCCACCGGCAACTCCAGCGGCCCGCACCTGCACTTCGAGGCCCGCACGGGCTCGCAGTACGGCTCGGACATCGACCCGATCGCGTACCTGCGCTCGCACGGCGTCAGCCTCTGACCCCGTCCGCACCTTTTCCGAAGGCCCCGGCTCCCCGAGCCGGGGCCTTCGTGTTGCGTCCCTGTGTTGCGTCCCTGTGCAAATGTTTCGCATTTCCGGCCGCTCTCGGAAATTATCGTGTGTTGCAATAGAGTCGCAGCACGCGCATGTGCGTGCAATGAGGCTGGCAGTCGGAAATAGGCGGAGGTTCGGTCTTGCGTATTCCTGCGCACGCGGTATGCACAGCAATCCGCGACGACATCGTCTCCGGGGCGTTCGAGCCGGGCGGCCGGCTGACCGAGGAGGTGCTGGCCCGCCGGTACGGGGTCTCGCGCGTCCCGGTCCGCGAGGCGCTGCGGACCCTGGAGTCCGAGGGCTTCGTGACCACCCGGCGCCATGCGGGGGCCTGTGTGGCCGAGCCGACCGAGCAGGAGGCCGTGGACCTCCTGGAGGTACGGATGCTCCTGGAGCCCCTGGCGGCCGCCCGGGCCGCCCGGCGCCGTACCGAGGCGCACCTCAAGGTGTTGCGCGGGCTGGTCAGGCTGGGGCAGGAGCGGGCCAGGCGGGGCCAGGGGGAGGATCTGCGGTCCCTGGGCGGTTGGTTCCACGAGACGCTCGCCCAGGCCTCCGGCAGTCCCGGGCTGATCGCGCTGCTCACGCAGATGCGGCACAAGGTGGCGTGGATGTACGTGGTGGAGGCGCCGGTGCGGCCGGTGGAGTCCTGGGCGGAGCACGGGGCGATCGTGGACGCGGTGGCGCGCGGGGACGCGGAGCGGGCGCGGGCGCTGACCGCGCTGCACGCCGACCGCGCGGCGGGGGCGCACCGGCTGCGGCTCCGTCCGGCGGTGAGCACTTCGCAACCTGCCGTAAACATGTCGAGCGGCCGGCATTAACAGGAGCCGTATACAAAGGGTGGCGTCGCATGAATTCGCCGTGCAGGGGTGGGGCGAATTTATGGCGTGAATTCACCCTGCCGCTGTGCGGTGAATTCCCGTGGAGCTGAATTCCGGAGCGCCGGGATTCGGGCGGGGCTGTTTCCCGCCGCGGTGCTCCGATTCCCGTGCGAACGACGAAGCCGCGGCCCCGGAGGATCGGGGGCCGCGGCTTCGCCGTGCGTGACGCATGTGACGCATGTGATGCGTGGTGCGCGTGGTGTGCGCGGGGTCGAACCCGAAGGGTCAGACGGTCTCGGGGAGCTCCTCGAGACCCTCGGCGACCAGCTTCGCGAGGCGGTCCAGCGCGGCGTCCGCACCCTCGGCCTCGGAGGCGAGGACGATCTCCTCGCCGCCCTGGGCGCCCAGGCCCAGGACCGCCAGCATGGAGGCGGCGTTGACGGGGTCGCCGCCGGACTTCGCGATGGTCACCGGGACGCCGGAAGCGGTCGTCGCACGGACGAAGATCGAGGCGGGACGAGCGTGCAGGCCCTCGGCCCAGCCGACGTTGACGCGGCGCTCTGCCATGGTGATGCCCTTCAGGTTCTTACGGTTGTCTAGACCAGTCTCTCACGGCGCCCCGAATGCTCCTACCGACCTTCGGCCCGGATCCACCGCCGTTCGACCTCCCCCAGCTTGCACTCATTTGTCCCGGGTTGCCTCATGCGCCGCGCGGGGGTTGCGCGGCCCCTCCCGGCCTTAAGGTGGCCCCATGACCATCGAGTCGGACCCCTCGTACCCGGCCCACTGGGAAGCCGATGTCGTCCTGCGCGACGGCGGCACCGCCCGGATCAGGCCCATCACCACCGAGGACGCGGGCCGGCTCGTCAGCTTCTACGAGCAGGTCTCCGACGAGTCGAAGTACTACCGCTTCTTCGCCCCCTACCCCCGGCTCTCCGACCGCGACGTGCGCCGCTTCACGCACCACGACTACGTGGACCGGGTCGGCCTCGCCGCGACCATCGGCGGGGAGTTCATCGGCACCGTCCGCTACGACCGCATCGGCCCCGACGGCCGGCCCGCCTCCGCGCCCGCCGACGAGGCCGAGGTCGCCTTCCTCGTCCAGGACGCCCACCAGGGCCGCGGGGTCGCCTCCGCCCTCCTCGAACACATCGGGGCGGTGGCCCGGGAGCGCGGCATCCGCCGGTTCGCCGCCGAGGTGCTGCCCGCCAACTCCAAGATGATCAAGGTGTTCACGGACGTCGGCTACCAGCAGAAGCGCAGCTTCGAGGACGGCTCCGTCCACCTCACCCTCGACCTCGAACCCACCGCCGAGTCCCTCGCCGTGCAGCGCGCCCGCGAACAGCGCGCCGAGGCCCACTCGGTGCAGCGGCTGCTGGCCCCCGGCTCGGTCGCCGTCATCGGAGTCAGCCGCTCCGGCGCCGGCGTGGGCGCCGCCGCACTCCGCAACCTGCGCGACAGCGGCTTCCACGGGCACCTCTACGCCGTCAACGAGGCCGTCACGCGCGATCTGCTCGACGGCGTACGGGCCTACCGCTCCGTCGGAGCCATCGACGCCCCCGTCGACCTCGCCGTGATCGCCGTACCCGCCGAGCGGGTTCCCGACGCCGTGGCCGCCTGCGGCGAGCACGGGGTGCAGGGGCTCGTCGTCCTGTCCGCCGGATACGGGGAGAGCGGCCCGGACGGACTCGCCCGCCAGCGCGAACTCGTACGGCAGGTGCGCTCGTACGGGATGCGGCTGATCGGACCCAACGCCTACGGGGTGATCAACACCGCGCCGGAGGTGGAGCTCAACGCCTCGCTGACGCCCGCGCCCATGCCGATGCGGGGCCGGATCGGCCTCTTCACGCAGTCCGGGGCGATCGGCATCGCCCTGCTCTCCGCGCTCCTGCGGCGCGGCGAGGGCCTGTCCTCCTTCGTCTCCGCGGGGAACCGGGCCGACGTCTCCGGCAACGACATCCTCCAGTACTGGTACGACGACGAGACCACCGACGTCGCCCTGCTGTACCTCGAAACCCTCGGCAACCCGCGGAAGTTCACCCGCCTCGCCCGCCGGACGGCCGCGGTCAAGCCGGTGGTCGTCGCCAAGGGCGGCCGGCACACCCCGGCCGGACACGTCGTCCCCGGCACCAGGCTGCCGGAGGCGACCGTCTCCGCCCTGCTGCGGCAGGCCGGAGTCATCCGGGTCGACACGGTCACGGAGCTGGTGGACGTCGGCCTCCTGCTGGCCGCGCAGCCGCTGCCCGCCGGGCCGCGGGTCGCCATCCTCGGGAACTCCGAGTCCCTCGGGATCCTCACCTACGACGCCTGCCTGGCCCAGGGCCTGCGGCCGCTGCCGCCGCTGGACCTGACGACGGCGGCCGCGCCGGAGGACTTCCGGGCCGCCCTGGCCGCCGCCCTCGCCTCCGACGACTGCGACGCGGTCGTGGTCACCGCCATTCCCTGGGTGAGCGAGCACGCACTGGCCGACGACCTGGCCGACGCGCTGCGGGAGGCCGTGGCCGAGGTCCCGGGCAAGCCCGTGGCGGTGGTGCACGTGGAGCTCGGCGCGCTCGTCGAAGCCCTGTCCGCCACGCGGGGCCTGCCCCACCCGGCCCCGTCCCGGACCCGGGACGCCGCCCCGGACCCCGCACCCCAGGACCCGGCGGGTCCGGTTGCGGCCCGCCCGGCGTCCGAGGACCGGATCCCCAGCTACCCCGCCGCCGAACGGGCCGTACGGGCCCTCGCCGAAGCCGTCCGGTACGGGCAGTGGCGCCGCGGCCTCGCCGAGGGCGGGTACGTCCCCGAGTTCGAGGACGTGGACGAGGCCGGGGCGGCGGACCAGCTGGCCGGGCTGCTGGCCGACGTCGACGAGGGAGCCGCGCTGACCCTGGCGGAGTGGGACGCCCGCGCGCTGCTCGCCCGGTACGGGATCACCGTCCGCTCCGCCCTGCCCGCGCCCAGCGCCGACGCGGCGGTCCGGGCCGCCGCGATCCTGGGCTACCCGGTGGCCCTCAAGACCACCGCCCCGCACCTGCGCCACCGCGCCGACCTGGGCGGCGTACGGCTCGACCTCGCGAACGAGGCCGGGCTGCGGCGCTCGTACGAGGAGCTCACCGACCTGCTCGGCAAGCCGGCCGAGCTCCAGCCGGTGGTCCAGGCCATGGTGCCGCGCGGGGTCGACACCGTCGTCCGCTCCGTCATCGACCCGGCCGCGGGCGCCGTCCTCTCCTTCGGGCTCGCCGGAGTCGCCTCCGAGCTGCTCGGCGACACCGCCCACCGGCTGGTTCCGGCCACCGACCGGGACGCCGCCGGACTGATCCGTTCCATCCGGGCCGCACCCCTCCTCTTCGGCTGGCGCGGCAGCGATCCCGTGGACACCCCCGCCCTGGAGGAACTGCTCCTGCGGCTGTCGCGCCTGGTGGACGACCACCCCGAGGTGATCGGGGTCTCCCTGGAGCCCGTCGTGGTCGCGGCCGAGGGCCTCTCGGTGCTCAGCGCCACCGTCCGCGTCGCGCACCCGCCCGCCCGCGGCGACCTCGGCCCGCGCACCCTCCCCAGTTACTGAGCGAGTACGACGCGGCCTGGGGGCCCCGTACGGGCCTTAGGATGGACCTCATGGCGAAATCCGGTACGACGACCCAGGGGCTGCGCACGGCGATCGAGCGCAGCGGCTACTACCCGGCCCTCGTGGCCGAGGCCGTGGAGGCCGCGGTGGGCGGCGAGCCGATCTCGTCGTACCTGGTCCACCAGGAGACGACCTTCGACTCCAACGAGGTGCGCCGCCACGTCACCGTGCTGGTCCTCACCGGCAACCGCTTCATCGTCAGCCACACCGACGAGCAGGCCGCCGACGCCGGGTCCCCGTCCCCGTACGCGACCACCTCCACCGAGTCGGTCAAGCTGTCCAGCATCTCCTCCGTGGTGCTGAGCCGTGTCGTCGCCAACCCGGAGTCCTACACCCCGGGCACACTGCCCCGCGAGGTCGTCCTGACCATCGGCTGGGGCGCGGTCTCGCGGATCGACCTGGAGCCGGCCGCCTGCGGCGACCCGAACTGCGACTCGGACCACGGCTACACCGGCAACTCCACCGCCGACGACCTCAGCCTGCGGGTCAGCGAGGCCGGCGACGGCCCCGAGGCGGTGCGCCAGACCCTGGTCTTCGCACAGGCGCTCTCCGAGGCCACAGCGGCGACCTCCTCCACCCCCGCCCGCTGATGGCGTACTCCGTCGCGCAGGAGTGGCCCGAGCCGGAGCTGCTGGACCTGGCCGGCGCCCCCGTTCCGGAGTACGGCACCGGGTCCCTCGCCGACCTGCTGCCCACGCTCGTGGCCGGCCAGGGCGTCCCCGGTTTCACCGCCGCCATCGCCGAGCTGACCCCGGCCGACCGGAACTGCGTGTTCCTGGTCGACGGCATGGGCTGGGAGCAGATCAAGGACCACCCGGACGAGGCCCCGTACCTCACCTCGCTCCTCGGCAGCTCGCGCGGCGGCACCGGCCGCCCGATCACCGCGGGCTTCCCGGCGACCACCGCCACCTCGCTGGCCTCCGTCGGTACCGGCCTGCCGCCCGCCCGGCACGGCCTGCCCGGCTACGCCGTGCGCAACCCGGCCACCGGCGAGCTGATGAACCAGCTCCGCTGGCACCCGTGGACCTCGCCCAAGCCCTGGCAGCCGTACCCGACGGTCTTCCAGCTGGCCGACAAGGCCGGAGTGGCGACCGCCCAGGTGTCCTCGCCGACCTTCCAGACCACCCCGCTCACCAAGGTCGCGCTGAGCGGCGGCACCTTCCTCGGCCGGATGACCGGCGAGGAGCGGATGGACCTGGCGGCCGACCGCCTCGCGGCCGGTGACCGCTCCCTCGTGTACACGTACTACAGCGAGCTCGACGGGGCCGGCCACCGCCACGGCGTGGACTCCGACGCCTGGCGCGGCCAGCTGATGCTGGTCGACCGGCTGGTGCAGCGGCTCGCCGAGCAGCTGCCGCCGCGCACCGCGCTGTACGTGACCGCGGACCACGGCATGGTCGACGTCCCGCTCGACGAGGACGCGCGGATCGACTTCGACGAGGACTGGGAGCTCGGCGCCGGCGTGGCACTGCTGGGCGGCGAGGGCCGGGCCCGGCACGTGTACGCGGTGCCGGGCGCGCAGAACGACGTACTGACCGTGTGGCGCGAGGTGCTCGGCGACCGCTTCTGGGTCGCGAGCCGCGAAGAGGCCCTGGAACTGGGCTGGTTCGGCGTGCCGGGGGAGTGCGACGAGCGGGTGCTGGGACGCATCGGCGACGTGGTCGCGGCCGCCCAGGCCGATGTCGCGATCACCGCGTCGCGCAACGAGCCGAACGAGTCCGCCCTCGTCGGCATGCACGGCTCCATGACCGCGGCGGAGCAGCTGGTCCCGCTGCTCGAAATCCGCTCCTGACCCTTCCGTCCCTTCCTCCCCTCCCGCACTTCCCACCCCCGACCCGAAAGGTCCCGTACTCCCCATGCCCGAGCTGGTGTTCTTCTCCGGAACGATGGACTGCGGAAAGAGCACGCTGGCTCTGCAAATCACCCACAACCGTTCGGCGCGCGGCCTGGTGGGCGTGATCTTCACGCGTGACGACCGGGCGGGCGAGGGCAAGCTCTCCTCGCGCCTCGGCCTGGTGACGGAGGCGGTCGAGGCGGGCGAGGGCATGGACCTGTACGCGTACCTGGTCGGCGAGCTGTCCAAGGGCGGCCGGGCGGACTACGTGATCGTGGACGAGGCCCAGTTCCTGGCCCCGGAGCAGATCGACCAGCTGGCCCGCATCGTCGACGACCTGGACATGGACGTCTTCGCCTTCGGCATCACGACGGACTTCCGCACGAAGCTCTTCCCGGGTTCGCAGCGCCTGATCGAGCTGGCGGACCGGATCGAGCAGCTGCAGGTCGAAGCCCTGTGCTGGTGCGGGGCCCGCGCCACCCACAACGCCCGCACGATAGACGGGGAGATGGTGGTCGAAGGCGCCCAGGTCGTGGTCGGCGACGTGAACCGCCCGGCGGGGGAGATCGGCTACGAGGTGCTGTGCCGCCGTCACCACCGCAAGCGGATGACGAGCGCCGCGTCGCGGGCGGGGGCGCTGTCCCCGGACGTGCTGCCGGTGACCTCCGGCTGACACCCCGGCTCGAAGGCCTCAGGTCATCGCTCGGGCGAAGATGCGGGGACGGCTTCGGCCGCAGGGGCGGCGGGATCGCCGGTGTCGTGTGAGGGACCGGGGCGGGTCAGGCCGGCGCGGTTGAAGAGGTACGAGGCGAGAAGGACGCCCGAGACCACGAGCAGGCCGCCCCAGAGTTCGTGGAAGGTAGGCGTCCGGCCCTCCCACAGGAGGTTGAAGGCGGCGCCGAACACCGCCTCCATGCCGATGACCGGCCCCATCACCGTGGCGGGCAGCCGGCTGGAGGCGCGGTTCCAGAACCAGGTCGCGCACCACGAGCCGAGGACGGCGAGCGCCACGCACCACGCGAGGAACGGCCACAGCGTCCCGGCGTCCGCGAACGGCGACGGGCCGCCGCCGGTCAGCGCGAGCGGCAGCAGGAACAGCGATCCCAGGCAGGCACCGAGCCCGATGCAAGCGGTCCAGGTGGTGCCGTCGATGGCCGGCCGGGCGCGCTCCAGGGTCCTGCGGTTGACGATGACGAAGAAGGACCACGCGGCGGAGGCGAGGAAGCCGAGTGCGAGACCCTGGACGAGGTCGCGGGCGTCGGAGGAACGGTTCGCGGGGGCACCGCTGTTGACGAGCAGGAGACCGATGGAGATGACCACGACGGGGAGGAACAGCTTCCGCCAGGCGAGCACTTTCTCGGTGAGGTTCGACACCAGCGTGACCATGAGCGGGATCAGCCCCGTCATGGTCGAGGCGAGGACGCCGCCGCCGAGTTCGGCCGACATCGCCAGCAGCAGGTAGAAGCCGATGTAGCCCACGACGCCCAGGTAGACCGCCGTCAGGCGGTGGCGGGTGTCGAGAGCGCGCAGGCTCCCGCGGTGCGCGAGGAGCACGACCAGGGACATCACCCCGAAGACGGCGTACCTGCCCACGACCAGGTAGTAGACGTTGACGGGGGCCACGGCGGCCGGACCGAGGAACGTGAAGCCCCACAAGGCCGTTGCCGTGAGTGCGGCCGGCAGACCGACCGAATAGCCGCCGTACGCCCTGAATGTCATCGGTGCACCTTACTTGCTCTGCCTGCTTGATTCCCCGGTGGGGCGAGGACGACACGGGTGCGCGTGTGCGCCTCGACCGAGGCGCGGCTGTAGTGCAGCGGGAAGGATCCGTCCTGCGCCCACGTGTCGTACAGGTCGTCCCAGTGCGGGCTGTCGGGGCGGCCCGACTGGCCGGGAGCGTTCACCACCCGCGAGCGGTCCCACGCGCCGACGTCGACGACGATGCGGAAGCTCGCGCCCTCCTGCTGGCGGAACTCGCTGTCGTAGCTCGTGTTCAGCACCGTGTCCCCGCTGCCGCCGCGCTCACGCCGGGGCAGGCGGGGCACGGACAACCGGTCGCCGAGCAGGGGGGACAAGGGGTGGGCGGGGGCCGCGTGGTGCAGGCTTCCCCATCGCCAGCGCGCCGGGTCGTCGCCCAGCAGGGCCCGGGTTTCGGCCCAGGCCGCGGTCAGCGAGTCGATGAGGACGCGGTCCAGGACGGCGGGGCCGACGGAGTCGGCATCGGTATCGGCATCGGCGAGGGTGTCCTCGGCGAGGGTGTCGAGCAGAGCCAGGTCGGTGCGTACGTCGACGCCCAGTTCCTCGTCGACGAGGAGGCGCGCCAGCGCGTCCGGCAGGCGGGCGGGCGGGACCAGCGGCGCGAGGGCGTGGCGCAGCAGCGCCGGGCGCAGGTGACGCCGCTGCCAGATCTGGTAGAGGGCTGCCGCGGCGGAGTCGGTCCGTTCGTCGGCGTCCCAGGCGTGCAGGAGCGCGACGGCGGAGCGAAGGCCGGGGTGGGTGTCCCCGCCGTTGCGACCGCCCCCGTCGCCCCGGTCCCCGAGGCGGTCGGCCACCGTGGCCAGGATGCGGCGAGCGGCACTGTTGACGGTGTCGGCCTGGAGGCGCAGACAGTCCTCGACGGTGATCCCCTTGGTGTCGCCCAGGACTTCGGCGATGCGCTCGTAGCGGTATCGGTGGTCCCAGTCGAAGCCCACGGTGCAGCGGTCGTGGGGGAAGTCGTCCGGGAGGTTCATCTCGTTGGCGCTGGCGAGCCGTTCCTCGGGCGGGTCGATCACGGTGGGCAGGGCGTCGGCGGGGTGCGTGCCGTCCCATTCGTACCGCCCGTCACCGGGGACCGGAAGCAGGCCGTCCCAGTTGGGGCGGACCGGGACCCGGCCGACGGGGCGCAGGCCGATGGTCCCGTCGGCCGTCGCCCAGACCATGTTCTCGCCGGGTGCGCCCCAGCGGTCGAGGGCATCGAGGAAGTCGTCGGTGGTGCGCGCCCGCAGCAGGTTCAGCCCGCCCAGATAGGGGGCCATGCCCGGTTCGAGCCAGGCGGCCCGCACGGCGAAGGCCCGGTGGCGATGGTGATCACGGTGGACCACCGGCCCGTGCCGGGTGAAGCGGAGCTCGACGTCGACGGGGTCCGCGCCCGCCACGGGGACGCGTTCGCGGATCACCCGCATCGGCTCCCAGCCGTCGTTGTGGAGGTAGCGGTCGGGGTCCTCGGGGTGGGTCTCGTAGACGTACAGGTCCTCCTGGTCGATGGCGAAGATGGTCAGGCCGAACGCGAGGTGCCCGTTGTGGCCGACGGACAGGCCCGGCAGCGCGGGCTCGCCGGCGCCGATCGCGTCCAGGCCGGGAGCGGACAGGTGGACCAGCCGGCGCAGCGAGGGCAGCGAGATCGAGCGGTGCGGGTCGTTCGCGAGCAGGGGACGGCCGGTGGCGGTGCGCCCCGGGGCGACCACCCAGTTGTTGCTGCCCTCCGGCCGGATGCGGGGCGACGGCGTGCCCGGAGCGGCGAAGTCGACGGGTGCGGTGGCGAGCCGGTAGACGGCCAGGACGTCATCGGGGATGTCGGCCGGGTCGAGGCCTTCGGGGACGCGGAGGGCGCGGGCGGGCTCCCGGACCCGGCGCAGGTCCTCGACCTCGGGTCCGAAGTCGCGCAGGGTGACGGCCCGGGCGACCTCCTGCTCGACGTTGCCGAACAGCCCGTGGCTGCGGATGAGCGCCACGTCCTCGGGCCGCCACCGGCCGGGGCGGTGGCCGACGGCGTGGAACTCCGGCGGCAGCAGGTCGGGGCGCCGCTCGCACAGGTCGACGTACGCGTTCACGCCCGCGGTGAAGGCGGCCGCGACGCGGGCGGTGCCGGGCCCGTAGGCCCGCCATTCGGCGTCGAGTTCGCCGCGGTACAGGAACAGGCGGGCCGCGCGGTCACGGGCCGTGAACGACTCGCCGAAGGCCTCGGCGAGCAGCCCGAGGCCGCGCCGCCGCCACAGGTCGAGCTGGAACAGCCGGTCCCGGGCGGCGTCGAAGCCCTGGGCCAGGAACAGGTCGTCCTCGCAGGTCGCGTACAGGTGGGGGACGCCGTGCGTGTCGATGAGGATCTCGACGGGGGCGCTCAGCCCCGCGACCGTGTACTCCTCGCAGTCCTCGTGTGCCGCGTATCGGCTCATGTCATCGGCCGCTCTCGGCGGCGTACGCGGCTCCCAGCCGGCGCACCTCGGCGACCAGGTGGTCGAAGTCCGCCACGGACGAACGGTGGTTGTTGTTCGCGACGCGCAGGACGAACTTCCCGTCGAGGACGGTGTGCGAGGGCATCGCGATGCCCTCCGTCTGGAGGCGGTCGAGAACGGACCGGTTGACGCGGTCGAGCGCCTCGGGCGCCGCGCCCGGCCATACGTAGCGGAAGCAGGCCACGTTCAGCTCGCTGCGGGCCGCGAGTTCGAGGTCGTCGGCCGCCTCGACCAGCTTGACCAGGTGCGCGACCTGCGCGATGTTCCCGGCGATCGAGTCGGCGAACGTACCGATGCCGTACGTCTTGAGCGCGAACCACACCTTCAGCGCCCGGAAACGGCGCGACTGCTCCACACCGCGGTCGGAGAAGGCCAGCGGGAACGCGGCCGGCCCCCGGGCCGTTTTGCTGATGTAGTCCGCTCCGGATCGGAAGGCGGCCTCCAGGTCACCGTCGCGCCGGGTGAGCAGGCAGCTGACGTCGAAGGGCATGTAGAGCCATTTGTGCAGGTCGAGGACGAGGGAGTCGGCCTCGGTCATGCCGTCGAGGAGAGGGCGGTGGGAGGGCAGGAGCTGGGCGAACGCGCCGAAGGCGCCGTCGACGTGGTACCAGAGGTCCTCGTCGCGGGCGATGGACAGGAGGTCGGCGAGCGGGTCGACGGCCCCGGTGTTGACGGTTCCGGCGTTGCCGACGAGGAAGAGCGGATGCAGGCCCGCGGCCCGGTCGGCGCGGATGGCGGCCCGGAGGGCTGCGACATCGATGCGGAAGTCGGCGCCGACGGGGATGCGGCGGAAGAACCGCCCGCCGATGCCGAGTATTTCGACGGCCTTCTCGACGGAGTGGTGGGTCTCGGTGGAGCCGTAGACGGTGAACTGGATGCCGGACCCGGCGGCGCCCTCCTCGCGGATGCCGGGCGCCCTGGCCGCGCGGGCGGCGGCCAGTGCGGTGATCTGGCCCATGGAGGCGCCGCTGGTGAGCAGGCCCGAGCCGGTCCCGGGCCAGTGCAGGGCCTCCCCGATCCAGCCGAGCACCTGCTGCTCGACCATCATGGCGGCGTTCCCGCCGGAGCCGAGGGTGCAGTTGATCACCGAGGCGAGGAGGTCGCCGTACGCGGCGACGGGCACACCGGAGCCGTTGGCCCAGCCCCAGAAGCGGGGGTGGATGTTGCCCCGGGGGAAGGGCTGGATGGTACGGCGGAACTCCTCGTACACCTCGGCCATCGGCCGGCCCTCCTGGGGCAGGCCGGTCCGGAACGAGGCGGCGATCGCGTCGGGGACCTGTTGCCAGACCGGTTGGTCGCGGATACCGGAGAGGTGGTCTGCGATGTCGTCGATCATCTGTTTGCCGAGGGCCCGGAACTCGTCCCAGTCGGCCGGGTCCAGGGGAGGGTGGGGATGCATGTCGTGTGGTCCTCGTCTTCTGTGTGGCGGGCTGCGCGTGACTGCGGACGCGGCGGCGCGGGCCGGGGCGCGCCCCCGCGGACGGCCTAGGCGCGAGAGGCCAGCGGCCGCAGCGTGGCGCCGGGGCGCGGCCCGGCGCCGCCGGTGAAGGCGGGGTACCGCTCGGGGTGATAGAGCGTGTGCATCGGGTGCGTCTCCCCGCGCAGCGAGGCGAGGACGGCGCGGGCGATGGCGGGCGACTGGGCGAAGCCGCCGGTGTTGTGCCCACCGGTGACGACGTAGAGGCTCCCGTCGGGGCCGAGGGGTTCGCAGTGGTAGAGGCCGAGTGACGTCGTGGTCCACGGGCGTACGCAGTACTTGAAGCCGTAGCTCTCGTGGGGGTGTGACGAGGCGGCCGGTTCGTCGCCGTCGGGGAAGAGCCGTTCGATGGTGTCGGCGACGCCGGCGCGCATGGCGGTCAGCTGCCGCTCGTCGGGCTCGCCGGCGGCGCCGGTGTAGCCGTATCCGGATCCGACGATCAGAACCTCCCGGCCGTCGCCGTCGCGGGCCACGGTCACGTTGGCGTCCTCGGTGACGTGGCCCCGGCGGGCGACCTTGAGCGAGTTGCGCAGGGCCGGAGTGTGGTTCCGGGCGCGCATCCAGCCGCCGAGCACTCCGTGGATCAGGCCTTCGCAAGGGGTGCCGCGCAGGAGTTCGGTGCCGTGGACCCCGGGCGAGGCGACCACGTGGGCATGTTCGGGAACGGGCACGGCGGAGTCGAATCCGGTCACGGCGCCGTCCGTGCCACGGCGCACACCGGTGACCGTGGTGTCCCAGTGGAAGCGGCCGCCGAGGTCCGTCAGGAGCTCGATGGCACGCTGGGTGAACTTGTGCACGTTGACGGTGAAGCCGGGGACGAGGATGCCGCCGGCCAGCGTGCCGCCGCGCGCGGCGGCCGCGAGAGCGGGGTGTTCCCGCGCGAGGTCGGCTGGAGACAACTCGCGCAGTACGGCGCCGATGACTCGGTGGCGGGCCAGGGAGGCACGGAGGTGGGCCGGGTCGGAGTAGACGCGCAGGATGTCGTCGGTGAGTACGACGTCCTCGAAGAGCCGGGGGAAGCGGGCGCGCAGCGCGGTCCACTCCCGTCCGGCCTCGGCGCTGAGGGAGAAGATGTCCGCGTTGTAGGTGCGGGCCAGCCAGGACGGGATGGCCTCGAACTCGTCGATCCAGGCTTGCTCCTGCGGGGTGAGCGTCTCCGGGTCGCGGGCGAGCCACCCGTGTTTCTCGACGGAGTGCCTGAACCAGTCCGGGGCGTCGCCGTGGAAGTCCTGGTTGCCGTAGTTGTCCATCTCGGTGAAGGTGAACATGCGGGCGTCGTCACCGGCGTGGGTGCAGCCGTACGCCTCCCAGCCGGCCGTGCCGGGAGCGGGGGAGCGGTCGACCACGGTCACCCGGTAGCCGTTGTCCGCCAGGTGCAGAGCGGTCACGAGGTTGACGACGCCCGCGCCGATCAGGAAGACGTCGCGGGGACCACCCGCCTCGGGGGCGGCGCCGGCGGGTACGGGGCGGGCGAGGGCGGCGGCGCGCTCGCAGTGGGCCAGGGCGGTGGCGATGGCGTCCAAGCCGGTGCCGTCGAGAGGGAACTCGTGGACGGGATGGACCGGGTGGGCGCGGGGCGGTAACTCCCGGGCCGTTCCCGTGCCGCTGCCCGCCGGGACGGCGTAGGCGACGTGGACCGGCCCGGCGGTGTGCTGGGCCCAGGTGCGCAGCAGGGCGTCGTCGGGCCGGCGGGTGGCGATGAGGGCGGTGGCACCGTGCAGGAGCAGGGCGTCGAGCAGTCGGTCGTCGGGGGCGGAGTCGGCCGAAGGGTCGTGGACGACGTTGCCGGAGCGCAGGAAGTCGGTGGCGGCGAGGTCGGGACTGGGCAGGGTGAGCAGAATCTTCATCTCGCGGGGAGTCCTGTTCGAGCCGGTGGGTGCGAAGGGGGGAGGGGCGGGGTGGGGCGTGCCGCCGGCGGCGAGGGGCGGTGCCCTCGCGCAGGGGCGGCATTCAGCGTGGGCCGACCCGGAAGGGCAGGGGGCGTCGCAGCATCCGCAGCCGGGCGCCGTCGGGGCCGTCGAACCGGAGGCCGGCGCCGGACCAGCCGTCGCGGAAGGCACGGGCCAGCTCATCGGTGGCCGAGAACGGGACGATGAGCTCGGCGGACTCGGCGGACTCGGCGGAGCGGGTCGGGCCGAGCCGGCGGGCCGGTGGCGCCGCCCAGGGCTCCGGATAGGGCCGGTAGAGCAGGAAGCGCAGCCTGCCGCCGAACTTCTCGACGAGGGCCACGGGTTGGAACTCCGCGTCCATCAGGGTCCGCACACCGTGCGGATTGGCCGGCGAACTGGTGGCGAACACGTGCCGCACACCGCTGTCCGCGAGGTCGCCCAAGGCGCGGAGGTTCATGAGCCGGGCCAGTCCGTGGCCTCGCCACGCCGGCATGACGGCGACGGTGTCCCAGTGCGCGACGGTGTCGTACTGCGCCGCCGGCAGGGTCGTGTCCTTGGCCAGGTTGAACGGGCGGTCGCGCGGAAAGTAGACCATGCGGTAGGCGACGGGCTCGCCCTCGTGCACCACGCGGTAACAGCGGCCGCCGTCGGCGAGGCAGTACGCGATGAACTCCGGCGTACTGGTCTGGAAGACGGACGGGTCGGGCAGGGTGGAGCGGATCCGCTCCTGAAGGCAGAGGAGCAGGTCGAGGTCGGCGGGGCCGAGGCGCTGGACGTCGAAGGTCATGACGCGCCGACCGCGGACACGAAGGCGGAGATCAGCGGGTCGGTCCGGTCGTCGTCGGCCGGCAGCTCCGGGTGCCACAGGACACCGACGGCCCACGGGCCGTCCGCGTCCTCCCGCTCGAAGGCCTCGGTCAGGCAGTCCTCGGCTTGGGCGGTCACCCGCCACCGGAGCCCGCCGGGGAGCTGTTCGCCCAGTCCCTGGTGGTGGTAGGACGTCACTTCGACCTTTGCTTCGCGATACGCGTCTGCGACTCTGCCGGCCGGTGCCAGCGAGACGACGTGCCGGGAGGTCTCGGTCAGGGAGGTCCGGTGGAGCACCTGCCCGTCGTTGACATCCGGGATGTGCGGTATCAGAGGGTTGCCGGTGACGGACCAGAGGATCTGCGAGCCCCGGCAGATGCCGAGTACGGGCAGACCGTAGTCGAGTGCGAGGCGGGCGAGGCGTAACTCGAAGGCGTCGCGCCGCGGGTGGTACGTGTAGTCGGGCTGCCGGGCCGATCCGCTGCAATAGGCGGGGTCGATGTCCTCGCCGCCGGTGAGCAGCAGGCCGTCAACGGTCTCCAGGAACTCCTCGCAGAATTCCGGATCGAGCGCTGGGATGACGATCGGCAAAGCGCCGGCGCGAACCACCTGGTCGATATAGCCCCGGTGAATACTGTGGCTGTCGATCGCGGGTCGAAATCGAGAGGTCACCCCTATTCGAGGCCGACCGGACGAGGATGTCACCATTACCCAACCCCCGGTTGGAGTGCATGACGCCATGACGTAATCAATTCTTCTCGTCTGCCGGGCCCCCCGCTCCGGGACGGCGCCGGAGGCACTTCGCCAGACGAGCGGGACGGAACGCTAGCCGACCTCCAGACCGTGACGCAAGATCACAGAACGACCGATACGCCTGCTTGACGGCCCCCCGACGGGAAGACCTCCATTCCAGTGGGTGATGCCCGCAAGGGTTGTCGAGCACCTCCTGCCTGGCCTTTCTCTTCGCATTTCGTGAATCCTCCAAGGCTCCGGATGGTTGGCGGTGCCATGGATCCGGGTCTTGTACTGAACCGACGCCCTCCGCTGTGCTGCCGCTGACGGGTCGGAGCCCGCCCCTCGTTTCCAGTCAACCGGGCCCTGATTTTCAGTCAGCTCGCTTCAGGGTGATCGCCAAAAACTTGCGACGGTGACAGGCTCCCACAAGAACGCCGCAATGACCGGCGAGCGTGAACTTCCGCGGTGCGCACGCCTTTTCCGCCACTGCGTGCCCCAGCCGACCCGGCGTTGCCACGGCCTGATACCAACACGGGAGAGACACCGAAATGGGCCAGCGATCCGCCCGCACCCCCAAGGACCTCTTAGCCTCCAAGCTCATCGACGAGGGCGACCTTCCGGCCATCGCCGACGTCGCCCAGCGCTACGCGGTGAGCATCACCCCTGCCATCCAGGACCGCATCTTCGAACCCGACGACGGCGTGGGCCGCCAGTTCGTCCCCACCAGCCTCGAACTGATCACCACGCCGGAGGAGAACGACGACCCCATCGGGGACGATCCGTTCACTCCCGTGAAGGGCGTCACCCACCGCTACCCGGACCGCGTGCTGTTCAAGCCGGTCCATGTCTGCCCCGTCTACTGCCGGTTCTGCTTCCGCCGCGAGGTCGTCGGTCCGGGCGATCAGATGCTCAAGGACGAGAGCCTGGAAGCGGCGCTGGACTACATCCGGGCGCACCCGCGGATCTGGGAGGTGATCTTCACCGGCGGTGACCCCCTGATCATCGCGCCGACGAAACTGCGGCCCATGCTGGAGGCGCTCGACGCCATCGAGCACGTGAAGGTCATCCGCTTCCACACCCGGGTGCCCGTGGTGGACCCGCGCCGCGTGACCCAGGACATGGTCGACGCGCTGCGCCTGTCCACCCCGGTCTGGGTCGTCGTCCACACCAACCACAGCCAGGAGATCGGCGACGACGCCCGCACCGCGCTCGCCCGGCTCGTCGACGGAGGCATCCCCCTCGTCAGCCAGACCGTGCTGCTGAAGGGCGTGAACGACACGCCCGAGGCCCTCGAAGACCTCTTCCGCACCCTGATCGTGCACCGGGTCAAGCCGTACTACCTGCACCAGGGCGACCTCGCCAAGGGCACCGGCCACTTCCGCACCACGATCGCCGAGGGGCAGGAGCTCATGCGGAGGCTGCGCGGCCGGGTCTCCGGCATGTGCCAGCCCACGTACGTCCTGGACATCCCCGGCGGTCACGGCAAGGTGCCGATCGGACCGGTCTACCTGTCGGACGACGCCGGCCGGGTCACCGACCCGTGGGGCGAGGAGCACGTCTACCCCCCGAAGAGCACGGACGCGTAAGGCCGCGAAGGAGCCGCACCCCAGATGACCAGGCGACCGAGCCGCACCATCCTCTCGAACCTCAACAGCGACACCATGGTCGAGAACCCCACCGCCCGCTACCTGCGGGCCATGGCCGTCCCCACTCCGCGCATGCTGTGGGAGGCCGAGCCCGGCGACTGCGTCGTCATGCTCGCCCCGTGCCCCGCGTCCTTCCGGGAGTACGTCGCCCGTACCCTCGACCTCGACGTGGACCGGGTCGACATCGTCGCGCCGCCCGAGACGGCTCTCGTCCACCCCCTGGAGATGGCGGACGCGCTGGGCGCCGGCGCCAAGCTGACCGCCCGGCCCGTGCTGGACGCGTTCGCCCTCGACCGCCAGGTGCTGGACTTCGCCCGCCGTACGGGCGTGCGGCTCCATCCGTACGAAGCCCTGCCCGACGACGAGGTCCTGGACACCGTCCGGCACATCAACACCAAGGCCGGCATCCGCGAGACGGTCCTGTCGTTGGGACTTCCCGTCGCGGCCGGCGGCTTCGCCACGACCCGCGCCGAACTGACGGACCGGGTGGTCGCCTTCCTCGCCGACCACCCGGCCGCCATCGTCAAGGCGAACCGGTCCTCGACCGGCTTCGGCAACATCGTGATCGAGGCGGGAGCGCGCCACACCCGGGAGCACCGGGTCACCGCGGCCCTCGCCGACGAGACCGACCGCGCCTCCGGCTGGATCTACGAGGAGTTCCTGCCGCTGACCGCGTCCCCGAGCTACGAGATGGCCGCCGGGGAAGACGGGGTCACCGACTACTACAGCTGCGACCAGCGGACCGTGAACAACGCCTGGACCGGCATGGTCACACCGGCGCTGGACGGACCGTCGTCGCCGGCCATGCGCAAGGCGGCAAGGATGATCGGAGAGTGGCTCCACGCCCGGGGCTACCGAGGCATCTTCGACGTCGACTGCGGTACGTATGAGGGCGGTTACATCGTCACCGAGGCGAATGTGCGCACCACCGGCGGGACATATCTGGAGAAGCTGGCGCGCCGTCTGAGGCCGGCGGAGGCCCCCGTGCACTGGCGTGCCGACGGCCGGTTCGGCGCCCACACCGGCGGCCCGGACTTCGCGGAGGCCGTACGCCGGCTCGACGCGGAGGGGTTGGGTGACCCGGCCGGCCCCGTCCGGGCCGTGCTCACCACGGACACCCGCGACATCGACGGCAAGTGGCGCTACCTCGTGGTCGGAAACGATGCCGACTCGGTGGCCGATGCGGAAAAGACCATGGAGAGGGTTCTCGAAGTCCCATGAGCACAGTGATCACTCGAGGGCAGCGCGGCCTGCTGCCCTTGCTCGTCGCCTCCATCCTGTGGGGTGTCTGGACCACCGGTGAGAAATTCGGTCTGGGGGGCATGTCCGTCGTCACGCTGCTCGCCGTGACGCTGGCCTCGGCGACGGCCCTGCTGTGGGCGATCCTGCTCCGCCAGGGACACCAGCGGCCGACGCGCGAGCAGCTGAAACTGCTCGCGCTCCTGGGATTGTTCGAACCCATGCTCGGCTATGGGGCGATCGGCCTGGGCCTGGCCTACATCAACGCCGCCGACGCGGCCCTGTTGGACGGGACCGAGGCGGTCTTCATCGTCGCGCTCGCCGCGTTCCTCAACCGCCGGATGCCGACCGGCAGGGCCATCGCCGGCGTGGTCCTCGCGGCGGCGGGGGTGGCGCTGCTGGGCGGGCCCCGGGCCGATCTGGGGCTCGAACTCGGGTCCCTGCTCGTGCTGGCCGGCTCACTGGCCGCGGCCATCGCCACCATGATCGCCGGCCGGGCCGTGGCCGACATGACCCCGCTGGTGGTGACGGCCTACCAGTTCGCCTTCGGTCTCCTCTTCACACTGCCCCTGCTGGCCTGGCAGTGGGCCGCCGGCGACCGTGCGCTGACCCCCTCCGCGCACCTGGGCCACTGGCTGGTGGTGATGGTGGTCTGCGGTTTCGGACTGGGCATCGCCTACCTGCTGTACAACCGCGCCATCACGCAGGTCTCGGTGAGCGCGGCGGGCATCATCCTCAACATCATCCCGGTCTTCGGTGTGGCCGCCGCGATCATCTTCCTCGACGAGGCGATCACCCTCTGGCAGTTCATCGGTGCCTCCCTGATCATCGGCGGCATCTTCCTCTTCACGGAAGCGGATCTGGACGAGTGAGACCGGCCGGCCCGGACCCCTCGTCGACCGCCGCCGCATGACCTCGGCCGCCGCCCTGGTCCCGTGGCCCGACGAGGGTGAAGACCGCGCCCTCCGGGTCCGCGACCGTGGCCTGGCGGCCGCGCAGCCCCTCGCGGGGCGGGTCGATGACGCGGCCGCCGAGGTCGGCGACGCGGGCCGTGGCCGCGTCGGTGTCCGCCACCTCGAAGTACGCCATCCAGTGCGGGCCGCGGTCGTGCGGCAGCGAGCGGCCCACACCGTGCACCGCGGCCACCGGCCGGCCCTCCAGGTTGAGGGTCAGGTAGTCGAAGTCGTCGGAAGCCGTGCCGTGCGCCAGCGCCTCGTGGCCGAAGACGTGCTCGTAGAACTTCCCGACCGTCGAGGTGTCCTGGGTGACCAGCTCGTTCCAGACGGGGGTGCCCGGTCCGCCGGGCAGCCGGGTGCCCATGCGGCTCTGTGCCTGCCACAGCCCGAAGATCGCGCCCAGCGGGTCGGAGCAGATCGCCACCCGCCCCGCGATGCCCGCGTCCAGCGGGCCCACCGCGACCGTGCCGCCGCACGAGCGCACCGACTCGGCGGTCGCGTCGGCGTCGTTCGTGGCGAGGTACGTCGTCCAGGCCACCGGAAGATGCCGGTCCGGCGGCATCTCGCCGATTCCGGCCACCTCCCGGCCGTTCAGCACGGCGCGTACGTACGGGCCGAGCTGCTCGGGTCCCGGTACGTACTCCCAGCCGAACAGGTCGGCGTAGAAGTCCTCGGTGGTCCCGAGTCCGTGCACCATGAGGCTCACCCAGCACGGGGTACCGGGCGTGCGCCGGGTTGCTTCCGCTGCCTCGGTCATGTCAGCCGTCTCCTCCGTCGTACCGCTTACCGGTGCTGATGCTTCCACTCCGGAGGACCCGGCGCGCCCCGACCGCGCCGGATCGCGGGGTCCTGGCACGGAGTTGACCGGATCGGTGCGCCCCGCCGATGACGGGCTTGTTACGCCCGTTGCGGGCGGGGAGGAAGATGGCCGGCATGACTGCGAAAGATGCGATCCTCTCCGCCGCCGAACTGGGGAACGAGCTGGCGGGCTCCCGGCCGCCGGTGCTGCTGGACGTCCGCTGGCAGCTCGGCGGCCCCGACCAGCGGCCCGCGTACGAGGCCGGGCACCTGCCCGGCGCGGTGTACGTCGACCTCGACCGCGAACTGGCAGGTCCGCCGGGGGCCGGCGGGCGCCACCCGCTGCCGGACCCGGAGGCGTTCGGGGCCGTGATGCGGCGGGCCGGCGTCTCGGCGGACGTGCCCGTCGTTGTGTACGACGGCGGCCAGGGCTGGGCGGCCGCCCGCGCGTGGTGGCTGCTGCGCTGGACGGGTCACCCGAACGTGCGGGTCCTGGACGGGGGATTGGTCGCGTGGACGGCGGCCGGGGGCGCGGTGACGGCCGATCGGGTGACTCCCGAGGAGGGCGATTTCAAGCCAACCCCGGGCGCGGTCGGGCTGCTGGACGCCGACGCGGCGGCCGTACGGGCGCGCGAAGGGGTACTCCTCGACGCCCGGGCGGGGGAGCGGTACCGCGGTGAGGTCGAGCCGATCGACCCGGTCGGCGGCCACATCCCGGGCGCGCTGTCGGCGCCGACCGTGGAGAACGTGGGCCCGGACGGGCGCTTCCTGCCCGCGGACGCGCTGCGCGCCCGGTTCGAGGGGCTCGGCGCCGCCGAGGGCGGCGGCCCGGTGGGCGTGTACTGCGGCTCGGGGGTCTCCGGAGCCCACGAGGTCCTCGCACTGGAGGTGGCCGGCATCGCGTCCGACCTCTACGCGGGCAGCTGGTCGGAGTGGTCCTCGGACCCGGCCCGCCCGGTGGCCACGGGCCCCGACCCCCAGTAGGGGGCGGGCCGGGAGGCGTACCGCCGCCGGGTCGTCCCCGGCGGCGGTGCCGCTACTCCTGCTTCTTGCGGCGGGTGCCGAAGACGATCTCGTCCCAGCTCGGCACCGCCGCGCGCCGCCCGGGGCGGACCCCGTCGGCCTCGGCCTGGCGGTCGGTGGTGCCCGTCAGGCGGTCGCGGTGGCCCGCCACCGTGCGCGGCATCAGGACGTCGGCGTACGCGGAGCCCGCGCCGGCCGAGGCGGCCGGGGCCGGCGGCTCCTCCGCCTCCGGTTCCGTCGCCGGGGCGTCGGGGCGCTCGGGTACCACCATGTCGCCGCGGAAGCTCGGGACCGCCTCCAGCAGGCTCGTCAGGGTGTCCCGCTCCTCCTCCGGGTCCGGTGCGGGCGCCGGCCGGTTGTCCGGCCGCTCCAGCTGCCGGTCCAGGGCGCGGTCCAGCGGACGGTCGCGCGGCAGCCGCGCGATCCTCGGCACGAAGGGGAAGCTCGGCTCCGGCGTCGCCGGCAGGTCCTCCGACTCGCCGATCAGGGAACGGGCCTCGTCGTCCACGGCCACGACCAGCCGGCGGGGCGGGTCGTAGGTCCAGCTCGCCGAGTGCGGCTCGCCCACGACCCGGTAGACGAGGAGGACCTCCCAGGTGCCGTCGTCGCGGCGCCAGGAGTCCCACTGCACGGATTCCTTCTCGGCCCCGCGCAGGGTCAGCCGCTCCTGCACGGCCTCGCCGAGCTGCGGCCCGGTGTTCTCGCCGGGACGGCGCACGGGGGTCTTGCGGGCCCGCTCGGCCATGAAGGCGCGCTCGGCGAGCACGGGGCCCTCGAAGCGGCGTACGCGGTCGACGGGGATGCCGGCGAGTTGAGCGACCTCCTCCGCGGAGGCACCGGCCCGTATGCGGGCCTGGATGTCGCGGGGGCGGAGGTGGCTCTCCACCTCGATCTCGATCTGGTTCAGGCGTGCGCGATCGTTGCGGACGGCGGCGCGGAGCCGCTCGTCGATCGGAAGCGTGTACTCCGTGCTGTCCGCAGCCTTGAGCACCAGTCGTGTGCCGTCATTTGAGACGGCCACGACACGCAGTTCGGGCATGGGGACCTCCCGGGTGGTGCCTGCCGACGTCACGTGCGTCGCTGCTTCCGCTAGTCGAGTGTGGCCTGCCCGGGTGCAGCCTGCCACAACCTTGCCGAGTTAAACCGGCGTGTCGGGCATGCGCCCTTGATCGCCGTTATGGCACGGTTACCTGTTGGGCACGCACAGTGACCGAACGGTTACTGTGCGCAGCAGGAGCCCGTGCAATTCCGCGGCATCACCGGTCTTGAGTGCCGTTCTCCATCAGTCGGCCCCCTCTCCCGAGTCCGGACATCCGAAAGGAAGGACGGCCCCAGGGCTCGCCACAGTACTCCATTCGGGCCACCTGGGTGGACCGCCGCGCCGCCGAAGTTTCCCCGGACGGCGGGAGTTGGGCTGCCCTCCGTCGGGCCCCACCTGCACCCTCCGTCCGATTTCAGGTGTCTTGCTTCACAGAATCACCAGAAACGGAACTATCTGCTTCGCTCAGCGGTCGGTAACTGCTGGAAGAGGAGAAGCGTGAGAGGCGGGACACACACGGGATGTCGACGGGTCAGAAGACGACGCAGGACGCCGGGGACGCACCGGAGAAGAAGAAGCTCGACCTGAGCGCGGCCCAGGTCGCGGGCTCCTCCCTCGCCACCGTGGCGGCGGCCCTGCTCGCCTCGAAGATGGGCGTCTACGGGACCATCCTCGGGGCCGGCGTGGTCAGCGTCGTCGCCACCGCCGGCGGGCCGGTCATCCAGCACTTCTTCCGGCGCACGGGCGACCAGCTGCGCGAGAGCGCCCGGACCGGGGCCCGCCGGGTGCCGCCGCCCCACGGGGAGCGGGAGCCGGCCGACGCCGTGACGGCACCGCACACGGCCGCGCCCACAGGGGAGTTCGGCGAGGAGTTCGGCGAGGCCACCGTGCACGGCACCCGGGTACGGGGCTGGAAGCGCACCGCGGTGGCCTCCGGAGCCGCCTTCGCCCTCGCCATCGGCGGCCTCGGCACCTACGAGGCGATGGCCGGCACCTCCGTCAGCAGCGGCGGCGGCACCCTCTTCTCCGGCGGTACCCGCAAGGCCGGCCAGGACGGGCCCACGACGCCCCGGGAGGAGCCTGCGGGCGGCGGGAAGGGCGGCAGGACCCCCGGTCCGGGGGCCACCCCCGACTCCTCGCCCGCGCCCGGCGGCCCGAGCCCGAGCCCGAGTCGCGACGCCGGCGGCAGTCCACGTCCCGACCCCGGCACCTCCGGTTCCGGGGGTCCGACGCCCGGCCCCTCCCCCTCGCGGCAGACGCCGACGCCGACCCCCGCGTCGCCGACCCCGCCACCGGGTCCTGACGCGTCGACACCGGCGCCGCGGCAGAGCGCGCCCTGACGCCGCGTGAGGCTGGGCGGCGACCCGGCCGGACCTCAGTCGCCCAGGACGCGCCGCAGGTAGTCGTTGCCGAAGACCCGGCCCGGGTCGAGCCGGTCCCGCAGCGCGGTGAACTCGCCGAACCGCGGATAGACCGACGCGAAGTACTCCGCGTCCCGCGTGTGCACCTTGCCCCAGTGCGGCCGGCCGCCGTGCGCGGTGAAGATGCGCTCGGCCGCGGTGAAGTAGGCCTGGTACGGGGTGCCCCGGTACATGTGCACCGCGACGTACGCCGTCTCGCGCCCCGAGGCCGTCGACAGCGCGATGTCGTCCGCCGGAGCCGTCCGCACCTCCACCGGGAAGCTGATCCGCAGCCCCGAACGGTCGACCATCGCGCGCAGCTCCCGCAGCGCCTCGACCACCCGCTCGCGCGGAAGGGCGTACTCCATCTCCACGAACCGCACCCGCCGCGGGCTGGTGAACACCTTGTACGGGATGTCCGTGTAGGTGCGCGCCGACAGGGCGCGGCTGGCCACGCGGGCGATGGAGGGGATGGTGGCGGGCACCGCGCGGCCCAGCGAGTTCACCACCTGGAAGAGGCCGTTGGAGAGGAGCTCGTCCTCGACCCAGGCGCTCACCGGTCCGGGCGGGGCGGCGGGGCCCTGGCTGCGGTTGTTGCGCTTGGTGTTGCAGTTGCCGGTGTGCGGGAACCAGTAGAACTCGAAGTGCTCGTTCTCCGCGAAGTGCTCCTCGAACTCCGCGGTCACCCGGTCGAAGGTCATGGGCTCCTCGCGGGCGGTCAGGAAGAAGAGCGGCTCGACGGCGAAGGTGATCGCGGTGACGATGCCGAGCGCGCCGATGCCGATCCGGGCCGCCGCGAAGACCTCGGGATTCTCCTTCTCCGAGCAGACGAGCAGCCGGCCGTCGGCGGTGACCAGCTCCAGGCCGCGGATCTGGGCGGCGATGGACGCCGAGTCGCGGCCGGTGCCGTGGGTGCCGGTGCTGGTGGCGCCGGAGACCGTCTGCTCCATGATGTCGCCCATGTTGGTCAGCGACAGGCCCTCCCGGGCCAGGGCCCGGTTCAGGTCCTTGAGGACCGTGCCCGCCTCCACCGTGACGGTGCCGGCGGTCCGGTCGACGGCCCGGATCCCGGCCAGGGCGTGGGGGCGTACGAGCACCCCGTCGGTCGCGGCGGCCGCGGTGAAGGAGTGGCCGGTGCCGACCGCCTTCACCCGCAGTCCCTCTTCGGCGGCCCGGCGGACCGCCTCCTGGAGCTCCCCGACCGAGGCCGGGGTCACCACGCGGGCGGGCGTGGCGGTGACGTTGCCCGCCCAGTTATGCCACGTGGTGGCCGGCCTGCTGTTCCCTGCTGTCCCCGCTGTCGCCGTCGCCATCGCTAGAGGGCTCCTCCCCTTGCGCCGGCCTCGTCAGCCGGCGGTATCCCGCGAACGCCACCGCCGCCGCGGCCACCCCCGCCGAGATGGAGACGACGTACCCGGTCCGCGCGCCGGCCGCGTCCACGACCCAGCCGGTCACGGAGGACCCGAGCGCGATGCCGACCGCGAGGCCGGTGCTGATCCAGGTCATGCCCTCGGTCAGCTTCGCGTGTGGTACGTGCGCCTCGATCAGGGCCATCGTGGTGATCATCGTGGGAGCGATGGCGAGGCCCGAGACGAAGAGCGCCACGGCCAGAATCGGAAGGTTCCCGGCCAGTAGGAGGGGGATCATACTCACGGCCATCGCACATACGCCCAGTACCCAACGGCGTTCTGTCCGGCCTTTGAGATGCAGCAGGCCGAAAACGATGCCGGCCAGGCAGGAACCGAGGGCCCAGACGGCCAGGACGAAGCTCGCCGAGGACTTGCTGCCCTGCTCCTCCGCGAAGGCCAGGGTGGCCACGTCGATGGAGCCGAAGATCGCGCCGGTCGCCACGAAGGTGGCGGTCAGCACCTGCAGGCCCGGCGAGCGCAGGGCCGAGGTGCGCTCCGCGTTCTCGTCGCGCGGGTGCGGGGCGGGCTCGGTGGAGGTCTGGGCGGTGAGCAGCCACACGCCGACCATCAGGCAGACGGCGGCGATCAGCGGCCCGGCCTCCGGGAACCAGGTGGTGGACAGTCCGATGGCGAGGATCGGGCCGAAGATGAAGCAGACCTCGTCCACCACCGACTCGAAGGAGTACGCGGTGTGCAGCTCGCGCGGGGAGTCCCGGTAGATGACGGTCCAGCGGGCACGGATCATCGAGCCGACGCTGGGCACGCAGCCGGCGATCGCGGCGCAGACGAAGAGCGTCCAGTCCGGCAGGCCGTTCGCGGCGGCCAGCAGCAGCCCGGTGACCGCCGCCACGGAGATCAGGGTCGCGGGTCGCAGGACGCGCCGTTGGCCGTACTGGTCCACGAGCCGGGAGACCTGGGGGCCGATGACCGCGGCGGCGAGCGCGAGCGTGCCGGTGAGCGCGCTGGCCATGGCGTAGCGGCCGGTGATCTCGGAGATCATCGTGAGGATGCCCACGCCGACCATGGATATCGGGAGCCGGCCTATGAGGCCGGCGGCGCTGAACCCCTTGGTGCCGGGGGCCGCGAATAGGGCGCGATAGGGACTGGGCAAGGGCCCTCCGTAAGGGACGTCGTGGGCCCATACAGGTTACGACCGCCTACCGGGCACCCGCACGGGGAAGGTTCCGGACTCGGAACTAAGGTTTACCTTACCTTTGCTCCGCACCTGCTCCTGGCCGGGCCGCTTCTCCCGCGGGGACGCCGGGTGGCAGGATTCGAGGCATGTCAGACCAGCTCCTCCCGCCCGCAGGCGGGCCCGCCGCCCCGTACGACGCCCTCCTGCTGCTGTCCTTCGGCGGCCCCGAGGGACCCGACGACGTCGTGCCGTTCCTGGAGAACGTCACGCGCGGGCGCGGCATCCCGCGCGAGCGGCTCAAGGAGGTCGGGCAGCACTACTTCGGCTTCGGCGGGGTCAGCCCGATCAACGGGCAGAACCGCGCGCTGCTGGACGCGCTGCGCAAGGACTTCGCCGGCAACGGGCTGGACCTGCCGGTCTACTGGGGCAACCGGAACTGGGCCCCGTACCTGACCGACGTGCTGCGGGAGATGGCCGCCGACGGCCGCCGCCGGATCGCGGTGCTCGCGACCAGCGCGTACGCCTCGTACTCGGGCTGCCGGCAGTACCGCGAGAACCTCGCCGACGCCCTGGCCACCCTCGCCGAGGAGGGACTGGAGCTGCCGCGGGTCGACAAGCTGCGGCACTACTTCAACCACCCCGGCTTCGTGCAGCCCATGATCGACGGGGTGCTGGCCTCGCTCGCCGCGCTGCCCGAGGACGTCCGGGACGGGGCCCACCTCGCCTTCACCACCCACTCCATCCCGACGGCCGCCGCGGACGCCTCCGGCCCCGTGGAGGACCACACCGGGGGCGGCGAGGGCGGTGCCTACGTCAGGCAGCACCTCGACGTCGCCCGGGTGATCGCGGACGAGGTGGCCGCACGGACCGGGACCGCGCACGCCTGGCAGCTCGTCTACCAGTCCCGCAGCGGCGCCCCGCACATCCCGTGGCTGGAACCGGACATCTGTGATCACCTGGAGGCCCTGCACGCCGAGGGCGCCCCCGCCGTCGTGATGGTGCCCATCGGCTTCGTCTCCGACCACATGGAAGTCCTGTACGACCTGGACACCGAGGCCACCGCCAAGGCGGCCGAACTGGGCCTGCCCGTCGCGCGCTCCGCGACCGTCGGCGCCGATCCGCTGTTCGCCGGGGCCGTACGGGAGCTGGTGCTGGAGCGGGCCGCCAAGGAGCGCGGGGAGCCGGCCGCGGAGTGCTGGGTCGGCGCGCTGGGGCAGAGCCACGACCTGTGCGCGGTGGGCTGCTGCCCGGCGCGCGGCCCCCGGCCGGCGGCCGCGGGCGCCGACAGTCCGTACGCCTAGGAAGAGGAACCGTGATCTCCGAAGAGCTGAAGGCCGAACTGCTGGACGTGGGCCTGGAGGCCGCCCGGCAGGCCGGGGCGCTGCTGCGCGACGGCCGGCCGGCCGATCTGGCGGTGGCGGCGACGAAGACCAGCCCGATCGACGTGGTGACCGAGATGGACATCGCGGCGGAGAAGCTGATCACCGGCATCCTCGCCGAACGGCGACCCGAGGACGGGCTGCTGGGCGAGGAGGGCGCGGACACGCGGGGGACCAGCGGGGTGCGCTGGGTCGTCGACCCGCTCGACGGCACCGTGAACTACCTCTACGGGCTCCCGAGCTGGGGCGTGTCCATCGCCGCCGAGTACGAGGGCGAGACCGTGGTGGGCGTCGTGGCGGCGCCGATGCGCGGGGAGACGTACCACGCGGTGCTCGGCGGCGGGGCCTGGATGGGCACGGCGCGCCTCGCGTGCCGGCCGGCGGCGCCGCTGGACCAGGCACTGCTGGGCACGGGCTTCGCGTACGTGCAGACCCGGCGGGCCCACCAGGCCGGGATCGCGGCCCGGATCATCCCGCTGGTCCGGGACATCCGGCGGGGCGGGTCGGCGGCGCTGGACCTGTGCGACGTGGCCGCCGGGCGGCTGGACGGCTACTACGAGCGGGGGCTGAACCCCTGGGACCTGGCCGCCGGCGAGCTGATCGCGCGGGAGGCGGGGGCCGTGACGGGCGGCCGGCCGGGGGAGCGGGCCTCGGGGGAGCTGACCCTGGCCGCCACCCCGGCCGTGTTCGCCTCGCTGCAGCCGCTGCTGGAGGAGTCCGGGGCCTGGCACGACTGACCCGGCCCTGCGGCGCCCCGGTCGGGGCAGCACCGGCCGCCGGACGCACGCGAACCCCGGCCGCCCGAGAGGGCGGCCGGGGCTCGCGTCGTACGGGAGCCGTGAGGGATCAGCAGGTCGGCTCGGGGTCGGGTCGGCAGGCCGGGTTCAGCAGGCGGGCACGGTGGCCGAGACCGGGACACCGTGCTCGGCGGCGAGTCGCTGGAGATCTTCCAGCTCCGCCTGTTCCACTTCCGCGAGGAAGTCGTCGCCCGTCTCGCGGGCGTGCATGAGGTCCGACTGCGTGGACCTGATGCGCTGCAGGAGACCCGCGGTGAATGCGTCCATGATGGGTTCGCCCCCTCTTCGTGGGTCGGCGGCGGCACGTGGCTGTCCGCCGTCAGGGAGTGGATGGGGTGTGAGGACGTCCTCCCCGGCACCCTGGGCCCAGAAACCTCTCCAGGCCAGGGAATCCTCACTTCCGCCCCGTGAGCCCCTCCACGAGCCGCCTTACAGCCGGTTTACGGCCGAAACGTGCAGGATGGTCGACGCAATACACGTGTGCCCTTCTGGGCTCGGAGGAAGGAAACGACGTGCGCGTACTCGTCGTCGAGGACGAGCAGCTGCTCGCCGATGCGGTGGCCACCGGACTGCGCCGGGAGGCCATGGCCGTGGACGTCGTGTACGACGGCGCCGCCGCCCTGGAGCGGGTCGGCGTGAACGACTACGACGTGGTCGTGCTCGACCGGGACCTCCCGCTCGTGCACGGCGACGACGTGTGCCGGAAGATCGTTGAGCTCGGCATGCCCACCCGCGTGCTCATGCTGACCGCCTCGGGTGACGTCAGCGACCGGGTGGAGGGCCTGGAGCTCGGGGCGGACGACTACCTGCCCAAGCCCTTCGCCTTCACCGAGCTGACCGCCCGCGTGCGGGCCCTCGGCCGGCGCACCACGGTCGCGCTGCCGCCCGTACTGGAGCGTGCCGGGATCAAGCTGGACCCGAACCGGCGCGAGGTGTTCCGCGAGGGCAAGGAGGTGCAGCTGGCCCCGAAGGAGTTCGCGGTGCTGGAGGTCCTCATGCGCAGCGAGGGGACCGTCGTCTCCGCCGAGCAGCTGCTGGAGAAGGCCTGGGACGAGAACACCGACCCGTTCACCAACGTCGTACGGGTGACGGTCATGACCCTGCGGCGCAAGCTCGGGGAGCCGCCGGTCATCGTCACCGTGCCCGGTTCCGGATACCGGATCTGACCCGCGTGGCAACCAGCCCGGCGCCACCCACGGCGCCACCGAAACCGACCTGGGACCCCGGCCAGCCCGAGGGTCCCTTCCCGTGGCTGCGCCCGACCATCCGGATACGCCTCACGCTGCTCTACGGCGGGATGTTCCTGATCGCGGGCATCCTGCTGCTGTCGATCATCTACCTGCTGGCGGCGCAGGCGCTGCGGCAGGGCAACGCCCTCATGTACGAGATCGTCGACGGCCAGAACGTCCAGGTCACCAGCACCACCTGCCCGGTGTCGAGGATCAACCAGCTCGAACAGTTCAACACCGCGATGAAGGCCTGCGCGCTGGAGCAGCGCCGGCACGCCCTGGACGACCTGCTGAGCCGGTCGCTGATGGCCCTGCTGGGGCTCAGCATCATCGCCTTCGCCTTCGGCTACGCGATGGCCGGCCGGGTGCTCTCGCCGCTGGGCAAGATCACCCGTACCGCCCGCCGGGTGGTCGGCACCGACCTGACCCGGCGGATCGAGCTGGACGGGCCGGACGACGAGCTCAAGGAGCTCGCCGACACCTTCGACGAGATGCTCGACCGGCTGGAGCGGGCCTTCACGGCGCAGCAGCGGTTCGTCGCGAACGCCTCGCACGAGCTGCGCACGCCGCTCGCGATCAACCGGACCCTGCTGGAGGTGCACCTCTCCGATCCGGGGGCCCCGGTGGAGCTCCAGCAGCTCGGGAAGACCCTGCTCGCCACCAACGAGCGCAGCGAGCAGCTGGTCGAGGGTCTGCTGCTGCTGGCCCGCAGCGAGAACCAGATAGTCGAGCGCAAGCCCGTGGACCTGGCGGAGGTCGCCTCGCGCGCCGTCGACCAGGTGCGGGGCGAGGCCGAGGCGAAGGGCGTGGAGATCCGCGGCGAGCGCGTGCCGGCCGTCGTCCAGGGCAACGGCGTGCTGCTGGAGCGGATCGCCCTCAACCTGGTGCAGAACGCCGTCCGGTACAACGTGCCGGAGGACGGCTGGGTGGAGGTCACGACCGAGGCCCAGCACGGTCAGGCGGTCCTCCTGGTATCGAACACGGGTCCCGTTGTTCCCGCGTACGAGGTGGACAACCTCTTCGAGCCCTTCAGGCGGCTGCGTACGGAGCGCACGGGCAGTGACAAGGGTGTCGGACTCGGTCTGTCGATCGCGCGCTCCGTGGCGCGCGCACACGGCGGAAGGATCCAGGCAACCCCCCGGGAAGGCGGTGGCCTCGTGATGCGTGTCACTCTTCCCTTGTGAGTCCTGCACTCCGTGTTCGCTGTTGGCTGAATGTTTGCCCTTTGAAAGCAATTGCTCCTGTGTGATCGATCACAGTGGCGAGTGTCGGTGCATGTGCGTTCAGTGACCCCGGGGCGGCCGGAAAGCCCGGGAAGTCCGGGTTTCCGGCCCCCCGTATGGCGGGAAATACACGGGGTGGCGTTTGTGCAAGACGGCCCCCGGACCGTGTACGGTCCCGGTCGTCATCCCAGCCAATCGCCCCTTCAGGCGGGCGGCTGGGTGTCGATTGAGTAACAGACCTTGATGTGAGGCAAAATCTCCGCCTCAGGTCGGGCACAAGTCCGGCCTCTCGTGCGTTACGTGCGCTGAGACACCGCTAACACCCAGAGGGGGAGAGCGAACAATGGCAACGGACTACGACACCCCGCGCAAGACAGACGACGACGTCGACAACGACAGCATTGAAGAGCTGAAGGCCCGACGTAACGACAAGTCGTCCTCGGCCTCGGACATGGACGAATTCGACTCGGCCGAGAGCCTGGAGCTTCCCGGTGCGGACCTCTCCAACGAGGAGCTGGCCGTCCGGGTCCTGCCCAAGCAGGCCGACGAGTTCACCTGCATGAGCTGCTTCCTGGTGCACCACCGCAGCCAGCTGGCGCGCGAGAAGAACGGTCAGCCGATCTGTCGCGACTGCGACTGAGAGGCGTCGGCCGTGGCTGGCTCGACACCCTTTCGGAAGCGACGCTTCCGAAAGTCTGGTGATCCGGCGGAGGCGCAGGTGGCACCCCAGGACCCGGAAACGGGTTCCGGCGCCCCCGGCGGCTCCGCCAGTGAAGCGATCGCCGTGCCCTCCGACACCGCCCCGGCGGTGCCGTCGGTCACAGAGCCCGGCGAGGGGGCCCGGCCCAGGCCCGGGGCCCGTCGGCTGCAAGCCGTCAAGAAGGGTGTACGCAGGGGCGGCGAAGGTATCCGGCACGCCGCCCTGTACATCTCCGAGAGGGTCATCGAGAACGCACCGCGCGTTCCGGTTCGGGACCTCGCGACCCTGCGCGCGCAGTTCCCGGGCCTCGGTCCCGATCAGCTTGCCGACAAGCTGATCTCGGGCGCCGCCAACGCCACCTCGACCGTCGGCGCCGGGATCGGCGCGGCGGCCATGCTGCCCGTCCCGCCCGCGATGCCGGCGGAACTGGCGGCGGAGATCACCGGGGTCGCCGCGATCGAGCTGAAGCTCATCGCCGAACTCCACGAGGTCTACGGGCTCCGCGCGCCCGGCAACCTCGGACAGCGCAGCTACGCCTACCTGACCTCCTGGACGGAGGAGCGCGGGGTCGACCTGACCAAGCCGACCACGCTGAACGCGGCGCTCGGCGGGCAGATGAAGCGCGAACTGCGCCAGCAGATCATGAAGCGGATGTTCCGCAGCCTGCCGAACCTGATGCCGTTCATGGTGGGCGCCGCCGTCGGCGCGGTCATGAACCGGCGCGACACCCGCAAAGTCGCCGAGAAGGTCCGTGCGGACCTGCGCAGCAGGTCTGTGGCGTGGGATGCCCTGCCCGCCCTGCCGCCCCTTGAGCAGCCCACACAGCCCCTTCCCGAGGCCACCAGGGCCGCACTCGAGGGTCGGGATCCCGGCCTGTTCGGCTGAGACCGGCCGCCGCCGGGGGCGGCGACGCTATTCGGCCGGGACGGCCTGGGCCTTCGCCGCGCGAATCGCCTCGATCAGGGCCCCGGGCTCGCGGGTGGAGACGTACACGTACGGGGTCGGGTCCGCCGGGTCGGTGACCTCGACGCGGACCGCGGTCGGCACGTAGCTGCGCAGCAGCATGAAGGCGCGCGGGTCCGCCTTGTACGTGCGCCAGGCGCGCGACTCCTCGGCGTCCAGGACCTCCGGCTCACCCAGCGCGGTCACCGGGATCCGCGCGTCCCCGACCGCGAGCGCCCCGTTCACCACGCGCACGCGCGCGGAACCGTACGAGCTCACCAGCAGCCCGCTCAGCGCGGTGCCCCCGACCAGGCCGGCCAGCAGCGGCATCGTGCCCAGCGGCAGCAGCATCAGCGCGCACGCGAGGCCGGTCAGTACGGCGATGCCCCACCAGGAGCGGGGGGCGGTCAGGCGTTCGTCGTGGTGCGCGGGGGAGAGCTGCATGGGTTCAAGCCTGCCACGAGGCGACCGGCGGGTAGCCGCGCGGGTAAGGTCTGCGGCTGTGAGTGGACGAAACACAGCGTTGACGCCCCCGACCGATGCCGCCGCACCGGTCCGGCACCCCGATGCCCCGGCACCCGGCGAGCTCCTCGGTGCGCACTACGAGCACTGTTTCGGCTGCGGCGAGGGACAGCCGCACGGCCTCCACCTGGAGGTCCGCGCGGGCGAGGGCGTGAGCGTCACCGCGGAGTTCACCGTCAAGTCCGCACACCAGGGCGCTCCCGGCCTCGCCCACGGCGGGGTGCTCGCCACCGCGCTCGACGACACGCTGGGCTCCCTGAACTGGCTGCTGCGCGTCATCGCGGTGACGGGGCGGCTGGAGACCGACTTCGTACGGCCCGTGCCCGTGGACACCGTGCTGTACCTGGAGGCCGAGGTCACCGCCGTCGCCGGGCGGAAGATCTACTGCACCGCCGTCGGCCGGATAGGCGGTCCGCAGGGCCCGGTCGCCGTGCGCGCCGACGCCCTCTTCATCGAGGTGAAGGTCGACCACTTCATCGACAACGGACGGCCCGAGGAGATCCGGGCGGCGATGGCCGACCCGGACCAGGTCAGGCGCGCACGCGCCTTCGAGGTGAACCCCTGATGTCCCTGAACCACAACGGACCCCGCCATGAGGTCGACGTGCTGATCCGCCGCGTCGATCCGGAGGTCCCCATTCCGGCGTACGGCCACCCCGGCGACGCCGGCTGCGATCTGGTGACGACCCAGGCCGCGGAGCTGGCGCCCGGCGAGCGGACCGTGCTGCCCACGGGAGTGTCCATCGCCCTGCCCGACGGGTACGCGGCCTTCGTGCACCCCAGGTCCGGCCTGGCCGCACGCTGCGGGCTCGCCCTCGTGAATGCCCCGGGGACGGTGGATGCCGGGTACCGTGGGGAGATCAAGGTGATCGTGGTCAATCTCGACCCTCGCGAGAGCGTCCGGTTCGAGCGTTTCGACCGCATTGCCCAGCTGGTTGTCCAGCGGGTCGAGAAGGTGCGCTTCCACGAGGTGGCGGAACTTCCCGGCTCGGCCCGGGCCGAGGGGGGTTTCGGCTCCACCGGCGGTCATGCGGCCGTGGCCGGATCCGGGGCTGGTCAGCAGGGTGGGAATGGCTACGCTTCGGTCGTTACCGACCGGGAAGGACAGTGACGTGTTCGGACGTCGCAAGAAGAACGACTCCGCCCAGGACGGCGGCGCGGCCGAGCAGGTCGTAGACGGCGTCGACTCCGGTGAGCCGGACGACGCGGGCGAGCAGGACGGCGCCGCCACACCGCGCCGGGTGAACCTGCCCCCCGCCCCGCGGCCCGACGGCCCCTGGGACATCTCCGAGGTGCTCGGTAACCCGGCCGACGGCCGGGTCGACCTGGGCGGCATCCTCGTACCCGGTGTCGAGGGCATGGAACTGCGCGTCGAGGTCGCGGGTGACGCGATCGTGGCCGCGACCGTGGTCCTGGGCGACAGCGCCGTGCAGCTGCAGGCCTTCGCCGCGCCCAAGAAGGAAGGCATCTGGGGCGAGGTCCGCGAAGAGATCGCCGCGGGCATCACCCAGCAGGGCGGCATCATCGACGAGGCCCAGGGTTCCCTGGGCTGGGAGCTGCGCGCACAGGTGCCCGTACCGCTCCCGGACGGACAGACCGGCGCCCAGCTGGTCCGCTTCGTCGGCGTCGACGGCCCGCGCTGGTTCCTGCGCGGCGTCATCTCCGGCCAGGGCGCGGTGCGCCCCGAGTCGGCGGGCGTGCTGGAGCAGATCTTCCGGGACACCGTGGTCGTCCGCGGCGACGGCCCGATGGCCCCCCGTGACCCGATCGTCCTGAAGCTGCCGAACGACGCCCAGATGGTGCCGGACGGCGTGCAGACGGAGGAGCAGGAAGGCTCCCGCTTCGGCGGCGGCATGGGCCAGCTGGAGCGCGGTCCGGAGATCACCGAGGTCCGCTGACCCCGGACGGCCCCGTGCGCACAGGGGGCCGTCGCATGTTTTCGGCCGGTGGGCCCCACTCCTTCGGGGTGGGGCCCACCGGCTTTCGCGTGCGCGCCAGTGCCCCGCCAGTGCCCCGCCCGTGCCGGGCCCGCACCCGCCCGTGACCGCCCCGGTCGGCCGCGTGCGGGGGGACCCTGACCGAAGCGTCAGAGATCCGTCAGGGATCGGCGCCCGGATGGTCATCGGTACGTGGACATCCCGGACGTCCCGGAGAATGGGCGCATGGGACGCGGCAAGCTCAGGATCTATCTCGGCGCGGCACCCGGTGTGGGCAAGACCTACGCGATGCTCTCCGAGGGCCACCGCAGGGTGGAGCGGGGCGCGGATCTCGTCGTCGGCTTCGTCGAACATCACGGGCGGCCGCGTACGGAGGTCATGCTGCACGGTCTCGAACAGGTGGAGCGCACGGCCCTCACCTACCGCGGAGCCTCGTTCACCGAGATGGACGTGGACGCGCTGCTCGCCCGCAGGCCCGCCATCGCGCTCGTCGACGAACTCGCCCACACCAACGTGCCCGGCTCGCGCAACGCCAAGCGCTGGCAGGACGTCGAGGAACTGCTGCGGGCCGGGATCGACGTCGTGTCCACCGTCAACATCCAGCACCTGGAGTCCCTGGGGGACGTGGTCGAGTCGATCACCGGGGTGCGGCAGCGGGAGACCGTGCCCGACGAGGTGGTCCGCCGGGCCGACCAGATCGAGCTGGTCGACATGTCCCCGCAGGCGCTGCGCCGGCGGATGGCGCACGGGAACATATACAAGCCCGAAAAGGTCGACGCGGCCCTGTCCAACTACTTCCGGCCCGGCAACCTCACCGCCCTGCGCGAGCTCGCGCTGCTGTGGGTCGCCGACCGGGCGGACGAGTACCTCCAGCAGTACCGCGGCGAGCACGACATCCGCTCGACCTGGCAGGCGCGCGAGCGGATCGTCGTCGGGCTGACCGGCGGGCCGGAGGGGCGCACGCTCATCCGGCGCGCCTCGCGGATCGCGGCCAAGGGCTCGGGCAGCGAGATCCTCGCCGTCTACATCGCCCGCAGCGACGGGCTGACCGCGGCCTCGCCGAAGGAGCTCGCGGTCCAGCGGACGCTGGTCGAGGACCTGGGCGGAACGTTTCACCATGTGATCGGCGACGACGTCCCGGACGCGCTGCTGGAGTTCGCGCGCGGGGTCAACGCCACCCAGATCGTGCTCGGCTTCAGCCGCCGCCGCTCGTGGCAGTACGTCCTCGGTCCCGGCGTCGGGCCGAGCGTGGCCCGCGACGCGGGACCCGACCTCGACGTGCACATCGTCACGCACGAGGAGGTCGCCAAGGGGCGCGGCCTGCCCGTGGTCCGCTCGGCGACCCGGCTCGGACGGCCCCGGATCCTCGCCGGCTGGCTGGTGGGCGTGGTCCTCCCGCCGCTGTTGTGCCTGCTGCTGACGCATGCCGCCTGGGACCCCGGGCTCGCCAACGACATGCTGCTCTTCCTGGCGCTGACGGTCGCGGCGGCGCTGCTCGGCGGCCTCTGGCCGGCCCTCGCCTCCGCCGCCGTCGGCTCGCTGCTGCTGAACTACTACTTCGCCCCGCCGCTGCACCGGTTCGCCATCTCCGACGCCCGGAACATCGTCGCCATCGTCGTCTTCGTCGGGGTGGCCGTCTCCGTGGCCTCCGTGGTCGACCTGGCCGCCCGGCGCACCCACCAGGCGGCCCGGCTGCGCGCCGAGTCCGAGATCCTCTCCTTCCTGGCCGGCAGCGTGCTGCGCGGGGAGACCACGCTGGACGCGCTGCTGGAGCGGGTGCGCGAGACCTTCGCGATGGAGTCCGTGGCGCTGCTGGAGCGGGCGGACGACGTGGATCCCTGGAAACCGGCCGGCAGCGTCGGCCCGAGCCCCGCCGAACGGCCCGAGGACGCCGATGTGGACATGCCCATCGGCGACCACATGGCGCTGGCCCTGTCCGGGCGGGTCCTGCCCGCCGAGGACCGCCGGGTGCTGGGCGCCTTCGCGGCCCAGGCGGCCGTGGTCCTGGACCGCCAGCGGCTCGTCGGAGAGGCCGAGGAGGCCCGCCGGCTGGCCGAGGGCAACCGGATCAGGACCGCGCTGCTGGCCGCCGTCAGCCATGACCTCCGTACGCCGCTGGCCTCCATCAAGGCGTCGGTGACCTCCTTGCGCTCCGACGACGTGGAGTGGTCCGAGGAGGACCGGGCCGAGCTCCTGGAAGGCATCGAGAACGGTGCCGACCGCCTCGACCACCTGGTGGGCAACCTGCTCGACATGTCCCGGCTGCAGACCGGCACCGTCACCCCGCTCATCCGGGAGATCTACCTCGACGAGGTGGTCCCGATGGCGCTGGGCGGCGTACCCGAGGACAGCGTGGTGCTGGACGTGCCCGAGACGCTGCCGATGGTGGCGGTGGACCCGGGGCTGCTGGAGCGGTCCGTGGCCAACGTCGTGGAGAACGCCGTCAAGTACAGTCCGCCCGGGGAACCGGTGCTCGTGGCGGCCAGCTGCCTCGGCGACCGCGTCGAGGTACGCGTCGTCGACCGCGGGCCGGGGGTACCCGAGGAGGCCAAGGACCGGATCTTCGCCCCCTTCCAGCGGTACGGTGACGCCCCGCGCGGGTCCGGCGTCGGCCTCGGGCTCGCGGTCGCCCGCGGGTTCGCCGAGGCCATGGACGGCACCCTGGCGGTCGAGGACACCCCCGGCGGAGGGCTGACGATGGTGCTCACCCTGCGCGCGGTGCCCCCCGGACCCGGACCCGTGCCGGAAGGCCCTCTCGAACCGATGGAACACATGGAACGTGATCACAACAGTGATCGGATGACGCGACAGAAGGCAGGACCTCAATGACCCGGGTGCTCGTGGTGGAAGACGAGCCGCAGATCGTCCGAGCCCTTGTGATCAATCTGAAGGCACGCAAGTACGAGGTCGACGCCGCGGCCGACGGAGCGAGCGCACTGGAGCTCGCGGCGGCCCGTCACCCCGACGTGGTCGTCCTCGACCTCGGGCTGCCCGACATGGACGGCATCGAGGTGATCAAGGGGCTGCGCGGCTGGACCCGCGTGCCGATCCTCGTCCTCTCCGCCCGCCACACTTCCGACGAGAAGGTCGAGGCGCTGGACGCGGGGGCCGACGACTACGTCACCAAGCCCTTCGGCATGGACGAGCTGCTGGCCCGGCTGCGCGCCGCCGTCCGCCGCGCCGAGCCCTCGGCCGGTTCCGGCGAGGACGAGGTGATCGTGGAGACCGAGGGCTTCACGGTGGACCTGGCCGCGAAGAAGGCCGTGCGCGAGGGCCGCGACGTACGCCTGACGCCGACCGAGTGGCACCTGCTGGAGGTGCTGGTCCGCAACGGCGGCAAGCTGGTCAGCCAGAAGCAGCTGCTCCAGGAGGTCTGGGGGCCGTCGTACGGCACCGAGACCAACTATCTGCGGGTCTACATGGCCCAACTGCGGCGCAAGCTGGAGGCGGACCCCTCGCACCCCCGGCACTTCATCACCGAACCGGGCATGGGATACCGCTTCGAGAGGTAGTGGGCGCGCCGGTAGGCTTCCTTGTATGAGTGCTGAACCGCGTCCCGAGAAGCCCGCGAAGCCGGCCAGGCCGGCGGGCCGGTTCCGCCGGATGATCGAGCGGCTGTCCACCTCGCAGGAGGAGCTGCATTCGGCGGAGCTGCAGGAGGACGCAGAAGCCGCGGGGTGCACGCGGATCTGCGACTGCCACGACCGCCAGATAGTCAAGGTGACCGGAACCCTGCGTACCGTCACCCTGCGGCCGCGGGCGGGCGTCCCCGCACTGGAAGCGGAGCTGTTCGACGGCTCCGCCGCACTCGACGTGGTCTGGCTCGGGCGTCGCTCGATCGTGGGAATCGAGCCGGGGCGGCGCATGATCGCCTCCGGGCGCATCTCGATGAGTCATGGCCGTCGGGTGCTCTTCAACCCGAAGTACGAACTCCGACCGCTCGGACAGGAGCACTGACCGGTGACGTCATTCGACAAACCGACCACCCCGGAACCCGCCGCCACGCCGTCCGAGGACCAGAGCGCGGTGACGCAGGCGGCGCTGTTCGACGCCTTCGGAGGCATCCGGGGCACCGTGGAGACGATGCTCCCCGGGCTGCTCTTCGTCATGATCTACACGATCAACAAGGACCTGAAGTGGTCCGCCTTCGCCGCGGGCGCCGTCGCGGTGCTCTTGGTGATCGTGCGGCTGCTGCGCAAGGACACGGTGAAGCACGCCTTCAGCGGGGTCTTCGGCGTGGGCGTGGGCGTGGCCTTCGCGCTCTTCACGGGCAGCCCGAAGGGCTTCTACCTGCCGGGCATGATCTACGGAGCCGGGCTCGGGGTGGCCTTCACGCTCTCCGCGCTCGTGGGCTTCCCGCTGCTGGGCGTGATCCTGGGCCCGGTGTTCAAGGAGAACCTGTCCTGGCGCACCCGCAACCCCGGGCGCAAGAAGGCGTACACGAAGGCCAGCCTGGCCTGGGGCCTGATCTTCCTCGCCAAGTACGCGATCCTCTTCCCGCTGTACTGGTGGGGTGACGCGACGCAGCTGGGCTGGGTGCTGATCGGGCTGAAGCTGCCGCCGATGGTGCTCGCGGTGTACTTCACCTGGGTCTTCCTGGCGAAGGCGCCGCCGCCGATCGACGTGATCGCGGAGTGGGAGGCGAAGGAGGCCGCTGCGGAGAAGCAGGGGTCCTGAGCCGGACTGACTGCGACGTACCCGCAAGCCCGAAGGGGGCGGGGCGACCGACTGGTCGCCCCGCCCCCTTCGTCGTGCGCGCGTGCCCGCAGGGCTAGCCGCGGGCCTGGAGGAGGTCCTCCAGCTGTTCCTCGCGGGCCTGGGCGGCCACGAAGAGGAGCTCGTCGCCCGGCTCCAGGGTCTCCTCGCCGTGCGGGGTGAGGACCCGGTTGCCGCGGATGATCGTGACCAGCGAGGTGTCCTCGGGCCAGGCGATCTCGCTGATCTGGGTGCCCGCGACCGAGGAGTCGGCCGGCAGGGTCAGCTCGACGAGGTTGGCGTCGCCGTGGCTGAAGCGCAGCAGCCGTACGAGGTCGCCGACGCTGACGGCCTCCTCGACCAGGGCCGACATCAGGCGCGGCGTGGAGACGGCGACGTCGACGCCCCAGGACTCGTTGAAGAGCCACTCGTTCTTCGGGTTGTTCACACGGGCCACCACGCGCGGCACCCCGTACTCGGTCTTGGCGAGCAGCGAGACGACGAGGTTGACCTTGTCGTCGCCGGTCGCCGCGATGACCACGTTGCAGCGCTGGAGCGCCGCCTCGTCGAGCGAGGTGATCTCACAGGCGTCGGCCAGCAGCCACTCGGCCTGCGGCACCCGCTCCACCGAGATGGCGGTCGGCGCCTTGTCGACGAGGAGCACCTCGTGGCCGTTCTCCAGCAGTTCGCCCGCGATGGAGCGACCCACCGCGCCTGCCCCGGCGATCGCGACCCTCATGCGTGTGCCTCCTCAGGCCCTTCGGCGAACGCCGCCTCGACCTTTTCGATCTCGTCCGTACGCATCATCACGTGGACGAGGTCGCCCTCCTGGAGGACGGTCGCCGACGTGGGCAGCACGGCCTCGCCCAAGCGGGTGAGGAAGGCGACGCGGACGCCGGTCTCCTCCTGGAGCTTGCTGACCTTGTGCCCGATCCAGGCGGCGGAGGCGTGCACCTCGGCGAGCTGCACGCCGCCGCTCGGGTCGCGCCACAGCGGCTCGGCACCCGACGGCAGCAGCCGGCGCAGCATCTGGTCGGCGGTCCACCGCACGGTGGCGACGGTGGGGATGCCGAGGCGCTGGTAGACCTCGGCGCGCTTGGGGTCGTAGATGCGGGCGGCGACGTTCTCGACGCCGAACATCTCCCGGGCGACGCGGGCAGCGATGATGTTGGAATTGTCACCACTGCTGACGGCGGCGAATGCGCCCGCGTCCTCGATTCCCGCCTCCCTCAGGGTGTCCTGGTCGAAGCCGACCCCGGTGACGCGGCGGCCGCCGAATCCGGCGCCGAGCCGGCGGAATGCGGTGGGGTCCTGGTCGACTACGGCGACCGTGTGTCCCTGCTGTTCCAGGGTTTGCGCGAGGGCGGAGCCCACTCTTCCGCAGCCCATGATGACGATGTGCACGGCCGTCCTTCCGGCTGTCAGCGACTCGCTGGTTTCCAGCCTCATTGCATGCTCTGGTTTAACAGGGTCTCAGACCATGGCCCAAGCTACACACGGGTGGTCACCGATGGGACCTCTTCGATCACGGTCTCGGGGTTCCGTCGGCGTATGGGCGACGTACGGGCGACGTATGCACTGCGTATAGGCGGCGCAATGCCGTACGGCGGGGTGCGGGTTCGTCAGGCTGATTTCGAACGCTTACGATCCTCTGCGTGTCCAAACTGACCGACGTGCCCAAACGGATCCTGATCGGCCGGGCGCTACGCAGCGACCGCCTCGGAGAAACCCTCCTGCCCAAGCGGATCGCCCTTCCCGTCTTCGCCTCCGACCCGCTCTCGTCCGTGGCATATGCCCCTGGCGAGGTCCTGCTGGTCCTGTCGATCGCGGGCGTGTCGGCGTACCAGTACAGCCCCTGGATCGCGCTCGCGGTCGTCGTGCTGATGTTCACCGTCGTCGCGTCCTACCGCCAGAACGTCCATGCCTACCCGAGCGGTGGCGGCGACTACGAGGTGGCCAACACCAACCTCGGACCCAGGGCCGGCCTCACCGTCGCGAGCGCCCTGCTCGTCGACTACGTCCTGACCGTCGCCGTGTCGATCTCCTCCGGAGTCGAGAACCTCGGCTCCGCCGTGCACTTCGTCATCGAGCACAAGGTGCTCTCGGCGACCGTCATGATCCTTCTGCTCACGCTGATGAACCTGCGCGGTGTGAAGGAATCCGGCAAGCTCTTCGCGATCCCGACCTATGTCTTCGTCGCCGCCGTATTCGTCATGATCGGTTGGGGTGCCTGGAAGGGCATCGTCCTCGGCGAGACCCTGACGGCGCCGACCGCCGACCTCGAGATCAAACCCGAGCAACAGGGGCTGGCCGGCTTCGCGATGGTCTTCCTGCTGCTGAGGGCCTTCTCCTCCGGCTGTGCGGCCCTGACCGGCGTCGAGGCCATCAGTAACGGCGTACCCGCCTTCCGCAAGCCGAAGAGCAAGAACGCCGCGTCCACCCTCGCCTACATGGGCGGCCTGGCGGTCACCATGTTCTGCGGGATCATCGGCCTGGCCATGGCCAGCGACGTGCGGATGGCCGAGAACCCCGCCGAGGACCTGCTCAAGGGCGGCGTCCCGGTCGGCCCCGAGTACATCCAGAACCCGGTGATCTCACAGGTGGCCGAGGCCGTCTTCGGAGACGGCAGCTTCTTCTTCATCCTGCTGGCCGCGGCCACCGCGCTGGTGCTGTTCCTGGCCGCGAACACCGCGTACAACGGCTTCCCGCTGCTCGGTTCGATCCTCGCGCAGGACCGCTACCTGCCGCGTCAGCTGCACACCCGGGGCGACCGGCTCGCCTTCTCCAACGGCATCGTGCTCCTCGCCGGCGCGGCCATCCTGCTCGTCTGGATCTACGACGCGGACTCGACCAAGCTGATCCAGCTCTACATCGTCGGCGTGTTCGTCTCCTTCACGCTGAGCCAGATCGGCATGGTCCGGCACTGGAACCGCCACCTGAAGTCGGAGCGCGACGCCGCCGCCCGCCGCCGGATGCACCGCAGCCGGGCCATCAACGCCTTCGGCGCCTTCTTCACCGGCATGGTGCTGGTCATCGTCCTCGCCACCAAGTTCACCCACGGTGCGTGGGTGGCCCTGCTCGGCATGCTGATCTTCTACGGCACGATGAGCGCGATCCGGAAGCACTACGACCGCGTCTCCGCGGAGATCGCCGCCGCCGAGGGCCCCAGCGACGACAGCGTGCGCCCCTCCCGGGTCCACTCGATCGTCCTGGTCTCCAAGGTCCACAAGCCGACGCTGCGGGCCCTGGCCTTCGCCAAGCTGACCCGCTCGGACACCCTGGAAGCGCTCAGCATCAGCGTGGACCCGGCCGAGACCAAGGCGCTGCGCGAGGAGTGGGACCGGCGCGGGATCAACGTCCCGCTCAAGATCCTCGACTCGCCGTACCGGGAGATCACCCGCCCGGTGGTCGAGTACGTCAAGGGCCTGCGCAGCGAGAACCCGCGCGACGCCGTCAGCGTCTACATCCCGGAGTACGTCGTCGGACGCTGGTACGAGCACCTGCTGCACAACCAGAGCGCGCTGCGCCTCAAGGGCCGGCTGCTCTTCACGCCCGGTGTGATGGTCACCTCGGTGCCCTACCAGCTGGAGTCCTCGGAGCTCGCCAAGAAGCGGGCGAAGAAGCGCCAGGACTGGAACGCCCCGGGCGCCGTGCGCCGTGGCCCGGTGGACAGCCCGCGGCCCCCGAAGGAACCCGCCTCGAAGCGCTGAGCCGGTTGGTGAACGGCCGGACGAGATCCACGTAAACTGGTGGGTCGGTCGTCCGGCCGTTCCCCGTTTTCAGGTTTTTGGAGTCTCCCCACCATGACGAGCGCCGAGCAGAACGAGAAGCAGTCACTGGTGGGGGAGGAGTACGAGGTCGAGGTCGGCCCCGTCGCGCACGGTGGGCACTGCATCGCCCGTACCGAGGACGGCCGCGTCCTGTTCGTCCGCCACACCCTGCCCGGCGAGAAGGTCGTCGCCAAGGTCACCGAGGGCGACGTCGACTCCCGCTACCTGCGCGCCGACGCGATCACCGTGCTCGACGCCTCCAAGGACCGCGTCGAGGCCCCCTGCCCGTACGCCGGCCCCGGCAAGTGCGGGGGCTGCGACTGGCAGCACGCCAAGCCGGGCGCCCAGCGCCGGCTCAAGGGCGAGGTCGTCGCCGAGCAGCTGAAGCGGCTCGCCGGGCTCACCCCGGAGGAAGCCGGCTGGGACGGCACCGTGATGCCCGCCGAGGGCGACAAGCTGCCGGCCGGTCAGGTGCCGCAGTGGCGCACCCGCGTGCAGTTCGCGATCGACGAGGACGGCCGCGTCGGCCTGCGCAAGCACCGCTCGCACGACATCGAACTGATCGACCACTGCATGATCGCCGCCCCGGGCGTCTCGGAACTCGGCATCGAGCAGCAGGACTGGCCGCAGATGGCCACGGTGGAGGCCATCGCCGCGACCGGCTCCCAGGACCGCCAGGTCGTCCTCACCCCGCGCCCGGGCGGCCGTCTCCCGCTCGTCGAACTGGACAAGCCGGTCTCGGTCCTGCGGGTCGAGGAGAAGGACGGCGGCGTGCACCGCGTCCACGGCCGCCCCTTCGTACGGGAGCGCGCGGACGGCCGTACGTACCGCGTGGGCATGGGCGGCTTCTGGCAGGTCCACCCGCAGGCGGCCGACACCCTGATCAAGGCCGTCATGCAGGGCCTGATGCCGCGCAAGGGCGAGATGGCCCTCGACCTGTACTGCGGCGTCGGCATCTTCGCGGGCGCGCTCGCGGAGCGCCTCGGCGACACGGGCGCGGTGCTCGGCATCGAGTCGACGAAGCGCGCGGTCGAGGACGCCCGGCACAACCTGGCGGACTTCCCGCGGGTCCGCGTGGAGCAGGGCAAGGTCGAGCAGATCCTCCCGAAGACCGGGATCACGGAGTGCGACCTGGTCGTCCTGGACCCGCCCCGCGCGGGCGCCGGCAAGCAGACGGTCCGCCACATCGCGGGCCTCTCGGCCCGCCGCGTCGCGTACGTGGCGTGCGACCCGGCAGCCCTGGCCCGCGACCTGGGCTACTTCAAGGAAGCCGGCTACCGAGTCCGCACCCTCCGCGTCTTCGACCTCTTCCCGATGACCCACCACGTGGAGTGCGTCGCCATCCTGGAGCCGATCGCGAAGGGCTGACGAGCGGGTTGGGCAGTCGGGATCGGAAACGGGTTGTTCTAGATGTGCGCGCCGACATCGAGGCATACGCGCGATGAGCGCCAGGGGCTTCTCACCGTTTCCGTCACACATGAGGGTCATGGCGAACAGGAACTCGTGCATGCCGCCTGGACTTCGGCCCGCCGCCCCGGGGCACTGAACTCCTCGATCCGGCTGCCCCGTTGCTGAAGCTGCTGGTGGACGGGGCGCCGGCCCCGGGCAAGATCGTCGTACGCTGACCGGGCTCAGACCAAACGGAGGACGAAGGTGCGAGGACGACAGAAGATCACCGTCGTCACGGGCGGCAGCAGGGGCATCGGGGCCGCGATCTGCCGGCGGCTGGCGGCCGAGGGCCATGACGTGGTGGTCGGCTACCGGTCGAACGAAGCGGCCGCCCGCGCCGTCGCGGCCGATGTGGAGGCGACCGGCCAACGGGCCCTGGCCGTGGCCGTGGACACCGCCGACGAGGACGGCGTCGCCGCGCTCTTCGAGGCCGCGGCCGTGCTCGGGCCGGTCACCGGCCTGGTGAACAACGCGGGAGTGAGCGGCCCCAACGGGCGCCTCGCCGATGCCGACCCCGCCGGCATGCGGGAGGCTCTGGACGTCAACCTGTTCGGCTACCTGCTCTGCGCACGCCAGGCCGTCCGTGCGATGAGCGCCACCGGCGGCGGCTGCGTCGTCAACGTCTCCTCGGCCGCCGCGACGCTCGGCTCCCCGGGGCAGTACGTGCACTACGCCGCCGCGAAGGCCGCGGTCGACGCCCTCACGGTGGGCCTGTCGAAGGAAGTCGCCGCCGACGGCATCCGGGTCAACTGCGTGGCCCCGGGCACGGTGTGGACGGAATTCCACGAGGACCCGCAGCGGCCCGCCAAGGTCGCGGAGAACATTCCGATGGGGCGGGCGGGCCGGCCGGACGAGATCGCCGGAGCCGTCGCGTGGCTGCTGTCCGACGATGCCGGGTATGCCACGGGAGCCGTGCTGCGGGTCGCCGGAGGCCTGTAGCACGTCGAACTGCTTTCCTTCCCCTGAGCGTCGGCTGAGCATGCGCTCGTCTCCTGTGGACGGGCTCTTCTCGCTGTCCGTGTCCGGTGGCCCGACGTGCGCCGTGACTGGGGACATAGTGCGGCAAATGGTGGGCGGCGGCGGCAACGTGGCGCCTGCGGAGAACCGGCACGCAGCCTGATGCGCGGCTAAACGCGCAATTAAATCCGGGCCGGCGGGTCCGGCCAACTTTGGCGGGGAAGTTACCTATGCGATCTTCCCGGCCGGTGTGGGCTGTGCGGCCCGGCCGCGGTCCCGTGCGACGCGGGGGGTAGATGTACCCTGAATATACCGATTCACCCCTTCGTCGTGTGTGGATTATACCGACGTGGTCGCCCTGTGGGAGCGGTTTACGAACCGACTGAAAGTTGACGACCGCCCTTCGGTCTGCCGATGATCGAACCGCTGTGCGGCTTCACGGGATCGGGGCGTAAATTGCGCTGTGATTGCGGCGGGGCTGCGGAGCGTGACAGTGTCTAGTTTCAGGGGGACTGATCGCGTGAAGATACAGATTCTAGGTCCGCTCGAAGTGAAAACGGATCTGGGCGAGGAGGTCACGCCTCGGCCATTCAAGCTCCGTTCGCTGCTCGCCGCCCTGTGCGTGAGTTCCGGCCGGCCGGTCACCGCGCCGCACCTCATCAACGTCCTGTGGTCGGGCGAGCCGCCGCGTACGGCGGCCACCGCCCTTCAGGTCTACGTGTCCAAGCTGCGCAAGCATTTCCAGACCTCTGGGATCGACCCGAGCATCCTCAGGACGATGCCGGCCGGTTACATGCTCCGCCCCGCCGGCCATGCGATGGACTGCGATGACTTCAATGCGCTGGTGTCGAAAGCCCGGACTTCCGTGGGATTCGGCCGAAAGGAACAAGCGGCGGGTGAATTCTCCGCGGCGCTTTCCCTCTGGAACGGTCCGGCGCTGGCGGACCTCCGAGAGGTACCCGCCCTGCGGGACTATGCCCGGCAAATGGACGAGCGGCGAAATTCGGTATACGAGCAGTGGCTCGAACTGGAAATCAGTCTGGGGCGCCACTCGATGCTCACCGGCGAGTTGTACGGCCTCATCGCCGACAAACCGATCCGGGAGAACCTCTACTACCTCCTCATCATCGCCCTCTACCGCAGCGGCCGGATCTCCGAATGCCTCGACGTCTACAACCGCTTCCGCCACAGCCTGGTCGAGGAACTGGGCATGGAACCCAGCCCGCGGCTGCAGGCCCTGCATCACGCCGTGCTGGCCCGCGAGCCGTGGCTGGAGCCCTCCGCCGCGCCGCTGCTGGCGGCGGCCTGTGCGCCGTCGCCGTGACGCTTCCTCAGTCCGCCGCGCCGGGACGCTCCGGCTCCGGCCCGTGCAGCAGGGCGGACAGATGCGCGCCGGCCTCGGCCGCCGCCCGCTCGGCGTCCCCGGCCCGCACCGCTTCGAGGAGCCTGCGGTGGGAGGCGAGACCGGACCCGGCGCCGCACGGGTCCACGCACGTGATCACGCTGGCCAGCACGGCCTCGTAGAAGCCCCGGTACAGAGCGGCGAGAACGCCGTTCCCGGTGTACTCCACCAGTGCCGTGTGGAACTCGGTGTCCTCCTGCGGCACGGCCTCCCAGCGCCCCGCGCGCGCCGCCGCCTCGCACGCCGAGAGGCGGGCCTCCAGAGCGCGCAGGCCGTCCTCGTCCCCCACGTGGGCCGCGAGCCGCGCCGCCTCGACCTCCAGCCCGCGCCGCACCTGGAGCACGTCGCGCAGCTCGGTCGTGCGCAGGCGGCCCAGCGCACCGGACAGCTCGCTGGTGGCCCGGACGTACGTGCCCCTGCCCTGCCGGACGTGCAGGAGCCCGGAGTGCGACAGCGCCCGGACCGCCTCGCGCACGGTGTTGCGCGCCACCCGGAGTTCGTCGGACAGCTCGGTCTCGGTGGGAACGCGGTGCCCGACCGGCCAGGCACCGGTGGTGATCTGCTGCCGCATGTGCTCGATCACCTGGTCCACCAGGAGCGCGCGGCGGACCGTCATCACGACGAAAGCCTCGTCAGGAGCTCGGAATTCAGCATGGAGAGGAAGGACTCCGCATTGTCCCGGAGGAAGAAGTGCCCGCCCTCGATCTCGTGATACCGGAAGTCCGCGGTGGTCTGCTCGGCCCAGGCGCGGACGTGCTCGACCGGCGCGAGCGCGTCCCCGGGGCTGGTGAAGGCGGTGAGCGGGCAGGACAGCGGGGCCGCGGCACGGTACCGGTAGGTGTCCACCACCGTCAGGTCGGCGCGCAGGGTCCGCACGACCATCGTGCGCAGCTGCTGGTCCTCGAAGACCCAGGCCGGTGTGCCGTGCATGTCCATGACCCGCTGGACGAACTCCTCCTCGGGAAGGTGGTGGATGGCCGGCCACGGCGGCGGGATCTGCGCCGCGCCGCGGCCCGACACGATGACGAACTCGGGTGCCGGGTGGCCTTCGGCGCGCAGCCACCGCGCGGTCTCGAAGGCGAGCAGGCTGCCCATGCTGTGCCCGAAGAGGGCGTAGGGCCGGTCGGTGTGCGCGGCCAGCACGGCGCCGAGACCGGCGACGACGTCGTCGAGGCTGCGCACCGGCTCCTCGCGGAAGCGCTCCTCGCGGCCGGGCAGTTGGACGGCGTTGACCTCCACTCCGGCCGGAAGCCGGTGCGCCCAGCTGCGGTACATCGACGCTCCGCCGCCCGCGTACGGGATGCAGAAGAGCCGCAGCCGGGCGTCGGCGTCGGGCTTGGGGGTGATCAGCCACGGGCTCGTGAGGTTCGTGGTTTCCATGTGCTCTCCGGGACCTTTCGGGGTGGGGCGGTTCAGTGCGAGGAGGGGGCCGGAAGCCGTCCGGCGCAGGCGTCCAGGGCGTCGGCGACCGTACGCGTGTGCCGCACCGCCTCAAGCGACCGTCCCCGTACGAAGCCGCGCGCCCGGGCGGCGTCGAGCCAGTCGAGCAGGCCGCCGAAATGGTCATCGGGGTCGAGCAGGACGAGGGGTTTGTCGTGCACGCCGACCATGCGTTCCGTCCACGCGGTGAAGATCTCGTCGCAGGTGCCGAGGCCGCCCGGCAGCGCGAGCAGGGCGTCGGCCTCCTCGGTCATCCGCTGTTTGCGGGCGCCGAAGCCAGGGGTGACGATCAGCCGGTCGCTGGCGTGGTCGGCGCGGTGCAGCAGCGACTCCGACACGATCCCCACCGTCTGCCCGCCGGCCGCCCGGGCGGCGGTGGCCACCGCGCCCATCATCGAGACGTGCTCGCCGCCGGAGACCAGCGTCCAGCCGCGGGCGGCGACGGCGGTGCCCACCTCTTCCGCCAGCTTCAGGTACCGGGCGTCGACCGAGTCCGAGGCGCTGCAGAACACACACACCGAGAGATTCATGCAAGCCGTCCTGTCCGATCTGTTGTGCGAGGGAGTGGTGGCCGCGTGAAGGCCGTCGTCGACATGAGTGCGGAACTGCCCGAGGACACCGTCCACGTGTGGTGGGGGAGGGTGGGCGACGTGCGTCCGCACCACCGCGAGCTGCTCGACGAGCGGGAGCGGGAACGCCTCGCGGAGATGCGCAGGGACGATGCCGCGGCCCGGTTCGTCATGGGCCGCACCCTGCTCCGGCTGGCCGTGGGCGGGTACACGGGCATCGCGCCCGGCGACGTGCCCGTCGTCGGGGAGTGCGACGGCTGCGGAGGGCCGCACGGCAAACCCCGGGTGGCCGTGGGCGGTTCCGTCGAGGTGTCGCTGTCCCATTCGGGCGAGCACATCGTCCTCGCCGCGGCCCGCGAGACGCCCCTGGGCATCGACGTGGAGAGCGACGACGGAAGCGTCGACCTGCTGCGGCTCGCGCCCCGCGTGCTCTCGCCCGGGGAGCGCCCCGCCTACGAGGAGCTGCCGGAGGCGGCGCGCAGGCGTCGGCTGCTGTCCGTGTGGACCTGCAAGGAGGCGGCGCTGAAGGCGACCGGCGACGGACTGCGGTTCCCCATGCACCGGTTGGGCGTGGCGGATCCGGAGGGCGCGCCGCGTCTCACGCACTGGGAGGGCAGGCCGGGGCCGGCCGCGAGGATGCGGCTGGCCCGGCTCGCCGCGCCCCGCGGCTACACGGCGGTGCTCGCCGTCCTCGGATCGGCCGGCTTCACCGTCCGGCACGGGGACCTCGCGGACCTGTCCGGGGCGGGTACGGATCATCGGCGTGCGGCCCGCTCCGCCGCCACCAGCCGTGCGGCCTCGGCGCGCAGCGCCACCTTGTTCACCTTCCCGACGCCGGCCAGCGGCAGGGACTCCACCGGCACCAGCCGCTCCGGCAGCTTGTAGCGGGCCAGCCCCTTGTCCTCCAGGTGGCGCCGCAGCTCGCGAAGGGTCGGAGCGGCCGGTGCCGGCGGGGGCCCGGCCGCCACCACGAAGAGGCAGACGGCCTCGCCGTACAGGGGATGCGGCATCGCCACCGCGGCGGCGGCGCGGACGCCCGGATGGGTCAGGACCACGGCCTCCAGCTCGTCCGCGGGGATCTTCTCGCCGCCCCGGTTGACGACGTCCTTCACCCGTCCGGCGACCACCAGGTTGCCGCTGGGGTGGAGCCGCACCAGGTCGCCGGTGCGGTAGTGGCCGTCCGCGGTGAAGGAGCGGGCGTTGGTCTCGTCCTCGCCGTAGTAGCCGGCCAGCACGCTCGGTCCCCGGGTGAGGAGTTCACCGGTCTCGCCGGGGCCCACCTCGCGACCGGATTCGTCGACCACGAGGAGTTCGTCGCCGGCGGCCGAGGGACGGCCCTGCGTCTCGTCCACCACCGCGTCCGGGTCGTCGAGCCGGGTGAAGTTCAGCAGGCCCTCGCTCATCCCGTAGACCTGCTGGACCCGGCAGCCCAGTTGCTCGCGCACCCGGCGGGCGGTGGTGGGGTCCAGCCGCGCACCGCCGACCTGGAGCACTCGAAGGCTCGACAGGTCGAACTCGCCCGTCTCGGCGGCCGCGAGCCACTGGAGGAGGACCGCGGGGGCCAGGGCGCAGTGGGTGACCCCTTCGCGCTCGACGAGCGCCAGGGTCCGCCGTGGGTCGTCGGGGGAGTCGAGGACGATCCGGCCGCCGCGGGAGAGGGTGCCGAGGATGCCCGGGTGGCCGAGGACGAAGCTGTGCGACGCCGGCATCACCGCCAGGTAGACGGAGGAGTCGGACAGCCCGGAGACCTCGGCCGCGGAGCGGATCACGTGTCCGAACGCCTCGTGGGGGCGGGGTATCGCCTTCGGCGGGCCGGTGGTGCCGCTGGAGAGAAGGAACAGCGCGTTGTCCCGCGGGCCGGGCGGCTCCGGGGCCTCGTCCGCGGCGTGGAGCGGCCCGCCCGGGGCGTCCACGCCGGGCACCACACCGCCCAGGGTCAGCGAGGTGAGGTCGGCGAGGTCCGCCCGGACGGGCACGCCCTCGCCCGCCGCGGCCCCGTCCGCACGGGTCACGAGCAGCATGCGGATGCCCGGGTGCCGCTCCCGCAGGCGCTCGGCCATCGCCAGGTGGTCGAAGCGGCGTGAGCGCAGCGGCACGGCCATCGCGACCGGCCGGGTGACGCTCAGGACGTGGTCGAGTTCGTGCTCGCGCAGCGCGGGCAGGGCCACCACGGGGGGCGCGCCGAGCCGGATCAGGGCGAGCGTGGTGATCACGTACTCCAGGCCGTTGGGCAGCTGGACGAGGACGGGGTCGCCGCGGCCGATGCCGAGGCGCCGCAGCCGGGAGGCCGCCGCCTCGACGGCGGCGGCGAGTTCGCCGTACGTGAGGCGGTGACCGGCGTCGACGACGGCGCAGCGGTCCGGGTACTCCGGTGCGGAGCCGAGCGCCACGTCGGTGACCAGCCGGGGCTGCCACCATCCGCGGCGGCGGTACTCCTCGGCGCGCTCGCCGGGGACGCGCACGATGCCGTCGGTCACCGGGCCACGCTCCCGGACCCGGCCTCGGACCCGGCCTCGGACCCCGTCCCGGATCCGGCGCCGGCCTCCTGGTCGATCGCGTCGGCCAGTTCCGCCAGGGAGTAGTCGTGCCGGTCCCAGAGGTCGACGTGGCCGCGCAGCCGCTCCTCTATCTCCAGCTCCAGCTGGGCGGTCTCGGTGGAGTCCAGACCGAGACCGGACCGCAGACGGCATCCGGGCGTCAGCTCCTCCTCCTGCACACCCAGTTCCATGAGAATGCTGCGCAGTTCATCGAGAGTCGCGTTCACAGAACCTCCTGGAGAAAGGCTTCTCCGCATGGGATTTTGACGGTAAACCGAGTGCCTGGCGGCCGTGCGTCACGTGGTAAGCCGTCATGCTAGCGCCCTGATCGGTGAAATATTCGTCGGATCTGCGGGAGTTCTGCGGTTCTTTAGTGTTGGATATCCGGTCTGCCAGGCGGATTTTAAGGACGGTTTTAGAACGACCGTTTACTTTGATCTCCTGAGACAAATTGGATCCGCAGGCTTTCGGTTGGAAGGGCTTGAACAGATGACGGCGGAAGCAATTCCCGTGGTGGCCTCGTCCGGAGAGGGTCGGGCGGAGGGCGACCTGACCCCGTACGGAGGGGTGGCGGCCGATGCGGCCTGGCGCGACGAGGTGCTGAGGCTCGCCGAGCAGCACAACGCGGTGATTCTCGCGCACAACTACCAGCTCCCCGAGATCCAGGAAATCGCGCACCACGTGGGCGACTCGCTCGGGCTGAGCCGAATCGCCGCCGAGTGCGATGCCGACACCATCGTCTTCTGTGGTGTCCACTTCATGGCGGAAACGGCCAAGATGCTTGCCCCGGAAAAGCGCGTCATCATTCCGGACGCCCGGGCCGGCTGCTCGCTGGCCGACTCCATCACCGCCGAAGAGCTGCGTGCATGGAAAGCAGAACACCCGGGCGCCGTGGTGGTCTCGTACGTGAACACCACCGCCGAGGTGAAAGCGGAAACCGATATCTGCTGCACCTCCTCCAACGCGGTCGAGGTGGTCGAGTCGATTGCGGCCGACCGTGAGGTCCTCTTCTGCCCGGACCAGTTCCTCGGTGCCCACGTGAAACGGGAAACGGGCCGGGCGAACATGCACATCTGGGCCGGCGAGTGCCATGTGCACGCCGGTATCAACGGGGCCGAGCTGGCCGACCAGGCGGCCGCCAACCCCGGAGCCGAACTCTTCGTCCACCCCGAGTGCGGCTGCGCCACCTCGGCCCTCTACCTCGCCGGCGAGGGCATCGTGCCCCAGGAGCGGGTGAAGATCCTCTCCACGGGCGGGATGCTCGACGCGGCCCGCGAGACCGGGGCGACCTCCGTCCTGGTGGCCACCGAGATCGGCATGCTGCACCAGCTGCGCAAGGCGGCGCCGGAGATCGACTTCCGCGCCGTCAACGAGCGCGCCTCCTGCCGCTACATGAAGATGATCACGCCGGCCGCGCTGCTGCGCGCGCTGCGCGATGGCGCCGACGAAGTGCACGTGGACCCGGAGGTGGCCGCGCGCGGCCGGGCGTCCGTACAGCGGATGATCGCCATCGGCCGGCCGGGCGGTGGCGAATGACCGGTCCGTGCTGGGAAGCCCGCGCGGACCTGGTGGTGGTGGGGACCGGCGTCGCGGGCCTCACCGCCGCCCTCACCGCCGTCGGACTCGGGCTGCGGGTCCTGGTGGTGACCAAGGGCGGCCCCGGCGACGGCAACACCCCGCACGCCCAGGGCGGTGTGGCCGTCGTCCTGCCCGCCGCACACGAGCCCGGGGACACCGTCGAGCGGCACGCCCGGGACACCCGCGTGGCCGGCGCCGGGCTGTGCGAGGAGGACGCGGTCGAGCAGATCGTCACGTACGGTCCGGACGCGGTCGAGCGGCTGCGCCGGACCGGCGCCCGGTTCGACACCGGCGACGACAACGCCCTGGCCCGCACGCGAGAGGGCGGTCACAGCGCCTTCCGCATCCTGCGCGCCGGCGGCGACGCGACAGGCGCCGAGGTCGAACGGGCCCTGCTGGCGGCCTCCCGCGACCACCGCGTCGCCGTACTGACCGGACACACCGCCCTGGACGTGCTGCGCACCCCCGGCGGGGAGGTCGCGGGCCTCGCCGTGCTGGACTCGGCCGCGATACCGGGCCTGATCAGCGCCCCCGCCGTGCTGCTCGCCACGGGCGGTCTCGGACAGCTCTACCAGGCGACCTCCAACGCGGAGGGCGCCACCGGCGACGGACTCGCCCTGGCGCTGCGCGCCGGAGCGGGCCTGGCGGACCTCGAGTTCGTCCAGTTCCATCCGACCGTGCTGTTCACCGGCTCCGGTGCGCGGGGCCGCCGCCCCCTGGTCACCGAGGCCGTCCGGGGCGAGGGCGGCATCCTCGTCGACAGCCGGGGCCGGCGGGTGATGGCCGGCGTGCACCCGCTCGCCGACCTCGCCCCGCGCGACGTGGTGGCCGCCGCCCTCACCCGCCGCATGGCGGAGACGGGAACCGACCACGTCCTGCTGGACGCCACCCACTTCGGGCCGGACGCCTTCCGGCGCCGGTTCCCGACCGTCCACGCCATGTGCGCCGCCGTCGGCGTCGACCCGGCGCGCGAGCCCATACCGGTCGCGCCCGCGGCCCACTTCGCGTGCGGCGGGGTGGTGGCGACCGTCGACGGCCGCACCGACGTGCGCGGGCTGTACGCGGCCGGGGAGGTCGCGCGCACCGGACTGCACGGGGCCAACCGGCTCGCCTCCAACAGCCTGTTGGAAGGGCTCGTCGTGGGGGAGCGGGCGGCGCGGGCCGTCGCGGCCGACCTCCGTGACCGCACCGCGCCGGCTGTGGACGCGGCCCCCTGGCCGAACCGCCCGGCGGCCGTGGCGGACCGTGCCGTCCTGCAACGGGCGATGAGCGGCCACGCGGGCATCGGCCGCACCGCGGCCGGCCTGGCGGAGGCCGCACGCGTCATCGCCGCCGACGCCCGCCACCGGCCGCTCGACACGACCTCGGCGGTCGAGGACGCGGCGCTCACCCTGGTGGCCGAGGCCCTCCTCGGCGCCGCGGCCGAGCGCCGCGAGACGCGCGGCTGCCACGTGCGCACCGACTTCCCCGGCACCGACGACATCACCTGGGGCCGCTCGACGACCGTCCGTCTCGACGCGGCCACCGGCCGTCCGTCCGTCCACCGTCCCGTTCCCGTCGGAGGAGCCGCATGATCGCCGAGGCCTGGTCGTCCGCGACCGACGAACGCCTGCGCGCCGCCGGCATCGACACCGAGGACGCCCGCCGCGTCGTCGGCGAGGCGCTCCGGGAGGACCTCCGCTACGGCGCCGACGCCACCACCGACGCCACCGTGCCCGCCGACGCCGTCACCGAGGCCGTCGTCGCCTCCCGCCGGCCGGGCGTGCTGGCCGGCACACCGGTGGCGCTGGCCGTGCTCGACCTCGTCACCGGGGGACGGTTCGAGGTCACCGAGTACCGCGCGGACGGCGACCGGATCGGCCCGGGCGAGGTGGTGCTCCGGCTGACCGCGCCCACCCGCGAACTGCTCCACGCCGAGCGCACCATGCTCAACCTCCTGTGCCATCTCTCCGGCATCGCCACCCTCACGGCCCGGTGGAACGACGCACTGGCGGGCACCGGCTGCACGGTCCGCGACAGCCGCAAGACCCTGCCGGGGCTGCGCCTGCTGGAGAAGTACGCGGTGCGCCGCGGCGGCGGCGAGAACCACCGCTTCGGCCTCGGCGACGCGGTCCTGATCAAGGACAACCACATCGTCGCCGCCGGATCGGCCGGCGCCGCGCTGCGGGCCGCCCGCGCCCACGCGGCCGGACTGCCCTGCGAGATCGAGGTGACCACGCTCGCCGAGCTGGACGAGGTCCTGGCCCTCGGCGCCGACGAGGTGATGCTGGACAACTTCGGCGTCGAGGAGTGCGCCGAGGCGGTCCGCCGCCGTGACGCCACCGCGCCCCGCACCCGCCTGGAGGCCTCGGGAGGCCTCACCCTCGACGTCGCCGCCGCCTACGCACGGACCGGCGTCGACCTGCTCGCCGTCGGAGCGCTGACCCACTCGGCGCCCGCCCTGGACCTGGGGCTGGACTTCGCCCCCCGCACAGAAGGAGGAGAGGGGCAGTCATGATCCGACGCGAGACGGCCGCCGCCGCCGACACCGCCGACCGCCCCGCCGACGTTCCCGACCGCCGCATCGCGGTGGTCGGCATCGGCTGCCGGTTCCCCGGCGCCGACGGCCCCGGGGCGTTCTGGCGCAACCTGCGGGACGGCACCGAGAGCGTCACGTTCTTCGACGAGGAGCAGCTGACGGCCGCGGGGGTGCCGCAGGAGCTGCGCGCCGACCCCGACTTCGTCCCGGCGCAGGCCGTGCTGGAGGACGAGTTCGGCTTCGACGCGGGCTTCTTCGGCGTCAACCCCCGTGAGGCGGACATCATGGATCCGCAGCACCGGCTGCTGCTCACGTGCGCCTGGGAAGCCCTGGAGGACAGCGGCCGCCGGCCCGACCAGCCCGGCGGCACCGTCGGCGTCTTCGCCGGCGGCTACCGCAGCGACTACCTCCGGCACGTGCGCACCGACGGGGACGCGGCCGCCGAGTTCGCCCGCGACGTCGCCAACGACAGCGACTACCTGGCCACCCGGATCTCGTACAAGCTCAACCTGACCGGCCCGTCGGTGACCGTGCAGACCGCCTGCTCCACTTCGCTGGTCGCGGTGCACCTCGCCTGCCAGAGCCTGCTCCTCGGCGAGTCCGACACGGCTCTGGCCGGCGGTGCCACGGTCCGCTCGGGCCAACAGCGGGGCTACGTCTTCCAGCGCGGGGGCATCCTCTCCTCCGACGGCCACTGCCGCGCCTTCGACGCCGCCGCCGAGGGCACGGTCATCGGCGACGGCGTGGGCGTCGTCGTGCTGCGCCGGCTGGCGGACGCGATCGCCGACGGGGACCCGATCAGGGCCGTGATCCTCGGCTCGGCCGTCGGCAACGACGGCGCCGACCGCGTCGGTTTCACCGCCCCCGGCGTGCAGGGGCAGGCCGAGGTCGTCCGGACCGCCCTGGAACGCGCCGGGGTCCACCCCCACACCATCGGCTACGTCGAGGCACACGGCAGCGGCACACCGCTCGGCGACCGCATCGAGGTCGACGCGCTCGACCGCGCCTTCCGCGCCGCCGGCTGGCGCGAGGGCGACTGCGCCCTCGGCTCCGTCAAGACGAACATCGGGCACACGCACGCGGCCGCCGGCATCGCCGGTCTGATCAAGACGGTCCTCTCGCTCCAGCACGCCGCGCTGCCGCCGACCCTCCACTTCGAACGGGCCAACCCGCGCATCCGCTTCGCCCGCACCCCCTTCCGGGTCAACCACCGGCTCACCCCCTGGACGGCCGGATCCGGCCCCCTGCGGGCCGGGGTGAGCTCCTTCGGCCTGGGCGGTACGGGCGCGCACGTCGTCCTGGAGCAGGCACCGCAGCCGGTCCCCGCCGCCGAGGACGCCGGTCCCCGTGACCGCCGGTACCTGCTGCCGGTGTCGGCCGGCACCCCGGAAGGCGCCGAACTCGCCGCCGAGCGGCTGGCCGCACACCTCGCGGACCACCCCGGACTGCGGCTCGCCGACGTCGCCCGGACGCTCCAGAACGGCCGGATCCACCTCCCGCACCGGCGGGTCGCCGTCGCCCGCGACCTGGACGAGGCGGTCGCCGCGCTGCGCGGCGCGTCCGCCGACGCCCTCTTCGCCGGCCGGGCGGCGCCGGACGCCCCTCCGGTCGCCCTGCTGCTGACCGGCCTGGGAGACCAGTACCCCCAGATGGGACGTCAGCTCTACGAGAGCGAACCGGTCTTCCGCGCCGAGGTGGACCGCTGCGCGGCCCTGCTGAAGGAGCAGTCCGGCATCGATCTGCCGGCCCTGCTCTACCCCGGGCCCGCTCCCGCCGACGAGCCGGAGCAGGGCACCGACCTGCGCAGGCTGCTCGGCCGCGGGGCCGCCGCGGTCGAGGGGCTCAGCGAGACCGAGGAGGCCCAGCCGGCCCTGTTCGTCGTGGAGTACGCGCTGGCCAGACTGCTGGAGCACCGCGGGGTCCGGCCGGACGCCCTCATCGGCTACAGCCTGGGCGAGTACGTCGCGGCCTGCCTGTCGGGCGTGCTGACCCTGGAGGACGCGCTGCGGCTGGTGGCCGCCCGGGCCGAGCTGATCGGCCGGCTCGCGCCCGGAGCGATGCTCGCGGTGCCGCTGCCCGAGTCGCGGGTCCGCCCGCTGCTCGACGACCGGCTCTCCCTCGCCGCGGTCAACGGGCCGGACCTGTGCGTCCTGTCCGGCGAGCCGGACGCCGTCGCCGCCGTCGAGGCCGACCTCGCCGCCGAGGGCGTGGCCGCCCGCCGGCTCAACGCCTCGCGCGCCTTCCACTCCGTCATGATGGAGCCGATCGTCGAGGAGTTCACGAAGCTCGTCGCCGGCTTCACGCTCAAGCCGCCGGCCATCCCGTACCTGTCCAACGTGACGGGTGACTGGATCACCGACGACGAGGCCACCGATCCCGGCTACTGGGCACGGCACCTCCGCGAGCCCGTCCGGTTCGCCGACGGGGTCCGCGAGCTGTGGTCGGAACCGACCAGGATCCTCCTGGAGGTCGGCCCGGGCTCCACGCTCGGCGGCATCGCCCTGCGCAACCGTCCGGCCGGGGACGCCGCGGCACAGCTGGTGCTCGCCACGCTCCCCCCGTCCTTCGACCGCCGGTCGGCCGCCGGGTTCCTGTACGGCACGATCGGCAAGCTCTGGCTCGCCGGAGTCCCGGTGGAGTGGCCCGCCGTCGACGGGGACCCGGCCAGGATCGCGCTGCCCACCACCCCCTTCGAGCTGCGCGAGCACCGGGTCGCCCCCCACTGGGAGACCCGGCCGGCCGCGCCCGGGGCGCCCGCGCCGGTGCGCAGGGAGAACCTCGCCGAGTGGTTCTCCGTGCCGGGCTGGGAACCCCTGCCGCCGCTGCTCACCGGGCCCGGCACCGCCGACGAGCCCGCCACCTGGCTGGTGTTCCTCGACGACCAGGCGGTCGGCGACCACGTCGTCGCACGACTGACCGAGCAGGGCCACCGCGTGGTGACCGTACGGCCCGGCGACGCGTGGCGGGCCCCGGCCGACGGGCACGGCACCGTACGGCCCGACCGGGCCGAGGACTACGCCGCCCTGCTGCGGGAACTCGACAGGGCCGGCGCCCTGCCACGGCACGTCGTGCACTGCTGGACCGTGACCGGCCCGGGCGACCGCGCGGATGCCGCCGAGCTCCGGTGGCGCGCCTTCGACAGCCTGCTCTTCCTGGCCCAGGCCCTCGGCGGGACCGCCGCCGAGGAGGTGGCCGTCACCGTCGTCTCCGACCAGCTCCACCCGTGGGGCGGCAGCGGGTCGCAGCCGCTCAAGGCCCTGCTGCTGGGCCCCACCCAGGTGTGGCCGCGCGAGTCGGCGGGCGTCGCCTGCCGCAGCGTGGACATCGGCCTCACCGCCCCGGCGGGCCGCCGCGACACGGCCCGGTCGCTCGACGCGCTCGTGGCGCAGCTGCACCAGCCGGTCACCGACACCCAGATCGTGCTGCGCGGCACCGGCCGCTGGCGGCGGGTGTTCCTGCCCGCCCCGATCGACGGCACGGAGCAGGACCACCCCCGGCTGCGCCGAGGCGGCACGTACGTGATCACCGGCGGCCTGGGCGGCATGGCCCTGGAACTGGCCGGTCACCTGGCCCGCACGGCCGGCGCCAACCTCGTGCTGATCGGCCGCCACGGGCTGCCGCCCCGCGAGGACTGGGACGTCCCGGCCGCCGGGACGGGGGCGGACGCCGCGCTCCTCCGGCGCATCGAACGGGTACGGCACCTGGAGGAGCTCGGCAGCCGCGTCGAGGTCGTCCGCGCCGACATCACCGACGGCCCGGCGGTGGCTGCGGCGATGCGCCGGGCCGCGGAACGCTTCGGCACCGTGCACGGCGTCATCCACGCCGCGGGCGTGCCCGGTGGCGGCCTGATGCAGCTCAAGGACCCGGAGGCGGCCGCCGAGGTGCTCGCGCCGAAGGTGAACGGCACGCTCGCACTGCTCGACGCCTGCCGCGAGGTCGCCGACGGCCTGGACTTCGTCCTCCTGTGCTCCTCCCTGCTGTCGGTCACCGGCGGGCTCGGGCAGGTGGACTACTGCGCGGCCAATGCCTTCCTGGACGCCGTGGCCCACCACCACGACGCCCTCGGCGACCTGCCGGTCACGGCGGTCAACTGGGACGCCTGGCGCGAAGTGGGCATGGCCGAGCGCACCGTGGGCGGCGCCGCCGCGGCGGACACCCCCGCGGAGACCGGCCATCCGCTGCTGGGCCGGCGCCTCGTCGCCACCGGGCGGCACGCCGTCCACGCCGCCGAGTTCAGTGCCGACCGCAGCTGGCTCGTCGACGAGCACCGGATGCTGGGTCACCCGGTCGTCCCCGGAACCGGACACCTCGAACTGGTACGGGCGGCGCTGGCCGACCACTCCGGCACGGAGCTGCGGGAACTGTCGGACATCACCTTCTACTCCCCGATCGTGGTGGACGAGGACCGCTCCCGCGAGGTGCGGGTGGTCCTCGACCGCACCGGCGACGACTACACGTTCTCGGTGGTCAGCCGCCACGACGGCAAGGCCGCCTGGCAGCTCAACTCCACCGGCAGCGCGAGCGTCGGAGACCGGGGGACCCCGGCCGGCACGCACCTGGACCTCGCGGCACTGACCGGGCCGAAGGGCCTGCGCCCGCTGGATCCCCCCGTGCACGAGGGCCCGATGGGCTTCGCGGGCCGGTCCCTGTGCCTGGAGCGCATGTACGCCGGCGACGGGGAGTTCCTGGCCCTGCTGGCCCTGCCCGCGGAGTTCGTCCACGAGGTCCCGGAGCTCGCGCTCCATCCCTCCCTCATGGACCTCGCCACCGCCTTCGTCGGTGTCCACGTGGCGAAGGAGTTCCGCATCCCCATCTCCTACGGCCGGATCACGCAGTTCGCACCGCTCACCGCCCGCGTCTACAGCCACCACCGCTACGCCGTGGCCGACGACGCGGGTCTGGAGACCCTCTCCGCCGACGTGACGATCACCGACGAGGAAGGCCGCGTACTGGTCACCGTCGAGGGGTTCACCCTGAAGCGGACCGGCGACCTCACCGACCGGCTGGCGGGCCTGCGCGCCGGAACGTCCGACGAGATCGTCCGCTACCGCTTCCCCCAGGCGGAGCAGGAGCGCGAGGCACCCGGCGTCGCCTTCCTGAGGCAGCAGCTGGAGCAGGGCATCCTGCCGGGCGAGGGCGTGGCGGCCTTCGACCGGATCCTGGCGGCGGACCCGGGCCCCCAGGTCGCCGTGTGCACCCAGGACCTCGCCGCCGTCATGGCCCAGGTGCTGACCGAAGGCGCACAGCCGCAGGGGACCACGGCGGGCGGTGCTCCGGCCGGCCCCGCCCATCCCCGGCCGCACCTGATGACGCCGTACGCCGCGCCGCGCGGTGCCACCGAGAGCGCCCTGGCCGCGCTCTGGCAGGACCTGCTGGGCCTGGACCGGGTCGGCGCGCACGACAACTTCTTCGACCTGGGCGGGCATTCCCTGCTGGGCATCCAGCTCGCGGCGCGGCTCCGCACCGACCTGGGCGCGGACGTGGCCGTCGGCACCGTGTTCAACGCGCTCACGGTCGCCGAGCTCGCCACGGTCGTGGACCGGACGAGGGCGGAGGCCCGGTGACGGCCGGCCGGCCGGCGGCCCCTCCGGGGAGCGAACGCAACGACAAAGGCATGGAGGAGAACATGGAAGCACTGCGTACGGTCGGCGTGGCCGGCGCCGGCGTGATGGGCCGCGAGGTGGCCCAGGTACTGGCCCAGAACGGACTGCGCGTCGTCCTCGTCGACATATCCGAGGAGGCGCTGGCGGGAGCCCGCACTGCCATCGATCAGAAGGTCCGATTCCAGCGGCTGCTGGGCGCCGGCGGACCGGTGGTCCCGGCGGCCGAGGTACTGGAGCGCATCACCTTCGCCACCGACTACAGCGGGTTCACCGAGGTGGACTTCGTCATCGAGAACGTCACCGAGGACTGGGACACCAAACAGCGGGTGTACGCGGAGATCGACCAGCTCTGCCCGGAGCACGCGGTCTTCGCGGTGAACACCTCGTGCATCCCGATCACCAAGGTCGGCGGCTCGGTGTCGCGCCCGGACCGGGTCATCGGCACCCACTTCATGAACCCGGTCACGCAGAAGCCGGTCGTCGAGGTGATCCGGGGGCACCACACCTCGGACGCGACCGTCGACACCACGCGGCGGCTGCTCGCGGCGATGGGCAAGGAGGGCATCGTCGTGAACGACTCGCCCGGCTTCGTCTCCAACCGCGTCCTCATGCTGACCATCAACGAGGCGGTCTTCCTCCTCCAGGACGGGGTGAGCACCGCCGAGGACATCGACCGGATCTTCGTGACCTGCTTCGGCCACACGATGGGACCGCTGGAGACGGCCGACCTCATCGGCCTGGACACGATCCTGCTCTCGATCGAGGGCCTGTACGCGAGCTTCGCCGACAGCAAGTACCGGCCGTGCCCGCTGCTGCAGCGGATGGTCCACGCGGGCCTGCACGGACGCAAGAGCGGTCGCGGCTTCTACGACTACGGCGGCCGGGCCACCGCCTGACCGGGCCCGCCCCGCCGCCCTCCCGCCTCCCTCCCCTCTCCCCTTCCCTTCTCCGCTCCTTCCCACCACACCCATCACAGAGAGGTCCCGATGGACGCCATCAAGTCCGCCACCAGGGAATTCATCGGCAAGTACGTGCGCAACCGCGAGCTCGCCGACAGCGACGACCTGTTCGCCTCCGGGTACGTCAACTCGCTCTTCATCATGCAGCTGGTGATGTTCGTCGAGAGCGAGCTGGCGACCCCGGTCGCCGACGACGACCTGGAGATGGACAACTTCCGCAGCGTCGACGCCGTGGTCGCCTTCGTGGCGCGCAAGGCGACGGCCGGACATGCCGCCTGACGACCACGGGGGACGCACGATGCAGTTGACGGCACGGCAGGAGAGCCTGTTCGCGGAGGCCCGGTCCTACGTGGCACAGGACATCGCTCCGTACGCCGGATCATGGGACGAGAACCAGGCCGTGCCCGAGGAGGCCGTCACCGGTTTCGCCGCGCGCGGCCACCTCGGCGCACTGGTGCCCAGCGAGTACGGCGGCGCGGGGCTCGACGCGGTCTCCTTCGGTCTGCTGAACGAGGCGGTCGGCGCCGGCTGTTCGTCGATGCGCAGCCTGCTGACCGTGCACAGCATGGTGGTGCACGCGGTGACCCGCTGGGGCGGCGAGCGGCAGCGCGCCCACTGGCTGCCCCGCCTCGCGAGCGGCGAGAGCGTCGGTGCCTTCGGCCTCTCCGAGGCCGGGGCCGGCAGTGACGCGGGGCAGCTGCGCACCACCGCGGAACGCCTGCCGGAGGGCGGCTACACCCTGACCGGCCACAAGATGTGGACCACCTTCGGGCAGCGGGCGGACGTCTACCTGGTGTTCGCCCGCCTGGAGGGTCGGATCACCGCGTTCCTCGTTGGACGCGACGCACCCGGGCTGGACGTCGTACCCGTCACCGGCATGCTGGGCACCCGGGCCTCCCTGCTCGCGGAGCTGCGGCTGGAGGACTGCCGGGTGCCGGCCGACGCCGTCGTGGGACGGCCCGGATTCGGCCTGTCCGCGGTGGCCACGAGCGCGCTCGACATCGGCCGCTACAGCGTGGCGTGGGGGTGCGTCGGCCTGCTCGCCGCCTGCGCGGACGCGTCCATGGCGCACGCGGACGAGCGCGTCCAGTTCGGCAAACCGCTGGGCGAGCACCAGCTGGTGCGCCGCATGATCGCCGACATGGTCACCGACACGACGGCGGCCCGGCTGCTGTGTCTGCGGGCGGGCCGGCTGAAGGACGCGGGCGACCCGGAGACCGTGAACGCGACCTGGATGGCCAAGTACTTCAGCTCGGTCAAGGCGTTCCGCGCGGCGGCGGACACCGTACAGATCTTCGGGGCCGCGGGCTGCGCGGAGGGCCACCCGGCCCAGCGCATGCTCCGGGACGCGAAGGTCATGGAAATCATCGAAGGAAGCACCCAAGTGCAGCAGGACTACCTGGCGCAGGCCGCCCTGCGGGAGCGTGCCGTATGAGCGAGACCCGCAAGACCGTGAAGTGTGTCGTGTGGGACCTGGACCACACCGTCTGGGACGGCGTGCTCCTGGAGGACGGGAAGGTCGCGCTGCTGCCCGGCGTCGCCGACGCCATCCGCACCCTCGACGCGCGCGGCATCCTCCACTCGATCGCCAGCCGCAACGACCACGCGGCCGCCATGGCCCGGCTCGAAGAGCTCGGCCTGGCCGAGTACTTCCTGCACCCGCAGATCAACTGGGGGGCCAAGTCGGAGTCCTTGCGCTCCGTGGCCGAGGCGCTGAACATCGGCCTCGACGCGATCGCGTTCATCGACGACCAGCCCTTCGAACGGGACGAGGTCTCCTTCGCGCTGCCGCAGGTGGTCTGCCTGGACGCGGCCGCGGCGCCCGAACTGACGCGGATGCCCGAGCTGATGCCGCGGTTCGCCACCGAGGACTCCCGGCGCCGCCGCGAGATGTACCGGGCGGACCAGGTCCGCAAGGAATCCGAGGAGAGGTTCGGCGGGGCCCAGGACGAGTTCCTGGCCGGCCTGGACATGCGGTTCGAGATCACCCCCGCGGGCGAGTCCGACCTCCAGCGCGCCGAGGAACTCACCGTCCGCACCAACCAGTTGAACACGACGGGCGTCACCTACTCCTACGAGGAGCTCGACGCCTTCCGCACCTCGGACCGCCACCTCCTGCTGACCGCCTCCCTGACCGACCGGTACGGCCCGTACGGCACCATCGGACTGGCCCTGGTCGAGACCGGCGAGGAGGACTGGCACCTCCGGCTCCTGCTGATGTCCTGCCGGGTGATGTCGCGCGGCGTGGGCACCGTCCTGATCAACCACGTCAAGCGGCGGGCCCGGGACGCGGGCGCCCGCCTGATCGCGGACTTCGTGCCGACCGACCGCAACCGGATGATGTACGTCTCCTTCAAGTTCAACGGCTTCGACGAGATCTCCCGCGAGGACCACCTGGTCCGGTTCGCCGCAGACCTGTCGTCCATCCCCCCGGACCCCGCGTACCTGGAAGTCCGGGCATCGGCCTGACCCGGTTGAGGCGGCCGGCTCCCGCCTCGTCCCACCCGTTTCCGTACCCCTAGGACACATCGTGAAGCTCTCCCAGAAGAAGGCACTGGTCACCGGAGGCTCGCGCGGCATCGGCCGCGGGGTCGTCGAGCGCCTCGCCGCCGAAGGCGCCGACGTGGCCTTCACCTACCGCGAGCGGGAGGCGGAGGCCAAGGAGGTCGTGGCGGCCGTCGAGGCCGCGGGCCGCACCGCGCACGCCATCCGCGTGGACCTCACCGAGGTCGCCGAGGTACGCCGCACCGTACGGGAGGCGCACCGGCTCCTGGGCGGCCTGGACATCCTGGTGAACAACGCCGCGGCGGCGGCCACCGCGACGCGCATCGACGCGACGACGGAGGAACAGTTCGACGGGGCGATGGCGGTCAACGCCCGTGCCGTGTTCTTCGCCCTCCAGGAGGCGTCGCGGCTGATGAACGACGGCGGCCGCGTCATCAACCTCTCGACCGCCAACACCGCGCTGCCGGTGCCCGGCGTGGCGCTGCACGCGGGCAGCAAGGCGGCCGTCGAGCAGTACACCCGCGTCGCGGCCCAGGAGCTCGGCCCGCGCGGCATCACGGTCAACGCGATCTCGCCCGGGGCCACCGACACCGAGCTGCTGCGGGCCAACATCACCCAGGAGGGCATGGAGCTGGCCGTCAAGATGACGCCGCTGGGCCGGATCGGCGAGCCCGCGGACATTGCCGGCGTGGTGGCCTTCCTCTGCGGCCCGGACGGCGGCTTCGTCAGCGGCCAGAACCTGCGCGTGACCGGCGGCATGGTCTGATCCCACCGCGCCGACCACAGCCGAGAGCCCGACAGGCCGTCCGACCTGTCGGGCTCTCGGCTGTCGCGGGACGCGGACCTAAGCGGTGCTCAGTTCCTTGGCCGCGGGCTCCTCGGCCGTGTCCGCGGGTGCCTCGCGCTCGCGGCGTGCCGCCAGGCGCTCGCGCCACGACCGGACGCGCCGGAAGAGCGCCTCGTAGTCGGCGTCACGCAGGATCACTGCGTCGACGGCCATCATGACGAGGCCGAAGGTCATCAGGCCCATGCCGGCCATGATGCCGATGTGCATCCCCAGGATGCCCAGGACGACCCCCTCGCGCAGCCAGCGCCGTGAGGTGAACGCCGCCGGAACGACGAGCAGTTGCACGACGATGGTGAAGTAGGTGATTAGCGTCGTCAGCACCACGCTGTCCATCAGCTGGGGGAAGGCCGAGCTGTACGTGTACTGCCAGACGTTGCTGATGTAGTACAGCGCGGTGCCCTCCTGCCACTGCGGCGCGGCCACCTTCCACAGCGCGGAGACGACGTAGACCACGCACGCCTGGAAGACGATCAGTACCGCGGCCGTGTTGTGCAGCGAGGTCCGCAGGTGCGGCCGGCCGGCGCGCTGCTCCAGCCGGGCGCGGACGCGGCGGGAGAGCGGGCTGAAGCGGGCGTTGACCGTGGCGCCCATCAGCAGGATCAGCACGATGCCGGTGAGTGCGTCGCCGCCCTCCCACATCGTGTAGTTGCGGTGGTGGATGGAGGTCATGAACACCGCGTGCACGATCGTCAGGCTGCGCGAGCCGAACACCGTCCAGGCGAGGGAGACCGCCAGTCCGGCGAAGAACACCAGGTTGAACCAGGTGCTGCTGTCGCTGAGCGCGTACAGCGAGAAGATGTTCTTGTCCTCGACCAGGGCCTTGAAGCCCGCGAAGCCCGAGTAGCCGTCCGGGCCCCAGAGGAACTCCCGGTAGGGGATGTTGGAGACGTAGTACAGCGTGGTGCTCAGGCCCAGCAGGATGCGGCAGAGCGAGAGGCCGACGAGGTACTTCGGATGGCTCGAGACTCCGCGCAGCGCACGCGCGGCGGACGTCTTCAGCTTGTCCACGGCTGGGCTCCCGGCTGGTAGTCGAACCATCCGAGGTCGGTGAACACCTCGGGGCGGGGCTCCTCGGACGAATGGCGTGCGGCGAAGCGCTGCACGGGCGTGTACGTGTAGTAGGCGCGCAGCCGGGTGATCCTGCCGTCCAGGTGGAGCTCGTCCACCAGCGGGGACAGGACGGTGGCGGCGTCCTTCTTCGCCGCCTCCCGCAGGGCCGTCAGCTCGCTCTGCTGCCCGGAGAAGTCGGAGAGGGCCTTCCTGCGGGCCTCGTCGACGGCCGCCTCCTTCTCGTGCAGGCTGCCCTGCTCGACGCCGAGGTACAGGCCGACCGCGCCCATGCGGTTCGGCGCGAGGCGGATCTCGCGCGCGGTGCCGGCCATCTCGCGGGACAGCGACGCCGGCTCGGTGGTGTGCGTACCGGTCTCGTTCTCGTACTCGACCTGGTAGAAGACCTCGCCGTTGTAGTCCACCGAGTACGGCGCGAGGAGCATCCAGCTCTGCCGGAAGTAGGTGTCGGCGACGGGTGCCACCGTCTTGTAGGCCTCGGTCCGCGCGGGCGAGACCGGGGCGTTGACGATGAGCGTCATACCGACGAAGGCCAGGCCGAGCAGGGGCGGCAACGCCATGCTCAGCAGCCTCCACCGGCTCGTTTCGGCGTGTGGTGCCGTCATGACCGGGGCTCCTCTTCCTGCACGGCGGGCCGGGGGCGGGTGCTGCCGCCGATGCCCCAGAGGTGGGCGGGGACGGGGGTGAGGACGATCCAGGTCTGGTCCCGGATCTCCTCGCCGAACACGTTCACCGTCGCCTGGGTGAGCTGTTCGACCAGCTCCCGTTCGGTCTGTTCGGTGAGGCGCTGTTCGAAGATCTTGACCTCGATGAAAGGCATGGTGGTTCCTGTCTGTTCAGACGGCGGCGGGCGCGGCGCCGCCGGGGTTCGGGGCCGCGCCCGTGACGGCGGTGAGGGCGGCGGTCAGGGCGTCGACGAGGTGATCGACCTGGGAGTCCAGCAGTCCCGGGTGGCAGGGCAGGTTCATGTGCTGCTCGAACCAGAGCCGTTCCGCGACCGGGCACTCGCCGGGACCGTGGCCGCGGAAGCGCCACTCCGGCGTCAGGTGCAGCGGGAAGTAGCGCAGCTGGACCTCCACGCCCCGCGCGTCGAGCTCGCGCAGCAGCGCGTCGCGCGTGTCGCGGTCGTGCACGAGGAAGGTGTAGAGGTGGTAGGCGTGCCGGACGCCCTCCGGTACGGCGAGCGGCCGGGCCTGCGGGAACGCCGAGACGACCGCGTCCAGCCGGCGGGCGATCAGCCGGCGGCGTTCCACCAGCTCGTCGAGGCGGTCGAGTTGGGCCAGGCCCACCGCGGCCGCCGCCTCGGACATCGTGGCGTTCGTGCCGGCGTTGCGGATGCCGGAGCAGGCGCGGTCGTAGATCTCGTCGGCGAACATCATCCACGGCAGCGCGGCCGGTGCCGCACCGGTGTCCGCCCCGTGCCGGACGTAGTCGCCGTCCACCTCGTTGTTGCGGTAGCGGCCCACCCGCTCCGCCCAGTCGTCGCGCTCCAGGGTGATCATGCCGCCCTCGCCGAGGGTGGTGATGTTCTTGGTGGAGTGGAAGCTGAAGGTCGAGATGTCGGCGAGCGAACCGGGCCGGCGGCCGTGGTAGTCGGCGCCGAGCGCGTGGGCGCTGTCCTCGATCACCGTGATCCCGCGGGGCCGGGTGAGCTTCATGACGGCGTCCATGTCGGCCGGGCAGCCGCCGTAGTGGACCAGGATCACCGCCCGGGTCCGGTCGGTGAGCAGCGGCTCCAGCGCCGCCGGGTCCATGTTCAGGGTGAGCGGGTCGATGTCGCAGAACCTGACCTCGACGTCCAGGTCGAGGAGCGGCTGGATGCTGGCCTGGAAGGTCTGCGGCGTCACCACGACCTCGTCGCCCGGCGCCAGGTCCAGCAGCCGGATGGCGATTTCCAGGGCCACGGTCCCGCTCGTCACCGACAGGGCGTGCCGGGCGCCGACGTAGCGGGCGAAGGCCTCCTCGAAGGCCTCCCGCCACCCCCCGGCGGAGAGCGTGGCGTCGGAGGACACGAGCTGTCCCAGGACGTCCAGTTCGCGTGCGCCGATGACGCTGCCTCGACGGCCGCCCGGCACGGCGTAGCGTTGCTGCATGCGGAGGTACCCCCATGACTGAAAGGCGTCCCGCACCGTGCGGGACGTGGGCTGTTGGGTGCCCGCGTGACGGGGTCGGCGGTGTGGGGCACGCGGGCGTTCGTGGCCGTTCGGCCGATGCCTGCCCGGTCGGGCCGGGGCCGGCTGTCAGCCGGCGGCGGCCATGCGCTGCGCGAGCTCCGCGGACAGCGCCTTCTTGTCGACCTTGCGGAGTCCCGTCAGGGGGAAGGCGTCGATCACCTCAAGGCGGTCCGGGAGCTTGTACTCCGCCAGTCCGCGGGCCCGCAGCAGGCGCTTGAGCTCGGGCAGGCGGGGCGGTTCACCGGCGGGGACGATGAAGGCGCACACCCGCTCGCCCATGAGCTCGTCGGGCATCGCCACCACCGCGGCCTGCTGGATCCCCTCGTGCGCGGCGGTGACGTGCCGCTCGACCTCGGTCGCCGAGACCTTGTCGCCGCCCCGGATGATGACGTCCTTGACGCGGCCCTGGACGACCATGTCCCCGTCGTCGGTGAGGCGCACGAGGTCACCGCTGCGGTAGAAGCCGTCCTCGGTGAACGCGCGGGCGTTGTGCTCCTCGGCCCGGTAGTAGCCGGGCAGGGTGTACGGCCCGCGGGTGAGCAGCTCCCCGGTCTCGCCCGGGGCCACGGGGCGGCCCTCGGAGTCCACCACGCGGATCTCGTCGGCGGGGGAGATGGGCCGGCCCTGGGTGGTGAGCACCCGGTCGAGGGGGTCGTCGTAGCGGGTGAAGGTCAGCAGGCCCTCGGCCATCCCGAACACCTGCTGGAGCTGGCAGCCGAGGGTCGGGGTGATGCGTGCGGCGACCTCGGGGTGGAGCTTGGCGCTGCCGATCTGCAGGACCTGGAGACTGCTCAGGTCCCGCTCGCTCCACTCGGCGGCGTCCAGCCACATGTGGGCGATGGTCGGCACACACGAGGTCATGGTGACCCGCTCCCGCTCGATGAGCGCGAAGCACTCGTCGGGGTTGGGCGTCCTGGCCAGTACGACCGTGCCGCCCGTGCTCAGGGTGCCGAGCACGCCCGGGCAGCCCCAGGTGAAGTTGAACTCGATCGGCAGGACGGCGAGGTAGACGGTGTCGCCGTCGAGCTCGCAGACCTCCGAGGCGGCGCGGATCTGGTAGCCGTAGTCCTCGTGGGTCCGCGGGATCAGCTTGGGGAGCGCGGTCGTGCCGCCGGACAGCAGGAAGAAGGCGGCGTCCGCCGGGTCCGCGCCGGCCGGCGCGTCCGGGGCCGGGACCGGGGCCTCGGTCGCCGACAGCTCGGCCAGTGAGCCGTGGGGGCCGGGGTCGCCGAGGACGAACACCTCGCGCAGGGTCGGAACCGAGGCGAGGACCTCCGTGGCCAGGTCGCGGTGGTCGAAGCCCTGGTGGACGTCGGGGACCACGTAGGCGACGGCGCCGGAGTGCGCGCACAGGTGGCTGATCTCGTGGTGCCGGTGCGCGGGGAGCGCGAAGACGGGCAGTGCGCCGAGCCTGAAGAGACCGAAGCAGACGGCGACGAACTCCGGGGTGTTGGGGAGCTGGACCACGACGCGGTCGCCCGGCCCGATGCCGCGCGCGGCGAAGCCCGCCGCCAGCCGGTCCGCCCACGCGTCGAGCTCGGCGTACGTGACGCGCCGGTCGCCGCCGACGAGGGCGGTCCGGCCGCCGTACGCCGCCGCCCAGCCGCGCAGCAGCTGCCCCAGCGTCTCCTCCCGCCAGTACCCGGCCTTCCGGTATGCCGCCGCGGTGGCCTCAGGCCAGGGAACGCATCCGTCAAGCATGTGAAGTCCTTTTCTCCAGCCATCGCAAACGACGGCTTCCGAGGCTTATATTTTGGTGATGTTAACCGAGGCCTCAGAGTTCGGAAACCGTGAATATCGGACGCTTTAGGACTCGACGCTGTGCATGAATAGCTCTTCTTAAGAGTCTTTTTAGAGGGGGCGGCTAGGGTCGATTCAAGTCAGTCGTCAGACGGATCCGAACGGTGCGGTGCAGCGAAATTGAGCAAGCAGGGTGTAATTCCGGATAGCAAGCCTGAGCTGCAGCGTATGCTCGCCGAGCGGCTCGGCGTCAATCCATCCGAAGTGGCGGACGACGTCAATCTCCAGGATCTCGGCATGGATTCGATCGGCGTCATGGGCATGGTCTCCGGATGGCAGCGAAACGGCCTTCGGGTCGATATCGCCGAATTCACCGCGGCGCCCAGCCTCAAGGCCTGGTGGCAGCTCATCTCCGGATAGTTCCCGGAGAGGTCCCCGCAGAGCACAACATGTCATCCATCAGTAATCCATCGGAGTCATGATGCAATTCGGCGTGAATTTCTTTCCCGTGGTCGACCCGGCGAGGAAGAGCGCGAGCGACTACTTCGACGAGGCCCTGCGGCTGGTGAGCCTGGCCGAGGAGCTCGGCTTCGAGCACGCGCAGTGCGTGGAGCACTACTTCTCCCCGTACGGCGGCTACATGCCGGACCCGGTCACCTTCCTCACCGCGGCCGCCGCGCGCACCAGCCGGATCCGCATCGGCACCGGCGCGGTCATCCCCGCGTTCACCCACCCGCTGAAGCTGGCCGGCAAGCTCGCGATGCTGGACAACCTCTCCCACGGGCGGCTCGACGTGGGCTTCGGCCGGGCCTTCCTGCCGCAGGAGTTCGAGGCCTTCGGCATCGACATCGACGAGAGCCGGGCGCGGTTCGCCGAGGGCGTCGAGGTCTGCCGTCGCCTCTGGTCGGAGCAGGACGTGGTGTGGGAGGGCTCCTTCCACCGGTTCGGGCCCGTCACGATGCTCCCGGAGACCGTGCAGAAGCCGCACCCGCCGATCTTCATCGCCTCCGCGATGAGCCCCGACTCGTGCGCCGCCGCGGGCCGGGCCGGCCACCACCTCCAGGTGGTGCCGTCCGTGACCTCCCGCGAGCAGCTCCAGTCGATGCTGGCGGGCTACCGCGAGGCCTGGCGGGAGGCCGGCCACCCGGGCACCCCGCGCATCCAGATCAAGTACACCTGCTACGTGGCCGAGGACCGGGCCACCGCGCTCGACCTCGCGGAGACGTTCGAGGTCAACTACGTCGAGCACATGGCCGAGGCGGTGGCGAGCTGGGGCCGCACGCGCAGCGACGCGTACCAGGGCTACGAGAAGTTCGTGGAGAAGGTCAAGAAGTACGACTTCCGGCAGTCGCACGCCGACAACAAGGTGCTGGCCGGGACCCCGGACGAGGTGCGCGAGCAGATCGCCGTGCTCGTCGACTGGTTCGGCGCCGACCCCACGCTCAGCCTCCAGTTCAACCCCGGCCACATGCCCTACGAGGACGCCGAGCGCGCCATGAGGCTCTTCGCCGAGCACGTCATGCCCGCGTTCACCGGCCTGGAGCAGGCCGGATGACCCACGCCTCCGACGCCGACGTCGCGGTGGTGGGCCTGGGCGCCTGGGGCTCCTCCGCCCTGTGGCAGCTGGCCTCGCGCGGGGTGCGGGTGCTCGGCTTCGAGCGGTACGGCCTGGGCCACCCCTTCGGCGCGTCGCACGGCGGCAGCAGGATGTTCCGGGTCACCTGCCTGGAGCACCCCGGTCTCGTGCCGCTGGCGAAGCGGTCGCGGGAACTGTGGCAGCAGCTGGAAACCCGCACGGGCCGCGCCCTCTTCGACCAGGTGGGCGCGGTCCTCATGGGCCCCGCGGACGGACACATCGCGGGCGGTTCGCTGCGGGCCGCCCGCGAGCACGACCTGCCCGTGGACACCCTGACCGCCGCCGAACTGAGCCGGTGGCTGCCCCAGCACGCGGCCTTCCAGGACGGCGACATCGGGGTCCGCGAGCCGGAGGCCGGGCTGATCAGGCCGGAGGAGGCCGTCCGGGCGGCCGTCGGCGCGGCGGCCGCGGCCGGTGCCCGCGTCTTCACCGACACCCGAGTCACCGAGATCGAACTGACCGCGGACGGCGCGGTGGTCCGCACCCCCGTCCGCGACTTTCGCGTCGGCCAGGTCGTGGTGACGGCGGGCCCCTGGCTCGACACCCTCGTACCCGGCCTGCCCCTGGAGACCGTACGCGTCCCCCAGACGTGGTTCCGGCCGACCGGCGACCCCACGCCCTTCACCCTCGACCGACTGCCGCCCTTCATGCGGGAGCTCGGCGGGCGCGGCGCCATCTGGGGCCACGGCTCGCGCGGCGGCCCCGACGTCAAACTCGGCCTGGAGGACGGCGGAAGCGCCTTCCGGGTCACCCCCGCCGACGACTGCGACCGCGGGGTCACCCCCGAGGACTGGACCGCGGTGGCGGGCCTGCTGTCCGAGGCCGTCCCCGGCATGGGGGCCGCGCCGTCGCGGACGGAGGTCGGCATGTTCGCCCGCACCCCCGACAAACAGTTCCTCATCGGCCGACCGCACGGCGACCCGCGCCTGGTCATCGGCGGCGGCTGCAACTTCCACGGCTTCAAACACTCCACCGGCATCGGGGAGGCACTGGCCGACATCGTCCTCGGCCGGCCGACCAGCTGTCCGCTGGACTTCACCGATCCCAACCGATTCCTGTAAGTCCTCGCCGGGAGAAAGTCTCAAGCATGCGTGACAGGGAAGAGACGCGCCGGCCGCTCACCGGAGCCCAGCTCGGTGTCTGGTTCGCCCAGCAGGTCGATCCTGCCAACGCGGCCTACAACACCGCCCAGTACGTCGAGGTCGAAGCCCCCGCCGACGCGGCCCGCCTCGAGCGGGCGCTGCGGCGCGCGCTGGCCGAAACCGATGCCCTCAACGTGCGGTTCGCCGTGCACGACGGGCAGCCCCGGCAGCTGCCGGAACCGGCGGCCGCCGGGCCGTGCCTCGACGTGGTCGACCTGAGCGCCGACGCCGACCCGGCGGCCGCCGCCGACCGCTGGATGCGCGAGGACGCCGCCACCACCGTGGACCTGCTGCGCGGACCGCTGTTCCGCAACGCCCTGCTCGTCCTCGGACCCGACCGGTTCCGCTGGTACCTGCGCTGCCACCACACCCTCCTGGACGGGTACGGATTCCGGCTGCTGGCCATGCGTACCGCGGAGGTCTACACGGCCGAAGCGGCCGGGACCGAGCCCCGCCCGCGCTGGTTCGGCGCCCTCGGCGACCTCGCCGGCGCCGAGGCCGACTACCGGTCCTCCGAACGCTTCGGGGCCGACCGCGCCCACTGGGCCGAGCGGATGGCCGGCGCCCCGGACGCCGTCACCCTCGCCCGCCGGCCCTTCGACGGCCCGGCCGTCGCCCCCCTCACCGCCGGCCCCGCCCACGTCCCCGCCGGGCAGCGGGAGGACCGGGCCGACCTCGTGGTCGCCGCGCTCGCGGGCTACCTGCACCGCATGACGCAGGCCGAGGACATCACGCTGGGCATCCCCGTGGCCGGCCGCTGGGGCGCCGCCGCCAAGACCCCCGGCGTCGTCGTCAACGTGCTGCCCCTGCGGCTGTCGGTGCCGCGCGGCACCACCGTCGCCACCCTGCTCGCGCACACCTCCGAGCGGTTGCGCGAGCTCCGCCGCCACCAGCGGTACCGCAGCGAGGACGTCCTGCGCGACCTCGGCATGGTCGGCCGGCAGCTGACCGGCCCGCTCGTCAACATCAAGTACTACGACCGGGAGCTGCACTTCGCCGAGGACCGGGCGACCGTCGCCACGGTCGCCCCCGGCCCCATCGACGACCTCTCCGTCGTCGTCGGCGACGACCCGGAGACCGGCGTCCTCACCGTCGCCTTCGAGGCCAACCCGACCCGCTACGACGAGGCGGAACTGGCCGCCCACCACCGGCGGTTCACCGGATTCCTCGCCGCCTTGGCCGAGGCGGACCCCGGCACCCCGCTCGGCCGGGTACCGGTGCCCGCCACCGCCCCGCGCCCCGCCGCCCACCGCGCACCGGTCCCCGCACCGCGCGGCGCCACCCTCCACGAGGCGTTCGAGGCCCAGGCCGCACGCACGCCCGACCGCACCGCGGTGACCAGCGGCGCGACCCGGCTCGACTACCGGCAGCTCAACGAGCGCGCCAACCGCCTCGCGCGCCTGCTGCTGAGCCGCGGCCTGGGCCCCGGCCGGCTCGCCGCCCTGGCCCTGCCGCGCGGCGCGGACCTGGTGACCGCGCTGCTCGCCGTACTCAAGACGGGCGCGGGCTACCTGCCGCTCGACCCCCAGTACCCCGTGGACCGGCTCCGGTTCACGCTCGACGACGCGGCCCCGGCCCTGGTGCTCTCCGACGCCGGCGCCGCCGACCGCGTACGCGGCGCCGCCGACCTGCTGCTCCTGGACGACCCGGCGGTCGCCGCCGAGCTGAACGGGCTCCCCGGCAGCGACCTGACCGCCGCGGAGCGCCCGCCCGGCGCCGGCCCGCAGGGCCTGGCCTACGTCATCTACACCTCCGGCTCCACCGGCCGCCCCAAGGGGGTGGCGGTCACCCACCACAACGTCCTGCGCCTTTTCCAGCGGACGGACCACTGGTTCGGCTTCGGCGCCGAGGACGTGTGGACCCTCTTCCACTCCTACGCGTTCGACTTCTCCGTGTGGGAGATCTGGGGACCCCTGCTGCACGGCGGACGGCTCGTCGTCGTGCCCTTCGACACCAGCCGCTCCCCGGCCGACTTCCTGCGCCTGCTCGTCCGGGAACGGGTCACCGTCCTCAACCAGACCCCCTCCGCCTTCCACCAGCTCGTCGCGGCCGAGCGGGAACGCCCGGACCTCTCGGGGCGCCTCGCGCTGCGCTACGTCGTCTTCGGCGGCGAGGCGCTGGAGACGCACCGCCTGGAGGACTGGTACGACCGCCACGGCGACGACGCGCCGCGCCTGGTCAACATGTACGGCATCACCGAGACCACCGTGCACGTCACCTACGCCGCCCTCGACCGCGAGACCGTGCGGGCCGCCCGCGGCAGCGTGATCGGCGAGCCGATCCCGGACCTCGACGTGTACGTGCTGGACCGCGAGCTGCGGCCGGTGCCGGAGGGCGCCACCGGAGAGATCTACGTGGCCGGCCCGGGCCTGGCCCGGGGCTACCTCGGGCGCCCCGGACTGACCGCCGAACGCTTCGTGGCCGACCCCTTCGGCGCCCCCGGCAGCCGCATGTACCGCACCGGCGACCTGGCCTGCGTCCAAGACGACGGCAGCCTGTACCACCTCGGGCGGGCGGACGGCCAGGTGAAGATACGGGGCTTCCGCATCGAACCCGGCGAGATCGAGGCGGCGTTCGAACGCCACCCGGACGTCGGCCAGGCCGCCGTGGTCGTCCGCGAGGACCGGCCCGGCGACCGGCGCCTCGTGGCGTACGTGGTGCCGGCGGCCGGCGCGCGACCCGACGCGGCCGGGCTGCGCCGGCACGCGGAGCGGATCCTGCCCGCCCACATGGTCCCCGCCGCCGTCGCCCTGCTCGACGCGCTGCCGCTGACCGCGAACGGCAAGCTCGACCAGCGGGCCCTGCCCGCGGTCGCCGCCACCGCGGCCGCCGCGGACACCCCCGCGACGGCCGGGGGGAGCGCGCACGAGGCGACCGTCGGCACGCTGTTCGCCGAGGTCCTCGGCCTGCCCGCGGTCGGCCCCCGGGACAACTTCTTCGACCTGGGCGGCCACTCGCTGCTCGCCGCCCGGCTCATCTCCCGCATCCGGACCGAACTGGGCGTCGAACTCGCCATCGGCGGGCTCTTCGAGAACCCGACGGTCGCCGGGATCGCCGGCCTCCTCGACGACGCGGACGCGGCCGTGCCCGCCCTGCTGCCGGCGCCGCGCCCCGAGCGGGTGCCGCTGTCCTTCGCCCAGAGCAGGCTGTGGTTCCTCAACCAGGTCGAGGGCCTCGCCGCCACGTACAACGTCCCGCTGGCGATCCGGCTGTCCGGACCGCTCGACGGGAAGGCGCTCGACGCCGCGCTGGGAGACGTGATCGACCGGCACGAGAGCCTGCGCACGGTCTTCCCGCAGACCGCGGGCGTCCCGCACCAGCACGTCCTGCCCGCGGGCGACCGCCCCGTGGGGACGGTCGTCGTCGAGTGCCCGCCCGAGGAACGGCCGGACCGGATGCGGGCGGCCCTGGCACAGGGCTTCGCGCTGGAGAGCGAGCTGCCGCTGCGGGCCTTCCTGTTCCGCACCGGACCCGTCGAGCACACGCTCCTCGTGGTGATGCACCACATCGTCGCGGACGGCTGGTCCGTCACCCCGTTCACCGAGGACCTCGCCACCGCCTACGCGGCCCGGTCCGAGGGCCGCGCGCCGGCCTGGCCGGCCCCGCTGCCCGTGCAGTACGCCGACTACGGCCTCTGGCAGCGTCGCGTCCTGGGCGACGAGCGGTCCCCCGACAGCCGGATGGCCCGGCAGCTCGCCCACTGGACCGAGCGGCTGGCCGATCTGCCGGAGGAGCTGTCGCTGCCCGCCGACCGGCCCCGCCCGCTCGCGCCCGGCCACGGCGGCGGCACCGTCGGCGGCCGGGTCGACCCCGCACTCCACACCCGGCTGACCCGCCTGGGACGGGACCGCAGAGCCACCCTCTTCATGGTCCTCCAGGCCGGTCTCGCGGCCCTGCTGACCCGGCTGGGCGCGGGGGAGGACATCCCGCTCGGCACCCCCGTCGCGGGCCGCGCCGACGAGGCGCTGGACGAGCTCGTCGGATGCTTCGTCAACACCCTCGTCCTGCGCACGGACACCTCGGGCTCGCCGACCTTCAACGAGCTGCTGGAGCGGGTCCGCGGCACCGACCTGGCCGCCTACGCGCACCAGGACCTGCCCTTCGACCGGCTGGTGGAGGTCCTCAACCCGCCCCGGTCACTGGCCCGGCACCCGCTCTTCCAGGTGATGCTGGCCCTGCGCGAACCGGCCCGGGACATCACCGGCATGCCCGGGCTCACCGCCCGCGTGGAGCCGTGCGACACCGAGACCGCGCGGTTCGACCTGTCGTTCGTGTTCGCGGAGGCCCCCGGAGAGGACCGGACGCCCGGCGGCATCGACTGCTCGCTCCAGTACAGCGGCGACCTCTTCGACAGGGGGACCGCGGAGCGGCTGCTGGCCCGCCTCGTACTGCTGCTGGAGGCGGCGGCCGACGCCCCGGACGTACCGATCGGCCGGCTGGAGATCCTCACGGCCCAGGAGCGGGAGGGCCTGCTGGAGACCTGGCAGGGACCGCGGCTGGAGGTCGCGGACACGACCGCCGCCGCACTCTTCGAGAAGCAGGCGGCCCTGGTCCCGGACAAGACGGCCGCCGTCTTCGAGGGCGAACGCCTGACCTACGCCGAGCTCAACGCCCGCGCCAACCGGCTCGCCCGCCACCTCGTCGGGCAGGGCGTCGGACCGGAGCAGGTGGTCGCGCTGGCCGTGCCGCGCTCCCTGGAGATGGTCGTCGGCATGCTCGCCGTCTTCAAGGCCGGGGCGGCCTACCTCCCCGTGGACCCCGACTATCCCGCCGACCGCATCCGCTACATGCTGGAGGACGCCCGCCCCTCCCAGGTGCTGACGACCGCCGCGGCCGCCCACGTGCTCCCCGGTACCGCCGCCCCCCTCCTCCTGGACGCCCCGGAGACCGCGTCCCGCGTGGCGGCCCTGCCCGCCACCGATCCGACGGACGGCGAGCGCCGCGCTCCGCTGCTCCCCGACCACCCCGCGTACGTCATCTACACCTCGGGATCCACCGGGCGGCCCAAGGGCGTGGTGGTCTGCCACACCGGCATCCCCAGCCTGCTCGCCAACCAGATCGAACGATGTGCCGTCGGACCGGACAACCGGGTGCTGCAGTTCGCCACGGCGAGCTTCGACGCCGCCTTCTGGGACGTCGCCATGGCGCTGTTCACGGGCGGCACCCTCGTCCTGGCCCCCGCCTGGCGACTGCTGCCCGGACCCGAGCTCTCCCGGCTGGCCGCCGCCCACGACATCACCCATGTGACGCTGCCGCCGTCGGTGCTGGCGATGCTGCCGGTGCAGGGCGGCCTGCCGGCGTCCACCACGATCGTCGTGGCGGGCGAGGCCACCCCGGCCGACCTGGTCACGCGCTGGTCGCACGGCCGCCGGATGGTCAACTCCTACGGCCCCACCGAGATCACGGTCTCCTGCGCGATCAGCCCGCCGCTGGACGCGACCGGAGAGCTGCCGATCAGCCCGCCCTCGATGAACACCCGCCTCCACGTCCTGGACGCCGGACTGCGGCTGCTCCCGCCCGGCGTGCCCGGCGAGTTGTACGTGGCGGGCCCCGGCACGGCCCGCGGCTACCAGGGCCGCCCCGACCTCACCGCCCTGCGCTTCGTGGCCGACCCGTACGGTCCGCCCGGAACCCGCATGTACCGCACGGGGGACCTCGCCCGCCGGCGCCCCGACGGCCGCCTGGAGTTCCTCGGCCGGGCCGACGACCAGGTCAAGATCCGCGGCTTCCGGGTCGAACTCGGCGAGATCGAGGCCGCGTTGAGCGTCCGCGAGGACGTGGTCCAGACGGCGGTCGTGGTCCGTGAGGAGGGGCCCGGCGACCGGCGGCTCGTGGCGTACGTGACGCTCGCCCCCGGCGGCGCCGCACCTCAGGACCTGCGGGCGTGGCTGGCCTCGTCGCTGCCCGACCACATGGTCCCGTCGATCGTCGTCGCGCTGGAAGCGATGCCGCTCACCCGGTCCGGGAAGATCGACCGCGTCGCGCTGACCGCGCGCCCGGTGTCCTGGACGACGGGCGCCGCCTCGTACGTCGCCCCCGGCGAGGGGCTGGAGCGCCGCATCGCCGAGGCGTGGTGCGCGGTGCTCGGCCTGGAACGGGTCGGCAGCCAGGACAACTTCTTCGACGTCGGCGGCCATTCGCTGAGCCTGATCGCCCTCCAGCAGCGGCTCGTCGAGGAGCTCGGCCGCCCCGTCCCGGTCGTGGACCTGTTCGCCCATCCCACGGTGGCCGCGCTCGCCGCGCACCTGGCCACCGCCGCCGACGGCGATCCGGCGGCCCGGAGCGGCGACGCCGACCGCGCCCGGCAGCGCGCCGGACTCCAGCAGAAGGCCATGGCTCGCCGGGCCGCCCACAGGAACGGAAAGGGAGCGCAGCGCAATGGCTGACGACTTGCAGACGGTGCGGGACCTGGACATCGCCGTCGTCGCGATGGAGGGCCGCTTCCCCGGGGCCCGCGACGTGCGGGAGTTCTGGGCCAACCTGGTGGCCGGCGAGGAGTCCGTCCGGCCGGTCCGCGACGAGGAGTACCTCGCCGCGGGCGGCGACCCGGCCGCGCTCGACGACCCGTACCTGGTCAAGGCGGCCGCGGCGATGGACGGCGCCGACCTCTTCGACGCGGACTTCTTCGGCCTGCGGGCCGAGGAGGCCGAGATGATGGATCCGCAGCAGCGGGTCTTCCTGGAGGTCTGCCACCACGCCCTGGAGCAGTCGGGCCACGACCCCGACCAGTTCGACGGGGTGATCGGGGTCTACGGCGGTGCCAGCCAGAGCAGGTACTACCTGTCCCATGTGCGCCCCCGCTTCGACGAGTCCACCGACCCGCTGCGGGCCTGGTCGGCGTCCATGGGCAACGACCCCGGCGTCTTCGCCACCCGCGTCGCCTACGCGCTCAACCTGACCGGGCCCGCGCTGACCGTCCAGACGGCCTGCTCCACCTCGCTCGCCGCGATCCACCTCGCCTGCCAGGACCTGCTGTCCTACCGCTGCGACGTGGCGCTCGCCGGCGGCTCGTCGATCAACCCGTCCGCCCGGCGGGGCTACCGCTACACGCCCGACGGCCCGTTCTCGCCCGACGGCCATCTCCGCGCCTTCGACGCGCGGGCCGAGGGCATGGTGCCCGGCGACGCCACGGCGGTGGTCGTCCTGAAGCGGCTGACGGACGCGGTGGCCGACGGCGACCGCATCCGGGCCGTCATCAAGGGCACCGCGGTCAACAACGACGGCAGCCGGAAGATCGGGTTCACCGCGCCCAGCCCGCTGGGCCAGGCCGAGGTCGTCCTCGCCGCCCACGCGGCCGCCGAGGTCGACGCCGACACGATCGGCTACGTGGAGGCCCACGGCACGGGCACCCCGGTCGGCGACCCCATCGAAGTCCAGGCGCTCACCCGGGCGTTCGCGGAGACCACGCGGCGCACGGGCTTCTGCGCCATCGGCTCGGCCAAGACCAACGTCGGGCACACCGACGCCGCGGCGGGCGTGGTCGGCCTGATCAAGGCGGCCCTGGTGGTGGAGCACGGGAAGATTCCGCCCACGCTCCACTACACGTCCCCCAACCCGCTCATCGACTTCGCCTCCTCTCCCTTCCGCGTCCAGGACCGCCTCACCGACTGGCCGTCCGGCCCGACCCCGCGCCGCGCGGGCGTGAGCTCCTTCGGCATCGGCGGGACGAACGCCCACGCCGTCCTGGAGGAGCCGCCCGCGCTCCCGGCGCGTGCCGGCGACGGCGGGGACGGCGAGGACTGGGTCCTGCTGCCCTGGTCGGCCCGGTCCGCCGGAGCCGCCGACCGCCTCGGCGCCCGGCTCGGAGACCACCTCGCCCGCACCCCGGACCTGGCGCTCGGCGACGTGGCCCACACCCTGCGCGCGGGCCGCCGGACCTTCCCGCACCGCCGGTTCGCGGTCTGCCGCGACCGCGACCAGGCCGTCGCGCTGCTCGGTGCCCCCGGGTACGCCGCCGCACCGCCCGCCGACGGTCCGGCCGAGCGGCCCGTCGCCTTCCTCTTCCCGGGCGGCGGCGCCCAGTACGAGGGCATGGGCCGCGGCCTGTACGCGACCGAGCCGGTCTTCAGGGAGGCGCTGGACCGCTGCGCCGCCATCCTGGAGCCCGTCCTGGGCTTCGACGTACGGGCCGCCCTGCACCGCGGGGAGGAAGGGCCCCGCTCCAGCCTGCTGCCCGGGCTGGTCGCCACCGAGTACGCCCTCGCCACCCTGCTGATGTCCCGGGGGGTCCGGCCGCAGTCGCTCATCGGGCACTCGGCGGGCGAGTACACGGCCGCCTGCCTCGCCGGCGTGATGTCCCTGGAGGACATGCTGCCGCTGGTCGCCAAGCGGCAGTGGCTGCTGGAGCGGGCGGGCGGGGTCGCGGTGAGCGTGCGGCTCGGCGAACGCGACCTCGACGCCCACCTCACCGACAGGGTCTCGCTGGCCACCGTCAACGCGCCCACCCTGTGCACCGTGTCGGGCCCGGAGGAGGACATCCGGGAACTGGAGGAGCGCTGGGAAGCCGACGGCGTCGAATACCAGCGGGTCCACTTCCCCAGTGCCGTGCACTCCTGGCTGCTCGACTCCATCCTGGACGACTACGCGGCCGAACTCGCCAGGATCACCCTGCACCCGCCGGCCGTGCCCTTCGTCTCCAACGTCACCGGTACGTGGATCACCGACGCGGAGGCGACCAGCCCCGACTACTGGCTGCGGCACACCCGCCGGACCGTGCGCTTCGCCGACGGACTGGCGACACTGCACGCGAGCGGGGAGCCCGTACTCGTGGAGGTCGGACCGGGCCGGATCCTGACCCGGTGCGCCCAGGAGCAGTTCGGCGACGCCGTGCCGACGGTGGAGACCATGCGCCACCCGCGGGCCGATCAGCACGACCAGCAGGTGCTGCTCACGGGGCTGGGCCGGCTCTGGCAGCTCGGGGCCGGGCCGACCCCGGACGGGGGGACTGGCCGGGACGGAGCGGACCGGCCCGGGGGCCGCCGTGTCCCGCTGCCCGGCTACCCGTTCGAACGGACCCGCCACTGGCTCGACGAGGTCCGCCCGGCCGCCCCCGCCCCCGCCGCGGGACCGGCCCCGGAGCGCGACCTGGCGGAGGCCGAACGCGCACTGCGCCGGACCACCCCGGTGACCACGGTCGCGGCGCGACTGCGCGAGGACTTCGACCGGCTCGCCGCGCTGAGGGCCACCGCCTTCCTGCGAACGGCGGGCGTGGACACCACGCCGGGCCGCCGCCACACCCGGGAGGACCTCATCGGCCACCTCCGGCCTGTCGGGCCCTACGGCAAGCTGCTCGACGCCCTGCTGCACATGCTCCACGAGTCGGGCGTGCTGGCCCGTGAGGGCGATGAACTGTGGTTCACCGCCGGCGGCAGCGGCACCGACGTCACCGACACCGCGGAGCAGGAGCGGCTCACCCGGTCCGTGACCGGGCGGCTCCCGTCGCTGGCGAAGGACCTGGAGCTCCTGGACACCTGCCTGGCGGCCTGTGCGGACGTGGTGCGCGGCGACACGGACGGCACCGCCGTGCTGACCCCCGACGGGCGCGCCGACCTCACCGCCGACGTGCTCGAAACCCACATGGACGAGGGCGACTTCGCCCTCTACCGCACGCTGCTCGCCGACCAGGTCGCGGAACTGGCCCGCGCGGCGGGCGGCCGCCCCTTCCGGATCCTGGAGGTCGGCGCCGGACGGGGACGGCTGACCTGGGCCGTGGCCGAGGCCCTGCGGGGCATCCCCGGCGTGCGGTACCACCTCACCGACCTGGGCCGGTCCTTCGTGCTCGACGCCGAGCGCGAGGCCGTACGGCGCGGCATCGACTTCATGTCGTTCGGCGTGCTGGACGTGGCGCGGCCGCCGGCACCCGGCACGCCCGGCGACCCCTTCGACGTGGTGCTCGCCTTCAACGTGCTGCACATCCCGTCCGACCTGCGGGACTGCGTCCGCCACGTCGGGCGGCTGCTGGCCCCCGGCGGCCGGCTGTACGCGCTGGAGACCGTACGCATGCCCTGGGCGTCAGAGCTCTCCGTGGGACTGCTCCCGCAGTGGTGGGCGTTCGCCGACGACCTGCGCCGGCACTCGCCGATCCTGCCGGCCGCCGGGTGGCGCGCACTGCTGGCCTCGGAGGGCTTCGAGGACGTACGGGTCCTCAGCGACGAGCGGGAGGAGCGGCCGCTGATCCCGCACGCGCTCATCGCCGGCCGCCGTCCCGCCGCGCCCGCCCACGAGCCCGTCGCGCGGACCCCCGCCGAGCCCGCCCGGACGCCGGAGGAGTCCGCCGCGCCACGGCAGGCGCGGCCCGCCCTGCGCGACGCCCACCGGGCCCCGTCGACCGACACCGAACGGATCGTCGCCCGGCACTGGGAGGAGCTCCTGCGCGTCGACGGCATCGGGGCCGACGACAACTTCTTCGACCTCGGCGGGGAGTCCCTGCTCGCGCTGCGACTCGTCAAGCGGCTGCGCGACGAACTGGGCGTCGAGCTGCGGGTGAAGAAGCTTATGGAGAACCTCACCGTCGCGGCGATGGCCGCCGAGGCCGACGCGCTGCGCGGCCACGCGGACGAGGCCCCGGCCCCCCGGATCTCCCGCAGTGCCCGCCGGGGGCGGCCCGCCGGCTGATCGCCCGCCCCCACCGCCGAAGTCCCGTCCGAGTCCCGAACCACCGGCGCAGAGCCGGGTGCTAGTCGCCAAGGAGTACACCCATGTCGTCAGCTTCCACGAGCGAGACGCAGGAGCCCGTCACCGATGGCCGGACGGCCCCCGAAGAGGCGGCCGGCGTCCTGGAGTTCCCGGCCACCCACGCCCAGCAGGGACTGTGGTTCTTCTACTGCCTGAGCCCGCAGAGCGCCTTCTACAACGTGTCGATGGTGCACCGGTTCACCGGCGGGCTGGACACCGCCGTGCTCCGGACGGCCCTGAACGACGTCGTCGGGCGCCACGAGGCACTGCGCACCACCTTCCGCGAGGACGACGGGGAACTGCGCCAGGTCGTCGCCGACGCCGTGGACATCGAGCTCTCCGTGCACGAGGCCGCCGGCTCCGGGACCGCCGGCTCCGGAGCCGACGGGACGGCCCCGCACGAGGCGCCCGCGGTGCGCGAGCAGCTCACCGGACTCATCCAGGCCCCCTTCGACCTGGAGAACGGCCCGCTGCTGCGCGCCGCCCTGGTGCGCGTCGCCCCCGAAGACCACCTGCTGGTCCTGTCGATGCACCACATCGTCGTGGACGGCTGGTCCCTGGGCATCTTCCTGCGGGAGCTCGCCGAGGCCTACCGGGCCCGCCGGGCAGGGGAGTCCCCGCAGCTGCCGGAACTGTCCATCCAGTACGGCGACTACGCGGAATGGCAGGCCGAACAGCTGCGCGGCCCGGCGCTGGAGGACGGCCTGGACTACTGGCGCACGCAACTGGGCGGCGACCTGCCCGAGCTGCGGCTCGCCACCGACCGGCCGCGCCCCGAGACCCGCTCGTTCGGCGGCGCCCGCCTCGACTTCACCTTCGACGAGGAGATCACCCGGCGCCTGAAGGAGATGTGCCGGGCCCAGGGCGTCACCCTGTACATGGCGCTGTTCGCCGGTGTCTCCACGCTGCTGCACCACTACACGGGGCAGGACGACTTCGTCCTCGGCACCCCGATGGCCGGGCGCGACGACGCCCAGACCCAGCCGCTCATCGGCTCCTTCGTCAACACCCTGCCGATGCGCGCGGACCTCGCGGGCAATCCCTCCTTCACCGGACTCCTGGGCCGCGTACGCGAGATGAGCCAGGGCGCCTACGCCCACGACGACATCCCGTTCGAGAAGATCGTGGAAGACGTCGCACCGCAGCGGGGCATCGGCGCCAACCCGCTGTTCCAGGTGACCTTCGCGCTGCAGAACTACGAGCTCGGCGGCTTCGAGCTGGACGGCGTGCGCGCCGAGCGGATCGCCGTGGAGGAGGGCACGGCCCGCTTCGACCTGGAGGTCCACTGCTGGGACGACCCGCACCGGCTGCGCGGCTCCTTCGTCTACAGCACCGACCTGTTCGACCGCGTCACCATGGAGCGCATGGCCGCGCACCTCACCCGGGTGCTCGAAGAGGCGCTGGCGGACCCCTCCCGCCGGATCGGGGAACTGTCCCTGCTCACGGACGGCGACCGCCGGGTCCTGGACGCCGTCGGCAGTCCCGCGGCCGCCTCCCGGTCCGACGCCACCGTGCCGGGCCTCTTCGCCGCCCAGGTGGCGGCCCGCCCCGAGGCCACGGCCGTACGGGCCCCCGGCGCCGTCCTGTCCTACGCGGAACTCGCCGCGCGCGCGGGCGCCGTGGCGGCCCGGCTGCGCGCCGCCGGACTCACCGCCGGCGCCCGGGTCGGCGTCCACCTCTCCGGCCCCGTCGACGAACTGGTCGCCACCCTCGCGGTCCTGGAGGCGGGGGGCGTCTGCGTGCCCCTGAACCCGTCCGACGACCCGGCACTGCTGCGCCGCTCGGTCCGCCGCACCGGGCTCGGCCTGCTGCTGACCCGCGGTGCGGACGGCGACTGGGCCGAGGGCCTCACCACCGTCGACCCGGACGCCCCCGACCCGGACGCCGCCGGCCCGCACACCGCGCAGCTTCCCGCGCCGCCCGCCGGCTCCGAGCCCGCCCTCCTGCTGGACGTGCCGGGCGGCCCCCTCGTCCTCGACCACGCGGCGCTCGCCGACCGCCTGGCACGGCTCGCCGGGCTGGCCGCCCTGACCGCCGGCGACGTCGTCGCCCGGCAGGCGCCCTGGGGCCGGGAACGCGCCGTGTGGGAGGCCCTGCTCCCGGTCTGCCACGGTGCGAGCCTGGCCGCCGCCGACGGTCGCGTCACCCCCGAGGGCGCCACCGTCGTGATCGCCGCCGACTCCGACCTGACCGCCGTCCTCGCCGCGGACGGACCGGCCCCCTCACCGCGGGCCCTGCTCTGCCTGACCTCCGCGGCGCCGCCCGCCCCGTCCCTGCGCCGGCACGACCGCCTCGGGACGACGCCGCGCTGGGTGTACGCCACCCCGCAGGCCGGACCCACCGCTGTCGCCGACCCCGCCCCGGCGGACACGGCCCTGCTGTTCACTCCGCTGCGCCCGCTCCGGCTGCTGGACGCGCACGGCGCCCCCGCCCCGGTCGGCGTCCCCGCCGAGGTGCACGCCGCCGGCCCCGGCCTGGCCCGCCGCGCCGCCGGTGACGGCCCGCTGACGTGGGCCGCCTGCGGTGACACCGGCAGGATCACCGCCGACGGGAAGCTCGAACTCCTCGGCCGCCGGCCGGGCACCGCAGTCGTGGCCGGCGTGCCCGTCGACATCGCTGAGGTGACCGCGGCGGTCCTGGCCGAGCCGGGGATCGCCGGCTGCGCCGTCGTCGAGCGTCGCTCCACCGCCGGAGCCACCGAGCTGGTCGCCTACGCCGTCCGCTCGGGGCACGTGACCTCGCAGCGCGTCGCCCAGGCCGCGCGTGCGGCCCTGCCCGGCGCCGCCGTCCTGGCGGCGGTGGTGTTCGTCACCGCCCTGCCGCGCACCCCGGGCGGCCGCGTGGACACCGCCGCGCTGCGCGAGCTGCCCGTCCTCGACGAGGAGCTGGCCGGCGCCTGGGAACGGGCCCTCGCCGAGCGCGGTGTCCCGGCCGCGGTCGTGGTCGCGGAGAGCGACCCGGCCCCGACCGCCGCCGACTTCGTCAACCTGCGGGCCCTTCCCCGCGACACCACCGTCGTGGAGACCCCGGCCGCCGGTGAAGGGGCCGGACACCCGGACGTGCCCGCGATCAGCAGCGGCGGGCCCGCGCTGGACCCCGGCGCCGCCAACCTGGCCGAGGTGCTCCGCCGGGTCGCCGCCGACCCGGCCTCCGGGGACCTCGTCTACGTCGCCGCCGACGGGACCGAGCACCACCAGACCTACGCCGAGTTGCGCGACGAGGCGTCCCGGGTCCTGGGCGGACTGCGCGCGCTGGGCGCCCGGCCGGGCGACAAGGTGATCCTCCAGCTCCAGGACAACCGGGACTTCGTGACCGGCCTCTGGGCCTGTGTGCTCGGCGGATTCGTCAGCGTGCCGCTGGCCGTGGCACCCACCTACGCGGAGGACAACGCCGCCACCAACAAGCTCGCCGGCGCCTGGGCGCTGCTGTCCGGGCCCCTGCTGGTCACGGACCGCGGCCTCGCGGGCCCGCTGCGGAGCCTGGGGAGCCGGCTGGGCTGGAACGACCTCCGCCTCGCGGTCCTCGACGACCTGCGCGCGGCCCCGCAGGCCACCGACTGGCACGACTCCCGGGCCGACGACCTGGTCCTGCTCCTCCTCACCTCCGGCAGCACCGGCCGCCCCAAGGCGGTCGAGCTGCGCCACGGCAACGTCCTGACCCGCTCGGCCGCCGCCCGCCACGTCTACGAACTGACACCGCGGGACGTCTCGTTCAACTGGATGCCCCTGGACCACGTCGGCGGCATCGTGATGTCCCACATCCGCGACGTCTTCGTCGGCTGCCGGCAGATCCAGGCCCCCACCCAGTGGGTGCTCGCCGAACCGCTGCGCTGGATCGCCAAGATGGCCGAACACCGGGTGACGACCACATGGGCCCCGAACTTCGCCTTCGGCCTGATCGCCGAGCGCGCCGACCAGCTCGCCGGACAGGACGGGGACCTGAGCGCCCTGCGCGTCATCGTCAACGGCGGCGAGGCCATCGTCCCCCGGGTCACCCGGCGGTTCATGAAGGCCCTGGCCCCGCTCGGACTGCCCGCCACCGCCATGCGCCCCGCGTGGGGCATGTCCGAGACCTCCTCGGGCGAGGTCGACGACCGCTTCGATCCCGCGGCCACCGCGGACGACGACCAGTTCGTCTGCGTCGGCGCCCCCTTCCCCGGGTTCACCATGCGGATCGTGGACGGGGACGACGCAGTCGTCCGCGAGGGGATACCCGGCCGGCTCCAGGTCAAGGGCCCGGCCGTCACCTCCGGATACCACCTGAACCCCGAGCAGAACGCGAGCTCGTTCACGGACGACGGCTGGTTCGAGACCGGAGACCTCGCCGTGCTGCGCGACGGCAGACTGACGATCACCGGCCGGGCCAAGGACGCCATCATCATCAACGGCCACAACTTCCACAGCCATGAGCTGGAGGAGTGCGTCGAGGAGCTCGATCAGGTCGAACGGTCCTTCACCGCGGCGTGCGCGGTGCGCACCGCCGACAGTTCCACGGACGAGCTGGCCCTGTTCTTCACCCTCGCCGACGGGGTGGCCGAGACCGAGGCGATCCCCCTCATCCGCGCCAAGCTCCTGCGCGAGACCGGCGCCAACGCCTCGTACCTGGTGCCCGTCACCCGGGACCGCATCCCCAAGACCGAGATCGGCAAGATCCAGCGCACCCTGCTGCGCGAGCGGTTCGAGGCCGGGGAGTTCGCGGCGGAACTGCGGCGCACCGGAGCCGCGACGGACGACGACGCGACCCTGCCCAACTGGTTCCACCGGCCGGTGTGGCAGCGGGCCGCCACCGGCCCCCGCGCCGTCACGCCCGACACCGGCCACACCCTGCTCGTCGCCGACCGCCACGGGCTCGCGGACGCACTGGCCGCCCTGCTGCGGGGCCGCGGCGAACGCTGCACGGTCCTGCCCGCCGGCACCCCGTACGCCCCCGGCGCGCACGGCACCGGCGACGCCGTCGACCGCGTCGTCCACCTCGCCGGCTGCGCCCCGTACCAGGAGCTCGCGACCAGTACCGAGGAGCTCGCCGCGGCCTACCGCGAGGGGCCGTTGGCCCTCGCGGAGCTCGTCGGCGCCCTGGTCCGGGCCAACCCCGGAGGCCGGCCGGTGGCCCTCACCGTGGTCGCCACCCACAGCCAGTGGGTGTGCGAGGGCGACCGCGTGGTGCCCGAGCGGGCCGCCTCGGCCGGCGTGGTGAAGTCCGTCGGCCAGGAGTACGACTGGCTGCGGGCCACCCACCTCGACGTGGAGCCGCAGGACCCCGCGGAGTCGGCACACCGGATCCTGGAGATCCTCGACGCCGCCGACGACGACCCCGAGCAGGCACTGCGCGGCGCGGAGCGCCGGGTGCGCCGCATCGAACGGCTGCCCGCGGCCCCGGCCGCGACCACCGGACTGCGCCGCGGCGAACTCGTCGTGGTCAGCGGCGGCCTGGGCGGGCTCGCCGCCGAGACCGCGGCCCACCTGCTGTCCGCGTACGGCGTACGCATGCTGCTGCTGGGGCGCACCCCCCTGCCGGCCGAGGAGGACTGGGACCGGACGCTCGCCTCCGACGGGGCGGCCGCCGGGCGGATCGCCGTCCTGCGGCGGCTGCGCGCCCTGGGCGAGGTCCGGTACGCGGCCGCCGACGTCACCGACGCGGCAGCCGTCCGCACGGCCGTCCGGCACGCCGAGGAGCACTTCGCGGCGGAGGCGACCACCGTGCTGCACCTCGCCGGCCACTTCCACGAGGCGCCGGTGACCGAGGCGGGCGTGGGCGACTGGGCGGAGGTCACCCGGGCCAAGGTGCTCGGCGCCGCCGTCCTGCACCACCTGGTCAAGGACCGGCCGGGCGCCCGCTTCCTGTCCTACTCCTCGGTCAACGGCTTCTTCGGCGGCGCCAACGTCACCGGCTACGCCGCCGCCAACGCCTTCCTCGACGCGCTGGCCGTCCACCAGTCCACCGCGCACGGCATGCGCGCCCAGAGCCTGGGCTGGACCATGTGGGACGAGCTGGGCCTCAGCCGCGGCTACGCCCTCAAGGCCCTCACCGAGGCCCGCGGATACCGCGTCCTCGCCCCCGAGCAGGGCGTCGCCTCCCTCGACGTGGCCCTGCGGCACGCCGCCCCGCAGGTGCTGATCGGCGTGGACCACACCGCGCCGTGGCCCGCCGGCCGGCTGCTGACCCCCGCCGCGGCGCTGCACCGGCTGGTCGGCTACCGCACCGACGGGTCCGCCGACGAAGGCCGGGGCGTCCTCGCCCTGCCCGACCGCTACGGCACCCTCACGCACTGCGAGTTCACCGTGGTCACCGAGCTGCCCCGCACCGAGAACGGAGAGATCGACCGCCGGCGCCTCGCCGAGGCGGGCGGCGCCGGCGCCACGGCCGCCGCGGCCGACGACCGCCCGCGCAGCGCGGCCGAACAGGCCATCGCCGCCATCTGGTGCGATCTGCTCGGCCTGGACGAGGTGGGCGTCCACGACAACTTCTTCGACATCGGCGGGCACTCGCTGCGCGCGGCGATGCTGCTCAGCCGGCTCCGCGGCGAGCTGGGCGTGGACCTGACGATCGCCTCGCTCTTCGAGAACCCCACGATCGCGGGCCTGGCCCGGCAGCTCGACCCGATGACGGCGCAGGACCCGCTGGCCGTGGTGCTGCCGCTGCGCCGCGAGGGCGACGCCGCGCCCCTGTTCTGCCTGCACCCCGGCGGCGGCATCAGCTGGTGCTACTCCGGCCTGCTCGGGGGCCTGCCGGACCGGCACCCGGTCTACGGCATCCAGGCCCGCGGGCTGAACGGCGAGGAGCCGCTGCCGGCGACGCTCGACGAGATGGTCGACGACTATCTGGCGCAGGTCCGCGAGATCCGGCCGGCCGGCCCCTACCACTTCCTCGGCTGGTCGTTCGGCGGGGTGATCGCCCACGCCATGGCCACCAGGCTGACCGCCGAGGGCCATGAGGTCGGCGTACTGGCCATGATCGACGCCTGGCCGGCCGACCCGGAGCTCGACCCGGAGTTCGGCGACGACCTGAACGTCGAGAAGGAGATGCTCGGCGCCCTGCTCGCCGACGCCGGGTACGAGGGCCCCGTCCACGAGGACCTGACCCGCACCGAGGCGCTCCGGATCCTGCGCAGCGAGGGCAGCCCCCTCGGCAGCCTCACGGAGGAGAGCATCACCTCGCTCGTCGCCATCGCCGCGAACAACATCAAGCTGCGCGCCCGCGCACTCACGCCGTACGAAGGCGACCTGCTCCTCTTCCACGCGGACGGGGACGACCGCGACGTGGCGGCGGTGACGCGCAGCTGGCGGAGGTTCAGCACCGGCCGGATCGAGGACCGCCCGATGCCCTACGGCCACAACAGCATCATCCACCCCAAGCCGCTGGCCGAGATCGGCGCGGCCGTCGGCGAGCGGATGGCCGGCGGATGACCGGCCTCGACGCCACGAAGCCACACGCCACACCCGGCCCTCCCGGGCCGCACGACACCCTGCGGAGACGACCGTGACCCATCCGTTCGACGACCCGGACGGCACCTACCGCGTGCTGGCCAACGACGAGGGCCAGCACTGCCTCTGGCCGCAGACCCTGGACGTCCCGCAGGGCTGGACCACCCTGCGGGAGGCGGGCACCCGGCAGGAGTGCCTCGACTTCATCACCGGCAACTGGACCGACCTGCGTCCGGCGAGCGTGGCGGCCGCAGAGGACGGCGGCAGGTGAGCGACGACCGGAGGCCCGTCGGCGTCGACCTGCTGAACCCCGACGTCTACGCGGTGGACAACCAGCCCCGGCTGTGGCGGCGGCTGCAGAACGAGACCCCGGTCGGCTGGCACGAACCCACCCCCGGCGTCCCCGGGTTCTGGGTGCTGTCCCGGTACACGGACATCATGGAGGTGTTCAAGGACACCACCACCTTCAGCTCGGCCCGCGGCAACATCCTGGGCACCCTGCTGGCCGGCGGCGACCCCGCCGGCGGGCAGATGCTGGCCGTCACCGACCCGCCGCGCCACCGGGACCTGCGCCGCATCCTCCAGGGCGGCTTCTCGGCGCGGTCGATGCGCCGGATCGCCGACAGCGTCCGAACGGTGGCGCGGCGGCTGGTCGCGGAAGCCGTCGAACGCGGCGGCTGCGACTTCGTGGCGGACATCGCGGCACGCATCCCACTGGAGGCGATCTGCGAACTGCTCGCCGTCCCCGTGGAGGACCGGGCGCGGATGCTGGAGCTCACCTCGGCGGCGCTCGACGCGGACAGCACGCCGATGGAGGCCGCCCGGGCGCAGAGCGACATCATGAACTACTACGCCAAACTCGCGCCCGAGCGCCGGGCGAACCCGCAGGACGACGCCGTGAGCATGCTCGCGAACGGCACCCTCGACGGGCGGCCGCTGAGCGAGGTCGAGGTCTTCCTCAACTGCTACAACCTCATCATCGGCGGCGACGAGACCACCCGCTTCTCGGGCGCGGGCGGCCTGCTCGCGCTGATCGAGCACCCGGACCAGTGGCGGGTGCTCAAGGAGCGGCCCGACGTCATCGACAGCGCCGTGGAGGAGATCGTCCGCTGGACGTCGCCGGCACTGCACATCGCGCGGGTGGCGACGGCCGACACCACCGTCCGGGGGGCCCGGATCGCCGCGGGCGACATCGTCACCCTGTGGATCGGCGCGGCCAACCGGGACGAGGAGGTGTTCGAGGATCCGTACGCCTTCGACCTCGCCCGCACGCCCAACAAGCACATGGCGTACGGCTTCGGACCCCATTTCTGCCTGGGCGGCGCGCTCGCCCGGATCGAGATGCAGATCCTCTTCGAGGAGATCCGGGACCAGGTGGGCTCCGTCAGCCTGACCGGCGACGTCGAGTACTCGCGGTCCAACTTCCTCACCGGCGTCAGCAGGCTGCCCGTCGCCTTCACCCCGAGCACTCCCTGATGTCCCCGGCCACGACCACGGAAGAGGCATGATGCCGAGCACCACCGGCCCCCGACTGCGCCCGGCGCTGGACGCCGTCCCCGGCTACACACCGCCGCGGGTCCCCACCGGCACCGCACCGGTCCACAGGCTGGCCGCCAACGAGAGCCCCTACCCGCCGCTGCCCGGAGTCCTGGAGCGGCTCGCGGCCACGGCCGGGCAGGTCAACCGGTATCCCGACCTGGGGTGCCGCGAGCTGGCCGCCGAACTCGCCGCCCGGCTGGACGTCCCCGCCGCCCACATAGCGGTGGGCACCGGCTCGGTCGGCGTCACCCAGCAGCTGCTGCAGATCACCGTCGGCCCGGGGGACGAAGTCCTCTTCGCCTGGCGCTCCTTCGAGGCGTACCCGGTCATGACCCGGCTCGCCGGCGCCGTACCGGTCCAGGTGCCGCTGACCGGCGACGAACGCCACGACCTCCGGGCCATGGCCGAGGCCGTCACCGAGCGGACCCGGCTGATCATCGTCTGCAACCCCAACAACCCGACCGGCACCCTCGTGGGCCGCGCCGAGCTGGAGACGTTCCTGGACCGGGTGCCGACCGACGTCCTGGTGGTCCTGGACGAGGCGTACGTCGAGTTCGCGGACGGCCCGGACCACCCCGACGGCATCGGGTTCTACCGCGACCGCCCCAACGTCTGCGTGCTGCGCACGTTCTCCAAGGCCCACGGTCTGGCGGGGATGCGGGTCGGGTACGCCGTCGCGCACGAGCCGGTGGCCGCGGCCCTGCGCAAGGCCGCGGTCCCCTTCGGCGTCAGCCAGCTCGCCCAGGACGCGGCGGTCGCCTCGCTGCGCGCCGAGTCCGCGCTGCGCGAGCGGGTCTCCGCGGTGAAGGCCGAACGCGCCCGGGTGACGGGGGAACTGACGGTTCGGGGGTGGACGGTGGAGCCCATGCACGCGAACTTCGTGTGGCTGCGACTGGGCGCGCACACGGCGGAGTTCGCCGACCTGTGCGCCGCGGCGGGCGTGTCCGTCATGGCGTTCCCGGGCGAAGGCGTCCGGGTCACCATCGGGGACCCCGCCGCCAACGACGCGTTCCTGCAATGCGCTTCGCGCTTCCGGACGGGGCGGGCGGCCACGGGCGAGCAGCGGTGCACCGCATGACCGCCACCCTGGCGACGTCCCGTTTCAAGGACGTGATGGCGGGCGTGGGCGGCCCGGTGACGATCGTGACCGCCTTCGACGAAGGCGCCCCGCACGGGACCACCGTCACCGCGTTCGCCTCCCTTTCCCTCGACCCGCCGATGGTCACCGTCGCACTGAGCGAGAACTCGACCCTGCTCCCCAGGATCGTCCGGTCGGGGCGGTTCGGGGTGAACGTGCTGGCCGCGTCACAGCGGGGACTGGCCCACCGCTTCGCCCGCCCGGGGGTGGACCGCTTCGCCGGTGCGAATTGGCGTGCCGATGACGGGCTGCCGCGGCTGGCCGGCTGCCTCGGATGGATCGCGTGCGACGTCACGCAGGCGGTCCGGGGCGGCGACCACTTCCTGCTGCTCGGAGCGGTGAAGGACGCTCAACGCAGCGGACCGGAAACTCCTTTGATCTACGCGGACCGTGCCTTCGGTACACTTTTGCCCTGCCCTGAGACCATGCCCGCCGTCACGTCAAGGACTGTTTCATGAGCGAACGCGTCATCACCCCCCGCAACCGGGGGTTCCTTTTCCTGGACTCGCACCCCGCCGGCTGCGCCCGTCTGGTGAACGACATGTGGCACGCGGTCGCCGCCCGGCCCGCGGCTGCCCTTGATGATGACGCGCCCGTGGCTCTGATCATCGGGTCCTCCTCCGGTTACGGACTGGCCGCCACCGTCGCCGGGCTCGCCCGCGCGGGGATCCGCGGCATCGGGGTCTCCTTCGAGAAGGCGCCGACCGAGCGCCGCACCGGCACCGCGGGGTGGTACCGCACCGCCGCGACCGCCGAACTCGCCCAGGACGCCGGACGGGAGATGCACTTCCTCAACGGCGACGCCTTCTCCGACGAGATGAAGGAGCAGGTGGCCGACCTGGTGAAGCGGCGCTTCGGCCGGCTCGACCACCTGATCTACTCCGTGGCGGCCCCCCGGCGCACCGACCCCGAGACGGGGACCACCTTCTCCTCGTCCCTCAAGCCGATCGGCGCGACGGCCCGTACCAAGACCCTCGTCTTCGACGAGGACGGGAAGCCGGACGTCCGCGAGGTGTCGACCGAGCCCGCCGACGAGGGCGAGATCGCGCAGACGATCGCCGTGATGGGCGGCATCGACTGGGCCCGGTGGGTGTCCCACCTGGCCGACCGCGGACTGCTCGCCGACGGCTTCAGCACGGCGGCCCTCTCGTACATCGGCTCTCCGCTGACGGCCGACATCTACCGGGAAGGCACCATCGGCGCCGCCAAGGCCCACCTGGAGCAGACCGCCCGGGAGCTCGACGCCCGACTGCGCGACCTCTGCGGGGGGCGCGCGGTGACCTCCGTCAACGGAGCCGCCGTCACCCAGTCGTCGACGGCCATTCCCGGCATCGCCCTCTACACGGGGCTGCTGCGGGGCGTCCTCGGGGACCGGATGGTCTCCCCGGTCGACCAGCTGGCGGAGCTGTGGGACCAGCTCACCGGCGTGCAGCCGCTCGTGACGGACGACGAGGGCCGGGTCCGCCTCGACACGTGGGAGCTCGCGCCCGAGGTGCAGGAGGCGGTCGCGGAGCGCTGGCAGACCGCCACCACCGAGACCATCACGGACCTCGCCGACCTGGAGTGGTTCCGCGACAGCGTCCGGCAGCTGTACGGCTTCAGCGCGCCCGGCATCGACTACCCCGCCCCCGTCGAGACCGAGGTTCCCTGGCCCGCCGGGCGATGAGCACGCCCTTCACGTACATACCCGCCCAGGACCCGCTGTTCGGTGTGGTCGACGTCGAACTCGACCACGAGGGCGGGTGTCTCGTCGTGGACGGGGAGCGGGTCGCGCGCGTCGAGGTGAGGCGGGCCGCCGGTACGTCGGTGGAGAGCCACGTGCCGATCGGGACGCGGGACCCGGATCGTCTGGCGATGACCGTCGACGGGGCGGAGGTGCCGTTGCGGCCCGCCAAGGGGTTCCTGACGCGCAAGTCCTACCGGGTGGACGTCGGCGCGTACCGGCTGGTCCCCGACTCGCTCGACGGGAGCAGGCTGCTCCGGGACGGAGCGCTCCTCGGGGTCTTCTCTTCGAGCGGGGACGGCCGGGTGTCCGTCGAGTGGAAGGGCGAACCGGGCGCCGACGACGCGGCCGTCGGGTACGCGCTCGCCGCCGCGTTCGGGACGGGCGCCGAGCCGATGTGGAAGCTCACCCTGGACGCCCTGCTGGAGTTGTGGCCGTAGGGGCGGCCTGCCGTTCGTGCGTGCCGGGGAGCCCCCGGCGTACCTGAAGCATTTCGGGATACGCCGGGGGCTTTGTCCTGTCGACGGGACGGGACGGACGGGCGGCGCCGCCGGGCCCGTACGTGGCGCCGAGTGGTGCCGGAGTGGTGTGGCCCTGGGAGTGGTGGTGCCATGTGGCTCAGGATGGCGCAACGATGGCACCGCTCCTGACCTGCGGTTTTGTAAATGGTGGCACATATGGCGCCAGATTGGCTCGCCATGGCGCCATATGTGTGTCATGCTGTGGGACATGGACCTCACGCCCTATGTCGCCAGTCTTCGGCACGAGCTCGCGGTGGCCGCCGAAGCGGGTGGCGACGATGCTCGCGCTCTCGCCGAGCGCATCACCGCACCGCTAGAGTCGGCAGCCAGACTCACCCTCCTGAACGCCCTGTCGGACGCCATGGGTGAGGTCACCCGGGAGCTCGCTCCGGGCTCGGTGGACGTACGGCTGCGCGGGCTCGAGCCCGAGTTCGTCGTGACGGCGCCGCCGAAGGACGAGCCCTTCGTGGCGCAGGGCTACGAGGAAGCGCATGCCCTGCCCGCCGTGCCGATCGCGCCGGAAGGAGAGGACAGCAGTACCGCACGCATCAACCTCCGACTCCCCGGCCACGTCAAGACACGTGCCGAGCAGGCGGCCGCGCGGGAGGGGCTGTCGCTCAACGCCTGGCTGGTCAGGGCCGTTTCGGGCGCGCTCGAACCCGGCGGCGGACGGCAGGGCGAGGCGCCGGCACCCCAGCGGGGCGGCGGCAGGAAGAGCTTCACGGGCTGGGTGAGCTAGCTCTCCCGGAGCACCGTTTCGGCGTGCGAGAGGCCGACCACTTTCGCGTCAATCTTCACGTCCCCGGAGCGGGGGCGATCACCAGACTCACGAGGACGGGACAGTCATGCCTTCTTACGACACCAAGGGACCCATCACCGCGAACATCCACGTCGAGGTCGGTGTCGCCCGGATCAGTGCCGGGGACCGGACCGACGCGGTGGTCGAGATCCACCCCCGCACCGCCGGCGACAAGGACGACCAGCGCGCCGCCGACGAGACCAAGGTCGACTTCTCCGACGGCACGCTGACGGTCCGTACGCCGAAGGCGCGCGGGCTGTTCTCCGCCCGCGGTTCGGTCCTGGTCGAGGTCGCGCTGCCGCAGGGTTCGCGGCTCCTCGGGACGCTGGAGATGGGCGACATCAGCTGCAAGGGGACGCTGGGCGAGTGCGAGGTCCGCACCAGCGCCGGCGACATCCGGCTCGACCAGGCCGGTCCGGTGCGGCTGAAGACCCAGCACGGGGACGTGCAGCTCGACACGGCGACGGGCGACGTCGACGTGACCACCGGTTCGGGCGAGGTGCGGGTCCGCACGATCGGCGGCGACGCCGACATCAAGAACTCCAACGGCAACACGTGGCTGGACGACGTGGCGGGCGATCTGCGGCTGAAGGTCGCCAATGGAAACATCACCGTCGGCCGGGCGCAAGGGTCGGTGACGTCAAAGAGCTCGAATGGCAACGTTCGCATCGAGGAAGTGGCGCGCGGCACGGTGGAGCTTCAGACTAAGGCCGGCAACCTCGAAGTCGGGATTCGCCAGGGGACTGCCGCCTGGCTCGACATCAACTCCCAGTCCGGAACGGTCTACAGCACCCTCGGATCCGCCGAAGGCCCCACAGAGGGCGCGGAGACCGTCAAGGTGCACGCGCGGACCAGCCTCGGTGACATCACCATCCAGCGTGCGCACGGCGCCTGACGTCAGAGCTCTGCCTCGCAACCGCTACGAAATGGAGGGGGCACGATGAGTGCCGCGACCGAACAGATGGCCCCGCCCAAGGGGATCAGCGCAGTCGGCCTGCGCAAGTCGTACGGCGAGAAGGTCGTACTCGACGGGATTGACCTGCATGTGCAGGCGGGCACGATCTTCGCGCTGCTCGGTCCGAACGGAGCGGGGAAGACCACCACGGTCCAGATCCTCTCCACGCTCATCGCCGCCGACGGTGGCGAGGCGACCGTGGTGGGGCACTCGCTGGAGCGGAGCGCGGACGCCATCCGTGCCCGGATCGGTGTCACCGGCCAGTTCGCGGCGGTGGACGGGCTGCTGACCGCCGAGGAGAACATGCTCCTCATGGCGGACCTGCACCACCTCGACCGCGCGGAGGGCAAGCGCCGCACCGCCGAATTACTCCGACAGTTCGAACTCACCGAGGTGGCCGGCAAGATGGCCTCCACCTTCTCCGGGGGCATGCGCCGCAAGCTGGACCTGGCGATGACCCTGGTCGGCAACCCGAGCCTGATCTTCCTCGACGAGCCGACCACCGGCCTCGACCCGCGCAGCCGCCGCACCATGTGGCACCTGATCCAGCAGCTGACCGCCCAGGGCGTGACCATCTTCCTCACCACGCAGTACCTGGAAGAGGCCGACCAGCTCGCGGACCGGATCGCCGTCCTCGACAAGGGCAAGATCGTCGCCGAGGGCACCGCGGACGAGCTCAAGCGCCGCATCCCCGGCGGGCACATCCGCCTTCAGTTCTCCGACGCGCCCAGCCTGGACGCCGCCGCCCGCCGGCTCGGCCTCGACGAGGGCGCCCGCGACGAGGAGAAGCTCACCCTGCAGATCCCGAGCGACGGCAGCATCCCCGCGCTGCGCGCCGTCCTCGACCTGCTGGAGGGCGCCGGTGTCACGGCGGACGCGCTGACCGTCCACACGCCCGACCTGGACGACGTCTTCCTCGCCCTCACCGGTGACGGGTCGCGGCACCACGCGACCACCGTTCCCAGCACCGCCAACACGGCGCAGGAGGCCCGCCGATGAGCACCACGTACGCGATGCGCGACTCGATGACGATGCTGCGCCGCAACCTCAAGCACGCACAGCGCTACCCCTCGATGACGATCTCGATCGTCGCGATGCCGATCCTGATGCTCCTGCTGTTCGTCTACGTCTTCGGCGGCGCACTCGGCGCCGGCATCGAACTGCCCGGCGGCGGTACGGGCGACCGCGGCGACTACACCAACTTCGTGGCTCCCGGCATCCTCCTGATGGCGGCCACCGCCGGCGCGGTCTCGACGGCCGTGTCGGTCTGCACGGACATGACCGAAGGCATCATCAACCGCTTCCGGACCATGTCGATCTCGCGCTCCTCGGTGCTGACCGGGCACGTGGTGGGCAATGTCATCCAGACCATGATCAGCCTGGTTCTGGTCATCGCCGTCGCGCTCCTGGTGGGCTTCCGGCCCAACGCCACCGTCGTCGAGTGGATCGCCGCCCTCGGCATCCTGGCCCTGCTCGCCTTCGGCCTCAGCTGGCTGTCCGCGGCGATCGGTCTGGGCTCCAGCAGCGTGGAGGCGGCGAGCAACGCGCCCATGCCGCTGACCTTCCTGCCCTTCCTCGGCAGCGCCATCGTCCCGCCGGAGTCCATGCCGGTCGGACTGCGCTGGTTCGCCGAGTACCAGCCCTTCACCCCGATGACCGACACCCTCCGCGGCCTGCTCATGGGTACGGAGATCGGCAACAGCGCGTGGCTGGCGCTTGGTTGGGGCGTCGTCCTCAGCGTCCTCGGCTACTTCTGGGCCCGCTCCGCCTTCAACCGCGAGGCGAAGATCTAGTCCCCCTCGCACCACGCAGGAACCCGAACGGGGCTGCCCGGCCGAAAGGCCGGGCAGCCCCGTTCTTCGTGCTGCCGCCGTCCCGTCGACGGGACAGCGGGCCGGCGGAAGCGCAAAGAACGGGGCGCGGTGGCCGAAAACGCAAGGAGGAATCGCTCACCAGTACCCGTCCGGCAGAGCTGTGCGGGCGTTCCTTGCCTCGCCGGAGGGCCACTCCTACGATCAATTGCGGAAGTGCGGGAAATAGGCCGTGACCGATCCGGCCCGCTGCGTCAGCGCACCCGGTACTGCATTCCGCTTTCTGATTTCTGCTTTCCGCTTCCACCGAAATCTGCAGAGGGGTCATGGTCATGCACACGCGCAGCCACGCAACGGAAACCGGAACCGGACTGGTCGTCGAAAGCCCCTTCATATGGCGGGCGCGACGGCCCGGACACCGCCATCAACTGATCTGCTTTCCGCAGGCGGGCGGCGGCGCCGGAGCCTTCGCCGACTGGGTGCAGGAACTCCCCGCCGACATCGAGGTCGTCGCGGTGCAGCTGCCCGGCCGGCAGAACCGGATCATGGAGGACCCCGCCACCGAGGTCGGCCCGCTCGTCCGGGCCCTGACGCAGGCCCTGCGCCCCGTCCTGGACGGCCCGTTCTCCTTCTTCGGCCACTCCTGCGGGGCCCTGCTGGCCTTCGAGCTGGCGCTGGCGCTCCAGTCGCGCGGTGGCCCCCGGCCCGCCCATCTGTTCCTCTCCGGCCAGGCCTCGCCCGAGCCCTTCCGCAACCGCCCCCAGCTGCACGCACTTTCCGACGAGGAGTTCCGCGCCGAGGTGCTGCGGCTCGGCGGCTTCGACGAGGAGCTCGCCGACGACGAGGACGCCATGGAGGCACTGCTGCCCTCCGTGATGGACGACTTCTCCCTCTGGGAGCAGCACGCGATGCCCGTCGACGCGCGGCTGGACGTGCCCATCACCGCACTGGTCGGCGAGTCCGACAGCCGGGCCCCGCTGAACGAGATGGAGACCTGGGGCGCGCACACGGACACCGCCTTCGACCTGCGTGTCTACCCCAGCGGGCATTTCTATCTCTTCGAGCCCGGGCTGAGCTCCGAGCTGCTCGAATTCATCGCCGGTACGGTGCTGGAGCCCTAAGCTCCCCAACGGGTCGCATCGCGAGCGGTGCGGTTTTCCGCGGGCAATTCCTGTGTGGCAGCTTTTTCGGGCTTGTCGCACCGCCCGCCGGCTGAGATCAATGAGAAATCAAACCCACGAGATTCCGGTCTTCATGTCCAACCATTGGGGGATGGTCGCTTTGTGCTCGTTCCATGACACGGCGGTGCCGGTGGCGACGATTCCTGAGATGTTCGAGAAGCAGGTCGTCGCCGCTCCGGACGCCGTCGCACTGGTCTTCGGCGAGACCTCGCTGACCTACCGCGAGGTCGACGCGCGCGCCAATCGCCTGGCGCGGCTCCTGGCCGGACGCGGAGTCGGACCGGAGTCGGTCGTGGGCGTGGCCGTGCAGCGGTCGCCGGAGCTGTGGGTGGCCGTCCTCGCGGTGCTCAAGGCGGGCGGCGCGTACCTGCCGATGGACGCCGCGTACCCCGCGGACCGCCTCCGGTACATGGTCGAGGACTCCGGCGCCCGCCTGGTCCTGGCGGACGCCGCCACCGGCGGCCTGCTGCCCGAACTCCCCACCCCCGTACTGCTGCTGGACGCCCCCGAGACCTCGGCGGCGGTCGCCGCCGAGGCGGCCGGCCCGCTCGCCGACGCGGACCGGATCCGCCCGCAGCGGGTGGCGCAGACCGCGTACGTCATCTACACCTCGGGCTCCACCGGCCGCCCCAAGGGCGTCGCCGTCACCCACAACGGCCTCGCCCCGCTGCTGGCCACGCACGCCGAGCGGCTGAAGGTGAGCCCGGCGAGCAGGGTGCTGCAGTTCGCCTCGCCGAGCTTCGACGCCTCGGTGTGGGAGATGTGCATGGGCCTGCTGTCCGGCGCCACCTTCGTGCTGGCCGACAAGGAGGCGCTGGCCCCCGGCGCCCCGCTGGCCGACACCATCGCCCGGCACGGCGTGACCCACGTGACGCTGCCGCCGCCGGTGCTCGCCGCCCTCCCCGCCGGGGCCATGGCCTCCGTCGAGACCCTCGTGGTCGCCGGTGACGCCACCACCCCCGAGCTGGTCGCCACCTGGTCGGCCGGCCGCCGCATGATCAACGCGTACGGGCCCACGGAGACGACCGTGTGCGCCACGATGAGCGCGCCGCTGGCCGGCGACGGCCGCGTACCGCCGATCGGACGCTCGATCACCGACACCGACGTGCACGTCCTGGACGACGCGCTCTGCCCGGTGGGCGCCGGAGTGATCGGCGAACTGTACGTCTCGGGCGCCTCGCTGGCCCGCGGCTACCTGGGCCGCCCCGACCTGTCCGCCCAGCGCTTCGTGGCCTGCCCCTTCGCCGGGCCCGGCGCGCGGATGTACCGCACCGGCGACCTCGTGGAACGGACGCCGGAGGGCGAACTCGTCTTCCACGGGCGCGTCGACACCCAGGTCAAGATCCGCGGCATCCGGATCGAGCCGCTCGAGATCGAGGCGGTGCTCAGCGGCCACCCCGGCGTGGCGGACACCGCGGTCCTCCCTTACGAGCGGCGCGGCAGCCGCCAGCTGGTGGCCTACGTGGTCCCCGCGGCCTCCGGCGGCCCCGGCCAGGCGGGCCCGCAGGGCAGCGCCTACGGCAGCATCGCCCTCGACTCCGGCTTCGGCGTCGGCGAGCTGCGCGCCTTCGCCGCCGACCAGCTGCCCGACCACATGGTCCCGGCGGCCTTCGTCCTGCTGGACCGGCTGCCGCTGACCCCGAACGGCAAGCTCGACAAGGCCCGCCTGCCGGAACCCGAGTTCAAGGGCGAGACCTACCGGGCCCCGCGCACCCCGCAGGAGGAGATCCTCGCGGAGCTCTTCGCGAAGGCCCTCGGCGTGGGCCAGGTCGGCATCGACGACGACTTCTTCACCCTCGGCGGTGACAGCATCCAGTCGCTCCAGGTGGTGTCCTGGGCGCGGGCGCGCGGCCTGGTGGTCACCGCCCGCCAGGCCGTCGAGCACCGCACCGTCGCCCGCCTCGCCGAGATCGCCGTCACCAACGGCCAGGGCGCCCCCACCGGCCCGGTCCTGACGGAGCTCGCCGGCGGCGGCACCGGGTGGATGCCGCTGCTGCCCGTCGCGCGCTGGATCCGCGACTGGGGCCCCGGCTTCGGCCGTTTCCTGCAGGCCATGGTGCTGGAGCTGCCCGAGGGCATCGACCGCGCCGGACTGGCCGCCACCCTGACGGCCGTGGTGGACCGCCACGACCTGCTGCGCTCGCGCCTCGTCGCCGACGCCGCGGGGGAGGGCGACGGCGAGGCCGACGGCCTGGTCGTCGCGCCCGCCGGCTCCGTGGACGTGGAGCCGCTGCTGCGCCGCGTCGCGTGCGACGGCCGCCGGGACGCCGAGTCCTGGCGGGACCTGCTGCTCGGAGAGCTGGAGGAGGCCGCGCGGCGGCTGGACCCGGCGGCGGGCGTCGTCGCGCAGTTCGTCTGGTTCGACGCGCCCGGCGGCGAGGAGGGGCAGGGCGGCGAGGCCGGCGAAAACGCCGGCGCCGGACGGCTCCTGCTCGTCCTCCACCACCTGATCGTGGACGGCGTGTCCTGGCGCATCCTGATGCCCGACCTCGCCTCGGCCTGGCAGCAGATCAGCGCCGGCCGCACCCCCGAACTGCCGCCCGTGGCCACCTCGATGCGCCGCTGGGCGCACGCGCTGGCCGACGAGGCCCTGCGCCCCGAGCGGGTCGCGGAGCTGGACCTCTGGCGCTCGATCGTCGAGGGGCCCGACCCGGTGCTCGGCGCCCGCCGGCTGGACCCGGCCGTCGACGTACGGTCCTCGGTGCACGTCACCCACGTCCGGCTCCCGGCCTCCGTGACCGAGGCCGTGCTGACGGACCTGCCCGCGGCCTTCCACGGCGGGGTCAACGACGGACTGCTGGCCGCGCTGGCCCTGGCGCTCGCGCAGTGGCGGCGTACCCGCTCCGTCGACGAGACCTCCGCCCTGATCCGCCTCGAAGGACACGGCCGCGAGGAGGCCGCCGCCCCCGGCGCGAACCTCGCGCGCACCCTGGGCTGGTTCACCACCGCCTTCCCGGTGCGCCTGGACCTGGCCGGGGTGGACCTTGACGAGGCCTTCGCGGGCGGACCGGCCGCCGGCCTCGCCGTCAAGAAGGTCAAGGAGCAGCTCCTCTCCCTGCCCGACAAGGGCATCGGCTACGGCCTGCTGCGCCACCTGAACCCGCAGACCGCCGCCCAGCTGGCCGAACACCCCATCGGGCAGGTCGGCTTCAACTACCTGGGACGCTTCGCCGCCGGCTCCGAACGGCCCGGGGACGCGCGGGGGGCGGGCTTCACCCAGGCCCCCGAGGCCGCGGCCATCGCCGAACTGGCCGAGCTCGACGCCGCGCAGGACCCGCGCATGCCGGCCTCCGCCGCACTCGACATCAACGCCACGGTCAGCGACCAGCCGGCCGGCCCGGTCCTGAACGCCGCCTTCAGCGCCCCCGAGGGAGTGCTCACCCCGGCGGAGGTACGGGAGCTCGCAGACCTGTGGTGCGCCGCCCTGGAAGGACTCGCCCGGCACGCGGCCGAGCCCGGCGCCGGCGGCCTGACCCCCTCGGACCTGCCGCTGGTGACCGCGAGCCAGCACGACATCGACGGCTGGGAGCGGCGCTTCCCGGGCCTCACCGACGTCTGGCCCACCACCCCGCTCCAGTCGGGCCTGCTGTTCCACTCGATCTTCGAGGACTCCTCCTTCGACGCCTACCAGGTGCAGTACGCCCTGCACCTGTCCGGGCGGGTGGACGCCGGCCGGCTGCGCGCCGCCGGGCAGTCGCTGCTGGAGCGGCACTCCGGCCTGCGGACCGCCTTCGTGCACAACGCGTACGGGGACCTGGTCCAGCTCGTCCTGGACTCCGTCACCCTGCCCTGGCAGGAGCTCGACCTGTCCGGGCTCGGCGAGGCGGAGCGCACGGAGGCCTTCGAGCGGTTCCTCGCCGAGGACCTGACCACGCACTTCGACCAGATCGCGCCGCCGATGCTGCGCCTGACGCTGATCCGGACCGGCGAGGAGACGTACGAGCTCGTCCTCACCGCCCACCACGTGCTGTTCGACGGCTGGTCGGTGCCCCTGCTGATGCAGGACCTGCTCACCTTCTACGGTTCGGCGGGTCAGGCCACCGGGCTGGAACCCGCCCGCGACTACCGGGACTTCCTGGCCTGGCTCTCCCGCCAGGACCCCGAGGAGTCCGCCCGGGTCTGGCGCGAGGAGCTCAGCGGGCTGGGGGAGCCGACGCTCCTCGCCCCGGTGGTGACCGCCCCGGCCGCCCCGGCCGGTCAGTCCGCCGGGTCGGCCCGGTCGGGCGAGTCGGCCGAGTCCGCCGAGGACATCGCCATGCGGCAGGCCGAGGTGCCGCTGCCCGTCGAGGCCTCCCGCGAGCTGTTCCGGCGCGCCTCCGACCTCGGAGTCACCCTGAACACGGTGGTCCAGGGCGCCTGGGCGATCCTGCTGGCCCAGCTCACCGGCCGCCGGGACGTGGTGTTCGCCTCCACCGTCGCCGGCCGCCCGCCCGCCCTGCCCGGCGCCGACACCACCGTCGGCATGTTCCTCAACACCCTGCCGGTACGGGTGCGGTGCGCCCCCGCAGACACCCTTGCCGAGCTGCTGACCGCACTGCAGGGCCGGCAGGCCGCGCTCATGGACCACCACCACTTCGGCCTGAGCGAGATCCAGCAGGCCGCCGGAATGGACGTCCTCTTCGACACGATCATCGGCTTCGAGTCCTTCCCGATGGACCGGGCCGGCATCGTCGAGGCCAGCCGCGCGGCCGGCATCTCGATCACCGGCATCCGCTCCTTCACCGCCAGCCACTACCCGGTGACGGTGCTCGCCTTCATCGAGCCCGACCGGCTGCGCCTGGCGGTGCAGTACCAGCGCACCGTGCTCGACCCCGCCGTCGCCGAGTCCATCGCCGCCCGGTTCGCCGCGATCCTGCGGCAGCTGGCCGAGGACACCGGCCGCCGGGTGGGCACCGTGGACGTACTGGCGCCGGCCGAGCGGGACCGGCTGCTGAACGGGCTCGGCGCGGGCCCGCGTGCCGCCGGCACCGGCACCGACGCCGACGCCGACGGGGCGACCGTCCCGGAGCTGTTCGAGCGGCAGGCCGCCGCGACCCCCGAGGCGGTCGCCGTGGTCTCGGGTGCGCGCTCCCTCACCTACCGGGAGCTCGACGAGCGGGCGAACCGGCTGGCCAACGGCCTGATCGCCCGCGGCGCCGGCCCGGAGACCCCGGTGGCCCTGGCCCTGCCGCGGTCGGCGGACCTGGTGGTCGCGCTGCTCGGCGTCCTCAAGTCCGGGGCCGCCGTCCTGCCGCTCGACCCGCGCCACCCGGGCGACCGCCTCGCACGCGTCCTGGCCGATGCGCGCCCGCTGCTGGTGCTCACCGACCCGGACACGGCGGCCGCGGCGGACCTCGCGGTCCCCACCGCGCACCTGGGCGAACTGGAGTCCGGGGACGGCACATCCGTTCCGGCGGCCCCCGTCCGACGGCCCGACGCGCTCGCACACCTCTCGTACGCCTGCGGCAGTTCGGGCGGCCCGACAGGGGTGGAGACCACCCACCGCAATCTGGCCGAGCGGGTACCGGGGCTGCTCGCGCGGCTCGGCTCCGCCGTCGGCGGCCCACGGCTGCTGGTCGGAGCCTCCGGCGACGCCGAACCGCCCGTACCGGAGATCCTCGCCGCGCTCTGCGGCGGCGCGGGCGTCGAGCTGCCGGCCGACCCGCGGTCCCTCACCGGACACGGCCTCCTCGCCACGACCCCCTCGGCCTTCGCCGACCTGCTCGACGAGGTCGCCGAGGACATCCACGCGGACACGATCGTGTTCGCGGGCGAGCCGCTGCCGGCCGCGCTGGCGCGCCGGGCGGCCGAGTCCGCCCCGGGGGCCCGGCTGGTCACCCTCCACGGGCACCCCGAGACCGGCCCCGCCACCGCCTTCTCGCCACCGGACGGCGAGGAGCCACCGGGCACCGCCGCCGTGCCCGCCGGGACCCCGCTCGCCGGAGTGCGGGCGTACGTCCTCGGCGCCGGGCTCACCCCGGTGCCGCACGGCGCGGTCGGGGAGCTGTACCTCGCGGGCGGCGCACCGGCCCGCGGCTACCGGGGACACACCGGGCTGACCGCGGAGCGGTTCGTCGCGGACCCCCACGGCCCGGCCGGATCGCGGATGTTCCGCACCGGCGACCTGGTCCGCTGGAACGGCGACGACCGGCTGGAGTTCCTGGGGCGCGGCGACACGGAGGCGGCGGTCCGCGGCACACGGATCGCGCCCGCCGAGATCGAGGCCGTCCTGACCGGGCACCCCGGGGTGGCGCGGGCGGCCGTGGTCGTCCGCGAGGGCCACGGGCCGGGCGGGACCGCTCAGTCGGTGGGCTACCTCGTACCCGCCGAGCCGTACGGGGCCGAGCCCGGACCGTACGCCGACCAGGTGCGGGCCCACGCCGCCCGGCACCTGCCCGCAGCCCTGGTCCCCGCGGTCCTCGTGACCCTGGAACGGCTGCCGCTGACCCCCGACGGCCGCCTCGACCGGGCCGCGCTGCCCGACCCCGAACCGGCCGGCCGCCCCTACCGGGCGCCGCGCACTCCCGAGGAGGCGGCTCTCTGCGAGCTGCTGGCGGAGGTGCTCGGCGTGGAACGGGTCGGCATGAACGACGACTTCTTCGAACTGGGGGGCAACTCCCTGCTGGCAACGCGGCTCACCAGCCGTATCCGGAAGGTGCTCGGGGTGAGCGTGCCTTTGCGGTCGATCTTCGAGTCTCACGCAATTTCAGAGCTTTCGCGCACGGTCAAGAACGCAGGCACGTCGAGCCGGCCTCGACTGCGCAAGATGGACAGGAGTGGACAGTAAAATGATCCCGTTGTCGTTCGCACAGCGTCGGTTGTGGTTCATCGACCGATTCGAGGGACCGTCGGCGACGTATAACGTCCCCTTCCTCGTGCGGTTGACCGGCGAGCTGGACCGGACCGCCCTGCAGTCGGCGGTGCGCGATGTCGTGGCCCGGCACGAGAGCCTCCGTACGCTCATCGTGATGGACGAGCAGGGCGTGCCCTCGCAGCAGGTGCTGCCGGTGGCCGAGGCACTGCTCGACGTACCGCTCGTCGAGGTGGCCCCCGACGGGGTGGACGAGGCCGTCTTCCAGGCGGCGCAGTACACCTTCGACCTGTCGGCCGAGATACCGGTCCGCGCCACCCTGCTGCGCTCCGGCGAGCGGGAGCACGTCCTGCTCCTGCTGGTCCACCACATCGCCAGCGACGGCGAGTCGATGGAGCCGCTCTCCCGCGACCTGGCCACCGCGTACACCGCCCGGCTGGGCGGCGAGGCCCCGCAGTGGGCGGACCTGCCGGTGCAGTACGTCGACTACACGCTGTGGCAGCGCGAGCTGCTCGGCGACGAGAACGACCCCGACAGCGTGGTCTCCACGCAGGTCGCCTACTGGCAGGGCGAGCTGCAGGGCGTGCCGACTCCGCTGCGCCTGTCCTCGGACCGCCCGCGCCCGCCGGTGGCCAGCCACCGCGGTGACACGGTCGGCTTCCCCATCGACGCCGAGCTGCTGGCGGCCGTCGAGACCCTGGGCCGCGAGCGGGACATGACCGTCCCGATGGTGCTCCAGGCCGCCCTCGCCGTGGTGCTCCAGCACCTGGGCGCCGGCCACGACATCGCCATCGGCTCCACCGTCGCCGGCCGCACCGACGACGAGCTCGCCGACCTGGTCGGCTTCTTCGTGAACACCTGGGTGCTGCGCACGGACCTCTCCGGCGCGCCCACCTTCGACCGGGTGCTGGAGCAGGTCCGGCAGAAGGCGCTGACCGCGTACGACAACCAGGACGCCCCCTTCGAGCACCTGGTGGAGGTCCTGAACCCGGAGCGGTCCACCGCCTACCACCCGCTGTTCCAGGTCATGTTCACCTGGGAGAACGACGCCTGGATCGAGCTGGACCTGCCGGGTCTGGAGCGGGCCCGCTTCGAGGTGCTCGCCACCCCGACGGCCAAGTTCGACCTGGAGTTCAACTACTTCTCGGACCCGGCCGGTCCGGGCATGCTCTGCTACCTCGAATACGCCACCGACCTGTTCGACCGCTCCACGGCGCAGTCCGTCGTCGACCGCTACCTGCGGGTCATCCGCGAGGTCGTCGCGAGCCCGGACCGGCCGGTCGCCCTGGCACCCGTCCTCGACGAGGCCGAACTGGACACCGTCGTACGGGAGTTCAACGACACCGCGGTGGAGCTGCCCGGGCTGACCGTCGCCGAGCTCTTCGAGCGGCAGGCCGCGGCCACCCCGGACGCGGTCGCGCTGGAGGCCGGGGACGAGGTCCTCACCTACCGCGCACTCGACGCGCGGGCCTCGCGCGTGGCGCAGGAGCTGGCCGCGCGCGGCGTGGGCGCCGAGACGCTCGTGGGCGTCGCCCTGCCGCGTACGGCGGACCTGGTGGCCGGGCTGCTCGGCGTGCTCAAGGCCGGCGGCGCGTACCTGCCGATCGACCCGAGATACCCGAGCCGACGGCTCGACTTCATCCTGGAGGACGCGGCCCCCGGGCTGATCCTCACCGACGAGCAGACCGTGGGCGTGCTGCCGAGGACACAGGTCCCGCAGCTGTTCCTGGGCGACATCGACTTCGGTGCGCCGGCGGACGCGGCTGCCGCCCCGGTCACCGCCCGCCCCGGCCAGGTCGCGTACGTCATGTACACCTCCGGCTCCACGGGCACGCCCAAGGGCGTGGCGATCACCCACGCCAACGTGGTGAACGACGTGCTGGGGCTGGCCTCGGCGATCGGCGTCGGCGCGGGGACCCGCGTGCTCGCCGGCACCTCGGTCAACTTCGACGTGTCCGTCTTCGAGCTCTTCGCCACCCTCTGCTCCGGCGGCACCGTCGAGCTGGTGCGCGACGCGCTGGTGATCGGCGAGCGCGGCGGCTGGAGCGGCGGCGTGATCAGCACCGTCCCGTCCGTCTTCGCCGAACTCCTCGGACAGGTCAACGGCAACATCGCCGTCGACACCGTGGTCTTCGCCGGTGAGGCCCTGCCCACCTCGCTGGTGCGGCGCGTCCGCGAGGCGATCCCCGGGGTCCGCGTCGTCAACGCCTACGGCCAGAGCGAGTCCTTCTACGCCACCACCTTCGCGCTGCCCGCCGACGAGGAGTGGGACGGCTCCGGCAGCGCCCCCATCGGCGCCCCGCTCGGCAACGTGCGCACCTACGTGCTCGGCCCGGGCCTGCGGCCCGTACCCGTCGGCGTCGTGGGCGAGCTGTACGTAGCCGGCGAGATCGGCCGCGGCTACCACGGCCGCGGCGGGCTGACCGCCGACCGCTTCGTCGCCGACCCCTTCGGGCCGGCCGGCTCGCGCATGTACCGCACCGGCGACCTGGCGCGCTGGAACGCCGCCGGACAGCTGGAGTACGCCGGCCGCGACGACGCGCAGATGAAGGTGCGCGGCTTCCGCATCGAGCCCGGCGAGATCGAGGCCGTCCTGACCGCCCACCCGGGCGTGGCCCAGGCCGTGGTCACCATCCGCGAGGGCCGCGGCAGCAAGCAGCTCGTCTGCCACGTGGTCCCGCTGGAGGCCGACCAGAGCGGCTTCGGCACCGTCGCCAGCCTCGGCGACCTCGACGTGGACCTGACCACCAGCGTGTCCGTGCGCGAGCTCCGGCGCTTCGCCACGGGCCGGCTGCCCGAGTTCATGGTCCCGTCCGTCTTCGTCATGGTCGGCCGGCTCCCGCTGACCGCCAACGGCAAGCTCGACCTGGCCGCGCTGCCCGAGCCCGACTTCAGCGGCGGCGAGTACCGCGCCCCGCGCAACGCGGCGGAAGAGGTCCTCGCCGCGGTCTACGCCGAGGTCCTCGGCCTGGACCGGGTCGGCATCGACGACGACTTCTTCGCCATCGGCGGCGACAGCATCCGCTCCATCCAGGTCGTCTCCCGCGCCCGCGGCGGCGGCGTGGAGGTCAGCCCGCGCCAGATCTTCGACCACCGCACCGTCGCCGAACTGGCCGCGGTCGCGGTCGTCGGGGTCGCGGCGGGCACCGGGCCCGTGCTGGCGGAGCTGGAGGGCGGCGGCGCCGGCCGGCTGCCGCTGCTGCCGATCGGCGAGTACCTGCTGGAACTCGGCGAGGGCATCGACCGGTTCGCCATGTCGATGGCCGTCGAGCTGCCCGAGGGCATCGACCGGGCCGCGCTGGCCGCCACCCTCGGCGCGGTGCTGGACCGCCACGACGTCCTGCGCTCCCGCCTGGTCACGGCCGGCGGCGGCGGCGACGGCGCCGACGGCGCGGACCGGGCCGGCCTGGAGGTCGGCGCGCCCGGCTCCGTCGACGCGGACGCGCTGATCCACCGCGTCGAGTGCGACGGCCGCTGGGACGAGCAGTGGTTCGAGACGGCCACCGCCGAACTGGACGCCGCCACCGGCCGACTGGACGCCGCGGCCGGAGTCATGGCGCAGTTCGTCTGGTTCGCCCCGCAGGAGGGCGCCGGCCGGCTGCTGCTGGTCCTCCACCACTTCGTCGTCGACGGCGTGTCCTGGCGCATCCTGCTCCCGGACCTCGCCACCGCCTGGGAGCAGGTCCGCGAGGGCCGCACCCCCGAGCTGCCCGAGGTGGGCACCTCGGTCCGCCGCTGGGCCCACGCCCTCGCCGAGGAGGCGTCGTCGCCCGAGCGCGTCGCCGAACTCGCCCTGTGGCGCTCGGTCGTGGCCGGCCCCGACCCGCTCCTGGGCTCCCGGGCCCTGGACCCCGCCGTGGACGTGATGTCCACCGTGGACCACACCTGGCTCAAGCTCCCCGTGCCGGTCACGGAGACCCTGCTGACCACCCTGCCGGCCCGCTTCCACGGCGGTGTCAACGACGGCCTGCTCGCGGCGCTGACGCTGGCCGTCGCCCAATGGCGCCGGGCCCGCGGCATCGACGAGTCCTCCGCCCTGATCCGGGTCGAGGGACACGGCCGCGAGGAGGACGTCGCCCCCGGCGCCGACCTGTCGCGCACGGTGGGCTGGTTCACCACCATGTACCCCGTCCGCCTCGACCTGGCAGGGATCGACCTCGACGAGGCCTTCGCGGGCGGCGCCGCAGCCGGCTCCGCCGTCAAGGCGGTCAAGGAGCAGCTCCTCTCCCTCCCGGACAAGGGCGTGGGCTACGGCCTGCTGCGCCACCTGAACCCGCAGACCGCCGAGGTGCTGCGCCGGTACCCGACAGGCCAGATCGGCTTCAACTACCTGGGCCGCTTCTCGTCCTCCGCAGACGTGCCCGAGCACCTGCGCGGCCTGGGCTGGACCCTCGCCGAGGGCACCACCGAGCTGATCGCGCAGCCCGACGGGCGGATGCCCGCCCTCTCGACGCTGGACGTCGGCGCGCTCGTCACCGACACCGAGCAGGGCCCGCAGCTCACCGCGCGGCTCGCCTTCCCCTCGGGCCTGCTCCGGGCGGAGGACGTCGAGGAGCTCGCCGAGCTGTGGAGCACCGCCCTCCAGGCCCTGGCCCGGCACGCCGCCGAGCCCGCCGCGGGCGGTCTGACCCCCTCGGACGTGCCGCTGGTCCGGGCGACCCAGGGCGAGATCGAGGCCTGGGAGGAGCGCTACCCCGGCCTGCAGGACGTCTGGCCGCTCACCACGATGCAGGACGGCCTGCTCTTCCACGCCCAGCTGGCCGGCTCCACCTTCGACGCGTACCAGATGCAGCTGGTCTTCCACCTCGCCGGTGAGGTCGAGCCGGCCCGGATGCGGGCCGCCGGCCAGGCGCTGCTCGACCGGTACGCCAACCTCCGCGCCGCGTTCGTGTTCGACGCGGCGGGGGACCGGGTGCAGGTCGTACGCGACCGCGTGGAGCTGCCCTGGCAGTACCTCGACCTCAGCGGGTTCGGCGAGGAGGGCCGCGAGGAGGCGCTGAAGCGCTTCCTGACCGAGGACCACAACTCCCACTTCGACCTGGCCCGGGCCCCGCTCGTGCGGATGTCCCTCGTCATGCTGGCCCCCGACCGCTGGGAGCTGGTCTTCACCGCCCACCACGTCCTCTTCGACGGCTGGTCGATCCCGGTCCTCATGCAGGACCTGCTGCGGCTCTACGGCTCCGAGGGCGACGCCTCCGCGCTGCCGCGGGTGCCCGGCTACCGCGACTTCCTGGTGTGGCAGGCGGGTCAGGACCGCGAGGCCTCGGCCCGCGCCTGGGCCGCGGAGCTCGCCGGCGTCGAGTCGCCGACCCTGATCGCCCCCGAGGCCGGCGCCGCCTCCGACCCGGCCGGCATCGGCCAGATCGACATCCCGCTGTCCGCGGACGCCGCCCGCGACCTGGGCCGGCGCGCCGCCGAACTGGGCCTCACCCTCAACACCCTGGTGCAGGGCACCTGGGCCCTCGTCCTCGCCGGGCTCACCGGCCGCCAGGACGTGGTGTTCGGCGCCACCGTCTCCGGCCGCCCGCCCGTCGTCCCCGGAGTGGACGCGATGGTCGGCCTGTTCATCAACACCCTGCCCGTCCGGGTGGAGTGCGGACCCGGCGCCACCCTCGGCGAGCTGCTGCGCGACCTGCAGAACCGGCAGAGCGCCCTGCTCGACCACCACCACCACGGGCTGCTCGACATCCACCGCTCGATCGGGCTGAACGTACTCTTCGACACCCTCGTGGGCTTCGAGTCGTACCCGATCGACGGCGTCGCCATCAACGAGGCGAACTCGGCCGCCGGCATCTCGATCACCGGCATCAGCCCGCTCAGCGGCGCCCACTACCCGCTGGTCGTGATGGCCTTCGCCGACCCGCACCTGCGGGTGGCGCTCCAGTACCAGCACCACCTCTTCGACCCGGAGACCGTCGAGGGCATCGCCGCCCGGTTCGCGCGGATACTCCAGCAGCTCGTGTCGGACCCGGACACCCGGGTCGGCTCCGTGCACGTCCTGGAGCCCGCCGAACGCGAGCGGCTCCTCGGCGAGTTCAACGACACGGCCGTACCCGCCCCCGCGAAGACCGTCCCGGCACTGTTCGAGGAGCAGGCCGCCGCGACGCCGGACGCGATCGCCGTCGCCTTCGGCGCCGAGCGCCTGACCTACCGCGAACTGGACGCCCGGGCCAACCGGCTGGCCCACGTGCTCGCCGCACGCGGCGTCGGCCAGGAGTCCGTCGTGGGCGTGGCCCTGCCGCGCTCCACGGAGCTGGTCGTGGCCCTGCTCGCCGTCCTCAAGGCCGGCGGCGCCTACCTGCCGGTGGACCCGGAGTACCCGGCCGAGCGCATCGAGTTCATGCTGGGCGACGCCGCGCCGACCCTGCTCCTGACCGACTCCGAGATCGTCGCGGGGCTGCCGGGCGGCACCTGCCCGTACGTGGTCCTGGACGACGCGGACACGGCCCTGGCCGTCGCCGCGGCCCCCGCCGACGCCCTGCCGGCCGCCGCCCACGGGCGCGTCGACCAGCTCGCGTACGTCATGTACACCTCCGGCTCGACCGGCGTCCCCAAGGGCGTCGGCGTCACGCACCGCGCCGTGTCCGGCCTGGCGCTGGACCGCCGGTACCGGGGCGGCGCCCACGAGCGGGTCCTCGTCCACTCCGCGCAGTCCTTCGACGCCTCCACCTACGAGCTGTGGGTCCCCCTGCTGGGCGGCGGCACCGCCGTGGTGGCTCCCGTCGGCAAGCTGGACGCCGGCGCGCTGGCCGCGGTCATCGCCGAGCAGCGGGTCACCGCGCTGTGGCTGACCGCCGGTCTGTTCAAGGTGATCGCCGACGAGAACCCGGAGTGCTTCACCGGGGTCCGCGAGGTGTGGACCGGCGGTGACGTCGTCTCCCCGGCCTCCGTCACCCGCGCCCTGCGGGCCTGCCCCGGCCTCAAGGTCGTCGACGGCTACGGCCCGACCGAGACCACCACCTTCGCCACCAGCCACCCCATGCCCGACCCCGAGCGGGTCGGCGAGCCGATCCCGATCGGCCGCCCGATGGACAACATGCGGGTCTACGTCCTCGACGCGGGCCTGCGCCCCACGCTCCCCGGCGTGGCCGGCGAGCTCTACATCGCGGGAGCCGGCCTGGCCCGCGGCTACGCCCACCGGTCCGCGCTGACCTCCGAGCGCTTCGTGGCCTCGCCCTTCGGCGAGCCCGGCGAGCGGATGTACCGCACCGGTGACGTGGTCGCCTGGGCCCCGGACGGCGCCCTCGTCTTCCGCGGCCGGGTGGACACCCAGGTCAAGATCCGCGGCTTCCGCATCGAGCCCGCCGAGGTCGAGGCCGCCCTGGCCGCCCACCCCGGCGTCGCCCAGGCCGTCGTCACGTGGAACGAGGACCAGGCCGGCGAACGCCGTCTGGTCGGCTACGTGGTCCCGCGCGTGGACGGCTCCGACACCTCCGGCGCTGCCGAGCAGGTCGACGAGTGGGAGGAGATCTACGACGACCTCTACGCCGTCTCCGACGCCGCCTGGGGCGAGGACTTCACCGGCTGGAACTCCAGCTACACCGGCGGACAGCCCATCGCGCTCGACGAGATGGCCGTGTGGCGCGACGCCGCGGTGGAGCAGATCACCAACTGGTCGCCGCGCCGCGTCATGGAGATCGGCGTCGGCACCGGCCTGCTGATGTCGCAGACCCTCGGGCAGGTGGAGGAGTACTGGGGCACCGACATGTCGGCCGCGGTCATCGACCGGCTGCTCGTACAGGTGGAGCAGACCGGCTTCGGCGACCGCGTGCACCTGCGGCACCAGAACGGCGACGACATCGCCGGCCTGCCGCGCGAGCACTTCGACCTCGTGGTCGTCAACTCGGTCGTCCAGTACTTCCCGGACGCCGAGTACATGGACCTGGTCCTCGCCAACGCGATGGAACTGCTGGCACCCGGCGGCCGGATCCTCGTCGGCGACGTCCGCAACGCCGCCACCCTGCGGCTCTTCCGCTCCGGCGTCCAGCGCGCGCTGCACCCCGAGGCCTCCGCCTCGGTGAGCCGGGCCGCGGTCGCCCGTGCCATCCTCATGGAGAAGGAACTCGTCCTCGACCCCGAGTGGTTCACCCGGTGGGCCGAGCGGCACGGCGCGGGCGGCGTGGACATCCGGCTGAAGGCCGGCCGTCCGCACAACGAGCTGACCCGCCACCGCTACGAGGTGCTGCTCCACAAGGCGCCCGTGGCCGCGCTCCCGCTGGGCGAGGTCCCGGCCCGGCAGTGGGGCCGCCAGGTCGACGACCTCTTCGGCCTGGAGGACTTCGTCCGCGCGGGCGGCGAGCAGCCCGTACGCGTCACCCGCATCCCCAACGCGCGGCTCGCCGACGAGGTGGAGTCCGCCGCGGCCGTGGGCGTGATCTCCGCGCCCGCCGCCTCCGGCCCGGTCCTCGACCCGCAGGACCTGCGGGAATGGGCCGCCGAGCGCGGCTGGGGCGTCCTGCTCACCTGGTCGGCCGCCGCGGCCGAGTGCTTCGACGCGGTCTTCTTCCCGGCCGGCCCCGTCACGGACCAGGTCCTGACCGGCGGGTTCACGCCCTCGGGCCGGGCCGACCGGACGCTGGCCAACGAGCCGGCCGCCGCGGGCCGGATCGGCACGCTCGTGGGAGCCCTGCGCGGCTACCTGAAGGACCGGCTGCCCGAGCACCTGGTGCCGTCCACCGTCGTCGCCATCGCCGAGGTGCCGCTGACCCCCAACGGGAAGCTGGACCAGCGGGCCCTGCCCGCCCCGGACTTCGCGGCGGCGGCCACCGGCCGGGCCCCGCGCACCCCGCAGGAAGAGGTCCTGTGCGGCCTGTTCGCGGCGGTGCTCGGCCTGGACCGGGTCGGCATCGACGACGACTTCTTCGCCCTGGGCGGCCACTCCCTGCTGGCCACCCGCCTGGTCAGCCGGATCCGCCAGGTCCTCGACGTCGAACTGCCCATCCGGGTCGTGTTCGAGGCGCCCACGGTCGTGGAGCTGGTCGAGCACCTCGCCGCCGGAGCGCCCGTGCGGCCGCCGCTGCGGCGCACCGCCGAGCGCCCGGACTCCGTACCGCTGTCGTTCGCCCAGCGCCGCCTGTGGTTCATCGACCGCTTCGAGGGCCCCTCGGCCACCTACAACGCGCCCTTCCCGCTCCGCCTGACCGGTGAGCTGGACCTGCCGGCGCTGGAGGCCGCGCTGCGCGACGTCGTGGCCCGCCACGAGAGCCTGCGCACGCTGATCGTCGAGGACGCCGACGGCGTCCCGGCCCAGCACGTGCTGCCGGCCGACGAGGCGCAGCTGCACGTCCCGCTCGTGGAGGTCGCGCAGGGCGGCCTGGCCGACGCCATGGCCGAGGCCTCCGCGCACCTCTTCGACCTGGCCACGGAGATCCCCGTACGGGCTCCCGTGCTCAGGCTCGGCGCGCAGGAACACGTCCTCGTCCTGCTGATCCACCACATCGCGAGCGACGGTTCCTCGATGGCGCCGCTGGCCCGCGACCTCGCCACCGCGTACGCGGCCCGCAAGGAGGGCGGCGCCCCGCAGTGGGCGGAGCTCCCCGTGCAGTACGTGGACTACACGCTGTGGCAGCGCGAGGTGCTCGGCGACGAGGAGGACCCGGCCAGCGCGCTCGCCGCACAGGTGGGCTACTGGCGCGGGGAGCTGGCGGGTGTGCCGCAGCCGCTGCAGCTCGCCTCCGACCGCCCGCGTCCGGCCAAGGCCTCCCACCGCGGTGACGCGGTGGAGTTCGCCCTGGCCCCCGAGGTGGCGGCCGCGGTCGAGGACCTGGCGCGCCGGCACGGAGCGACCTCCTCGATGGTGCTCCAGTCCGCCCTGGCCGTGCTGCTGCACGGGCTCGGCGGCGGTGACGACCTGACGATCGGCTCCCCGATCGCCAACCGCACCGACGAGGCCCTCGCCGAACTGGTCGGCTTCTTCGTCAACACCTGGGTGCTGCGAGTCGACCTGTCGGGCAACCCGGCCTTCACGGACCTGCTGGAGCGGGTCCGCGGCAAGTCCCTGGCCGCGTACGACAACCAGGACGTCCCCTTCGAGCGGCTCGTGGAGGTGCTGAACCCGGAGCGGTCCACCGCCTACTCCCCGCTCTTCCAGGTGATGTTCGCCTGGCAGAACTTCGCCCGGAAGGACTTCGCCCTGCCGGGTCTGCAGGTGGAGTTCGAGCGGGTCCGCACCGAGACCGCCAAGTTCGACCTGTTCTTCAACATGGCCGACCTGCCCGGCATGGGGGTGGTGGGTCTCCTGGAGTACGCCACCGACCTCTTCGACAGGGAGACGGCCCAGGCCGTCGCCGACCGCTTCGTACGGGTGGTGGGCCTGCTGGCCGCCGCCCCCGGGCAGCGGGTGTCCGCGGTCGAGCTGGTGCAGCCGGCCGAACGCGAGCTGGTGCTGCGGGACTTCAACGCCACGCAGCAGCCCACCCCCGAGGTGACCGTGCCCGGGCTGTTCGAGCTCCAGGTCGCGGAGCGGCCCGACGCGGTCGCGCTGGTCTGCGGCGAGGAATCGCTGACCTACCGCGAACTGGACGAGCGGGCGAACCGGCTGGCCCACGAGCTGGCCGGGCACGGCGTCGGACCGGAGACCGTGGTGGGCGTCGCCCTGCCGCGGACGGCGGACCTGGTCGCGGCCCTGCTCGGCGTACTGAAGGCGGGCGGCGCCTACCTGCCGATCGACCCGAAGTACCCGAGCCGGCGCCTGGAGCACATCCTGTCCGACGCGCGGCCCAGGCTGCTGCTCACGGACGCGGCCACCGCCGGCGTCCTGCCGGAGTCCGGGATCACCCGCCTGTACCTCGGCGACCTGGCCCTCGGCGGCTCCGCGGCCGGCTCCGGCGCCACCGCGCCGTCGGCGGCCCTGCTGCCCGACCACGCGGCGTACGTGATGTACACCTCCGGCTCGACGGGCGTGCCCAAGGGCGTGACCGTCACCCACGCCAACGTGGTCAACGGCGTGCTGCGGCTCGCCGCCACGATCGGCGTGGACTCCGGCACCCGCACCCTCGCCGGCGCCTCCGTCAACTTCGACGTCTCCGTCTTCGAGGTCTTCACCACGCTGGCGGCGGGCGGCACGGTCGAACTGGCCCGCGACGTCCTGGTCATCGGCGAGCAGGGCGGCTGGACCGGCGGCGTGATCAGCACGGTCCCCTCGGTCTTCGCCGAGCTCCTCGACCAGGTCAACGGCAAGATCACCGCGGACGCCGTGGTGTTCGCCGGCGAGGCCCTGCCCGCGTCCCTGGTCCACCGGGTCCGCGAGGCCGTCCCCGGGGTCCGGGTGGTCAACGCCTACGGCCAGACCGAGAGCTTCTACGCCACCACCTTCGGGCTCCCGGCCGACGAGGACTGGGACGGCGCGCACACCGCCCCGATCGGCGCGCCCCTGGGCAACATGCGCACGTACGTCCTGGGAGCCGGCCTGAAGCCGCTGCCCGTGGGCGCCGTGGGCGAGCTCTACGTGGCGGGCAACCTGTCCCGCGGCTACCACGGCCGCGCCGCGCTGACCGCCGAGCGCTTCGTCGCCGACCCGTACGGTGCGCCCGGATCGCGCATGTACCGCACCGGCGACCTGGCCCGCTGGCGGGCCGACGGGCAGCTGGAGTACGTCGGCCGCGGCGACGCCCAGCTCAAGATCCGCGGGTTCCGCATCGAGCCCGGCGAGATCGAGGCGGCGCTGACGGCCCACCCCGGCGTGGAACACGCCGTGGTGACCGCCCAGAACACCCCCGACGGGGCCAAGCGCCTGGTCGGCTACGTGGTCAGCTCGCCGGACTCCGGCGGCCAGGTCGACGCGCAGGGCCGGTTCGAGGCCGACATGACCTCCGGCATCACCATGCGGGAGCTGCGCCGCTTCATCACCGGCCGGCTGCCCGAGTTCATGGTCCCGGCGGTGCTCGTGCCGCTGGACCGGCTGCCGCTGGCCCCCAACGGCAAGCTGGACCGCGCGGCCCTGCCCGAGCCGGACTTCGCCGGCGAGAGCTACCGCGCCCCGCGGGGCCGCACCGAGGAGGTGCTGGCCGGGGTCTACTCCGAGGTGCTCGGCCTGGAACGGGTCGGCATCGACGACGACTTCTTCGCCATCGGCGGCGACAGCATCCGCTCCATCCAGATCGTCTCCCGCGCCAAGGCACAGGGCGTCGTGGTCAACCCGCGGCAGATCTTCGAGCTGCGGACGGTCGCCGAGCTGGCCGCGGCCGCCGGCAGCCAGAACCTGGGCCCGGTCCTGGCCGAGCTGGAAGGCGGCGGCACCGGCGTCATGCCGCTGCCCCCGATCGCCAAGTACATGCTCGAACTGGGCAGCAGCTTCAACCGGTTCTCGATGTCCGCGGTGCTCGAACTGCCCCGGGACATCGACGAGGAAGGGCTGACCGCGGTCCTGACCGCGGTCCTCGACCACCACGACGTCCTGCGCTCCCGCCTCGTCCTCGACGGCGGCGGCAGCCTGGAGATCGCCGCCCCCGGCACGGTCGACACGGCCGCGCTGATCCGGCGGGTGGACTGCGCGGGCACCTGGGACGGGGCCTGGCCGGAGACGGCCAGGGCCGAACTGGACGCCGCCACCGGCCGGCTCGACCCGGCCGAGGGCACCATGGCGCAGTTCGTCTGGTTCGCCCCGGAGCAGGGCGCCGGCCGGCTGCTGGTGGTCCTGCACCACCTCGTCGTCGACGGCGTGTCCTGGCGCATCCTGCTCCCGGACTTCGCCACGGCGTGGGAGCAGATCGTCGCCGGCTCCGCCCCGAGCCTGCCCGCGGTCGGCACCTCCGCCCGCCGCTGGGCGCACGCGCTCCTCGACGAGGCGTCCGACCCGGACCGCATCGCCGAACTGGCCCAGTGGTCCGAGATCGTGGACTGCAACGACCCGGTGCTCGGCTCGCGGGCCCTGAACCCCGCGGTGGACGTCATGTCCACCGTGGAGACGGTCTCCCTGGAGCTCCCGGAGCAGGTCACCGAGGCGCTCCTGACGGCGGTGCCCACCGCCTTCCACGGCGGGGTCAACGACGGCCTGCTGGCCGCCCTCGCCCTCGCGGTGACGCAGTGGCGCGCCGACCGGGGCGTCGAGGAGTCCTCGACGCTGATCCGGCTCGAAGGACACGGCCGCGAGGAGCAGGTCGTGCCCGGCGCCGACCTGTCCCGCACGGTGGGCTGGTTCACCAGCATGTTCCCCGTACGGCTCGACCTCGCCGGTCACGACGTGCAGGAGGCACTCGCCGGCGGCGGCGCCGCGGGCGGCGTGCTCAAGGCCGTGAAGGAACAGCTCCTGGCCATCCCCGACAAGGGCGTCGGCTTCGGCCTCCTGCGCTACCTCAACCCGTCCACCGCCGCCGAACTCGACTGGCGGGCCACGCCCCAGATCTCCTTCAACTACCTGGGACGGGTCGCCGCCGGCGACACCGCCGACGGGCAGCAGGGCACGGGCTGGAACCTGGCCGCCGACGCGCTCGGCCTCGCCGCCGACCTGGACGCGGACATGCCCGCGCTCTCCACGGTCGAGATCAGCGCCTACGTCACCGACACCGACCGGGGCCCGCGCTTCCATGCCCGGGTCTCCTACCCGGCCGGCGTGCTCACCCAGGCCGAGGCCCAGGCACTCGCCGACCTGTGGGTCCGCGCCCTGGAGGGCTTCGCCCACCACGTCGCCACCCCCGGCGCCGGCGGCCTGACCCCCTCGGACGTGCCGCTGGTCCGCATGACCCAGGGCGAGATCGAGAACTGGGAGGCGCAGTACCCGGGTCTGGCCGACGTCTGGCCGCTGACCCCGCTCCAGTTCGGCCTGCTCTTCGAGACCATGCGCCTGGAGGAGAACGCCTTCGACCCGCACATCGTGCAGGTGGCCTTCCACGTCCAGGGCCAGGTCGAACCGGCCCGGATGCGCGTCGCCGCGCAGGCCCTCCTCGACCGGTACGCCAACCTGCGCACCGCCTTCGTCACCGACGCGAGCGGCGACCTCACCCAGCTCGTCCTCGACGAGGTCGAACTGCCCTGGCGCGTCGCCGACCTGCGCGAGCTCGACGAGGCGGGCCGCGAGGAGGGGCTGGAGCGGATCCTCGCCGAGGACCACTACGCGCAGTTCGACCCGGCCAGGCCCCCGATGCTGCGGGCCTCGCTGGTCCGGCTGGCGGAGGAGACCTCCGAGCTGGTGCTGACCGTGCACCACGCGCTCTTCGACGGATGGTCGTTCCCCCTGCTCGTACGGGACCTCGCGTACCTGTACGCGTCCGGGGGCGATGCCTCCGAGCAGCCGCGCGTGCCCGAGTACCGGGAGTTCCTGCGCTGGCTGTCCCGGCGGGACGACAAGGCGGCCGCCGCGGCCTGGGCCAAGGAGATGGAGGGCGTCGGCGAGGCCACCCTGCTCGCCGCCGAGACCCCGGAGGACGCCGGCGACGACGCCCGTGTCGGGCAGGTCGACGTCCCGCTGCCGCTGGACGAGGCCCGTGCGCTCAAGAAGCGCGCCGCCGAACTGGGCGTGTCGATGGGCACCCTGGTCCAGGGCGTGTGGGCGCTGATGCTCGGCCAGCTCACCGGAAAGCGGGACGTGATCTTCGGAACCACGGTCTCCGGCCGCCCGGCCGAGGTGCCCGGCGTCGACCAGATGGTGGGTCTGTTCGTCAACTCCCTGCCCATCCGCGCCGAGTACGCGCCGAGCGACACCCTCGGCCAGGTGCTGAAGAACCTCCAGGAGCGGCAGACCGCGCTGCTGGACCACCACCACTTCGGGCTGCACCGCATCCAGCGGGAGGCCGGCCTGAAGGAACTCTTCAACACCATCGTGCTGTTCCAGTCCTTCCCCGTCGACAAGGAGGCCCTGGGCGCGGCCAACACCGCGGCCGGCGTCTCGTTCACCGGGATCCGTCCGTCCGCGGGCGCCGCGTACCTGGTGGGTCTGGCGGCCGACGCCGAGCCTTACCTGCGCATGATCCTGCAGTACCAGCGGCAGGCCATCAGCGCGGAGACGGTGGAGCGGATCGCCGAGCGGGTGCTGCACATCCTGCGGCAGCTGATCGCCGACCCGGAGATCCCGGTGGGCGCGCTGGACGTGCTGCACGAGGCGGAGCGCGAGCGGATCCTCCTCGCCTTCAACGAGACGGCGACGCAGACCCCGGCCCTCACCCTGCCCGCCCTGTTCGAGCGGAAGGCCGCCGAGGCCCCGCACGAGGTCGCGGTGCTCTTCGAGGACGAGAAGGTGACCTACGGGGAACTGGACGCGCGGGCCAACCGGCTGGCGCGAGCCCTCGTCGAGCGCGGGGTCGGCCCGGAGACGGTCGTGGGCGTGGCCCTGCGGCGCTCGCCGCAGTGGCCGGTGGCGGTCCTCGCCGTGACGAAGGCGGGCGGCGCCTACCTCCCGCTGGACCCGGCCTACCCGGCCGACCGGCTCACGTACATGGTCGAGGACTCGGCGATCGGGCTGATCCTGACCGACGGGGCCACGGCGGAGCGGCTGCCCGACCTGCCCTCGCAGCTGCTGGTCCTGGACGCCCCCGAGTTCGCCGAGGCCCTGGCCGGGACGGACGACGCCGTGCTGACGGACGCGCAGCGGCTGAGCCCGCTCGTGGTGGCCAACACCGCCTACGTCATCTACACCTCGGGATCCACGGGCCGGCCCAAGGGCGTGGCCGTCACCCACACCGGCTTCGCCAACATGGTCGCGGAGGTGACGGAACTGCTCGGCATCGACGCCGGCAGCCGGGTCCTGCAGTTCGCCTCGCCGAGCTTCGACATCTCCGTCGCCGAGATGTGCATGTCGCTGTTCGCCGGGGGCGCCCTGGTCATGGCGGACCCGGACCGGCTCACGCCGGGGGCCCCGCTCGCCGAGACCGCCGACACGTACGGGGTGACCCACGCGATCCTGACGCCCACGGTGCTGGCCGCCATGCCGGCGGGCTCGCTGTCCACCGTCGCCTCCCTGATGGTGGCCGGTGAGGCCACCTCGCCGGAGCTCGTGGCCACCTGGTCGGCCGGACGCCGCATGTTCAACGGCTACGGTCCGACGGAGACGACCATCGGCGCGACGGTGAGCGAGCTCACCGCCGAGACCACCGTGTCGATCGGCCGCCCCATCCGCAACACCCGGGTGTACGTCCTGGACTCCGCGCTGCGGCCGGTCCTGCCGGGCGTACCCGGTGAGCTCTACATCGCCGGTGCGGGTCTGACCCGCGGCTACGTCGGCCGGCCGGAGCTGACCGCCCAGCGGTACGTGGCCTGCCCGTTCGGCGAGCCCGGCGAGCGGATGTACCGCACCGGCGACCTGGTCGAGTGGACCCGCGACGGTGAGCTGGTGTTCCGCGGCCGCACGGACAACCAGATCAAGATCCGCGGCTTCCGCATTGAGCTCGGCGAGATCGAGTCCGCGCTGACGGCCCACCCGACGGTGGACCACGGCGTGGTCACCGCCCGGGACAACCTGGCCGGCGACAAGCAGCTCGTCGCCTACGTCGTCCCCGCACCGGGCGAGAGCGTGGTGGCCGAGGCCCTGCGCAAGCACCTCACCAGCCGGATGCCGGAGTACATGGTCCCGTCGGCCTTCGTCACGCTGGAGAAGCTGCCGCTCACCCCGAACGGCAAGCTGGACCGGGAGGCCCTGCCCGACCCGGAGTTCACCGGCGGAGCGGACTACCGTGCGCCGCGCAACCCGCTGGAGACCACCCTGGCGAAGCTGTTCGCCGAGGCGCTCGAACTGGAGAAGGTCGGCATCGACGACGACTTCTTCGACCTCGGCGGTCACTCGCTGCGCCTGACCCGCCTGATCAGCCGGATCCGCGCGGTCCTCGGGGCCAAGGTCCCGATCCGCGTGATGTTCGGCGCCACCACGGTGGCGAAGCTGGCCGAGTACCTGGAGTCCCAGGTCAAGACGGCCCAGGCGCCCGTCTTCGCCGACCCGTTCGCGGTCGTCCTGCCGATGCGCACCGAGGGCACGAAGCCGCCCCTGTGGTTCGTCCACCCGGGTGTCGGACTGTGCTGGTCCTACGTGGGCCTCGCGCAGCTCCTCGGCGACCGGCCGGTGTACGGCATCCAGGGCCGCGGCTTCGACGGCGCGGGCCGGGCCGAGTCCACCCAGGCGATGCTCGACGACTACCTGGAGCAGATCCTGGCGGTCCAGCCGGAGGGCCCGTACCACTTCGTCGGGCACTCCACGGGCGGCACCTACGCCCACGCCCTCGCCGCGGCACTGAAGCAGCGGGGACACGAGGTGGCGCTGCTGGCCCTCATGGACAGCCCGCCGAGCGGCTGGTTCCGGCACATCGAGGACCCGGTGAACATGCCGGAGGTCCGCGAGTTCTTCAAGGAGTTCTTCATCGGCTCCGGAGTGGACGAGGACCGCGAGGCGCTGGTGGAGAACGGCAGCCACCTCTTCAAGTCGCACGCCGAGATGCTGCTGGAGTGGGACTCGCCCGTCTACGACGGCGACGCGGTGTTCTTCAACGCCACACAGAACCCGGACGAGTCCTACGCGGCGATCTGGGCCCCGCACATCGGCGGCACCATCCACGAACACGACATCGACGCCACGCACATGGGCATGCCGAAGGCCCAGCCCGCGGCCGAGATCGCCCGCATCATCAACCTCCACCTTGAGGGGAACTGACCATGACCGGGACATCCGCCGGCGCGGACGCGAAGGAAGCGGCGGCCTTCGTCGACCGCATGGGCATCAATCCGGAGTTCTTCTGGCTGCGCGGCCACAAGCCCGAGCACCCGGTCGAGGTCAACGACTACGGCATCGTCAACGTGTACGGCTACAAGGAGGTGCTGGAGGTCGTCGCCAATCCGGGGACGTACTCCAGCGACGTCGCCGAACTGATCGCGGGCGACGTGGAGATCGACCCCGAGTTCAGCGACGGCACCCTGCTCCAGTCCGACCCGCCGGACCACACCAAGCTGCGCAAGATCATCAGCAAGGCGTTCACCCGCGGGATGGTCGCGGCCCTGGAACCGCGGATGGTCGAGATCACCCACGAACTCCTCGACCAGGTGTCCGACCAGGACAGCATCGAGATGGTGAACGACCTCGCCTACCCGATGCCGATCATCGTCATCTCCGAGCTGCTCGGCGTACCGCAGAGCGACCGCGACCTGTTCAAGACGTGGGTCGACCGGATGGCCCACAGCGCGGTCGCCCTCACCTCCGGCGACCGCGACCTGGACGAGGACGTCGACGCCCAGGCCGCCATGCGCGTGATCCCGGAGATGTTCCAGTACCTGCGGGAGCACGCCGCCGAGCGCCGGCTCAAGCCGCGCGAGGACCTGCTGACCAAGCTGGTCGAGGCGGAGGTCGACGGGGAGCGGCTGAGCGACAACGCGGTGGTGAACTTCGCCAACGAGCTGCTCGTCGTCGGACACGCCACCACCAGCGCGCTGCTCGGCAACACCCTCCTGTGCCTGGACGCCTTCCCGGAGCACCTGGCCGCGGTCCGCGGGAACCCGGGCCTCACCCCCGGTCTGATCGAGGAGTCGCTGCGCTACCTGAGCCCGATCGCGACGGCCTACAAGGCCTGCGTCGCCGAGGGCGAGCTCGCCGGCGTGAAGGTGCACCCGGGACAGCTGGTCGCCATCTCGCTGTCGGCGGCCAACCGGGACGAGCGCCAGTTCACCCGCCCGCACCTGTTCGACCCGTACCGCGACCCCAATCCGCACATCGGCTTCGGCCGGGGCATCCACTTCTGCCTCGGCGCCCCGCTGGCCCGGATGGAGGGCCGGATCGCGACGGACATCCTGCTGGACCGCTTCCCGAAGATGCGGACGGACCCGGACAACCCGCCGGCCTTCCTGCCGCTGCCCCATGTCATCTCGACCTCGGAGCTCCCGCTCCTCGTCCGATGAGGCGCCACTCTGCGGCCCGTGACCGGGCCACCGAAGGAGACCCCCGATGACCGGTACGACCAGCCCCCTCGCCAAGTGGGAGATGCATCCACGGCACTTCTGGCTGCGCGGGATCCAGCCCGAGGCGCCGATCGAGTACGACCCCGAGGTCGGCATGTGGCACGTCTACGGGTACCCGGAGACGCTGGAGATCCTCAGCGATCCCGCCACGTACTCCTCCGAGGTGGCCGCGCGCTACGTCAGCCCGGAACAGGCGGCCGTCGCCTTCGACGGGAACCTGACCCAGGCGGACCCGCCCGAGCACCAGAAGCTGCGCAAGCTGGTGGGACGCACCTTCACCCTGAAGATGGTGGCCGAGCTCGAATCGCGCATCACCGCGCTCACCCACGAGCTGCTCGACGAGGTCAAGGGCGACACCTTCGACCTCGCGGAGGCACTGGCCTACCCGCTGCCCGTGATCGTCATCTGCGACATGCTCGGCATCCCCCGCGAGGACCGCGAGCTCCTCAAGGAATGGGCCGACCAGTCGCTCATGGCGAGCACCCAGCTCACCACGCACCAGGGCGACCAGGCACAGGAGGAGTCCCTCGACACCCAGGCCGAAGCGGCCATGGCGATGGGCTTCTACATCCTCGACCTCGTCACCCAGCGGCGCGCCGAACCGCAGGACGACCTGCTGTCCCGGCTCGTCGAGGCGGAGGTCGACGGGGAGCGGCTGACCGACCGGCAGATCGTGAACTTCGCCAATCTGCTGATCTCGGCCGGCCACATCACCACGACGATGCTGCTGGGCAACACCATCCTGTGCCTGGACGCCTTCCCGGACGTCGACGAACAGGTGCGGGCGGACCGCTCGCTGGTGCCGACCCTGCTGGAGGAGTCGCTGCGCTACCTGAGCCCGCTCGCCGCGGGCTACCGGGTCACCACCCGCGACGTGGAGATCGCCGGGGTGAAGGTGCCCGAGGGCGACGTGCTGGAGGTCTGGTTCTCGGCCGCCAACCGGGACGCCCGGGTGTTCGAGAACCCGGACGTCTTCGACCCGGCCCGCACCCCCAACCCGCAGATCGGCTTCGGCCGCGGCATCCACTTCTGCCTCGGTGCCCCGCTCGCCCGGCTGGAGGGGCGGATCGCCATGAACATCCTGTTCGACCGCTTCCCCAAGCTGCGGGTGGACCCGGACGACAAGCCCACCTTCCTCACCTCCCCGGAGTTCACCGGGGTCTGGAAGCTGCCCATCCGGGTGAACTAGCCGGCCGGCGGCCCGGACCCGACCGGTCCGGGCCGCCGGCCCCGTACCCGCCCCCCACGCATCCCCGTAACGCCCGCCACCGGGGCCGGCACAGGACAAGGAGCATCTTTTGACCCACTACGACGTGATTGTGGTCGGCGCTCGGTGCGCCGGGGCTCCGGCCGCGATGCTGCTCGCGCGCGCCGGCTACCGGGTGCTCATGGTCGAGCGCGGCACCTTCCCCAAGGACACCCTCTCCACGCTCTACATCCATCAGCCCGGGGTCGCCGCCCTCGCCCGGTGGGGCCTGCTGCCCGCCGTCGTGGCCACCGGCGCCCCCGCCCTCGACCGCGTCCGCTACACCCACGGCGACATCCGGCTCGACGGCTGCTCCTGGGCCGCCGACGGGCAGCGCGCCGCCTACGCGCCCCGCCGCTACCTCCTCGACCCGATCCTCGCGCAGGGCGCCGTCGACGCGGGCGTCGAATTCCGCGAGAACTGCTCGGTCAGCGACCTCGTCTTCGACGGGGACCGCGTCGTCGGCGTCCGGCTCGGCTCCACCGGCACCGTCGAGCGGGCCACCCTCGTCGTCGGCGCCGACGGCATGCGCTCCACCGTCGCCGCGAAGGCCGGCGCCCCGCTCGTCGTCGAGGACCCGACCTCGACGTGCGCCTACTACTCCTACTGGTCCGGCCTGCAACCCGGATTCCGGCTGTACGACACCCCCGGGCACTGGGTCGGCACCGTACCCACCAACGACGGGGCGACGCTCGTCGCCGGCTACCTCCCCCAGGACCAGTTCCACAGCGTCCGCGGCGACGCCCTCAACGCCCTGCTCACGAACGTGGAGAAGACGGCCCCCGAACTGCGCCAGGAAATGGCGGACGGGGCCCGGCTGGAACGCGTCTACGGCACCGGCGACCAGCGCAACTTCTTCCGGCAGGCCACCGGGCCCGGCTGGGTGCTCGTCGGCGACGCCGCCCACCACAAGGACTCGATCACCGCACGCGGGATCACCGACGGCTTCCACCAGGCCCAGCTGCTCGCGGACTGCATCGGCGACGGCCTGCACGACCCCGACCGGCTGCGGACGGCCCTCGACACCTACGCCGAACAGCGGACCGAGGCCCTCACGCCCGAGTACCGGGCCACCCTCAAGACGGCCCGGCTGGACCCGCCCGCCCACCACCTGGACCTGCTGCGCGCCATCGCCACCAGCGGTGAACTGACGGACCGGTACTTCTCGACGCTGTCCGGTGTCTGCCCGATCGACGAATTCGTCACCCCCGAACTGCTCGACCTGATGGAAGAGATGGACATGAAAGGAACGAAGGGATGACCGACGGGACGACCGGGAACGACCGGCTGCCGCTCACCATCGGGCAGGAGCTCATCCGGTCCGGACACCCGCACGAGGGGGCGTACGGTCACCACCCGGTCCTCGCGCTCCGGCTGACCGGCACCCTCGACCGCACCGAACTCACCGGGGCCCTGCGGCTCCTGGCGGCCCGGCACGAGCCCCTGCGCACCACCTTCGCCGAGGCCGACGGCCGGCCCGTGCAGAAGGTCTGGCCGGCCGGCCCGCTGGAGCTGGAATCCGCCGACCTGGCGGCGCTGCCCGAACCCGAGCGCGCCCGTAGGCTCGACGCCCGCATCGCGGAACTGGCCGCCAGGCCGTACGACCTCGCCTCCGGCCCGCTGCTGCGCTCCCTCCTCGTCCGCCTCGGCGCCGACGAGCACGTGCTGGTGCTGAGCGCCCACCGCATCGCCGTGGACACCCGCTCCCGGGCGCTCCTCGTCGCGGAACTGACCGAGCTGTACGCGGCGGCCGTCTCCGCGCGGCCCGCCCGGCTGCCCGAACTCGCGGTCCGGTACGCGCAGTACGCGGCCGAGCAGCGCGCACGCCTCACCGAGGCCGACCTCGCCGCGCAGCTGGAGCACTGGCGCGGCCACCTCGCCGGCCTGCCCGCCCTGCGGCTGCCCACCGACCGGCCCCGCTCCCGGGCCCGCGGCGCGGCCGCCGCCCACCACGGGTTCCGGATGCCCGCCGGGGCCGTCAAGGGCCTCGCCGCGGCCTCCGAGGCGCACGGCGGCACCCTGTTCGCCGGCCTCTTCGCCGCCTGCCAGGTGCTGTTCTCCCGGCACACCGGCCAGGAGGACCTGGCCCTGGGCACCCTCGCGGACGGCCGCCCCCAGCCGGTGCTCGACGGCCTGGTCGGCGCCTTCGACAACCCGCTCCTGCTGCGCGCCCACGTACGCTCCGAAGCGCCGTTCACCGAGCTGCTGGCGCAGACCTGCGCCACCCTCGCCGAGGCCGCCGCCCACGAGGACGTGCCCTTCGAGCAGGTCCGCACCGCCCTCGGCGAGGGCAAGGACGCCGGCGACACCCCCGCCGTCCAGGTGATGGTGGTGCTGCGCGACGCCGCCACGGCGGCAGGCCCCGTGCAGTCGCCGGGACTTGACGTACGGGCCTTCCCCGCGCCCGGCGTGCCCGCCGCCTACGACATCACCGTGGAGTTCACCGAGACCGCCACGGGCGACCTGGACGGCACCCTGGAGTACGACGGCGCCCTCTTCGACGCGGTCACCGTGGAGGTGCTCGCCCGCCACCTGTCGGTGCTGCTCGACGCCGCCGCGGCCGACCCGGACACCGCCGTGGAGGAGCTGCCGCTCGCCGACGAGGAGGAGCTGCGCCTCCTCACCACCGAATGGGCCGTCAACCGGGCCGAGTTCCCCGCCGACAGCTGCGTCCACGAGCTCGTCGCCGAACAGGCGCGCCTGCGCCCCGACGCCGTCGCCGTCAGCGCCGGCCTGGAGACGCTGACCTACGCCGAGCTGGACGCCCGCGCGAACCGGCTCGCCCACCTCCTCGTCGCCGACGGGGTCCGGCCCGGCACCTTCATCGCCGTCTGCCTGCCCCGCGGCCCCGAGCTCGTCACCGCGCTGCTCGGCGTCCTGAAGGCCGGCTGCGCCTACCTGCCGCTCAACCCCGACTACCCCGGGGACCGGCTGGGCTTCATGCTCTCCGACGCCGAAGTGCCGCTGTGCCTCACCGAGTCCTGGCTCACCGGCAAACTGCCGTCCGCCGGCACGCGGATGATCTCCCTGGACGAGCAGGACGAGGCGATCGCCGCCCAGCCGGCCGGCGCCCCGGACGTCCGCGTCACCGCCGACGACCCCGCGTACATCATGTACACGTCGGGCTCCACCGGTACGCCCAAGGGCGCCGTGATCGGCCACCGCTCCGTCGTCCGGCTGTTCCGCAACGCCGACTGGGTGTCGCTGGGCCCGGACGACGTCATGGCCCAGGGCTCGGACGTCACCTTCGACGCGGCCACCCTGGAGATCTGGGGCCCCCTCCTGGCGGGCAGCCGGATGGTCGTCATCGACAAGGACACGCTGCTGGACCCGGCGGAGCTCACCGCCGCACTGCGCCGGGGCGGCGTCACGACGCTGTTCGTGACGACCGCCGTCTTCAACCAGATCGTCGCCGCCGACCCGTACGCCTTCGGGGCACTGCGCCACGTGCTCTTCGGCGGCGAGGCGGCCAACTCCGTCCGCGTGGCCGAGGTACTGGCGGCCGCGCCGCCGCAGCGGCTCGTGAACCTCTACGGGCCCACCGAGACCGCCGTCCTCGGCACCTGGCACCTCATCCGCGAGGCGGACGAGAACATGCCCGTCCCGATCGGCCGCGCCGTCGCCAACACCACCGCCTACGTGCTCGACGAGCGGCTGCGGCCGGCGCCGATCGGGGTGGCCGGCGAACTGTTCATCGCCGGCCCGGGCGTCGCCCAGGGCTACCTCAACCGGCCCGAGCTGACCGCGGACCGCTTCCTGGACAACCCGCACGGCGAGGCCCCGGACCACCGCATGTACCGCACCGGCGACCTGGTGCGCTGGACCAGCGCGGGAGTCATCGAGTACGTGGGCCGGGCCGACCACCAGGTGAAGGTCCGCGGCTACCGCATCGAGCCCGGCGAGATCGAACTCGTCCTCCAGCAGCACCCCGAGGTCGGGGTGGCCCTGGTCCTGGCCCTGGCCGACGGCGAGCACAAGCGCCTCGTCGGCTACGTGACCCCCGCCGCCGCGGGACACCACCCGCAGCCGGCAGAGCTGCGGGAGTTCGTCTCCGCCCGGCTGCCCGTCCACATGGTGCCGTCCGCCGTCGTGTGCCTGGAGCAGTTCCCGCTCACCCCGAGCGGCAAGGTCGACCGCAAGGCCCTGCCCGCCCCCGAGCACGCCGCCGCCCCCGCGGGCACCCTGGAGCCCCGTACGGGCACCGAGCGGCTGCTCGCCCAGATCTGGTCCGACGTGCTCGGCATCCCGGCCGTCGGAGTCACCGACAACTTCTACGAGCTGGGCGGGGACTCCATCCTCGGCATCAGGGTGGTCGCCCGGGCGAAGAAGGCCGGGCTGGTGATCTCCGCCAGGGACGTGTTCCGCAAGCAGACCATCGCCGAACTCGCCACCACCGCGGTGGCGGCGGAAGCCGCCTGAGGCCCCGCCCCGCCCCGCCCACCTCCACAGCCCACCCTTACCGTGCCGCGGACCTCCGGGTCCGCGGCCCCGGAGGAGACACACCCATGACTGCCCCCACCCTGCCGGCGGCCGAGCTCGCGGACCTCGCGGACCTCGCGGACCTGGCCGATCCGGCCGCCTACGACCTCACCGACCCGCAGACCTTCGAGGACAACGACCCGCACCAGCTGTGGCGGCCCTTCCGCGCCCACAACCCGGTGTTCTGGCACCCGGCGCGGGACGGCAAGCCCGGCTTCTGGGTCCTCACCAAGTACGACGACATCATGACCGCCTACCGCGACAACAAGCGGTACACCTCCGAGCAGGGCAACGTGCTCAGCACCCTGCTGCTCGGCGAGGACTCCGCCGCGGGCAAGATGCTCGCCGTCACCGACGGCCCGCGCCACCGCGAGATCCGCAACCTGATGATGAAGTCCTTCTCGCCGCGCGTCCTGGCCCCCGTCGTGCAGAACGTCCAGCAGCTCACCGACCAGCTGATCTCCGAGGCCGTCGAGGCGGGCGAGGTCGACTTCGTCACCGCGGTCGCCGACCGGATCCCCATCCACAGCATCGGCGACCTCATGGGCATCCCCGCCGAGGACCGCGAGCAGCTCGTGGACTGGAACGCCCAGACCCTCTCCCGGTACAGCGCCGACGACGGCGAGGAGGTCTCGCTGATGGCGCGCAACGAGATCGTGCTCTACATCTCCGGACTGATGGCCGAACGCCGCCGCAACCCCGGCGAGGACGTCCTCAGCACGCTGGCCACCGCCACGATCGACGGCGAGCCGCTCAGCGAGGAAGAGATCATCTACAACGCCTACAGCCTGATCCTGGGCGGCGACGAGTCCAGCCGGGCCACCGCCTCCGGCATCGTCCACGCCTTCAGCCAGTACGAGGACCAGTGGCGCCGGCTGAAGAACGCGGAGGTCACCCTGGAGAGCGCCACCGAGGAGGTCATGCGCTGGACCACCCCGACCATGCACTTCGGCCGGCACGCCCTGGTGGACATCCCGATCCGCGACCACGTCGTCAAGGCCGGCGAGATCGTCACCCTGTGGAACAGCTCGGCCAACTTCGACGAGGACGCCTTCGCCGACCCGTACACCTTCGACCTGGGGCGCACCCCCAACAAGCACGTCAGCTTCGGCCACGGACCGCACTTCTGCCTCGGCGCCTACCTGGGCCGGGTCCACATGATCTCCATGCTGGAGTCGCTGCGCACCCGGGTGGCCGACATCGAGCTGCTCGCCCCGCCCACCCGGCTCTTCTCCAACTTCGCCAACGGACACGCCACCCTGAAGGTCCGCCTCACCGGCGAACGCGCCGCCTAGCCCCCTCCGTACACACGGCGAAGGCCCTCCCGATCGGTGGATCGGGAGGGCCTTCGCCGTGGTGAGCGGCCCGCCGGGTCAGCGGCCGCTGCCCACCAGCGAGGCGGCGGCGAAGGCGCGGAGGTCGTCCGCGATCGCCCGCACCACCTCGTGCTCGGAGGACTGCAGGTAGAAGTGGCCGCCCTCGAAGAACCGCGCCGTGAACGCGGCCGTCGTGTGCTCGCTCCACCGCAGCAGTCCCTCGCGCGGCACGTTGAAGTCCTGCGCCCCGGAGTACGCGTGCAGGGGGCAGGCGAGCCGGGTGCCCACGGCGCCCCGGTAGCTCTCCGCGGCCTTGAAATCGGCCCGCAGGGAGGGCAGGACCGCCGCCATCAGGTCCTTGTCGGCCAGCAGCTCCGGCGGGGTGCCGGCCAGGTCGAAGATGGACGAGGCGAGGTCCTCGTCCGCCATGAGGGACAGGCCCCGGCTCAGGTGGATGGCGGCCGCCGGCCGGCCCGAGACGATCACGCCGATCGGCGCGCGGTCCGGGTGCAGGCGCTCCAGCCGCAGGGCCACCTCGTACGCGACGACCGAGCCCAGGCTGTGCCCGAACAGGGCGAGCGGCCGGTGCGCACGGGGGAGCAGGGCCTCGACGACCTGGTCGGCCATCTCCCCGATGTCCTCGACGCAACGCTCGCCCAGCCGGTCCTGGCGGCCCGGGTACTGCACGTTGAGCACCTCGGCGCTGTCGGACAGGGCCGCCGACAGGCCGTGGTAGCCCGTCGCCGAGCCGCCCGCGTGCGGGAACACGACCAGCGTCGGCGCTCCGGCCGGCGCCGCGTGGTAACTGCGCAGCCAGCCCGTCGGGTCCGAGCCGGAGCCGTAGGGTCGCTTCATCGCCGATCTCCGTTCTCCGCGGGCCCGTGGGCCCCGGGGGTGTCCGAGGTGGTGCTCGCGAGCAGGTGCGGCCCGACGTCCGCGAGGCGGGCGCAGCCGGTGAGGGCCAGGGCCAGGCCGAGGTCCGTCAGCAGACAGCGCAGCACGTGCTCGACGCCGTCCCGGCCGCCGAGCCCGAGCCCGTACACGTACGGCCTGCCGTAGAGGACGGCGTCCGCGCCCAGGGCCAGGGCCTTGACCACGTCACTGCCGGTCCGGATCCCGGAGTCCATCAGCACCGGTACGTCCGGGCCGACGGCCGCGCGCACCCCGGGCAGCGCGTCCAGGGCGGACACGCTGCCGTCGAGCTGGCGGCCGCCGTGCGTGGAGACGACCACGCCGTCCGCGCCGTGCTCCAGCGCCAGCCGGGCGTCGTCCGGATGCAGGATGCCCTTGACGAGCAGCGGCAGCCGGGTCAGCGTGCGCAGCCAGGCCAGGTCCGCCCAGGTGAGGGTGGGGTCGGTGGAGATCTGCGCCCAGCGCAGCACGGCCGCGGTCGCGTCCGCCCCGGCCGGCAGCCCGGCCAGGAACGCGGGGTCGCTCGTGAAGTTGGCGATGCCGGTGCCGCGCAGGAACGGCGAGTAGCCGCTGTCGAGTTCGGCCGGACGGAAGCCCAGGTGGGTGGCGTCGACCGTGACCACGATGGCCGTGTAGCCGGCGGCCTCGGCGCGCCGCACCAGCGACTCGCCCACCGCCCGGTCCGAGGGCAGGTACAGCTGGAACCAGCGCGGGTGGTCACCCGCCCGCTCGGCCACCTCCTCCAGCGTGCGGGAGGCGAAGGTCGACAGCACCAGCGGCACACCGGCGGCCGCGGCGGCCCGCGCCGTGGCCGACTCGCCCTCGGGGTGCGCCACTTGCTGCGCGGCCAGCGGTGCCAGCAGGACCGGCACGGGCAGCCGCTGCCCGAACAGCGTCACCGAGGTGTCGGTCCGGCGGGTGCCGCGCAGCATCCGCGGCACCAGCCGGTGGCGGTCGAAGGCCGCGCGGTTGGCCCTCCCGGTCGCCCCCGAGCCGGCGGTGCCCGCCACGTACGCGAAGCCCTCCGGGGACATCACCGCGCGGGCCGCGGCCTCCAGCGCGGTCGGGTCGGTCGGCAGCGCCGGGGTGCGGCCTTCGAGACCGCCCAGCAGGATCTCCCGTACGAGGTCGGCGAGGGGCTCCCCGGCCGGGGCGGCGGGCGCCTCCGGCTCCGCCACCGGGGGCGCCGAGGCGAGCCGTGCCAGGTCCTCGCGGACGTGGTGGGTGAGCAGCGGCCCGGTCTCCCCGGGCCGTTCGACGAGCGAGAAGTGCCCGCCGGACAGCGTCACCAGGGTGTGCCCGTGCCTGCCGTGCCAGGCCCAGTCGGCCATCTGCTCCAGGGAGTTCTTCGGGTCGGACGCCGCCAGGAGCACGGTGAGCGGGGCCGTCACGGCGGCCCCGTCGGCGCAGCGGTAGCGCAGCAGGGCCCGGTGGTCGGCGCGCAGCAGGCGCAGCACCTCGCCGACGATCTCCGGGTCCCGCAGCAGCGGTTCGGGGATGCCCCCGAGCCGCCGCAGCCCGGCGACCAGCTCCTCGTCGCCGACGCCGGTCAGGTCGGGCTCCTCCCAGTCCTGCGCGGGGGGCCGGGCCGCCGAGACGAACAGCCGGGCCACGGCGCCGCGTTCCTCCAGGATCCGGGCCGTCTCGAAGGCCACGAGGGCCCCCATGCTGTGACCGAGCAGGAACACCGGCAGATCGGAGCGGGAGGCGAGGGCCTCGGCGACACCCGCGGCGAGCGCGCCGATCTCCTCGGCGCACGGTTCGCCGCGCCGGTCCTGGCGGCCGGGGTACTGGACGGCGAGCAGCTCGATGTCCTCGGGCAGCGCGGCCGACAGCGCCACGAAGGCGTTCGCGGCCCCGCCCGCGTGCGGGAAGCACACGAGGCGGGCGGCCGCGGACGGCCGGGCGTGGTAGGTACGGATCCACCGGGAGGGGTCGACGGGCCCGTTCGCGGGCCCGGTCGACGGGGTGGCCCGGCCGGCCGGCGGAGCCGGCGCGGCCGTGGGGGTGTTGGTCATGCCCACGCGGAGTGATCCTCCTTCATAGAACCCAGTTCGGTCAGCAGCTCGCGCAGCCGCTCGCTGACCTGGGCGCTCTGCGCCTCGCTCAGCGGCCGGTCGGCGACCGCGGCCTCCAGCCGGGCGATGTCGGCGAGCAGCGCCACGGTGACGCCGGAGCCGTTCCCGGCCGTGTCATCCGCCGGTGCGAGGGTGGCTTCCGCGGCCGGTTCGGCAGCCGCCTCCGGGAGCTGTTCCCGCAGGTGGACCACCAGTTCGGCCGGGGTCGGCCAGTCGTAGATGAACGTGGCGGGCAGCTTGATGCCCGTGGCGACGGCGAGCCGGTTGCGCAGCTCCACCGCCGTGAGCGAGTCGAATCCCAGCCGCTCGAACGCCCCGTCCCGGTCCACCGCGGCACCGGAGGCGTGCCCCAGGACGGCCGCGACCTCGTGGAGCACGGAGTCCAGCAGCCGGTCGCCGGTCAGCGAGGCCTCGGCGACCGCCGCCCCCGCCCCGGCCCCGGGCGCGGACCGCGCCCCCGCGGCGGACGCCGGAGCGGGCACCAGGCTCCGCAGCAGGGCCGGCACCGCCGCGCCCTCCGCGATCCGGGCCCGCAGCCCGTCGAGGTTCCAGCGTGCCGCGACCGCCACCGGACGGTCGCGGCGCACCGCGGCGTCCAGCAGTTCCAGCCCGAGCTCCGAGGTGAGCGGAGCCACGCCCACCCGCGCCATGCGGGCGACGTCCGCGTCGGTCAGACCGGCGCCCATGCCGCCGGCCCCCTCCCACAGACCCCACACGACGGAGACGCCGGGGCGGCCGACCGAACGCCGGTACTCCATCAGCCCGTCGAGGAACGCGTTGCCGGCCGCGTAGCCGGCCTGCCCCGGAGAGCTGAGCGTTCCCGCGAGGGAGGAGAAGACGACGAACGCGTCGAGGCCGAGCGGCTCGGTGAGCTCGTGCAGGTGGAGCGCCGCGTCCACCTTCGGACGCAGGGTCCGCTCCAGGCTCTCGGCGGTCATCGAGGTGAGCAGGCCGTCGTCCAGCACCCCCGCCGCGTGCACGACCCCGCCGATGCGGACGCCGTCGCCGGCCAGCCCGTCGAGGGCCGCGGCCAGCGCGGCCCGGTCGGCCGCGTCGCAGGGCACCGTACGGACGTCCGCGCCCAGGGCGCGCAGCTCGGCGATGTCCCGGGCCGCGTCCTCGCCGGGCAGCCCGCGGCCCATCAGGACCAGCTGCCGTATCCCGTGCTCCGCCACCAGGTGGCGGGCGGCGAGCCGGCCCAGCCAGCCCAGACCGCCGGTGATCAGGACGGCCCGGCCGGTGTCCCAGCGTTCGTTCCCGTCGGCCAGGTCCAGCACCACCTTGCCGATGTGCCGGGCCTCGCTCAGGTAGCGGAAGGCGTCGGGTGCCCGGCGCAGGTCCCAGGCCGCCACCGGCGGTGCCTGGAGCGCGCCCCGCTCGAACAGCCCGAGGAGGTCGGTGAAGATCTCCTGGATCCGGTCCGGACCGGGATCGCGGACGTCGTACGTCCGGTACGTCACCCCCGGGTGCGCGTCGGCCACCTCGGCGGCGTCGCGCCGGTCGGTCTTGCCCATCTCCAGGAACCGTCCGCCGCGCGGCAGCAGCCGCAGCGAGGCGTCCGCGAACTCCCCGGCGAGGGAGTTGAGCACCACGTCGACGCCGTCGCCCCCGGTGGCACCGAGGAAGGCCTGCTCGAAGTCCAGGGTGCGGGAGGAGGCGATGCGCCCCTCCGGGACCCCCGCGCCGCGCAGCGCGTCCCACTTGGCGGGGCTCGCCGTGGAGTACACCTCGGCGCCGAGGTGGCGGGCGATCTGGATCGCCGCCGTGCCGACGCCGCCGGCGCCCGCGTGCACGAGCACCGATTCGCCCGCGCGCAGTCCGGCCAGGTCCACCAGGCCGTAGTAGGCCGTCAGGTAGGTGACGGGAACCGCCGCGGCCTGCCGGAAGGACCAGCCCTCCGGGATCCGGCACACGAACCGGCGGTCGGTGACCGAGGTCGGGCCGATGCCGTAGAAGAGGCCCATCACCCGGTCGCCGGGCCGCAGGTCGGTGACGCCGGGGCCCACTTCGAGAACGGTGCCGGCGCCCTCGCCGCCCTGCCCCGAACCGCCCGCGTGCCCGTCCACGGACGGCGGGATCACCCCGAGGGAGAGCAGGACGTCGCGGAAGTTCAGGCCGGCGACCCGCATCCGGATCCGCACCTGACCCTCCTCCAGCGGGGCGGCCGCCTCCGGCCAGGGCTTGAGGGCGAGGTTCGCGAAGGTCCCCTTGGCCACGTAGTCGAGGTGCCAGTGCGGGGTGTCGGCGGGCGGCCGGAGCAGCGTGTCCGCGTCCTGCTCGGCGAGCGAGGGACGGTAGGCGGTGCCGCCGCGCAGGGCGAGCTGCGGCTCACCCGTGGCGAGCGCGGCCGCCACGGCCCGCCGGGAGGCGGGGGTGCCGTCCTCGTCGAGCACCGTGAACCGGTCGGGGTGCTCGGCCTGCGCGGAGCGCAGCAGGCCCCACACCGCACGGTGGGCCGCCTCCCCGGGGTGCTGTTCGCCACCCAGGGTGACGGCGCCCCGCGTGAGGACCGCCAGCCGGGTTCCGGCCAGCCGCTCGTCCTCCGCGAGGAGCCGTACCGCGTCGAGGACCCGGTGCAGGGCCGTGCGGACGGCCGCCCCGGTTCCGGCGTCCGGCGCGCCGGCGCCCGCGGAGGGCGGGCAGGTCAGGACGAGCAGGGCGGGGGCCTCGGCGCCGGCGGAGAGCGCGTCGGTCAGGGCCGGCAGGCCGGACAGGGCCGCGCCGAGGCCCAGTGCGGAGCCGTCGTCGGAGCCGTCGCCGTCGAAGTCGTACGCACCGAGCAGCGTCCAGCGGTGCGTCGCGGGGGCGGGCGGCAGTTCGGCCAGCTCCTCCCACGTCGGCAGCAGCAGGCCGTCGCGCGGTGCGGCCGTGGCGTTCGCCGTACCCGCCGGGAGCGGAAGCAGGGCCAGCGAGCCGATCGAGGCGACCGCCCGGCCCGAGCCGTCCGCGACGTCGATGCTCACCGCGTTCACACCGGACGGCGCGAGCCGGACCCGCAGGACCGAGCCGGCCGGGCCGTGGGTGCGGACACCGGACCAGGCGTACGGCAGGAAGGTCCGCTCGCCGGCGTCGGCTCCGGCGCCCTCGTCGATCAGGCCGCCGAGCGCGATCGGGTGCAGGGCCGCGTCGAGCAGCGCCGGGTGCAGCCCGAAGGCGTCGGCGCCGGGCCGTTCACCGGGGAGCGCCACCTCGGCGAAGACCTCCTGCCCGCGCCGCCACACGGCGCGCACGCCGCGGAAGACGGGCCCGTACACGAGGCCCTTGGCGCCGAGGGCGGCGTAGAGCTCGGCCACCGGTACGGACACCGGCTCGGCGCCCCGCGGCGGCCACACCGCGGCCAGGTCCGCGGCCCGCTCCGGCGCCGGGCCGGAGCCGTCGGGGAGGACCGAGCCCTGGGCGTTGCGGGACCAGCCCTGCCCGTCGGCGTCGTCCTCGGGACGGGAATGGACGGCGACGGCCCGGCTGCCGGAGCCGTCCGCGGCGGCCAGGGACACCCGCAGCCGGACCTCCCCCTCCTCCGGCACCACCAGCGGTGCCTCCAGGACGAGTTCCTCGACCAGGCCGCAGCCCGCCTCGCGGGCGGCGCACGTCACCAGGTCCAGCAGCGCGGTGCCCGGCAGCAGCACCCGGCCGCCGACGCGGTGGTCGGCCAGCCACGGGTGGCGGGCCAGGGAGAGCCGGCCGGTCAGCAGCAGGCCGCCGCTGTCCGGCAGTTCGGTGGAGGCGGTCAGCAGCGGGTGGCCGACGGCGGAGAGTCCGGCGGAGCTCACGTCCCCGGACCCGGCCGGCTGGTCGATCCAGTACGGCCGGTGCTGGAAGGCGTACGTGGGCAGCTCCACGCGGCGCGCCCCGCGGCCCGCGAACACGGCCGCCCAGTCGACGTCACCGCCGCAGGCGTGCATCCGCGCGACCGCCGTGAGCAGCGCGGTCACCTCCGGCAGGCGCCGTCGCAGCGAGGGGATCAGCATGGGGGCGGCGGCGCGGCCCCGGTCCGTCTCCTCCAGGCAGTCGGCGGCCATCGAGGTGAGGTCGGTGCCCGGCCCCACCTCCACGAAGCGGGTGCATCCCAGCTCCGCGAGGGCGCCCACACCGTCCTGGAAGCGGACGGCGCGGCGCGCGTGCCGGACCCAGTACTCGGGGTCGCCGAGCTCGTCCGCGCCCACGGTCCGGCCCGTCAGGTCCGAGACGAAGGACAGCTGCGGCTCGTGGAAGTCCAGGCGGGCGACCACGGCCCGCAGCTCCGCCATCGCCGGCTCCATCAGCGGCGAGTGGAAGGCGTGGCTGACGCGCAGCCAGGTGGCCTTCCCGCCGGCCGCCTCGAAGTCCGCGACCACGGCGGCCAGGGCCTCCCGGTCACCCGAGAGCACCGTGGCGGCCGGGCCGTTGACGGCCGCGAGCGAGACGAGCTCCTCGTGTCCCGCGAGCAGGGCCGTCGCCTGCTCCTCGGAGGCGCGCAGGGCCACCATCGCCCCGCCCGAAGGCAGTTGCTGCATGATCCGGCCGCGTACGGCCGCCAGCTCGGCGGCGTCCGCCAGCGACAGGGCGCCCGCCGTGTGGACGGCCGCGAGGGCGCCGACGGAGTGCCCGAGGACGGCGTCGGGCCGGATGCCCCACGACTCCAGGAGCCGGAACAGGGCCACCTCGAAGGCGAAGAGCGCCGGCTGCGTGTACCGCGTCCGGTTCAGCAGCCCGCCCTCGGGGCTGTCCTCGGCCGCGAGGACCACGTCCCGCAGGGGCAGGTCCAGGTGCGGTTCCAGGGCGGCGCACACCTCGTCGAAGGCCGCCGCGAACACCGGGAAGGCCTCGTACAGTTCCTGGCCCATCCGGGCCCGCTGGGAGCCCTGACCGGCGAAGAGGAAGGCGGTGCGGCCCTCGGCGGCCGTCGCGCGGACCACGTCCGGCCCCGGCACCCCGTCGGCCAGCGCGCGCAGCCCGTCGAGCAGTTCGTCGCGGTCCTCGGAGAGCAGCACCGCCCGGTGCGGGAGGTGGCCGCGGGTGGTGGCCAGCGAGAAGCCCACGTCCGCGAGCGCGTCGCCGTCCGCCTCGGTCAGGTGCCGGTACAGCCGGTCGGCCTGCGCGCGCAGCGCGGGCTCGCCGGCCGCCGACAGCACCACCGGTACGGCCGGCAGCGCCGCCGGCTTCCCGGCGACGGCCGGCTCCTGCGCGGGCGCCTGCTCCAGGATCACGTGCGCGTTGGTCCCGCTGATGCCGAAGGAGGACACCGCGGCCCGGCGCGGCCGGTCGCCCTGCTCGGGCCACGGGATCGTCTCGGTCAGCAGGGAGACGGCGCCGCTCGACCAGTCCACGTGCGGGGTGGCCTCGTCCACGTGCAGGGTCCGCGGCAGCACCCCCTCGCGCAGCGCCATCGCCATCTTGATGACGCCTCCCACCCCGGCCGCGGCCTGGGTGTGCCCGATGTTCGACTTCAGGGAGCCCAGGTGGAGCGGCCGGTCCGCCGGACGCCCGCTGCCGTAGGTGGCCAGCAGCGCCTGCGCCTCGATCGGGTCGCCCAGCGAGGTGCCCGTCCCGTGCGCCTCCACCGCGTCGACGTCGGCGGCGGTGAGCCCGGCGGCGGCCAGGGCCTGGCGGATCAGCTGTTCCTGCGCGGGACCGCTCGGGGCGGTCAGCCCGTTGCTCGCGCCGTCCTGGTTGACGGCCGAACCACGGACCACGGCCAGGACGCGGTGTCCGTTGCGGCGGGCGTCGGAGAGCCGCTCGACCAGCAGCAGACCGGCGCCCTCGGCCCAGCCGGTGCCGTCCGCGGCGGCCGAGAAGGCCTTGCAGCGGCCGTCGGCGGCGAGCCCGCGCTGCCGGCTGAACTCCACGAACGGCATCGGCGTCGCCATCACCGTGGCACCGCCGACCAGCGCCATCGTGGACTCCCCGCGCCGCAGCGAGGCACAGGCCAGGTGGAGCGCCACGAGCGAGGAGGAGCAGGCCGTGTCGACGGTGAGGGCCGGGCCCTCCAGCCCGAAGGTGTAGGACAGCCGCCCGGAGGCCACGCTGCCGGCGCCGCCGACGCTCAGGAAGCCCTCGTACTCCTCCGGGGCGGGGGAGAACCGGTTCATGTAGTCGGCGTACATGGTGCCGACGAACACGCCCGTGCGGCTGCCCCGCAGCGCGGCCGGGTCGATGCCCGCGTGCTCGAAGGCCTCCCACGCCGTCTCCAGCAGCAGCCGCTGCTGCGGGTCGATGCTGTGCGCCTCGCGCGGCGAGACCCCGAAGAACTCGGCGTCGAACTGCGCGGCCTCGTACAGGAATCCGCCCTCCCGGGCGTACGAGGTGTGCGGCCGGTCCGGGTCGGGGTCGTACAGGCCCGCCAGGTCCCAGCCGCGGTCGGCCGGGAACGGCCCGACGGCGTCCACCTCGTCGGTGGCCAGTCGCCAAAGGTCCTGAGGGGAACGGACGCCACCCGGGTAGCGGCAGGCCATGCCCACGATCGCGATCGGCTCGTGCTCGCGTTCCACGAGGTGGGCGTGGTCGGCCTTGAGCCGCTCGTTCTCCTTCAGCGCGGCCCGCAACGCCTCGACGACCTGCTGTTGGGTTGTGGAAGCCATCCTGTTCTCTCCGTACTTCCCTGTTGGGGGCCCCGTGGGGGCTGGGTGTGGGTCTGGTGTCTGGGTCTGGGTCGGGGTCCGGAACGGGTCCGGGGCCGGGGGCCGGGGCCCGGGCGGGGGGTCAGCCCTCGCCCAGGGCCAGGCGGACCAGGTCGTCGGCGCTCATCGTGTCGAGCGCGCTCCCGCCGTCCGGCAGGCCGGTGCCGGCGGTGCCGTCGCCGCCGGCGGCGCCGTTCACGGCTTCCTCGGGCGTGTCCTGCGCCGGTACGTCGGGTACGAGCGCGGCCCGCAGCCGGTCCGCGAGGGCACCCGGGGTCGGGTGGTCGAAGATGAGCGTGGGCGGCAGCTTGACGCCGGTCGCGGCCGTCAGGCGGTTGCGCAGCTCGACCGCGGTCAGGGAGTCGAAGCCCAGGTCCTGGAACCGGCCGTCGGCCGGCACCCGGTCCCCGCTCGCATGGCCCAGTACGGCCGCCACCTCGACCCGTACCGCCTCGAGCAGGAGGTGACGGTGCTCGCGCCGGGGCGCCCGGGCCAGCCGCTCGCGCAGGCCGGCCGCCGTGTCCGGGGCCGCCGGAGCAGTGCCCGCGCCGCCGCGGCGGGCCGGAGCCAGCCCCCGCAGCAGCACCGCGACCGCCTCCGGATCCGCCGTCCGCAGGTCCAGGTGGGCGGCCGTCAGGACCGCCGCGCCGGAGGCCACGCCCGCGTCGAACAGGGCCAGGCCCTCCTCGGCGGACAGCGCCCCGATCCCGGAGCGGGCCAGACGCTTGAGGTCCGCCGCACCGAGGTCGCCGGTCAGCGTGCTCTCCTGCGCCCACAGGCCCCAGACCAGCGACAGGGCCGGCAGCCCGGCGGCGCGGCGCCGCTGGGCCAGGGCGTCCAGGAAGGCGTTGGCCGCCGCGTAGTTGCCCTGTCCCGCGGAGCCCAGGGTGCCCGCGAGCGAGGAGAAGAGGACGAAGGCCGACAGCTCCAGGTCCCGGGTCAGCTCGTGCAGGTGGAGGGCGGCGTCGGCCTTGGGCCGCAGCACCCCTTCCATCCGCTCCGGGGTGAGTCCCGCGAGGACGGAGTCGTCGGTCACGCCCGCGGCGTGGACCACCGCGGTCAGCGGCCGGCCGGCCGGTACGGAGGCCAGCAGCGCGGCCACGGCGGCGCGGTCGCCGGTGTCGCAGGCGGCCACGGCCACCTCGGCGCCCAGCGCGGCCAGTTCGGCCGTGAACTCCTCCGCGCCCGGGGTCGCCGCACCGCGGCGGCCGGTCAGCAGCAGCCGCCGCACCCCGTGGTCCTCCACCAGGTGCCGGGCCAGCAGCCGGCCCAGCGTGCCCAGGCCGCCGGTGACCAGGACGTGGCTGTCCGCTCCGAAGGCCGCCGGGGCGTCCTCGGTGACGGCGGGCCGGTGACCGCGCAGGGCCGGCGCCGAGATCCGCCCGGCCCGCACCGCGAGCTGAGGCTCCGGGAAGGCCAGGGCCGGCACGAGAGCGCGTACGGACTCGGGCCTGCCGTCGGTGTCGACGAGCGCGAACCGGCCGGGCTGCTCCGACTGGGCGGAGCGGATCAGGCCCCAGACCGCCGCCAGGGCGGGGTCCGGGTACTCGGTGTCCGCCACCGCGACCGCGCCCTCGGTGAGGAAGGCGAGCCGGGAGTCCGCGAACCGCTCGTCGGCCAGCCAGCGCTGGGCCGGCGCCAGGGCCGTGAGCACGGCCCGGCCCGAACCGGCCGGGACGGCGGGCACCGGGGCCACGACCACGGACGGCACCGGGGCGCCCCCGTCGACCGCTGCCTGTAGCCCGTCCAGGCCCGGGTAGGCCCGGACGGCCACCCCGGCGGCCCGTACGGCATCCACGACGGCGGAGTCCGCGTCGCCCAGCACGGCCCACGGGCCGGCCGGCACGGGAGCTGCCCCGCGCAGCGGGGACCAGTGCAGGCCGAACAGCGCGGCCCCGTGCACCGGCCCGGCGGCGGCCGCCGGGTCCGCCCGCAGCTCGCGCACGGCGAGCGCGTCGGCGGTGAACACCGGGGCACCGGACAGGTCGGCGATCAGCAGCGAATAGCTGTCGCCCGTGCCCCGCCGCATGCGGACCAGCAGTTCCGTGGCGCCGGGAGTCCGCAGGGTCAGACCGCTCCACGCGAACGGCACCAACAGCCGGTCCCCGGCACCGGACCCGACGAGGGCGGTGTGCAGGGCCGCGTCCAGCGCGGCCGGGTGCAGACCGAAACCGTCCCCCTGCGGCCCGGTGGCGCTCTCGGGGAGCACCACCTCCGCGTAGAGGTCGCTCCCGTGGCTCCACACGGTCCGCAGGCCCTGGAAGGTGGGGCCGTACGTGTATCCGCGCTCGGCGAGGCGGGCGTAGAGGTCGCCGACGGGTATCTCGGTGGCTCCCTGCGGCGGCCAGACGGCCAGCTCGGCCGCATCCTCGGCCGCGCCGCCCGGAGCTGCGGACACCTCGTCGGCCAGCAGCCCGGAGGCGTGCCGGACCCAGACCGCGTCCGGCGTCCCCTCGGGCCGCGAGTGGAGCGCGAGGGTGCGCGTCCCGTCGGCCCCGGGGGCGCCCACCATCAGCTGGACGGTGACGCGCTCGTCCAGCGGCAGCGGCTGTTCGAGGGTGAGCTCGGCGACCTGCGCCGCGCCCGTCCGCCGGGCCGCGTAGAGGGCGAGCTCCGCGACGGCCGCGCCCGGCAGCAGCGGCCGGCCCAGGATGGCGTGCTCGGCGAGCCACGGGTCGGCGTCGACGTCGAGGGTGCCCGTGAACAACCATCCCTGGCCCGCGGCGAGTTCGACTGTGCCGTCCAGCAGCGGGTGCCCGCCGGCCGGCCTCGGCGCCACGGGGGCGGCCGGAGCGCTCAACCAGTAGCTGTCGCGCTGGTAGGGGTACGTGGGCAGGGCGACGACCCGGCCACCGGGCAGGAACCCGCCCCACCCGATGTCCGCGCCGCGGACGTAGGCCTGGGCGAGGGCGGCCGCGAGGGTCCCGCCCTCGGGGCGGCCCTTGCGCAGCAGCGGGACCGCGGTGACCGGCCGCCCGGTCTCCGCTTCCCCGGAGGCCAGGATCGTACGGGTCATGGCGGTGAGCACGCCGTCCGGGCCGAGCTCCAGGTACGTGGTGACGTTGTGGCTGTGGAGGTACTGGATGGCGTCGTTGAAGCGGACGGTGTGGCGGAGGTGTTGGACCCAGTAGTCGGGGTTGGTGAGTTGTTCGGTGGTGGCGGGCAGTCCGGTGAGGTTGGAGATGATGGGGATGGTGGGGGTGTGGTAGGTGAGGGTGGCGGCGGTGGCGTGGAAGTCGCTGAGGATGCCGTCCATGTGGGGGGAGTGGAAGGCGTGGCTGACGTTGAGTTGTGAGGTGCGTCGGCCGTTGTTGCGCCAGGTGGTGGCGAGTTGGTGGGCTGCGTTGTGGTCGCCGGTGATGACGGTGGAGTTCGGGCCGTTGATGGCGGCGATGTCGAGGTGGCCGTGGTGGGTGGGGAGGGTGTGGAGGATTTCGGTTTCGGTGGCTTCGATGGCGATCATCGCGCCGCCGGCGGGCGCCGACTGCATCAGCCGGCCACGGACGGCCACCAGGGTGCAGGCGTCGTCCAGGGAGAGGACCCCCGCGACGTGCGCGGCGGCCAGCTCGCCCACCGAGTGGCCGAGGAGGTAGTCGGGCGTCAGCCCGTAGTGCTCCACCAGCCGGAACAGCGCGACCTCGACGGCGAACAGCGCCGGCTGCGTGTACTGCGTCCGGTTGAGGAGAGCGGCCTGCTCGCTCCCCTCACCGGCGAGGACCAACTCCTTGAGCGACAGACCCAGATGGGCGTCCATCCCTGCGCAGACGGCGTCGAGCGCCTCGGCGAACACCGGGTGGGTCTCGTACAGTTCGCGGCCCATGCCGGGACGCTGACTGCCCTGACCCGTGAACAGGAACGCGAGCCCGGAGGCCCCGTCGGCCCTGCCGGAGTCCCCGGTCACCAGCTGCGGCGCGGACTCGCCCCGGGCCAGCGCGTCCAGGCCCGCCAACAGACCCGCCGGGTCGTCGGCGAGGACGACCGCACGGTCCGGGAGCGCCGCCCGCGTGGTGGCGAGCGCGTGGCCGACGTCCAGGTGCGCGAGGCTGAACTCGCCCTCCGTGCCGGCCTCGGCGGCCAGCCGCCGCAGCTGGGCGGCCCGGGCGCGCAGGCCCTCCGTACCGCGGCCGGAGACCACCCAGGGCAGCCGGGCGGGAGCCGACGGGTCGCGGGACTCCGCGGCCTCGGCGGCGGGGGCCTGTTCGAGGACGACGTGGGCGTTGGTGCCGCTGATCCCGAAGGAGGAGACGGCGGAACGGCGGGGCCGGTCGGTCTCGGGCCACGGGGTCGCCTCGGTGAGGAGGGAGACCGCGCCACTCGACCAGTCCACGTGCGGGCTCGGCGCGTCCACGTGCAGGGTGCGGGGGAGCGTGCCGTGGCGCATGGCCATGACCATCTTGATGACGCCGCCGACGCCGGCTGCGGCCTGGGAGTGGCCGATGTTGGATTTGAGGGAGCCGAGGTGGAGGGGGTGGTCGGCGTCGCGGTCCTGGCCGTAGGTGGCGAGGATGGCCTGGGCTTCGATGGGGTCGCCGAGGGTGGTGCCGGTGCCGTGGGCCTCTACGGCGTCGACGTCGGCCGCGTTCAGTCCGGAGGCGGCGAGGGCCTCGCGGATCACCCGTTCCTGGGAGGGGCCGTTGGGGGCGGTGAGTCCGTTGCTCGCGCCGTCCTGGTTGACGGCGGAGCCGCGGACCACGGCGAGGACTTCGTGGCCGTTGCGGCGGGCGTCGGAGAGCCGCTCCAGGAGCAGGATGCCGACACCCTCGCTCCACGTCGTACCGTCCGCGGAAGCCGCGAACGACTTGACCCGCCCGTCGGGCGCCAGCCCGCGCTGGCGGCTGAACTCCACGAACGGCCGCGGAGTGGCCATGACGGTGGCGCCGCCCGCCACGGCGAGCGTGCACTCGCCCTGGCGCAGGGCCTGTGCGGCCAGGTGCAGGGCGACCAGGGAGGAGGAGCAGGCCGTGTCGACCGTGATGGCCGGGCCCTCCAGCCCGAAGGTGTAGGACAGCCGCCCGGAGGCCACACTGCCGGCGCTGCCCGTGCTCAGGTAGCCCTCGTACTCGACCGGAACGGCGGACAGGCGGGAGGCGTAGTCGTCGTACATGGTGCCGACGAACACACCGGTGCGGCTGCCGCGCAGGGTGGTCGGGTCGATGCCCGCCTGCTCGAAGCTCTCCCACGTCGTCTCCAGCAGCAGGCGCTGCTGCGGGTCGATCGCGAACGCCTCGCGGGGCGAGACGCCGAAGAACTCGGCGTCGAACCGGTCGGCGTCGTAGAGGAACCCGCCGTGCCGGGTGTAGCTCTTGCCGGCCCGGGTGGGGTCCGGGTCGTAGAGGGCGTCGACGTCCCAGTCGCGGTTGGTGGGGAAGGGGCCGATGGCGTCGGTGCCGTCGGCGACGAGCCGCCACAGGTCCTCGGGGGAGCGGGTGTCACCGGGGTAGCGGCAGGCCATCCCGACGATCACGATCGGGTCGTCCTGGCCGACGCCCGCGCCGGCCGCGGCCTGCCGGACGGGCCGGGCGGCGGCCTCGCCGGCGATCTTGGCGAGCTCGGCGACGACGAAGTCGGTGAGCGCACCGGGCGTGGGGTGGTCGAAGACGGCGGTCGCGGGAACCGCGACACCGCTGTCCGAGGCGAGCCTGCGGCGCAACTCCATGCCGGTGAGGGAGTCCATGCCCAGCTGGATGAAGGGCCCGCTGTCGTTGACGGCGGCGGGGCCCGCCAGGCCGAGCACGGCGGCGACCGTCGCCCGTACGAGCTCACCGGCGGCGCGCCGGCGGTCGGCCGGGGGCAGCTCGGCGGTGCGCTCGGCCCACGAGGATCCGGTGGCCGCGGCGGCGCGGCGGCGCGGGGCGCGGACCAGGGTGCGCAGCAGGGCGGGCGCGGACTGCTCCGGGGAACGCAGCGCCTTCAGGTCCAGCTCGATCGGCACCAGCTCCGGCTGACCGGCCGTGAGCGCGGCGTCGAAGAGCTCCATGCCGCGTTCCGGGGTCAGCGGAAGGATGCCCTTGGCCGCCCACCGCTTGATGTCGGCCTCCGAGAACTGCGCGGCCATGCTGCCGGTACTCGTGTCCCAGAGTCCCCAGGCGAGGCTGATGGCGGGGAGGTTGTGGTGGTGGCGGTGGTGGGCGAGTGCGTCGAGGTAGGTGTTGGCGGCGGCGTAGTTGGCTTGGCCGGGGTTTCCGATGAGTCCGGCGATGGAGGAGAAGAGGATGAAGTGGGTGAGGGGGAGGTGGGTGGTGAGTTGGTGGAGGTTCCAGGCTGCGTCGGTTTTGGGGTGGAGGACTTGGGTGACGTGGTGGGGGGTGAGGTTGTCGAGGGTGGCGTCGTTGAGGGTGCCGGCGGCGTGGATGACGGCGGTGAGGGGGTGTTCGGTGGGGATGGTGGCGAGGAGTTCGGTGAGTGCGTCGCGGTTGGCGGTGTCGCAGGCGGTGATGGTGATGTGGGCGCCGGCTGTGGTGAGTTCGTTGTGGAGTTGGGTGGCGCCGGGTGCGTTGGGTCCGGTGCGGCTGGTGAGGAGGAGGTGTTTGGCGCCGTGGTGGGTGACGAGGTGGCGGGCGAGGATGTGGCCGAGTCCGCCGGTGCCGCCGGTGATGAGGATGGTGCCTTCGGGGTCGAGGGCCTTGGGGGCGTTCTCGGTGGTGGGGGTGTTTTCGAGGCGGGGGGTGTGGAGTTGGCCGTTGCGGAGGGTGAGTTGGGTGTCGGGGGTGGTGGCGGCGGTGTGAGCGGCGGCGGCGAGGTGTTCGGGGGCCTGGGTGTCGGTGTCGAGGTGGGTGAGGCGGCCGGGGTGTTCGTTTTGTGCGGTGCGGATGAGGCCGGTGAGGGCTGCGGCGGGGAGGTTGTGGATGTCCTCGTCGGTGGTGAGGGCGGTGGCGCCCTGGGTGAGCAGGACGATGCGGGTGGTGTCGAGGGTGGTGTCGGCGAGGAGTTCCTGGAGGGTGGCCAGAGTGCCCTGAACCGCCGCATGGACTTCCGTGCTCGGCTCGGTGAGCGCGATGACACCGGGGACCGGCCCGCCCGAGGCGAGCGCGGCCCGCAGCGCGGCGGCGTCCGCGTACGTGTCGCCGGAGACGGCCGCGGCCAGACCGTGCGGGTCCGAGCCCAGTACGGCCCACGGCCCGGCGGCCCGCTCGGTGGCCTGCGGGACGGGCTTCCACACCAGCCGGTAGAGCCCGTCGATCCGAGCGCTGCGGTCCTGTAGGTCGCCGGCCGGGCGCAGTGCGATCTCGTCGACGGTGATGACGGGCCGGCCGTCGGCGTCCGTGGCCGTGAGCGACGCGGCGCTCGTACCGCTCGGAACCAGGTGCACCCGCAGCGCGGTCGCGCCGGCGGCGTGCAGGGTGACCCCGTTGAACGAGAACGGGATGGTCAGCTCGTCGGAGTCCTCGATCAGCAGGGTGTGGAGGGCGGCGTCGAGAGCGGCGGGGTGGAGGGCGAACCCGTCCCCGTCGATGCTCTCCGGGAGCGCGATCTCCGCGTACAGATCCGTGCCGCGTCTCCACGCGCTCCGCAGGCCCTGGAAGGTGGGGCCGTACGTGTATCCGCGCTCGGCGAGGCGGGCGTAGAGGTCGCCGACGGGTATCGCGGTGGCTCCCTCCGGCGGCCAGACGGCCGGGCCGGTCGTGGGCACCGGGCCCGGGCCCGCCTCGGCGAGCACACCGGAGGCGTGCCGGGTCCACTCCTCCTCCGTACGGCCCTCGGCGCGGGAGTGGACGGAGACGGAACGGGTCCCCGACTCCTCGGCGCCCAGCGCCACCTGGAGGTGGATGCGGCCGTCCTCGGGGACGAGCAGCGGTGCCTCCAGGACGAGCTCCCGGAGCTGGTCGTAGCCGAAGCGCTCGCCCGCCGCCACGGCCATCTCGACCAGGGCGGTGCCGGGCAGCAGAACGGTTCCGGAGACGGCGTGGTCGGCGATCCACGGGTGGGTGCTCCGCGAGACACGGCCCGTGAGCAGCAGTCCCTCCCCGCCGGCGAGGCTGGTCACCGCGCCGAGCAGCGGGTGGTCCGCAGACGTCAGGCCCAGGCTCGCCACGTCCTCGGGCGTGGCGGGGCTGTTCAGCCAGAACCGGACGCCCTGGAACGCGTACGTCGGCAGCAGCGCCCGCCGCGCACCGGGGAAGAGGCTCTCGACGTCCAGTGCCGCACCCCGTACGGCCGCGTGGCCGAGGGCGACCGCGAGGGTCTGCGCCTCGGGGCGGCCCTTGCGCAGGACGCCGACGGTCGACACCGCGCCCTGGGCGATCTCCTCACCCAGGCAGCCTCGGGTCATGGCGGTGAGCACCGGGTCGGGGCCGATCTCGATGTAGGTGGTGATGTTGTGGCTGTGGAGGTACTGGATGGCGTCGTTGTAGCGGACGGTGTGGCGGAGGTGTTGGACCCAGTAGTCGGGGTTGGTGAGTTGTTCGGTGGTGGCGGGTTGTCCGGTGAGGTTGGAGATGATGGGGATGGTGGGGGTGTGGTAGGTGAGGGTGGCGGCGGTGGCGTGGAAGTCGCTGAGGATGCCGTCCATGTGGGGGGAGTGGAAGGCGTGGCTGACGTTGAGTTGTGAGGTGCGTCGGCCGTTGTTGCGCCAGGTGGTGGCGAGTTGGTGGGCTGCGTTGTGGTCGCCGGTGATGACGGTGGAGTTCGGGCCGTTGATGGCGGCGATGTCGAGGTGGCCGTGGTGGGTGGGGAGGGTGTGGAGGATTTCGGTTTCGGTGGCTTCGATGGCGATCATCGCGCCGCCGGCGGGCGCCGACTGCATCAGCCGGCCACGGACGGCGACCAGGAGGGCCGCGTCGGCCAGGGAGAGGACCCCGGAGACGTGCGCGGCCGTGAGTTCCCCGAGGGAGTGGCCGAGCAGGTAGTCGGGGGTGAGCCCGTGGTGTTCGAGGGTGCGGAAGAGGGCGACCTCCGTGGCGAACAGCGCCGCCTGCGTCCACATCGTCTGGTGGAGCGGCGAGGTGGTGGGGTCTTCGTCGCTGAAGAGGAGGGACTTGAGGGAGACGTTCTGCTGGAGGTGCTCGTCGAGGTGGGCGCAGACCTCGTCGAGGGTGCGGGCGTAGACGGGGTGGGTCTCGTAGAGCTCGCGGCCCATGCCGGGACGCTGACTGCCCTGACCCGTGAAGAGGAACGCGGTTTTGCCACCGCCGCGACCCGCCGGCGGACCCGCGATCAGCTCAGGTGCCTCCTCGCCGGCGGCCAGCGCGGCGAGCGCCCGCAGAACGCCGTCCCGGTCCTCCGAGACGACGGCCGCGGAGTGCGCCAGCAGCGCGGGCACATCGGCCAGCGACCGGCCGATGTCGGCCAGTGAGACCTGCGGCTGACCGGCCGGATCCGGCTGCTCGGCGCGCTCGGAGACGAAGGCCAGCAGCCGGCCCGCCTGGGCCCGCAACGCGGCCTCGGTGTGCCCCGACAGCAGCCAGGGCGCCGACGGCAGGGGAGCCCGGTCCTCGGTGACGGGCTTCGGCTCGGCCACGGGGGCCTGCTCCAGGACGACGTGGGCGTTGGTGCCGCTGATCCCGAAGGAGGAGACACCGGCCCGGCGCGGCCGGTCGGTCTCGGGCCACGGGGTCGCCTCGGTGAGGAGCGACACCGCTCCCGTGCTCCAGTCCACGTGCGAGGTCGGCCGGTCCACGTGCAGGGTGCGCGGCAGCACGCCGTGGCGCATGGCCATGACCATCTTGATGACGCCGCCGACGCCGGCTGCGGCCTGGGAGTGGCCGATGTTGGACTTGAGGGAGCCGAGGTGCAGCGGACGCTCCGCGTCGCGGTCCTGGCCGTAGGTGGCGAGGATGGCTTGGGCCTCGATGGGGTCGCCGAGGGTGGTGCCGGTGCCGTGGGCCTCTACGGCGTCCACGTCGGCCGCGTTCAGTCCGGAGGCGGCGAGGGCCTCGCGGATCACCCGCTCCTGTGAAGGACCGTTCGGCGCGGTGAGACCGTTGCTCGCGCCGTCCTGGTTGACGGCGGAGCCGCGGACCACGGCGAGGACTTCGTGGCCGTTGCGGCGGGCGTCGGAGAGCCGCTCCAGGAGCAGGACGCCGACACCCTCGCTCCAGGCGGTGCCGTCCGCCGCGTCCGCGAAGGACTTGCAGCGGCCGTCCGTCGCCAGCCCGCGCTGGCGGCTGAACTCCACGAACAGATCCGGCACCGCCATCACGGTCACGCCGCCCGCGAGGGCGAGCGTGCACTCGCCCTGGCGCAGGGCCTGCGAGGCCAGGTGCAGGGCGACGAGCGAGGAGGAGCAGGCCGTGTCGACCGTGATGGCCGGGCCCTGGAGGCCCAGCGTGTACGAGACCCGGCCGGAGGCCACGCTGAGCGTGTTGCCGGTCGTACGGTAGGCCTCCACGGCCTCCGGCGCGTTGCGCAGGTGGGAGGCGTACTCGCTGTACATGGCACCGCTGAACACACCGGTACGGGTGCCGCGCAGGGTGGCCGGGGCGATGCCCGCGTTCTCCACCGCCTCCCAGCTGGCCTCCAGCAGCAGGCGCTGCTGCGGGTCCATGGCCGCGGCCTCGCGCGGGCTGATCCCGAAGAACTCGGCGTCGAACCGGTCGGCGTCGTACAGGAACCCGCCGTTGCGGGTGTACGAGTGGCCCGCGCGGTCCGGGTCGCCGTCGAAGAGCCGGTCCAGGGCCCAGCCGCGGTTGGTGGGGAAGGGGCCGATGGCGTCGGTGCCCTCGGCGACGAGCCGCCACAGGTCCTCGGGGGAGCGGGTCTCGCCCGGGTAGCGGCAGGCCATGCCGACGATCACGATCGGGTCCTCGTGATCGGAGGTGCTGCGCACCGCGATCTGCCCGCCGGGACGCACGACTTCGGTCTCGCCCGCCAGCTTGGACAGCTCGCCCGTCAGGAAATCGGCGAGGGCGGTCGGGGTGGGGTGGTCGAAGACGGCCGTCGCCGGCAGCGTGACCCCGGTGACCGCCACGACCCGGCGACGCAGCTCCAGGCCGGTCAGCGAGTCCATGCCGAGGGTCTTGAACGCCGTGTCCTCGTCGACGGAGTCCGGGCCGGCGAGGCCCAGCACGGCGGCGACGGTGGTGCGTACCAGCTCACCGACGGTACGCCGGCGGTCGGGCGCGGGGAGCGCGGCAGTGCGCTCGGCCCACGAGGAACCACCCGTACCGGCGACGGCGGTGGCCGCGGCGGCGCGGCGGCGGGGGGCGCGGACCAGGGTGCGCAGCAGGGCGGGCGCGGACTGGTCCGGGGAACGCAGGGTCGGCAGGTCCAGATCGGCCGCGGCGAGCAGCGGCTCCGGCGAGACGAGGGCGGCGTCGAAGATCTCCATGCCGCGCTCGGCGGAGATCGGCAGCACGCCCTTGCGCGCCCACCGCTTGACGTCGAGCTCGCTGAGCCCGCTCGTCATCGTGCTCGCGGTGTCCCAGAGTCCCCAGGCGAGGCTGGTGGCGGGGAGGTTGTGGTGGTGGCGGTGGTGGGCGAGTGCGTCGAGGTAGGTGTTGGCGGCGGCGTAGTTGGCTTGGCCGGGGTTTCCGATGAGTCCGGCGATGGAGGAGAAGAGGATGAAGTGGGTGAGGGGGAGGTGGGTGGTGAGTTGGTGGAGGTTCCAGGCTGCGTCGGTTTTGGGGTGGAGGACTTGGGTGACGTGGTGGGGGGTGAGGTTGTCGAGGGTGGCGTCGTTGAGGGTGCCGGCGGCGTGGATGACGGCGGTGAGGGGGTGCTGGGTGGGGATGGAGTCCAGCAGGTGGGTGAGTTGGGTGCGGTCTGCGGTGTCGCAGGCGGTGATGGTGATGTGGGCGCCGGCTGTGGTGAGTTCGTTGTGGAGTTGGGTGGCGCCGGGTGCGTTGGGTCCGGTGCGGCTGGTGAGGAGGAGGTGTTTGGCGCCGTGGTGGGTGACGAGGTGGCGGGCGAGGATGTGGCCGAGTCCGCCGGTGCCGCCGGTGATGAGGATGGTGCCTTCGGGGTCGAGGGCCTTGGGGGTGTTGTCGGTGGTGGGGGTGTTTTCGAGGCGGGGGGTGTGGAGTTGGCCGTTGCGGAGGGTGAGTTGGGTGTCGGGGGTGGTGGCGGCGGTGTGAGCGGCGGCGGCGAGGTGTTCGGGGGCCTGGGTGTCGGTGTCGAGGTGGGTGAGGCGGCCGGGGTGTTCGTTTTGTGCGGTGCGGATGAGTCCGGTGAGGGCTGCGGCGGGGAGGTTGTGGATGTCCTCGTCGGTGGTGAGGGCGGTGGCGCCCCGGGTGAGCAGGACGATCCGGGTGGAGTCGAGGGTGGTGTCGGCCAGGAGTTCCTGGAGGGTGGCCAGAGTGCCCTGAACCGCCGCATGCACCTCGGTGAGTTCTTCTGACAGGGCTATGAAGGACGGCAGTTGGGCGCCGTCGCCCAGCGCGGTCCGCAGTTCTGCGACGTCGGCGTACGTGTCGCCGGAGACGGCCGCGGCCAGACCGTGCGGGTCCGAGCCCAGTACGGCCCAGAGCCCGGCCGTGTTCTCCGCGGCCGTCTGCGGCAGGGGCTTCCATCCCAGCCGGTGCAGCCCGGCGGGCCGGCCCGCGTTCGTTGCCGCGCGGAGGTCGCCGGCCGGGCGCAGGGTGATGGATTCGACCGTGATGACGGGCTGTCCGTCGGGGTCGGTGGCGGTCAGCGAGGCGCTGTGGGCATCGGTGGGAACCACGTGCACCCGCAGCGCGGTGGCACCCGTGGCGTGCAGGGTGACCCCGTTGAAGGAGAACGGGATGGCCAGCTCGGTGCCGTCACCGAGCAGCATGGCGTGCAGGGCCGCGTCGAGGAGCGCCGGGTGGATGGCGAAGGCGGTGGCCTCGGCGTGCTGCTCCTCGGGGAGGGAGACCTCCGCGAACCGCTCCTCGCCCGACTGCCAGACCCGGCCGAGGCCCTGGAAGACCGGCCCGTACTCGTACCCGCGGTCGGCGAGCCGGTCGTAGGTGTCCTCACGGGTGACGGACCGCGCGCCCTCCGGCGGCCAGGTCCGCGTCGCGGCGGGCACCGGGTGTTCGCCGGCGGCCAGCAGGCCCGAGGCGTGCCGGGTCCACTCCTCCTCCGCCGCGCCCTCGGGGCGCGAGTGGACGGTGACGGAGCGGGTGCCCGACTCCTCGGCGGGGCCGAGGGCGACCTGGAGGTGGATGCCGCCTTCCTCGGGGACGAGCAGCGGTGCCTCCAGGACGAGTTCCCGGAGCTGGTCACAGCCGAAGCGGTCGCCCGCGGAGACGGCCATGTCGACGAGGGCGGTGCCGGGCAGCAGGACCGTACCGACGACCGCGTGGTCGACGACCCACGGGTGGGTGCGCCGGGAGACGCGGCCCGTGAACAGCACGCCCTCGCGGTCGGCGAGGCTGGTCATCGCGCCGAGCAGCGGGTGCTCCGCGGAGGCGAGGCCGAGGCCCGCCGGGTCCTCCGCCGTGACCGGGGTGTCGAGCCAGAACCGGCTGCGCTGGAAGGCGTACGTCGGCACCTGGACCCGTCGGGCGTCCGTGGCGTCGAACACGGCGGACCAGTCGACGCGGACGCCGTGGCAGTGGGCCTCGCCGAGCGAGAGCAGCAGGCGCGCGGCCTCGTCCTCGTCGCGGCGCAGGGTGCCCAGGGCGGTGCCCCGCGCGCCGGCCTCGTCGAGGGCCGCCTGCACGCCGATGGTGAGCACCGGGTGCGGGCTGACCTCGATGAAGGTGTGGTGGTCGGCGGCGAGCAGCTCGCCGACCGCCTGCTCGAACTGCACCGTCTCGCGCAGGTTCTGGTACCAGTACCCGGTGCCCATCAGGCCGGTGTCGGCCAGCAGCGCGCCGGTCAGCGAGGAGTAGACCGGGACCCGGCCGGGGCGCGCCTCGATTCCTTCGAGGATCCGCGCCAACTCGCCTTCGATTTCCTCGACATGGGCCGAGTGGGAGGCGTAGTCCACGTCGACGAGACGGGCCCGCGCCCCCTCCTCCTTGGCCTGGGCGAGGAACTCGGCGAGGGCCTCCGGATCGCCGGAGACCACGGTCTGGGACGGGCCGTTCACCGCGGCGACCGAGATCCTGCCCTCCCAGGCGCCGATCCGCTCCCGTACCCATGCGGCGGGCTGGGCCACGGACATCATGCCGCCCCGGCCCGACAGCACGGTCAGCGCGCGGCTGCGCAGGGCCACGACCCGGGCCGCGTCCTCGACGCTGAGTACGCCCGCCACGCAGGCCGCGGCGATCTCGCCCTGCGAGTGGCCGACGACCGCGGCCGGTTCGACGCCCAGCGAGCGCCAGACCTCGGCCAGGGACACCATCACGGACCACAGCACGGGCTGGACGACGTCCACCCGCTCGAAGCCCGGAGCGCCCTCGACGCCGCGTACGACGTCGAGGAGCGACCAGTCCACCAGCGGCTCCAGGGCCGCGGCGCACTCGGCCATCCGGCGGGCGAACACCGGGGAGGACTCCAGCAGGCCGGCCGCCATGCCCACCCACTGCGCGCCCTGACCGGGGAAGACGAACACGGGACGGGCCGCGGGCCGGCTCTGCCCGGTGACCAGGCCGCGGTCCGTGGCGCCGTCGGCCAGGGCCCGCAGGCCCTGCTCCAGAGCCGCGAGGTCCTCGGCGACCACGGTGGCCCGCCGGTCGAAGTGGGCGCGGCCGGCGGCGAGGGAGTAGCCGATGTCCGCGAGGCGGTCCTCCGGGTGGTCGCGGAGGTGGTCGAGCAGCCTGCCGGCCTGGGCGCGCAGCGCCTGGTCGCTCTTGGCGGAGAGGAGGAAGGGGACGGGCGCGGGCGCCCGCGTCCCGGCCGGCTCGGGCTCGGCGGGCTTGGCGGGCGCGGGCTCGGCGGCCTGCTCCAGGACCAGGTGGGCGTTGGTGCCGCTGACCCCGAAGGAGGAGACACCGGCCCGGCGGGGCCGGTCGGTCTCCGGCCACGGGGTGGCCTCGGTGAGCAGCGAGACCGCGCCGCCGGCCCAGTCCACGTGCGAGGTCGGGGCGTCCACGTGCAGGGTGCGCGGCAGCAGGCCGTTGCGGATCGCCATGACCATCTTGATGACGCCGCCCGCGCCGGCGGCGGCCTGGGTGTGCCCGATGTTCGACTTGAGGGAGCCCAGGAACAGCGGCCGGTCGGCCGCGCGGTCCTGACCGTAGGCGGCCAGCAGGGCCTGTGCCTCGATGGGGTCGCCGAGCCGGGTGCCCGTACCGTGCGCCTCGACGGCGTCCACGTCGGCGGGGGAGAGTCCGGAGGCGGCGAGGGCCTCGCGGATCACCCGCTCCTGCGAGGGGCCGTTGGGGGCGCTGAGCCCGTTGCTCGCGCCGTCCTGGTTGACGGCCGATCCCCGGATGACCGCGAGGACCTCGTGGCCGTTGCGGCGGGCGTCGGAGAGCCGCTCCAGGAGCAGCATGCCGACGCCCTCGCCCCAGCCGGTGCCGTCCGCCGCCTCCGCGAAGGACTTGCAGCGACCGTCGACGGACAGGCCGCGCTGGCGGCTGAACTCCACGAACATGCCGGGGGTCGCCATCACCGTCACACCGCCGGCCAGGGCCAGTTCGCACTCGCCGGCCCGCAGCGCCTGCGCCGCCATGTGCAGGGCCACCAGCGAGGCCGAGCACGCGGTGTCGACGGTGACGGCGGGGCCCTCCAGGCCCAGGGTGTAGGAGGCGCGGCCGGAGACCACGCTCGTGTAGGTGCCGGTCAGCAGGTACCCGCCGACGCCCTCGCCCGCCTCGTGCAGGCGCGGGCCGTAGTCCTGCGCCATGGCGCCGACGTACACGCCGGTGCCGCTGCCGCGCAGCGCGGCGGGATCGATCCCGGCCCGCTCCACGGCCTCCCACACGGTCTCCAGCACCATGCGCTGCTGCGGGTCCATGGCGGTGGCCTCGCGCGGGCTGATCCCGAAGAACTCGGCGTCGAACTGGTCGACGTCGTGCAGGAACCCGCCCTGCCGGGTGTACGAACGGCCCGCGCGGTCGGGGTCGCCGTCGAAGAGGGTCTCCAGGGCCCAGCCGCGGTTGCCGGGGAACTCGGTGACGGCGTCCCGCTCCTCCACGAGCAGCCGCCACAGGTCCTCCGGGGAGGCCACGCCACCCGGGAAGCGGCAGGCCATGGAGACGATGGCGATGGGCTCGTCGGAGCCGGTGACCCGGCGCGCGACCGCACGGGAGACGGGCTCGTGCGCGGAGACGACGCCCGAGAGCTCGGCGAGCCGGGCCACCAGCTTCTCGGGTGTGGGCCGGTCGAAGAGGAGGGTGGTCGGCAGCTTCAGCCCGGTGGCGGCGGCGAGCCGGTTGCGCAGTTCCACGGCGCTCGCCGAGTCGAAGCCGAGTTCCTGGAAGGAGCGGGTGGGGTCGATGTCCCCGCCCTTCTCGCGGCCGAGGACGAGCGCCACCTCGGAGCGCACCAGATCCATCAGGAACCTGGCCGTCCGCTCGGGGTCCCCGCCGGTTCCGAAGGGGTCGGCGGCGGCCGCCCCGGGGGTGCCGTGCCGGAAGGCGTACGTGGGCAGGTCGACGACCGCGGCGTCCGCAGGGAAGACGGGGCTCCAGTCCACGGGGGCGCCGTGCGCGTACGCCTCGGCCACGGAGGACAGGAAGCGGTGCGGCCCGTCCGCGCCGCGGCGCAGCGAACCGACCACGAGCGCCGTGGAGTCGGTGGTCTCCAGGATCTGCTCGACGGGCAGGGTCATCACCGGGTGGGGGCTGATCTCGACGAAGAGGTCGTGGTCGGTGAGGCAGCGGATCGAGCTGTCGAACAGCACGGGCTCGCGCAGGGTGCGGAACCAGTACGAGGCGTCCAGCGAGCGGGTGTCCAGCAGGGCGCCGGTCAGCCCGGAATAGAAGGGGATGCTCCCCTTCCGAGGCCGCAGTGGGGCCAGGACGGTGAGCAGCTCCTCGTGGATCTCGTCCAGGTGCGCGCAGTGCGGCGCGTAGTCGATGGCGACCCGCCGGGCCCGCACCCCTTCGGCGGTGAACTCCTCCTGGAGGCGCTCGATGGCGTCGACGTCGCCGGCGACGGCGATCGACCGCGGCCCGTTGACGCCCGCGACGGCCAGCTTCCCGCCCCACGGCGCCAGCCGCTCCCGCACCTCGTCCAGCGGCAGCAGCACCGAGAGCATGGAGCCCCGGCCCCCGAGCCGGGCCTGCGCCTTGCCCCACAGCGCGGAGGCGCGGGCGCCGTCCTCCAGCGTCAGCCCGCCCGCGATGACGGCCGCGGCGAGCTCGCCGATGCTGTGCCCGACGACCGCGGCGGGCTCGATGCCGAAGGAGCGCCACAGGGCGGAGAGGCCGAGCGCGGTCGCGAACAGGGCGGGCTGGATGACGTCGATGCGGTCCAGTGCGGGCGCGCCGGGCACCTCGCGCAGGACGTCCTCCAGGGACCAGTCGACGTACGGGGTGAGCGCCTCGGCGGTGGCCCGGATGCCGGCCAGGAAGACGTCCGAGGTGTCGAGCAGGTCGGCGGTCATGCCGGGCCACTGCGAACCGTGGCCGGGGAAGACGAAGACGGCCCGGTCGCGCGCCGTGGCCGTGCCGCTCACGCGTCCGGAGCCGCGGCGGCCTTCGGCGAGCGCGGCCAGCTCCTCGGTGAACTCCGCCTCGGTGCCGGCCAGCAGGACCGAGCGGTGGGCGAACGCGGTGCGCGACACGGCCAGGGAGCGGCCGATGTCGGCGATGCCGGGGCGTGCGGGGGCCGCGGCGCTCGTGGTGCCCGCGGTGCCCTCGACGCCTTCGATGCCTGTGGCGCTCGCCGTGAGCCGGGACAGGAGCCGCCCGGCCTGCGCGCGCTCGGCGGCCGCACTCGCTCCGGAGATCGGCCACGGCAGCGTGCCGCCCCGGAAGGCGGCCGGGCCGGCGGAAGGTTCCTGCTCGGTACGGGGCGCCTCGGCGACCTCCACCGACCAGAGCGTGCCGTCGGCGTCGGCGTCGCCGGAGAAGATGCCGACCGGCTGCCCTGGGGAGGCGGGGGAGCGCAGGGCCTCGACCAGTCCGGCGATTCCGGAGGCACGGGTGGCCCCGCCCTCGGCCGGCGCGACGGCGGGCCCGGTGCCGTGCAGGACCCCGCGTACGCGGTCGCCGTCGGCCAGGGCCCGCGCCAGGGGCTTGAGTACGAGAACGGCCCCGCCCGCGGGTTCGGCGTCGAGGCCGCCCGCGAGCGCGATCTCGCTCTCGCCGGCGCGCAGGCTCTCGCACGCCAGGTGCACCGCCTTCAGCGTGGCCGGGGCACCGCCGGTCACGGTCCGGCCCGGTCCGCTCAGACCGAGTACGGCGCGGACGCCCTCGGCGCGCTCCGCCTCCGGGGCGGTGTCCGTGTCCGCGCCGGCATCCGCGGCCCGGTCGTGGCCGGGCGCGCCGAGGAAGACCCCCGTGCGGGCGCCGCGCAGGGAGGCGGGCACGATGCCGGCCTCCTCCAGGGCCTCCCAGCCCAGTTCCAGCAGGAGCCGCTGCCCCGGGTCCATCGACGCGGCCGCGTCCGGCGCGATGCCGAACACGTCCGCGTCGAAGCCCGCGACGTCCTCGGAGTCCGCGTGGCCAGGGGAGCCCGCGACGTCCTCGGAGCCCGCTGCCCCGTCGGAGTGCGCGCCCGGGTAGCGACAGGACAGCCCGATGACGGCAACGGGCTCCCCGGCATTCCCGGCGTCCCCGGCGGGCTCGACATCGCGGCGGGTGGTCTCGACAGACATGCGGATCCTCACTCCAAGTCCAAAGGTGTTCCAGGGAGCAGCACTTGATGGGGGACGCCCGGAACACCCGGGAGGCGACCCGCCTGTACGACCGGCCTGCGCGGAGCGGCTACCACTCCACCCGCAGCCGGGACAGCCCGCGCGTGCCGAGGCCGTCCTTCCAGACCACGGCGTCTGGGCCGGGGGCCAGGCGGAGGGTGGGGAACCGCCGCACCAGGCGCTCCAGGACGATCTGCAGCTGGAGCCTGGCCAGCGGCGCGCCGAGACAGCGGTGCACCCCGTGACCGAACGTCAGGTGCGCGGCGTCGTGCCCCTGCGGATCCATCAGTTCGGGGTCCGCGAACGTCTTGCCGTCACGGTTCCCGTGCAGCAGGGAGACGATGACGCCTTCCCCGGCCTGGACCGTGACGCTGCCGAGCGGGACCGGCTCCACCGCGACGCGGGGGAAGCTGATGGGGGTGGAGGGGGTCAGCCGCAGCAGCTCCTCGACCGTGGGGGCCAGCCGGTCGGGCTGCTCGCACAGCTCCCCGTACGCGGCGGGGTCGCGCAGCAGGGCGTGCGCCGAGGTGCCGATCTGCCCGACGACGGTCTCGTAGCCGGCCATCAGGAGGGTGAGCCCCATGGTGAGCAGCTCGCCCATGGACAGGTCGCCCTGCTCGTGCGCCCCGATCATGGAGGTGAGCAGGTCGTCCTCCGGACGGCGGCGCTTGCGGTCGATCAAGTCGGCCATGTAGTCGATGAGTTCGAGCCGCCGGCGGGCCTTCTCCTGCGGGGTGCTGGCGGAGATGTCGAAGAGCACCTCGACCCAGTCGCGGAACCGGGCGCTGTCCTCGGGCGGAACGCCCAGCAGCGAGCACAGGACGGCCAGCGGCAGGGGCGCCGCGAGCGCCTCGATCAGGTCGGTGCCCGGGCCCGCCGCGGCCATGGCGTCGAGGTACCGGTCGGCGAGCTCCTCGACGGCCGGCGCCATCGCGTTGGTCCGGCCGGTGGTGAACGCCCGGGTCACGACGCGCCGCAGCCTGGAGTGATCGGCCCCGTCCATGCTCATCATCGAATTCGGCACGGGCTGGGCGTCGTTGAGCTTCGGCGCGTGCGGCGTGACGGCCTCGGCCCGGCTGAACCGCTGGTCCGTCAGGACCTTGCGGGCCAGTGCGTAGTCGCACACGAGCCACATCTTGTCCCCGGCGGGCGTGAAGAACGGGACGACGTCGATGCCGTCCGGGACCTGCCCCTCCCCGGCCATGTACTGCCCAAGGAACTCCGGAAGCGGGCCCAGCGGGCCGGCGCTGCGGTGCTTCATGCGTGTCCTCCCCGTTGTGTTCGGCGGTCAGGTGATCAGAAGCCGGTGCTCGGCCCCGCGCTGCGTCATTTCCGATCCTCCTGCTCCTGCTGAATTGACTGGATGAGCTGAATGGGGGAGGCGCGGTGCGGGCGCGTGGATATGCGGACAGGACCGCCCCGCTTTTACCTCTGATGCCTTGCGAGCAAGTGCTGCGCGAACAAGTGCCTCGCGAACGAGCCGAGCCGGCGGCGATGGAATTCTGATGTGCCGCAGCGAAGAAACTCTGGCCGAGAATGAACATACCCTCCGCCGGGGAGGCGGAGAACAGAAAGCCGCCGACAACGGGCAGCGGTTGTTCAATTGTTCGATGGACTCCGTGACGCTGTCCCGTCGACGGGACGGCCCGCAGGGCCCGCGCCGGCGGGACGGGCCTCCGTCCGGCCGCTTTGGCCTGCCTTTAGCACGGGCTGGGAGCCTCCACACCTGTTCTGTGGACCCTTCACATGGAGGCATGATGGCGATTCAGGCCAGCGACATCGAGGGATCGAGAATCGGGCAGATCCGTACGAGCCCCGACCTGGCGCCGAGGCAGCGGCGGGCCATGGGTGAGGATCCGCGTCGTGGCCAGGTGCTGACCACGAAGGTGGGCCTGCAGATGCCGGCGGGGATGTCCTTCGACGACTGGGAGAAGGCCGGCCGCCAGCTGTCCGGAATCGTTGATTCCTCCTCGTGGTGGCTGGGCGACTGGCTCGTATACGGCAAGGACCACTACACCGACCGCTACCAGCGCGGCATCCGCGCCGCCGGGCTGCAGTACCAGACCCTGCGCAACTACGCCTGGGTCTCCCGCCGGTTCGACTTCAGCCGGCGGCGGGGCGCCCTCAGCTTCCAGCACCACGCCGAGCTGGCCTCCCTGCCGCACGAGGAGCAGGAGGCCTGGCTGGACCGGGCCGAGCAGCGCAAGTGGACCACCAAGCAGCTGCGGAGCGCCATCCGCGCCGCGCGCGAGGACGAGGCGCAGGTCAGGATGCCCGCCGAGCCGACGCGCCGGCTGGAGGTGCCCGGCAGCCGGCTCCAGTGGTGGCACAAGGCCGCGGAGCAGGCGGGCGTCGACTTCGAGCGCTGGGTGCTGGTGACCCTGGACAGCGCGGCCAAGGAGGCCTTGGAAGCACTGGAGGAGCTGGAGAAGCGGGAGGAGGACGGCCATGGGCCCGCGGAACTCGAAGGGCCGGCGGAGCCCGGCGGACCGGCGCGGTCCGACCGGCCGGCCATCACCGCCTGACCGCTTCGGCGGCGCGCGTCACAGGGCCCGCACTCCGTCGGGAGTGTGGGCCCTGAAGGCTGGGGCCGACCGTGCCGGTCAGGGCAGCTGGCGCATCAGGTCGGCCGTGTCGCGCTGCCGGGTGCACGGGCTGTGCGTGAACGAGTCCAGCACGCGGCCACGGACCTCGGAGGGCTGTTCCTGGCTGAGCTTGAACATGCCCTCGGCCCCCGAGACGAGGACCCGGAAGGCGCCGACGGCGGGCACGATCTGCCGGAAGTAGCCGAGGGAATCGGACATGTCCCAGCCGGTGCCGAACTTGGACTCCTCGAAGGCGCGCACGGTCGACTGCACGACTTCCATCGACTCCTCGATCGAGTCGATCTTCTCCACGACACCGCGCACGTGCACCGAGGTGAAATTCCACGTCGGGGCGGCCGGCGACTTCTCGTACACCGTCGGTGAGACATAGGAGTGCGGGCCGGTGAAGGTCAGCAGGACGAGGCTTCCGGTTTCCAGCGCCTTCCAGTGCGGATTGGCCCTGTTCATGTGCCCGAGCAGAATGCCGCCGGACAGATCGTCCGACCATTCCTCATTCGCCTGCGGGTCCGCGATGACCGGGAGGTGCGTGGCGAAGGGGCCGTCTTGCGCCGTCCCGTTGGTCACCGCCATGGCCAGTGGATTGTCTCGTATCAGATCGGTCATCCACGAACCGTCCGGTTCGCGATAGTTACTGGGGACGAACATCCGGAATTCACCCTTTCGGTCGGCGTATTGCGTGAGGACATGGAAATCCGGACCGACCATACCGCTGTCCCGTCGGCCGGACAGGGGTATTCGGTATTCGGCCCGCACGGGGCCGCCGGGATCGTCTTCTTGACGTCTTCAGGTTGGCGCCGGGTGGTTCTCCGGCGCAATACTGAATAGAGGTCTCCCGGATCACCGGTCGAGATTCCAAGACGCTAGCGGGAGAATTGTCTATGGGTACAACGGGTACGCATAACCACGAGATATACGACGTGGTCGGCATCGGCTTCGGCCCGTCCAACCTGTCGCTCGCGATCGCTCTGGAAGAGCACCGGGCCAATGTTCCGGAGCATCCGGTCAAGGCCGCATTCTTCGAGCGGCAGGCTGCCTTCGGCTGGCACCGCAACATGCTGCTGCCGTCGACGACGATGCAGATCTCGTTCCTGAAGGACCTGGCCACCTTCCGCAATCCGGTGTCCCGGTTCAGCTTCGTGTCCTATCTGCACGCCGCGGGCCGACTGGTCCAGTTCGTGAACAACCAGGACTTCTTCCCGACCCGGCAGGAATTCCACCAGTACCTGGAATGGGCCGCGTCGGGCCTTTCCGACCGCGTCTCCTACGGATCCGAGGTCACCGCGATCCGGCCTTCACAGGACACCGGGTCCGGGACCCCCGAGCACCTGCGGCTCGAGGTCCGCGACGCGGCCGGCGGCGTCCGCCAGGTCCGCGCGCGCAACGTGACCATCTCGACGGGCCTGGTGCCGCGCATGCCGGCCGGGGTCGCGCGCGACGAACGGGTCTGGCACAGCTCCGAGTTCCTGGAGAAGTTCCAGGGCCTCGACCCCCAGGGGCTCAGGAGCGTGGCGGTGGTCGGCGCCGGCCAGAGCGCCGCGGAGATCACCAGGTTCCTGTACGACAGGCTTCCGCACGCGCGCGTCTCGGCGGTCATCCCGTCCTACGGGTACTCCGTCGCGGACGACACGCCCTTCGCCAACCAGGTGTTCGACCCGGCCGCGGTCGACGAGTACTACTTCGGCACCGACCAGGCGCGGGAGGCCTTCTGGCACTACCACCGGAACACGAACTACTCGGTGGTCGACGACGAGGTGATCCGCGACCTGCACCAGCGCTCGTACGAGGAGGAGGTGCGCGGCAGCAAGCGGCTGCACTTCCTCAACCTCACCCGGGTCGCGGAGGTCACGCGGGCCGGCAGCGACACGCGGATCACCCTGAACTCGCTGCTCGACAGCGAGCCCCAGGAACTGCACGTCGACGCGCTCGTCTTCGCCACCGGCTACGAGGGCATGGACCCGGCCCGCCTGCTCGGCGACTTCGACCGCCACTTCCTGCGGGACGTGAGCGGCCGCCACCGGGTGGAGCGCGACTACCGGCTCGTCACCGCGACCGGACCGTCCTGCGGGATCTACCTCCAGGGCGGCACCGAGCACACCCACGGGCTGTCCTCGTCCCTGCTGTCGAACATCGCGGTGCGCAGCGGCGAGATCGCCGACTCCATCGTGCTGCGGCGGGCCGAACAGGAGCAGGCCGTGGCCCGTACCGTCGAGGTCGCGGGCGCGGCCGGCCGGGCCTGATCCGGCGTTCCGCCCCACCACGCCGAAGGGTGGGCCCCGGTGCTGTTCGTCCAGCACCGGGGCCCACCCTTCGTCCGTCTTCGGTCATTCCGTGGAATGCCGCATTCACCTCACGCGGCGCCTACGGAAACCGAGTCGGCGGCCATCGCGTCGCGCAGGCTCTTCGGGCGCAGATCGGTCCAGTTCGCCTCGACGTGCTCCAGGCACAGCTGGCGGCTTTCCTCGCCGAATACGATGCGCCAGCCGGCCGGGATCTCGGCGAACGAAGGCCACAGCGAGTGCTGCTCCTCGTCGTTGGCCAAGACGTAGAACCGGCCGTCGGCGTCGTCGAACGGGTTGCTGCTCATGAATGCACTCCAATTCAAGCCGTTCACGATCCGTTTCCCGGGCGGGAAACGGATCGTCATCCGTTAGTGGGGATGGAGTTGGCGAGACCGCCATGCCCGATCATGGCACCTTTCGGGCGCCCCGTGGAGACCGGTGTGCCCATGAAGCGCTCCACCCGTCGTCGTCACTCTTACCCCCGCCGTCCTGTTGACGGGACAGCGCTGACACACTGCCCCGAATCTTCTGCGTTCTGCACCGAGTTCCGCGAAATGGGCTTCCGGTGGGCCCTTCCATCGCGCGATGCTGGACCGGTGACCGCGGCCTTCCACCCGCGGGAATTCACGTTTTCCGGGAGCTCTGAGTCCTCCACAGAAGGAGTTGTGCCGATGAGCGTCACCCACGCGGCCGGCGTCATCTTCACCCTGCGCGCGAGGTTCTCATGACGACCCGTCTGCATCCCGCCCTGGCCAAGGCGCAGTCCGTGGGCGATGCGCTGCCCTGGCTGACCAGCCGTCAGGACCGGACCGTCGTCATCAAGCTGGGCGGGCACGCCATGGTCGACGAGGCCCTGACCGCCGCCTTCGCCCGCGACGTGGTCTTCCTGCGCTTCGCCGGGCTGAAGCCCGTGGTCGTCCACGGGGGCGGTCCGCAGATCGGCGCCGAGCTCGAACGGCGAGGCCTGGCCAGCGAGTTCAAGGCAGGGCTCAGGGTCACCTCGACGCCCGCCATGAACGTGGTCCGGATGGTGCTCGCGGGGCAGGTGCAGCGCGAACTGGTCGGACTGATCAACGCGTACGGCCCGCTCGCCGTCGGCATCACCGGCGAGGACGCGGACACCCTCACCGCGACCCGGCACGTGCCGTGGATCGACGGGGAACCCGTGGACATCGGCCGGGTCGGCGACATCTCCCGGGTGGACACCGGCGCCATCGAGGCCCTGCTGGCGGACGGCCGTATTCCGGTGGTCTCGCCCGTGGCCCGCAGCGCCGAGGACGGCCACGTCTACAACGTCAACGCCGACACCGCGGCCGCGGCGCTCGCCACCGCGCTGGGCGCCCAGGAACTGATCATGCTCACCGACGTCGAGGGCCTGTACGCGGGCTGGCCGCTCAGCGACGAGGTCATCGACCGGCTCACCGCCCGCGAACTGGAGAAGCTGCTGCCGGAACTCGCCGACGGCATGGTCCCCAAGATGACCGGCTGCCTGCACGCGGTGCGGGGCGGTGTCGAGATGGCCCGGGTGATCGACGGACGGGTTCCGCACGCGGTCCTGCTGGAGATGTTCGCGGACGAAGGGGTCGGCACGGTGATCGTGCCGGACCTGGACGAGGCGGAGGTGCCGCTGTGAGCCGCGCGATGGTGCCACGGTGGCGCCATGCCGGCCGAGCCGGTGCCGCCGTCGCCGGCAGGAGGGTCTGATGGGCGCAGGCCGGAACACGATGGCCCGAAGGGCCTTGTGTCTACCGTGTTTTGGGGGAGACCCCGGCCGTCGCGGCCCAGGTGGGCGCGGTGTGCGTGCGCGCGCCGGAAGATCCGTAACCCGACCGAACGGGCAGCGCCTTTCGGCCAGACTGCCGCTCTGGCTCAGATGTGGCGCGACAGTGGCGCCATATGTGTGCCATGATGGCGTCATCAGCTCGACGTCGTGGAAAACGTGCCGCTGACGCCTCGTCTGCTTCGCCTCTTCGCCTGCTTCGGCCGGCCGGCCCGCCCGGGCCGGCGGGCAGGTCCGTGGCCGGCCGTACTGACCGGCCGTCCGTCCCCACCGGAAACACCCGCCGCAGCTCGCGGTACCGATTCAAACAGGAGTTCTTTTCGCTATGGCCACCTTCCTTTACAAAGTGGGCCGATTCGCCTTCAGGCGTCGAGGCCTGGTGACACTGCTGTGGCTCGCCGTCGTCGTCGGGGCCGGTTTCGCGGCCTCCGTCGCTCCGCCGCCGCCCACCGATACGTTCTCGATGCCGGGTACGGAGTCGCAGAAGGCCTTCGACCTGCTGAAGGAGAAGTTCCCGGCCATGAGCGTGGACGGCGCGACCGCCCGCGTGGTGGTCCGTGCCCCCGCCGGCGAGAAGCTCACCGATCCGGCCCAGAAGGCCAAGGTCGAGAGCCTGGTCGGCGCGCTCGCCAAGGCACCCGACGTCGTCGCGGCCTCCGACCCCTTCAAGACCAACACCATCAGCCAGGACGGCACCACGGCCTACGCCGTGGCCACGTACAGCGTCACGGCCCTCAAGGTGACCGACGCGGCGCACGACGGCCTCGACAAGGCACTCGAGGACTCCCGGGCCACCGGCCTGACCGTCGAGGCCGGCGGTGACGCCGTCAAGGTCGACGGAGCCCCGGGCGGCGGTGCGGAAGGCATCGGCATCCTGGTCTCGGCGATCGTCCTGGTCCTCACCTTCGGTTCGATGATCGCGGCGGGCATGCCCCTGCTCACCGCCATCTTCGGCGTCGCCATCGGCGGCGCGGCCATCACCGCGCTCGGCACCACCTTCGGTCTCTCCAGCACCACGTCCACCCTGGCGCTGATGATCGGCCTCGCGGTCGGCATCGACTACGCCCTGTTCATCGTCTCCCGCTACCGCTCCGAGATGGCCGAGGGCCGCGAGCGCCAGGACGCCGCGGGACGGGCCGTCGGCACGGCCGGCTCGGCCGTCGTCTTCGCCGGTCTCACCGTCATCGTCGCCCTCGCCGGCCTCAGCGTGGTGAACATCCCGATGCTCACCAAGATGGGCCTCGCAGCCGCCGGCACGGTCGCCGTCGCCGTACTGATCGCCACCACCTTCGTCCCGGCGCTCCTCGGCTTCGCGCCGATCAAGGTCATGCCCCGCAAGGAGCGCAAGAAGTACTACGGCAAGCCGCTCTCCGAGCGCCAGCAGCGCAAGGCCGACAAGCGGGCCGCCCGCCAGAAGCCGAACCTGGGCACCCGCTGGGCGCGGTTCGTCGTCCGCCGTCCCCTGGTCGTCCTCCTCTTCGGTGTCGTCAGCCTCGGTGCCATCGCGGTGCCCGCAGCCAGCCTCCAGCTCGGCCTGCCCGGCGAGGGCACCATGGCGCCGGACACCACCCAGCGCAAGGCGTACGACATGCTGTCCGAGTCCTTCGGGGCCGGCTTCAACGGACCGCTGATGGTCACCGTCCAGGCCAAGGACGCGGCGACCGCCGCCGCGGGTGTGGGCAAGGAGCTCGGCACGGTCGAGGGCGTCGCCACGGTGACCCCCGCGACACCCAACGACAAGGGCGACACCGCGGTACTCACCGTCATCCCGAAGACCGGTCCCACCGAGACCGAGACCGAGGAACTGGTCGCGCACATCCGGGACATCGCCGGCACCCTCGGGTCCGCCAACGGTGGCGCCGAGATCCTGGTGACCGGTCAGACCGCCCTGTTCATCGACTTCTCCCAGACCCTCGACGACGCGATGCTGCCCTACCTGGGCCTGGTCGTCGGCCTCGCCTTCCTGCTGCTGGTGCTCGTCTTCCGGTCCCTGCTCGTCCCGCTCAAGGCGGCCCTCGGCTTCCTGCTCTCCGTGAGCGCGGCGCTCGGCGCGGTCGTGGCCGTCTTCCAGTGGGGCTGGCTCGGCGACTTCTTCGGAGTCGAGCAGCCCGGCCCGATCATGAGCACCCTGCCGATCTTCATGATCGGTGTGGTCTTCGGTCTCGCGATGGACTACGAGGTCTTCCTCGTGACCCGGATGCGGGAGGCCTACGTCCACGGGGCGCAGCCCTCCGAAGCCGTGGTCACCGGATTCCGCTACGGCGGACGGGTGGTCGGCGCCGCCGCGATCATCATGGTCAGCGTCTTCTCCGGCTTCATCATGGAGGACAACGTCTTCGTCAAGATGGTCGGCTTCAGCCTCGCCATCGCCGTCCTCTTCGACGCCTTCGTCGTCCGCATGGCCCTCGTGCCCGCCCTGTTCGCGCTGCTCGGCAAGTCGGCCTGGTGGCTGCCCCGCTGGCTCGACAGGCTGCTGCCGAACATGGACGTCGAGGGCGAGAAGCTGAACCACGTGCTCGGCGCCCCGATCCCGGCCCAGCAGCGCCGGGAGCAGGAGGTCCACATCCCCGGCTGATGACCGCCGATCCGAAACACCCCGTACGCCGACGGCTCCCCGAGCCGTCGGCGTACGGGCGTTCGCACTTCCTGCGGCCTCGCCGCGCCTGCTACCCCAGCGGGAGGGTGATCAGCTTGCCCTTCTCGCGGAGATAGAGCTGCTTCCCGTTCGGGTCCGGCGACAGGAGGTGGGCGCTCGTCTCGTAGCGCCAGACCGCGCGGCGGGTACGGACGTCGACGGCCCGCAGGCCCGCCGCGTCCATGCTGTAGACGTGGCTCGCGGTCACCACCGGGGCGATCTCGCGATTCGGGGCCGTGTCCTGCGCCGTGCTGCCCGCCGTGCCGTCTCCCGCGCCCTTCGCCGCGCCGTCCGCCGGGATCTCCGCCCAACGCTCCGCGCCGGTCCGCGCGTCGAGGGCCACGATGCCGCGGGTGCCCTCCACGGCGTACACGACCCCGTCGCGGACCGTCGGCATGCCGTACCGGCGCTGGGCGATCACCTTGCCCACGTCGCGGCCCTCGCCGAAGGACCAGGCCTGCTTGCCGTCGGTGAGCCGCAGCGCCTGCAGGGTCTGCGCACCGACGTACACGTGCTGGTCGTCCGTGGCCGGCTGGTCCGGTGTGGCGCCCAGCGCCTCCAGCGGCACGGCCCAGCGCTCCGCGCCGCTCCCGGCGTCGTGCAGGGACACCCGCAGGGCGTCGCCCGTGTCGGCCCGCTGCCACAGCAGCACCCCGCCGCGCACGGCCTTGGCACGGACGAGGGACGGGCGCCCCAACTCCACCTGGTTCGCGGTGGGGGCCGCCGTCGGCTGCCGCCACAGCTCCTTGCCGCTCTTCAGGCTCGCCGCCACCACGGACCACTGGCCGTTCCCGGCCGCCTTCGCGCAGAGGAACACGGTGTCGCCGTCCACGCCCAGGATCTGGTTGAGCACGTTCGTACCGTCGTACGCGGGCAGTTGGACGAGCGGCGCCTGCTCCTTGCCGTTCTCCAGGGACAGGGGCACCACCGCGAGGGCCTTGTCCCCGGCGTCCGGCTTCCTGACCCCGTACAGGACCTTGCCGTCGGTGGCGACGCGCCAGGCGTCCGAGAACCCGTGGAAGTCCATCAGGTACTTGCCGTCCTGCGGAGAGATCCCGACGGTCGTGATCCCGCGGGCCATCACGAGCATGCCGTTCACCGGCAGCGGGGTGCCGCCCACCAGCGGCGGGTGATTCCCCTGGTCCTGCCACAGCGGGTCGGGCGGCGGCGTCAGGGCGGGCTGCTTGGCATCCGCCCCGCCCCCGTCCCCGTCGCGGCCGCCGAGCCAGGCCCACAGCCCGCCCCCGGCCGCGAGCGCCACCCCGCCGGCCGCCGCGCCCGTGACCGCGAACAGCCTGCGCCGCGACATGCCGCCGCCCGCGTCGACCACGGTGTCCGGCTCCGTGGCGGGCGCAGGCAGCCGCCCCGGCGGCTCCTGCCACACCGCCGCGCTGCGCCGGGCGATGTCCGCGAGCACCGGCTGCGGCAGCCCGTCCGCGAACGGGCCGCCGCCGGGAGCGAGCAGCCCGGCCAGCTCGGCCGTCGCGGGCCGCTGCGCCGGGTCCTTGGCCAGACAGCGGGCGAGCAGCGCGGTCAGCGCCGCCGGTACGCCGCCCAGATCGGGCTCCGCGTACCGCACCCGGTACAGCAGGTCCGCGGCCTGCCCGCCGCCGAACGGGCCGTGCCCGGACGCGGCGAAGACCAACACGCCGGCCAGCGCGAATACATCGCCTGCCGGGGAGTGTTCGAGACCGCCGGCCTGTTCCGGCGACATGAAGGCGGGGGTGCCCGCGGCGGCCCCCGTGCCGGTCAGCCGCTCATCGCCGAGGGCGCGCGCGATACCGAAGTCGATGACCTTGGGCCCGGCCGCCGTGATCATGATGTTGGAGGGCTTGAGGTCGCGGTGCACCACGTCCGAGCGGTGCAACTGCCCGAGCGCCAGGGCCAGATCCGCGCCCAGCGAGCGGACGCACGCCTCGGGCAGCGGACCGGCGAGCCGGACCGCCTCGTCGAGCTGCGGCCCGATGACGTACTCGGTGGCCAGCCAGGGCGTCGCCGCCAGCGCGTCGGAGGCGAAGACCCGGGCCCCGTACCGGTCGCCGATGACCCGGGCCGCGTCCGACTCCAGCCGGAACCGGGTACGGAAGGAGGCGTCGGCGGCGATCCGGGTGTGCACGGTCTTGAGCGCGACCGTCCGACCGCCCGCCGAACGGGCCAGATAGACCGTGCCCATGCCGCCGCCGCCGAGCCGGGCGAGCAGCCGGAAGTCGCCGAGGGCCTGCGGATCGTCGTGGGTGAGCGGCGTGAGCGGCGTGAGCGGCGTGAGAGGGGTGCGCGGCGGAGCGACGGACATCGGTTTCAGTGCACCTTCTGGGGCGAGGCGAACGGCTGCTGCGGGGCGGGGAGTTCCGCGGCGAGCAGCGCGGCGGACTGGGCGGCGAGCGCGGCGACCACCCGGCCCGGCAGCGGCACGGCCGCGTGGTCCAGGACGGTCCCGGCCGGCGGGTACGTCTCCCCGGCCGGGCGGTGCGCCTCCCCGCCCGGGCCTTCGCCCGCCGCCGGGGACACGAGCACGCGCAGCACCTCCCGCGCGGACTGCGGCCGCAGCGCCGGGTCGGACGACAGGCAGGACCCGACCAGCCTCCGCAGGCCCGGCGGCAGTTCGCTCTGCTCGGGCACGGTGTGCCCGGTCGACGCGTAGGCCAGTACGGCGCCGAGCGCGAAGACGTCCCCGAGCGGACCCGGCCGGCCCCCCGACGCCTGTTCCACGGCCAGGCACCCGGCGTCGAGCCCGGGCAGCCCCGCCCGCCGCACTCCGTCGGGAGCCGCCGCCCGCACCGCGCCGACGCAGGTCAGCAGCGGCCCGCCCGGGGTGACCAGCACCGCGGCCGGCGACAGCCCCGCGTGCGTCACCCCCTGGGCGTGCGCGGCGGCCAGTGCCTCCGCGAGCGCGGCGCCGAGCCGGCGGACGGTGTCCTCGGGCAGCGGGCCGCCGTACGCGGCGAGCACCGCCGGCAGGGACAGCGCGGGCGTGTAGGGGGCCGCGTACCAGGGGAACCCGGCCGTGCCGCCCACCTCCGCGATGCCGAGGAACCGCGGCACGGACAGCCGCCGGGCGCCCTCCGCCTCGATCGCCCACCGGGAGGGATCGGCGCCGACCCGGGGCACGCAGACCAGGACGGTCCGCTCCCCGTCGGCGGTGCGCCCGAGGTAGCGGCGCTCGGGAACGGTGCGCTCGGCGGAGTCGGCGTCGAACCGGCCCAGCACCGCGTACGGCCCGACCTGCGACGGGTCGTCCTGACGAAGGCGTTCCATGCGCGTGTTCTCCCCGATCGGCTGCTCGCCCCCGAGCCTATGCGGCGGAGGCCCGGACGGTGCCGGCGGGCTCAGCCGATGGTCGGCATGGCCGTGAGCTTCCCGTCGTTGACGAGGAACACCCGGTTCCCGGCACTGGACAGGCCCCAGGGGCCGCTCGATTCGGGGGACCAGGTCCAGAAGCGGCCGCGGTCGATGGTGGAGTGGGCCGAGACGCCCCGTCCGTCCGCCTCGACGAACCAGACCGTACGGCCCTCCACGACCGGGGGTGTGTGCGGGATCGGCCCCGGCACGTTCCGGCGCGCCGGAAGGACCAGGCCGCTGTCGATGGACACCTGGGACAGCGACGTACCGTCCATGGCGAGTACGTAGCCGCCCTGGAGGACCGCCGGACCCCAGCCGCCGGCCCCTTGCCTCGGTTCGTCGGAACTCGTGTTCTTGCTCCACTTGTTCTTCCGCGCGTCGACGCCCGTGCCGACGTTCAGGGCCACGAGGGAGCGCCCGCCGAGGACGACGACGTCGTCGTTCAAGACGAGCGGCTGCACGGCGGACTTCGCCTGCCCGGAGAGCAGCCAGAGCGTGCGACCCGAAGCCGTGTCGAACGTGAGGACGTGACCGTCGGCACCGAAGAACACCAGGGTGCCCTTGCCGGTCGCGGCCCGCGGCCCGGGAGCCCGTACGGCGGCCTCCGCCAGCGGCACCGTCCAGCGGACCTTGCGGCGCTCCGTGTCCACGGCGCGCAACTGCCCGCCGCGCGTCACCAGGTACACCGTCGACGCGTCCGCGGCCAGGAGGCGGCCGGTGTCGGCGCCCGGCACCGACCACACCTGCCGGCTCGTGGAGCCCTCGAAGCAGCGCAGCGCCCCGTCGTTGCCCGCGGTCACGAACAGGTACCCGGGCAGTTCGAGGAGTCCGGCAGCCGGCCGGACGTCGGGCAACCGCCACTTCTCCTTGCCGTCGGTCGTCAGCCGCGCCGCCAGGCCGCCGCCCTTCGCCGCGAAGACGACGACGTCGAGCACGGGCAGCGGGGTGGTGACCACCCCGTCCACCGCCTGGGCCGCCACGGGCAGCGGACCCCACAGCTCGCGCGGAGCCGTCCCGTGGTCCCCGGCCAGCAGGGACAGCGCCTCCTCGTTCTTCGCCAGCCCGGCCGGCGGTATCACCCGCGGCTCCTCGCGCAGCAGCCACCAGGCGCCCGCGGCCCCGCCGGTGGCGGCCAGCACACCGCCGGCCACCAGCCCGGTACGCAGCAGCCCCCGGCGCGAGGGCCCGGTCCCGGAACCTCCCGAGAGGACGGTGGCCTGCCGGTCGGCCTCGGTTCCCCGGCGCTCGATGTCCTGGGCCAGCGGCCCGGTGCGCCAGACCCGGTCCGCTCCCGGCGGCGGGGCGAACGCGCCCGCGATCTGTTCGGGGGTGGGGCGCCGGTCCGGGTCCTTGGCGAGGCAGGGCTCGATCAGCGTGCGCAACTCGGGCGGCACCGAACCGAGTTCGGGCTCCCCGTGCACCACCTCGTACTGCACGGCGGCCACGTGCGTACCGTCGTAGGCCCGCCGTCCGGTGGCCGCGTACGCCAGCACCGCGCCCAGTGAGAAGACGTCGGCGGCGGGCCCGACGCGCCGGCCCAGCACCTGCTCGGGGGCGCCGTACCCGGGGGTGACCGGAACCTGGCCCGTGGTGGTGAGCGTCAGCCCGTGCTCGGGGCGCGCGATGCCGAAGTCGATGACGCGCGGTCCGTTCGAGGTGAGCACGATGTTGGCCGGCTTCAGGTCGCGGTGCACCAGCCCGGCCGCGTGGATGTCCCGCAGGGTGGCGGCGAGCGAGGCGGCGAGGGCGCGCACGCCGTCGGGTCCGAAGGGCCCGTACGCGCGGACCGCGTCGTCGAGGGTGGGACCGGACAGGAACTCGGTCGCGATCCAGGGCCGGCTGTCGGTTTCCTCGATCCGCGCGTTCAGCACGCGGGCGACGCCGCCGCTGGTGACCGCCCGGGCGGTGTGCGCCTCGCGCACGAACCGCTGGGCGAGGTGCGGGTCGTGCGCGAGCTCCGGCAGCAGCACCTTGACGGCCGCGGTGCCCCCGCCGTCGTCCCGGCCGAAGTAGACCTTGCCCATGCCGCCCTCGCCGAGGACGCCGAGCACGCGGTACGGGCCGAGCCGGATCGGATCACCGGCGCCGAGGGGTTTCATGACGTACTGCCTTCTGTCGTTCACGGGTGTCAGCGGAAGTCGACGGGCAGGCCGTTCGGTTCCTTGATGCGCTTCATGATGATCTGCGAGTTGACCTCGGTGATGCCGGAGAGGGCCGTCAGCTTCTCGATCCACAGCCGCTCGTACGCGCGCAGGTCCGCGACGGCGATCCGCAGCAGGCAGCCGGGGCTGCCGAAGAGGCGGTAGGCCTCGATGACGTCGGGAATGTCCTGGAGGGCCGCCTCGAAGGCCTCGACCGCCTCACGGTCGCGGCGCACCTCGATCGAGACGAGCACCTCGAAGCCCCGGCCCACCGCCTCGGGGGAGATCACGGCGCGGTAGCCCTGGATCACCCCGTCCTGTTCCAGCTGGCGCACCCGGCGCATGCAGGGGGAGGGGGTCAGTCCCACGCGCTGGGCGAGCTCCTGGTTGCTGAGGCGGCCGTCGGCCTGGAGCTCGCGCAAGATATCCCTGTCAATGGCGTCCATGACGCAATTATCACCCACGCAGTGTTACAGGCTGAGTGGAAGACGCAATCACATTGCGCGTAGATCGCTCTATCATTGCTGCTTTGAGCGCATATGTGCGAGTGACCAAGAGTGAGCTACGAGAAGGGCGGCCACGGCCAATGGGACGGATCGTCGTCATCAGCACCGGCGGAACGATAGCCAGCCGCTGGCAGGGCTCCGGCTTCGCCGCGGACGCCGACGGGAGCGAGGTCATCGCGACCGCGCCGCTGCCCGAGGGCATCACGGTCGAGGTCGTGGACCTGTTCAGCGTGAACAGCCCCCGGCTCACCACCGCCCACCAGCTCACCCTGCTGCGCACCGTGCACGAGGTGCTCGCCGACCCCGACGTGGACGGCATCGTCGTCACGCACGGCACCGACACCCTGGAGGAGTCGGCGTTCCTCGTCGACCTCCACCACCACGACCCGCGCTCCGTCGTGTTCACCGGATCGCAGCGGCCCATGGGCACCGCCGACGGGGACGGGCCGGGCAACCTCTACGACGCGCTGCTGACCGCCACGCACACCCGCGGCCTCGGCGTGCTGATCGCCTTCGCCGGGCGGGTCCACGCCGCGCGGGGCACCGTGAAGACCCAGGCCGTGGAGCTGGACGCGTTCGCGGACCCCTCGAAGGAACTGCTCGGGAAGATCGGCTTCGGCAAGGTCACCATCCTGCGCACCCCGCAGCGCCCGGCCCCGCTCCCGCTGCCGGCGATGCCGGAACTCCCGCCGCGCGTGGACGTCGTGGTCCACCACGCCGACGGCGACCCGCTCCTGCTGAACGCCGCCGTCGAGGCGGGCGCGCGCGGCATCGTCCTCGTCGGCACCGGCGCGGGCAACGCCACCCCGGAGATCGTGGACGCGGTGGCGGCCGCCGTCGAGCGGGGCGTGCTGGTCGCGCTGAGCACGCGGGTCATGGCCGGGCCGGTCACCGAGATCTACACGCACGGCGGCGCGGTGGACCTGGTGGCCGCCGGAGCCGTCCCGACGGGCACCCTCCGCGCCGGCCAGGCCCGCATCGCGGTCCTCTCCGCGCTCCTCGCCACCGACAACCCGGTGGAACAGACCCGCATCCTGCGCCTCACCCTCAACGCGACCAGCCCCATCCTGGCCGAGGTCTAACCCACCCCGCGCCTCCCGAATGCCGCCCGCGGCTGCGCTTCCCGGCGCTCCGCCCCAGACCCCGCCGGGCTCTGCCCGGACCCGCTCCTCAAACGCCGGAGGGGCTGAAAATGCGCTCCGCGCATTCCAGCCCCCGCAGGCGCTTGCCGGCTGACGCAGGCAAATCCAGCTTCGCCGCACCACCCAGCCCCGCCTGGGGGCACCTCCCAGCGGTAGCTGGGGGAGTTTGAGGAGCGGGGTTCGGGGCGGAGCCCCGGTCTTTCAGCCTCGCCGGCGTTTGAGGCGCGGGGGTTCGGGGGCGGCGCCCCCGCAACGGCGCCGCACGCGCCACGTCAGCCGCGGCCGAACGCCGCCAGGATCCGGTCCGCCGCAGACGTGGCCGTGACCGTGCCCGCCCGGACCGCGGCCTCCAGGCCCGGGGAGACATCCCGTACGGCAGGATCCGCCCGCAACCGCTCCAGCAGAGCCTCCCGCACCATCGACCACGTCCACTCCACCTGCTGCGCAGCCCGCTTCGCCGCCAGCCGGCCCCCCGCGTCCAGCAGGGTCCGGTGCTGTTCGAGGCGGTTCCACACCTCGTCCAGCCCGGCCGACTCCCGCGCACTGCACGTCAGGACCGGCGGCGTCCAGGCCGCGTCGACCGGGTGCATCAGCCGCAGCGCGCCCGACAGTTCCCGCGCCGCCGCCTTCGCGTCCCGCTCGTGCGGGCCGTCCGCCTTGTTGACCGCCAGTACGTCGGCCAGTTCCAGGACGCCCTTCTTGATGCCCTGCAACTGGTCGCCCGTACGGGCCAGGGAGAGCAGCAGGAAGGAGTCGACCATGCCCGCCACCGTGGTCTCCGACTGGCCCACGCCGACCGTTTCGACGAGGACCACGTCGTAGCCCGCCGCCTCCATCACGATCATCGACTCGCGGGTGGCCTTGGCGACCCCGCCCAGCGTTCCCGCCGAGGGGGACGGCCGTACGAAGGCCGCCGGGTCCACCGACAGCCGCTCCATCCGGGTCTTGTCGCCCAGGATGGAGCCGCCCGTACGCGTGGACGACGGGTCCACCGCGAGGACCGCGACCCGGTGGCCCAGACCCGTCAGCATGGTGCCGAACGCGTCGATGAAGGTGGACTTGCCCACCCCCGGGACACCGCTGATGCCGATCCGGCGGGCCCGGCCCGCGTGCGGCAGCAGCTCCGTCAACAGGCCCTGCGCCAGCACCCGGTGGGCGGGCAGGGTGGACTCGACGAGGGTGATCGCGCGGGCGATGAACGCGCGCTTCCCGTCGAGCACCCCCTTCGCGTAGGCCTCGATGTCGATCTTCGGCACCGGCGGCCGCCTACAGCTCGTGGCCCAGGTCCGCGGCCAGCCGCGTCACCAGGTCGTGGGCCGCGTCCGGGATCACCGTGCCGGGCGGGAACACGGCCGTCGCGCCCATCTCCAGCAGCGTCGGGACATCGGCCGGCGGGATCACCCCGCCCACGACGATCATGATGTCCTCGCGGCCCTCCTCCGCCAGCTGCTCGCGCAGCGCCGGTACGAGGGTCAGGTGGCCGGCCGCCAGCGACGAGACGCCCACCACGTGGACGTCCGCCTCGACGGCCTGGCGGGCCACCTCCGCCGGGGTCTGGAACAGCGGGCCGACGTCCACGTCGAAGCCCAGGTCGGCGAAGGCGGACGCGATCACCTTCTGGCCGCGGTCGTGCCCGTCCTGGCCCATCTTGCAGACCAGGATGCGCGGACGGCGGCCCTCCGCCTCCTCGAACCGGTCGATGAGCGCACGCGTGCGCTCCAGGGACGGGGACTCGCCTGCCTCGGTGCGGTACACACCCGAGATCGTACGGATCTGGCTCGCGTGCCGCCCGTACACCTTCTCCAGTGCGTCCGAGATCTCACCCACCGTGGCCTTGGCGCGCGCCGCGTCCACCGCGAGGGCCAGCAGGTTCCCGTCCCCGCGCTCGGCCGCGTTGGTCAGCGCCCGCAGGGTGTCCTGCGTTACCGCCTCGTCGCGCTCCTCGCGCAGCCGCCGCAGCTTGGCGATCTGCTGGGTGCGCACCGAGGAGTTGTCGACCTTGAGGACGTCGATCGCCTCGTCGTTCTCCACGCGGTACTTGTTGACGCCGATCACCGGCTGCCGCCCCGAGTCGATGCGCGCCTGCGTACGCGCCGCCGCCTCCTCCACGCGCAGCTTCGGGATGCCCGCGTCGATGGCCTGCGCCATGCCGCCGGCCGCCTCGACCTCCTCGATGTGCTGCCAGGCCCGCCGCGCCAGGTCGTACGTCAGCTTCTCGACGTACGCGCTGCCGCCCCACGGGTCGATGGACCGGCAGGTGCCCGACTCCTGCTGGAGCAGCAGCTGGGTGTTGCGGGCGATGCGCGCCGAGAAGTCCGTCGGCAGCGCGAGGGCCTCGTCGAGGGCGTTGGTGTGCAGCGACTGGGTGTGGCCCTGCGTCGCCGCCATCGCCTCGATGCACGTGCGCGTCACGTTGTTGAAGACGTCCTGCGCGGTCAGCGACCAGCCCGAGGTCTGCGAATGCGTGCGCAGCGAAAGGGACTTGGCGTTCTTCGGGTCGAACTGCTTGACCAGGCGCGCCCACAGCAGGCGGGCCGCGCGCAGCTTCGCGACCTCCATGAAGAAGTTCATGCCGATCGCCCAGAAGAAGGACAGGCGCGGCGCGAACGCGTCCACGTCCAGCCCGACCGCCTGACCCGCCCGCAGGTACTCCACGCCGTCGGCGAGGGTGTACGCCAGCTCCAGGTCGGCCGTGGCCCCGGCCTCCTGGATGTGGTAGCCGGAGATGGAGATCGAGTTGTACCGCGGCATCTTCTGCGAGGTGAACGAGAAGATGTCGGAGATGATCCGCATCGAGGGCTTGGGCGGGTAGATGTAGGTGTTGCGGACCATGAACTCCTTGAGGATGTCGTTCTGGATGGTCCCGGCGAGCTTGTCGGGGGAGACGCCCTGCTCCTCCGCCGCCACGATGTACAGCGCGAGGACGGGCAGCACCGCGCCGTTCATCGTCATCGACACCGACATCTTGTCCAGCGGGATCCCGTCGAACAGCTGCCGCATGTCGTAGATCGAGTCGATCGCCACGCCCGCCATGCCGACGTCGCCCGTCACGCGCGGGTGGTCGCTGTCGTAGCCGCGGTGCGTCGGCAGGTCGAAGGCCACCGACAGGCCCTTCTGACCGGACGCCAGATTGCGCCGGTAGAAGGCGTTCGACTCCTCGGCCGTGGAGAAGCCGGCGTACTGCCGGATCGTCCAGGGCTGGTTCACGTACATCGTCGGGTACGGGCCGCGCAGGTACGGGGCCACGCCCGGGTACGTCTGCAGGAAGTCCAGGCCCTCCAGGTCCCGCCCGGTGTACAGCGGCTTGACCCCGATGCCCTCGGGGGTCTCCCACAGCAGGTCGGCGGCCGCGGTGCCGGTGGACTCCTTCACCGAGGCGCGCCACTGCTCCTCGGAGACCCCGGCGGTGGGGGAGCCGAGCGCCAGCTCGGAGAAATCGGGGATGCTCAAGACGGCACTCCCATCCGGTCGAGTACGGAGGACAGCACGGCGACGGCGTCACAGCCGGCGAAGACGTACTCGTCCACGGAAGCCTCTGCGGTGCCCGGCCGGCCGGCGAGGAAGACGGTCGTGGCGCCGGCCGCGCGCAGCGCCCCGGCCACCTCCGCGGCCTGCTCCTCGTACAGCGCGTCGCTGGAGCAGAGCACGGCCATGCCGTCGGCGCCGCTCGCGGCGTAGGCCTCGGCGGCCGTCGCCGGGTCCACCGACACCGGGTCGTGCACGGGCTCGATGCCGCCCGCCTGGAACAGGTTCGAGGCGAAGGTGGCCCGCGCGGTGTGCGCGGCCGCCGGGCCCAGCGCGGCGAGGAAGATCCTCGGCCGGGCACCGGTCGCCGCCAGGTGCGCGTCGCTGCGGGCGCGCAGGTCCTCGTACGCCTCGTCGCGCCGGACGCGCGGCAGTCCGCCGGTGGGTCCGGCGGGCGCGGGCTCGCGTACGACGGGCTTCTCCGACAGCAGCGGGAACTCGCTGACACCGGTGATGGGTTCGCGGCGCTTGGCCAGCTTCTTCGAGCGCGCGGCCCAGGTGGCGGCCAGCCGCTCGGCGACCAGCCCGGAGCGCAGGGCGGCGGCCTGGCCGCCGGCCTTCTCCACGGTCCGGAAGAACTCCCAGGCCGCGTGCGCCAGTTCGTCCGTCAGCCGCTCCACGTAGTACGAACCGCCGGCCGGGTCGATGACCCGGGCCAGGTGCGACTCCTCCAGCAGGATGGTGGAGGTGTTGCGGGCGATCCGGCGCGCGAAGGCGTCCGGCAGGCCCAGCTCGTGGTCGAAGGGGAGCACGGTGACCGAGTCGGCGCCGCCCACACCCGCGGCCATGCAGGCCACGGTGGTGCGCAGCATGTTCACCCAGGGGTCGCGGCGGGTCATCATCACCGGCGAGGTCACCGCGTGCTGGAGCTGGGCACCCGCCTCCGGGGCCCCCGAGGCCTCGGCGATACGGGCCCACAGCCGGCGCGCGGCGCGCAGCTTGGCGATGGTGAGGAACTGGTCCGCGGTGGCGGCGTAGCGGAACTCCAGCTGCCCGAGGGCGGCTTCGGTGCTCAGCCCGGCCTCGGTGAGGGCGCGGAGGTAGGCGACACCCGTGGCCAGGGACAGGCCCAGCTCCTCGGCGGCGCTGCCGCCCGCCTCGTGGTAGGGCAGGGCGTCCACGGTCAGGGCGCGCACCCCGGGCCAGCCGGCGGCGGCCTCCCGGGCCAGCTCCACGGCGGCGGCCGGGTCCAGGGCTTCCCCGGTCCGGGCCTCGTGGCCCAGCGGGTCGGCGCCCAGCGAGGCCCGGGCGGCCTCGGGGGCCACCGCGCTCTCGGTGAACAGGCGCAGCAACTCGCGGGCGGCTTCGGCGTATTGGGCTCCCGCGTCCAGGGAGACCGGGGCGAGGTCCAGGTAGACCCCCTCCAGCGCCCGCGCGAGGCCTTCGACGGGGAGGCCGCCCCGGCCCACGGTGAACCAGAGGGAGGTGACCCCGTTCTCCAGGTCGGCGAGGGCCGCTTCGTTCACGCGCACCGGATCGGTGCCCGCGAGGCGCTGGCGCACGTCCCAGCCGTTCGCGGTGGTGCCCTCCGGCCTGCCTCCGCGTACGAAGGGGGCGAAGCCGGGCAGACCGGTGTCGGGAGCCGTCCCGTCGGGCGGCGCGGTGTAGAGCGGGCGGGTGGTGAGCCCGTCCTCGAGAGGGGTGGACAATGCATCTTCTGCGGCCTCGCCGGAGGCTTCCTTGCCCGACTTGCGCAGTACGCCTTCTACAAGGCGCTGCCACTGCTCATGCGTCGCGTCAGGGAACTCGGCGGCCAGGGAGAGCCCGTCGTCAGGCAGGACCGTCATGGCTCGAATGCTAGGGGCGGGCGCTTAAGGCGCACCATACCGTCCGGTGTGATCTCGCCCTCTCGTGAGATCCGGCAAGGATCTTGACTGGCGGGCTGAGCAGCACCGTTGCCACCGTCCCGGAGGGTCCGGCCGGACCCGCGCGCGTTACCACGATCCGTCGGAGATCTCCACGGACGGGCGAGCGGTCGCGGGCGTCGCCGCGCCGGCGGGCGTCCCGCACGGGAGAGGTCCGCGGGGGAGCGGGGCCGCCGCGACGGAGCACCCGATTGAAGACTTCCGACAGAAGCGCCGGTCCCGGCGTGTCTGCGGCGGTCCGTTCCGCCCGGGCGGTACGGGTGGTGGGCGGACCGGTGGTGCGCGTGGTGCGAGGGTGCGAGTGGCGGGAGCCGGTTGTGGCGATGGTCGGACTGTTCTGGATCACTCCGGACGCGGTGTACGTGGGGTCGCCGCCGAACGCCGTCGGGAGCCGCGTGCGGCTGACCGGCGACGGGCCGCAAGCGGTGGACCCCGACGGCTCCCGTGCGTGGACGTGGGAAGGACTGCGTTCCGCGGTCGTCGAGGACGTGCCCGTCGAAGGCCCGTCGGGCCGCGCCTCGAAGCTCCTCGGGGCGGTGGTCTCGGCCGCGGTCGGCGCCTTCACCGGCGAGGGGCCGCCCGAGATGACCCTGCGGCTGGAGACGGACAACGGGCCCGAGCGGGTGACGGTGTACGCGGCGGCCGCCGGCTACGGCGCCGAGGAGACGGCCCTCTCCCAGGAGCTGCTCGCCCGTTTCGTCGCGGGAACCGCGCATCCCCGGACCCTTGAGGCCTGGGGCCGTGACCACGCCCCGCTGGGCACGCCCAAGCCACCCGAGCGGGAGTCGCTCCTGCACACCTGGGCCCGGGCCTGAGCGAGCCAGGGGGTCAGTCCTCCAGGCGGACGGGCATCAGCAGCGAATACGTGTCCTCGGTGTCGGTCCGGCGGATCACCAGGGGCGCGGTGGGGGCGCCGAGCTCCAGGACCAGCTGGTCGCGGGCTCCGGCGGCGAGGGCGTGCAGCAGGAAATCGCGGTTGACGGCGACGCGGTCCGGGTCGTCGTCGCCGTCCTCGCAGACGGCCACCCCACCGTCGGCCGTCACCTTCAGCACGCTGAGGTCGCAGGCGCCGCCGTCCTGCCCGGGCGCCTCACTCGCACGGACCGGTCCGGTTTCGACCGCCTCCCGGAAAGCGGCGACGTCGACGAGGGCGCGGCGCCCCGCCGGCAGGCGGACGAGGCGGCGGTAGTCGGGGAACTCGTGATCGACGCACCGGCCGGCCGTCTGACGGTCCGCCGCCTCCAAGGTCACGCGGTCCCCGTCCACGGCCAGCCGGACCGGGGCGTCGCCCGTCAGCAGCGCCCGCATCGCGTCGACGAGCGGGGACGGCACGACGGCCTGCACGCGGGGCCCGCCGTAGCCGGTGGTGGCGGCCCGCGCGACAGCCATCCGATACCGGTCGGTGGCCACGACGCGGAGCACGTCGCCCTCGATGTCGAACAGGACGCCGCCGAGCATCGGCAGGTCCGGATCGGTGCCGGCGGCGAAGCGGACGGCGTCCAGCGCGGCGGCCAGCTCGGGGGCGGAAACGGCCGGCCGGACGGTGGTGGTGCGGGGCACGGTCATCGGGTCTTTCTCCCTGCGGTCGAGAAGCGCTCGGACGGTGGAGAACGCGCCGCGGGCATCGGACAGCCCCTGTTCGAGCCGGCGCAGGTGTGCCTCCAGCAGCTTCCGCACCAGGTCGGTGTCCGCACCGGACCAGCCGGCCAGCACCAGCCGGATGTCCGCCAACGGCATGCCGGCCCGCCGCAGCCGGGCCAGCAGGCCGGCCTCTTCGAGCTGTCCGGGGCCGTACCAGCGGTAGCCGCTGACCGGATCCACCCAGGCCGGGACCAGCACACCGGCCCCGTCGTAGAACCGCAGGGTGCTGACACTCAGTCCGCTGTCCCGGGCCATCTCGCCAATGCTGCGCATCTCGCTCTCCACACCCGGAACTCTGCGCCCTCCACCAGGTCGAGGGTCAACCGTGGCGGCGGCGTTGCGGGGTCGTGAAATCCAGCCACGGGTTTTCGGCCGCAGATGATCGTGCGGATGATCTACCGGCCCGACGGAACGCGCAGGTCACATCGGCTGTACGGAGTCGGGCGAGGGGCTCGTTCCGGCCACCCCGGGGCGCCGCGGGAGGGGGTTGACCGGCGGCGGGGGCGCTGACAGTCTCCGAGCCATGTCCGCGACCGAACTTCTCGCCACGCGGCTCCACACCCCCGGCCTCTGTACCGAGCCGGGCGAGTGTCCGGGCCGCTGTCCGGCCCCCACGGCCTGACCCCCGCCCGCACGCCCTCCCGGACCCCGCCCCGGACCGCGCCCTCCGGGACCGCCCCTCCGGGGGCAGGCCCCCGGCACGCGCGCCCTCCCGGACCGCCTCCACGGACCGGCCCCGGGACGCACCGTCCCGGACCGCCCCTACGGACGGCCCATACGGGCCGGCCCCCGGGACGCGCTCTGATCGGGCCGGCGCCCACCAGGACCGCCATCCCAAGACGAAGCGCCACCGGACCGGTTCCCGAGGGATGTCCTTCCCGAGGCGGATCCCTGACCGGGCACCCCTGACCGGGCACCCCTGACCGGGGACGCCCCGGGACGTGCTTCCGAAGGGACGCCCCACCGCCACGCCGCCCGTCGGCGAGCCCATCCCGATTCGGCCCCCTGACCGGGGCGCCCGGCCGGGGCGGCGCCCGTCACCGATGACCCACCGGGGACGTCCGCCAGGACGGCTCCCCGCCGGCGGACCCGCCCTGCCGGACCGGCGCCCCACCGGGAACGCCTTCCGTCACGACCACCCACCGGAACCCATCGAGGCTGCCTCGCTGCGGAGCGGTCCGACGTGAACGGTGCCCAAGGAGGGGGCGCCGTTCCGGCAGGACCGCTCCGGCGCGGTGCCCACGGCGGGTGCCTCACCGGACCCCACCGGCGCGGCCGCGCGCCGGGCGGTTGGGGTGGTGCCCGACCAGGGCCACCGTTCCGGCGGGACCGCTCAGGGACGGGTGCCCCACCGGAACCCACCGGGGTGGCTTCGCGCCTGCGCCGGTCCGGCACGGTACGAGGCCCCCCAGGGGTGGCCTCGTACCGGGGTGGCTCGCCGTGGTGACGCCTCACCGGCGGCGGCCGGCGCGGTACGCCTCGCCGGGGACCCCGGCGGGGCGGCCGGGCACCCGAGGGGCCTCCGCGCCCTCGGGGCCGCCGCCCGCACCCGTACCGCCCGCACCCGTACCGCCCGCACCCGTACCGCCCGCACCCGTACCGCCCGCACCCGGAACCACCCGCACCGCGCCACGTCACCCCGTATCCGCCGCTGCGGCGACCAGCCCGCCCGCAGCCAGTCCTCAGCAGGGAGCTCCCATGGCCACCACCCTTCCCGCCCCCACCGTCACCGTCACCAGGATCGGCGGCCGCATCGGCGCCGAGATCGGCGGCGTACGGCTCGGCGGCGACCTGCCCGACGGCACCGTCGCCGAGATCCGCGCCGCCCTCCTCGCGCACAAGGTCGTCTTCTTCCGCGGCCAGGACCACCTCGACGAGGCCTCCCACGAAGCCTTCGCCGAGCTGCTCGGCGCACCCGTCGCGCACCCCACCGTCCCCTCCGCGGACGGCCGTTACGCCCTCGGCATCGACTCCCACCACGGCGCCCGCGCCAACCAGTGGCACACCGACGTCACCTTCGTCCCCGCCTACCCCGCCTTCTCCATCCTCCGCGCCGTCACCCTCCCCCCGTACGGCGGCAACACCCTCTGGGCCAACACCGCCACCGCCTACGCCCACCTCCCCGAGCCGCTCCGCGCCCTCGCCGACAGCCTGCGCGCCGTGCACACCAACGAGTACGACTACGCCGCCCTCAAGCCCGACGCCCTCCCCGAGGCCCTGGCCCAGTACCGCGAGGTGTTCACCTCCACCAAGTTCCTCACCGAGCACCCGGTGGTCCGCGTCCACCCCGAGACCGGCGAACGCACCCTGCTCCTCGGCAACTTCGTCCAGCGGATCAACGGCCTCACCGGCCGCGACTCCCGCGCCCTCCAGGACCTCTTCCAGTCGCACATCGAGAGCCCCGAGAACACCGTCCGCTGGCAGTGGCAGACCGGCGACGTCGCGATCTGGGACAACCGCGCCACCCAGCACTACGGCGTGGACGACTCCGACGACCACGAGCGCACCCTGCGCCGCGTCACCGTCGACGGCGACGTCCCGGTCGGTCCGGACGGCGAGCCCTCCCGCCTGATCAGCCCGGAGACCGTCCCGGACCCCGCCTTCGGCATCCCGTCCGGCGCTTCCACCACCGCCTGACCCCGTTCCGCCCGCCCCGCCCGCTCCCCGTACGTCACCCAAGGAGCCCCCGTGCCCCACCTGCTCGCCATCACCGGCAGCCCCTCCGCCCACTCCCGTACCGCCGTCGTCGCCGACCACGTGCTGCGCCGCCTGTCCCACTCCGGCTTCGGGACCGCGCACCTGGCCGTGCGCGAGCTCCCCGCCGCCGACCTGCTCGCCGCCCGCCGCGGCGAGCCCGAGATCCGCCGCGCGCTCGAAGCCGTGGCCGAGGCGGACGGCCTCGTCATCGCGACCCCGGTCTACAAGGCCTCGTACACCGGCCTGCTCAAGGCCTTCCTCGACCTGCTCCCGCAGGACGGCCTCGCCGGCAAAACGATTCTCCCGCTGGCCACCGGCGGCAGCCTCGCCCACGTCCTGACCATCGACTACGCCCTGCGCCCCGTGCTCGCCGCCCTCGGCGCCCGACACGTCACCGCCGGCCGGTTCGTCCTCGACTCCTCCGTCGAGCGCGGCTCCGGCCCCGACCGGCTGCGGCCCGAGGCCGAGCTCGACCTCTTCCAGGCGGTCGACGAGTTCGCCGAGGCCCTGCGCACCGCGCCCGCCGCCGCGCTCACCACCGCTCCGTAACACGCCACCACCACGCAACCGCACCGACAAGGACCCCGTCATGCCCGTGCCCGCAGGATTCACCTCGACCCGCACCTCCCGACGCCAGTTCCTGACCCTGCTCGGCATCTCGGCGGCCGCGGTGAGCTGCGGCACGGCCACCGCCACGGGAGGCGGATCCGGCTCGCAGGTCAAGACCCTGAAGTACCAGGGCTCGGTCGGTGCGGTCTCGCTCCCCGAACTCGCCGCCGACCTCGGCTACTTCGAGGACGTCACGCTCGAATGGGTCGGCAACACCATCAGCGGCCCGCAGGACATCCAGTCCGCCGCCACCGGCCAGACCCACTTCGGCAGCGCCTTCAACGGCGCGGTCATCAAGCTCGCCGCCGGCAAGGCGCCGATCAAGGCGGTCATCTCCTCCTACGGCTCGGACCAGTACTCCTACGCCGGCTACTTCGTCCTGGAGGACAGCCCGATCCGCTCCGCCCGGGACCTGATCGGCAAGAAGATCGGCATGAACACCCTCGGCGCCCACTACCAGGCGCTGCTCGACACCTACCTCAGCCGCAACGGCCTCTCCAAGGCGGACGCGGCCAAGGTCGAGGCCCTGGTGATACCGCCCGTCAACACCGAACAGGCGCTGCGCGCGAAGCAGATCGAGGTCGGAGTGCTCACCGGCATCCTGCGCGACAAGGCCGTCGCCGCCGGCGGCATCCGCCCGCTGTTCACCGACGTGGAACTGCTCGGTCCGTTCAGCGCGGGCACCTACATCATGACCGAGCGCTTCATCAAGCAGAACCCGGACACCGTACGGACCTTCGTGACGGGCGTGGCCAAGGCCATCGAGTGGTCCCGCACCACCCCGCGCGAGGAGGCCGTCGCCCGGATGACCGAGATCGTCAAGAAGCGCGGCCGCAACGAGGACACCACCGCCCTGCAGTTCTGGCGCTCGTACGGGATCGCCGAGACGGGCGGCCGGATACCCGACCAGGAGTTCCAGCTCTGGCTCGACTGGCTCGGTGAGCGGGGCGACATCAAGCAGGGGCAGTTCAAGCCGTCCGACCTCTACACCAACGAGTTCAACGCCTACGGAAAGGGGTGACGGCCACCATGACGAAGATCGTGTTCGAGGGAGTGCGCAAGACCTTCGGGGACTTCACCGCCCTCGACGGCATCGACCTGGAGATCCGCAGCGGGGAATTCCTCGTGGTCGTCGGCCCCAGCGGCTGCGGCAAGTCCACGCTCCTCGACCTCCTCGGCGGCCTGGCGGCCCCGACGGCCGGGCGGATCCTGCTCGACGGCAAGCCGGTCACCGGGCCGGGCCTGGACCGGGGCATCGTCTTCCAGCAGTACGCGCTGCTGCCGTGGCGCACCGCCCAGGGCAACGTCGAGTTCGGCCTGGAGGCCACCGGTGTGCCGCGCCGGCAACGCGCCGCCCGGGCCAAGGAGTTCCTGGACCTGGTCGGACTGACCGGCTTCGAGGACCGGCACCCGCACCAGCTCTCCGGAGGCATGCGCCAGCGTGTCGCCATCGCCCGCGCGCTGGCGTACGACCCGGACGTGCTGCTGATGGACGAGCCGTTCGCCGCGCTCGACGCGCAGACGCGCGAGTCCCTCCAAGACGAGCTGCGCCGCATCTGGCAGAGCACCGGCAAGACCGTCGTCTTCATCACGCACGGCATCGAGGAGGCCGTCTACCTCGGGCAGCGGGTGGCCGTCATGACCTCCCGGCCCGGCCGGGTCAAGGAGGTCGTCCCGGTCTCCTTCGGCGACCGCGACGGCCTGCTCGGGGAAGCCCTGCGGTCGAGCCCGGAGTTCGCCCGGTACCGGCACGAGATCTGGAACCTCCTCCACGACGAGGTGGCCCGAGCCCAGCAACTGGAGAAGGAGGCGGCAGCCGCATGAGCACCGGAACCGACACCACGGCCCCGGCCCAGCCCGTTCCGGACGCGGGGACCGCTCCCGGCCCGGCCGAGTCCGTCCCGCCGGCGGGGCCCGCCGCGCCCGCTTCCGGGACCGCCCCGGCCGGAGCCCCGGTCCTCAAGACCCCGGCCCCGGCCGGCCCCGACGTGGCCGGAGCCCCGGCCGGCAAGTCCACGGCCGATGCCGATGCCGATGCCGATGCCGATGCCGACGTCGCCCCCGGGCCGGACCGGGTACCCGCCGCGCCCGCACCCCCGGCCCCCGGCCGGACGAGGACCGCCGCACGCGCCGTCGTACGCGCCCTGAAGGCCGTCGCCCTCCGGACCGCCGCGATCCTCGCCCTGGTCGCCCTCTGGGAGTTCGCCCCGCGCGCCGGCCTGGTCGACGCCACCTTCCTGCCGCCCATCAGCGAGGTGGCCGTCGCCTGGTGGGAGCTGGCAGGCGACGGCCAGCTCGCCGACCACACCCAGGCCAGCCTGATCCGCTCCTTCGGCGGCTTCGGCATCGCCGTGGCCGTCGCCGTCCCGCTCGGCCTGCTGATCGGCTGGTACCGGCCGCTCGCCGACTTCCTCGGGCCGCTGCTGGAGGTCTTCCGCAACACCGCGGCCCTCGCGCTGCTCCCGGTGTTCGTCCTGCTCCTCGGCATCGGCGAGACCTCGAAGGTGTCGATCGTCGTCTACGCCTGCCTCTGGCCCGTCCTGCTCAACACCATCAGCGCCGTCCGCAACGCCGACCCCACCCTGATCCGGCTCGCCCGGTCGATGGACCTCTCCACGCCCCGCCTGTTCCAGAAGGTGATCCTGCCGGCCTCCGTACCGGCGATCTTCACCGGAATCCGGCTGGCCGGCGCCGTCTCCATCCTCGTCCTGGTGGCCGCCGAGATGATCGGCGCCAAGGCGGGCCTCGGCTATCTGATCAACGCCTCGCAGTTCAACTTCGCGATCCCGCAGATGTACGCGGGCATCGTCACCATCTCCGCCATCGGCGTGGCCTTCAACCAGCTGCTGGTCACGATCGAACGCCGCCTCAGCACCTGGCGCGTCCCGGCCTGACGGTTCGTACCCGGGCCCCGACGCCCACCGCCCGCAGCCTCACAGCCGGTGCCCGACGCCCGACGGCCCCACCCCCGCTTCGCGCCACCTGACACACAAGGAACCGTCATGACCACCGCCCCCCGGACCCTCCACCTCAACGCCTTCCTCATGAACGCCGGGCACCACGACGCCGCCTGGCGCCACCCCGACAGCACCCCCGAACGGGTCACCGACCTGCGGTACTTCCAGGAACTGGCCCGCACCGCCGAGCGCGGACGGCTCGACTCCATCTTCTTCGCCGACGGACTCGCCCTCTGGGGCAAGGCCCGCTACAACGCCCTCGGCGGCTTCGAGCCGCTCACCCTGCTGTCCGCCATCGCCGCCGTCACCGAGCACATCGGGCTGATCGCGACCGTCTCCACCACCTTCAACGAGCCCTTCAACACCGCCCGGAAGTTCGCCTCCCTCGACCACATCAGCGGTGGCCGCGCCGGCTGGAACATCGTCACCTCCGGCACCGTCGACGAGGCCCGCAACTTCAACCGCGACGAGCACCTGGCGCACAACCTCCGCTACGACCGCGCCCGCGAGTTCCTCGACGTCGCCACCAAGCTCTGGGACAGCTGGGAGGACGACGCGATCGTCCTCGACAAGGAGGCCGGCATCTACGCCGACACCGACAAGCTCCACCCCGCCGCCCACCGCGGCGAGTACTTCGGTGTCGCCGGACCGCTCAACGTCCCGCGCTCGCCCCAGGGCCACCCGCTCCTCGTGCAGGCCGGCTCCTCCGAGGACGGCAAGGAGTTCGCCGCCCAGTACGCCGAGGCCGTCTTCACCGCCCAGCAGACCCTCGCCGACGGCCAGACCTTCTACAAGGACCTCAAGTCCCGCCTCGCCAAGTACGGCCGCACCGAGAGCGACCTGCTCGTGCTGCCCGGCATCGCCCCGGTCATCGGCTCCACCGAGGCCGAGGCCAAGGCCCTGGAGCAGCAGCTCACCGACCTCCAGGTGCCGGAGTACGGCCTGGCCCAGCTCTCCGGCATGGTCAACGTGGACCTGACCGGCCTGCCGCTCGACGGCCCGCTGCCGGACCTGCCCGAGGAGCGGGACGTCAACGGCAACAAGAGCCGCTTCACCCTCGTCGCCGAGCTCGCCCGCCGCGACGGCCTCACCCTGCGCGAGCTGATCGCCCGCCTCGGCGCCGGCCGCGGCCACCGCACCTTCGCGGGCACCCCCGAGCAGATCGCCGACCAGCTGGAGGAGTGGTTCACGCAGGGCGCCGCCGACGGCTTCAACATCATGGCGCCCGTCCTGCCCACGGGCCTGACCGACTTCGTCGACCACGTCGTGCCGATCCTGCAGCGGCGCGGCCTGTTCCGCACCGAGTACACGGGCCGCACCCTCCGCGAGAACTACGGCCTGGCCCGGCCGGCCAACCGCCACACCAGGGGGAGCGCATGACCGATCACGTCACCGACGTCCTCGTCGTCGGCGGCGGACCGGCCGCCACCTGGGCCGCCCTCAAGGCGGCCCGGGCCGGGGCCCGGGTCGTCCTCGCGGACAAGGGCTACTGCGGGACGAGCGGCGCCACGGCCGCCGGCGGCACCGGCGTCTGGTACGTCCCGCCCGAGCCCGCCGCCCGCGAGGCGGCCATGGCCTCCCGCGAGGGCCTCGGGGGCTACCTGGCCGACCGGCGCTGGATGGCCCGGGTCCTCGACGAGACGTACGACCGGATGAACGAGCTGGCCACCGAGGGCCGCTACCCCTTCCCCACCGGACCCGACGGCCGGCCGCTGCGCAACGGCCTCCAAGGCCCCGAGTACATGCGGCGGATGCGCATCCGGATCCGCCGCGCCGGGGTCCGCGTCCTCGACCACAGCCCGGTCACCGAACTGCTCACCGACGCGGACGGGGCCGTCGCGGGCGCCGCCGGGTACCGCCGCCAGGCCCGGGAGCACTACCGGGTCCGGGCCGGCGCCGTGGTCCTCGCCACCGGCGGCTGCGCCTTCCTCAGCGGGGCGCTCGGCACCAACACCAACACAGGCGACGGCGCCCTCTTCGCCGCCGAGGCCGGGGCGGAGCTCTCCGGCATGGAGTTCTCCAACGCCTACGGCATCGCCCCCGAGGGCACCTCGGTCACCAAGACCGCCTTCTACTCCTTCGCCACCTTCTACCAGGAGGACGGCAGCGTGCTGGAGGGCGCGGCCAGCCAGGGCGGCCGCTCGGCGATCGCCCGCGAACTCCTCACGGGCGCCCGCGTGTACGCGCGCCTCGACCGCGCCGACGAGAAGGCCCGGGCCGCGATGCGCCTCGCGCAGCCCAACTTCTTCCTCACCTTCGACCGGCTCGGCATCGACCCCTTCACCGACCGCTTCGCCGTGACCCTGCTCGCCGAGGGCACGGTCCGCGGCACCGGCGGCATCCGGATCACCGGCGACGACTGCTCCACCGGCGTCCCGGGCCTGTACGCCGCCGGGGACGCGGCCACCCGCGAGGAGATCTGCGGGGGCTTCACCGGAGGCGGCAGCCACAACGCCGCCTGGGCCGTCTCCTCCGGCAGCTGGGCCGGCCGGGGCGCCGCCGCGCACGCCCTGTCCCTCGGTGCGGGACGGGCCGCCCACCGCCCCGTCACCGGCGCCGGCGGAGCCGGGCTGCGCCCGACGGGACACCGGGCCGAACCGGGCGGGCACCGCGAGGCCGTGGAACTCGTACAGGCGGAGGTGCTCCCGTACGACAAGAACTACCTGCGTCGCGGTGACGTCCTCGCCGCCTCGCTGCGGACCCTGGACGCGGCCTGGGCACAGCTGCGGGCCACGCTCCACGGCGAGGGAGCGGAGCTGGTCAGGGCCCGCCAGGCGGCGGCGATGACGGCGCACGCGCGGTGGATGTACGCGGCCGCCCTCGCCCGGCCCGAGACCCGGGGGATGGCCAAGCGGCTGGACCATCCGCGACCGGACCCGGCACTGCACCACCGGATCCTGGTGGGCGGCCTGGACCGGGTGTGGACCCGGCCCGCGGCCCCGGCGGGCACGGGGGTGGCGGCGTGATCGAACTGGTCTCGCACGAGCGGTGCATCACCTGCGACAAGTGCATCGAGGTGTGCCCGACGGACGTCTTCGAGCGCGGGCCCGAGGGGATCCCGCTGCTCGCCCGGCAGGAGGACTGCCAGACCTGCTTCCTGTGCGAGGCCAACTGCCCGGCGGACGCGCTGTTCGTCTCGCCGCTGACCCGCCCGGCGGGGGACGACCCGGCCGTACGGGACGAGGCGGCGCTGGTGGACCGCGGCCTGCTCGGCAGCTACCGGCGCGAGATCGGCTGGGGCGAGGGCCGGACGCCCGGGGCGCTCAGGGCGATCGGGCCGCCACTGGGAGGGGACCTGCGGCCCATCACGTCCTGAGGCGGGGGGCCGGGGGCGGTCCGGGCGGACCGCCCCCGGCCCGTTGCCGGGTCAGACCGTCAGGACGATCTTGCCGCGCGTGCGGCCCGCGGCGCTCAGCTCCCAGGCCCCGGCCGCCTCGGCGAGCGGCAGCGCGTGCTCCACGTTGACGGTGAGGCTGCCCGCGTCGGCGAGTTCCGCGAGGAACGTCAGATCGGCCGTGTCGGGGCGCACCCACAGCTGGTGGGCGCCCTTCGCGGCCGCCTCGTAGTCGGCGATGGAGACGACCCGGCCGCGCTCCTTGACCAGGGACTGCAGGGTCTCCACGACGTCGTCACCGTAGAAGTCCAGGGCCGCGTCGACGCCTTCGGGCGCCAGCTCGCGGATCCGGTCCGCCAGGCCCTCCCCGTACAGCACCGGTTCGGCGCCGAGCCCGCGCAGGTAGTCGTGGTTGTGCGCGCCGGCGGTGCCGATGACCCGCAGGCCGAGCGCGACGGCGATCTGCACGCCGAAGGAGCCCGTGCCGCCCGCCGCGGAGTGGATGACGACGGTCTCGCCGGCCTTGACGCCCACGCGGGTGAGGGACTGGTAGGCCGTGAGGCCGGCCAGCGGGATGCCCGCGGCCTGCTCGAAGCTCAGCGCGCGGGGCTTGCGGGCGAGGGTGCGGACGGGGGCGGAGACCAGTTCGGCGTAGGTGCCGAGCTCCACCCACTCCTTGCGGACGTAGCCGTACACCTCGTCGCCCACGGCGTAGTCGAAGGTGTCCGGGCCGACTTCCTCGACGATCCCGGCGACGTCCCAGCCGGGTATGACGGGGTGGCGGACTTCGAGGATCGGGTCGAGGTATCCGGCGGCGAGCTTCCAGTCCACCGGATTGACCCCGGCGGCCTTGACGCGGACGAGGACCTCGCCCGGACCCACCTTCGGCTTCGGTACGTCAACGAGCGTGAGGTCCTGGGCGGTTCCGTATGCGCTGTACGTGATGGCCTTCATGATCGTTCCCAACAGGGCCCCGCCGGACCCTATTCCCTCACGCGGGCAGGGTGTTGCGGTGCGAGCTGCGGCGGGCCGCGGCGAAGAGCGCCTGGATCTGCGCACCGGACTGCTCGACGTCGTCGAGGGGGCAGGGGAAGGGCAGCGTCACGTCCCGGTGCCCGCGCCGCTCCTCCAGCCGCAGGGTGATCCCGTACCGGTCCAGGGCGACCGGGAGCGCGCGGACGACGGCGGTGGTGGGCAGCGGCCGGACCAGGCGCAGCAGCAGGGTGACGAGGTCGTGGTGGTCGTCGAGGAGGTGCGTGAGCATGCCCGCCTCGTACGGGGCGAGCGGGTCGGGGTGGGCCGCCTCCAGCTCTTCCAGGCCGACGTACGCGAGGCCGTGCTCGGTCTCCAGGACGGCCTGGCCGAACTCCACGCAGGTGGAGTCGGCGGCCTGGTCCGAGTACGGGGTGAGCAGGCGGCCCAGCACGGTGACGCGGGCGCGCACCCGGTCGCGGACGGGGGTGGGGGCGACGTCGGTGAATTCCAGCCGGATCGTGGGCCGGTACTCGTCGTCGCCGCCCGGTTCGGCGGGGTGCAGGTGCAGCCGGCCCATCGGGTCGCTGCCGTCGAGGTGGCGGACTTCGGTGCGCCGTTCGTCGGTGATCAGCGTCATGGAGTGGGCGGCGGTCAGGATCGACCGGATTCGCTCGGCGTCGGTGGGCCGGGAGGCCGGGGTGGCGGGGGCACCGGACATGCGCATGCGGATCTCTCCATCGTCCGAGTAGGTTAGGTATGCCTAACCTAACTCATCCTGGGCTCCGAGAGTACCCGTCGTGGTTCGTGTCGCTGTTGGGCTGAACGGGTGAAACGCGAGAGGATGGGGGGATGCACAAGAAGCGCGCGGCCGAGGCGGCCCGGTGAGCAGGTACGACGTCACCGACGAACAGTGGGAGGGGCTCGCGCAGGTGGTCCCCCTGCGCAGTCGCAACGAATGGCCCTCCCGGGTGGACCACCGCACGATTCCCAAGACGCCCGGGGCGTCGGTGGCGGAGCAGCGGCGCTTCGTGGTGATCAGAGTTCAGATCTTCGCGGACGCGCGGGAGGTGGCGGAGTACCTGATCGCGCAGATCCCGGTGCTGCTCGACCTCACCGGCGCGGACAGCGAAGTGGCCAAGCGCATCCTGGACTTCAGCAGCGGCGTGGTCTTCGGACTGGGCAGCGGGATGCACCGGGTGGACCGGAACGTCTTCCTGCTGGCCCCGGTGGGGACCGAGGTCGAGGGGATCGCGGCCGCGGCGGTCCCCCGATCGTAGGAAGGTCCCCGCGAGGGAACGGTTCGCCGGAGCCACGGGGGGTCCGGCGGCCCGTACCGTCCCGCGCATGGACGCCACCTTGGACGCGGCGGTGGGCCCCGCCCCCGCCGCACTCGCCCCCGACGCCGACCGCGACCCCGACGTCGCGTTAGCCGAAGGCGCTCCGGCCGACGGCGCGTCGGCCGACACCCCCACCGTTCCCGCACAGGCCGGGCCGAGGCGCGCGGCCCCGGCGACGGAGGCCCGGGCCCGGTCCGCCGCTTCCGTGGGACCGGCCGCCTCCGCGGGCGAGGATGCCGCCTCCGTCGACCCGGCCGACGCCGCGGCCGTGCCGCCGCAGGCCGGACCCGGCGGTTCCGGGCGCCCTGCAGAGCCCGCGCAGCGGCATCCGCGGCCCGTTGTCACCGAACTGCGGCTCTCCGCCTTCGGGCCGCACCGGTCGGCGGCCTTCCCGCTCGGGCCCGTCACCCTCTTCGCCGGGCCGAGCGGCAGCGGCAAGTCCCAGGCCCTGGCCGCCTACGAGGCCCTGGCGGGGCTGGGTTCCGGCGCCACCCTGGAGGAGGCCTTCCCGGACCCGCGCGCCCGCATCCCCGACCTGGCCGTCCCCGATGCGCAGCGGCGGCGCGGATTCCGCCTCGGCTGCACGGTCGACGGCCCCGCCGGCCCGGTCCGGCTCGACCTCGCCGTCCAGGCCGAGCCCACGCTGCGGATCGTCGGCGAACGGCTCTCGCAGGACGGGCGGATCCTGCTCGCCACCGCCCTGCGCGACCCCGGCCGGCGCTCCGTGCAGGCCGCCTGGCTGACCGGCGGCGCCATCGGCGTCACCCGGGCCCCGCTGCCCGACGACCGGCTCGGCACCGCGCTCCTCCCGCTGCGCGTCGCCGGCTCCACGGCCGGCCAGCGACAGGTGCTGGCCGCAGCCGAGCAGGTCGTGGTCGCCCTGCGCTCGGTGTTCCCCTGCGACCCCCGCCCGGACCGGATGCGCGCCGCCGTCCCGCCCGGGGAGGGCCGGCTGCTCGGCGACTGCGCCAACCTGGCCGACGTACTGCGCCGGACCCGCCACGAATGCGGCACCCGCCACGCGCTGCTGGCCGGGGCGGCCCGCACCGGCTGCGCCGGGCCCGTCACCGGCCTCGACGTACGGGGCCCCGCGGGCGGCGGAGCGGTCACGGCGGTGCTGGACCGCGGCCCCGACCGGCCCGCCACGGAACTGGCCCGCCTCGGCGCGGGCGAACTGCGCTTCCTCGCACTGGCACTGGTCCTGCTGACCGGCCCGGGCGTGCTGGCCATGGATCCGGCCGCCGAACTGCTCTCCGCGCAGCAGGCCCTGACGGTGCTGGCCGACGGCTTCGACCGCGGCCTGGACCGGTGCCAGAGCGCCGAGCTGCTGCGCCTGGCCCTGCTGTCCGGGGCGCGCGGTCACATCCGGCTGGTGGCGGCGGTCGGTGAGGACACCGCGGCGGCCGCCCGCCGCCTCCCGGGCGTCGCGATGGTAGACCTGACGGCATGAACGAGACCCAGGAGCCGCGTCCCGAGCAGCGTCCGGACGAACGGCCCGGCGAACGGCCCGAAGAACGGCTGGACCGACTGCAGCGCCGGCTCGCGGAGTTCGCGGCCGCGCGCGGCTGGGAGCCGTACCACACGCCCAAGAACCTGGCCGTGGCGCTGAGCGTCGAGGCGGCCGAACTGGTCGAGATCTTCCAGTGGCTGACACCGGAACAGTCGGCGAAGGTCATGGAGAAGCCGGAATCCGCCCACCGCGTGGCCGATGAGGTGGCCGACGTGCTCGCGTATCTGCTGCAGTTCTGTGAGGTTCTCGGGGTGGATGTGCTGGATGCGCTCGCCGCGAAGATCGAGAGGAACGAACTCCGCTTCCCTGTGACCGGTACACCGACGCCGAATCGTCACTCTTCGGAGTGATGGACTCATCCACAATCACGTTTGTGTCCACATTTTCCGAATACCCCTGGCTTTACTGGCTTGTTGCCCTCACTCTGGGTAGTGGTGAGGACGGCGGGATGTCGTGCGGACGGGGGACGGCATATGGATGCGGTACGGCTCATCGCGGCCGGCCGGCACGCGCTGGCACAGAGTGGGGCCGCGTGGGACATCGTGGGCGAGGCCTGGCAGGCCCAGGCGCTCGCGCAGGGGATCGGGAGCTGTCTGGCGGTCACCGGGCCGCCGGAGCTGAGATCGGAGGCACGGGGACTGGGGGAAGCGGGAGGCAGAGGATGCGGGGTGCTCGACAGAGCCGCCCTGCGCGGCGAGGGCAGTGCGCCCGAGTATCCGCCGCGGGCGGCGCAGCTGAGCGAGGTCTCGGATGTCCGCCAGGCGCTGCTCGGGCTTCAGGCGCTGCTGGGCGAAGTGGGGATAGCCCTGGTCGGGGTGGCCTGCGGGACGGACGACGAGACCCTGTACTGGCAGTGCATAGAGTCGATCGACGCGGCTGACGAGTCGAGCGACCGGGTACGGGCGATCCTGCGCCGCATGGCGGTCCGCGAGCGCGGATCCGCCTCGGGCGTGGCCTGAGCGGACGCCTTCGGCGGCGCGGGTGAAGCGAGTGGGGTCCCGCCGTGCGCGGCGGGACCCGCACGGTCAGGACGGCCGGTAGGACGGGCACTCGCCCTTGGCGGTGCGGTCCGTGGAGGACTGGAGATCGGCGTCGAGCCGGGAGAGGTCGGCGTTCAGCGCCGCCATCAGCTCTTCCATCTGCTGGAGCAGGCCCTTCGGCGCGCCGCCGCCCTGGGCGGGTACCGCGGGCTCCTGGTGCGCGTCCTCGTGTGCTGCCTGTCCGGCCGGTCCGTTCGGTCCGGTCTGTCGGGGGGTCTCCGGCACGGCCTCGTGGGACATGGCGGCCTCCTCGGCCCTGGCCCTTCCAAGGCGGAAGGGGGCGGTGGACGCACCGGCGAGGGTCCGCCGGCGCGCGGGCCGGGCGGTCCGGCTCCGTCCGAGGAAACGATCCCCATCCGGGCTGGTCACTGGCGGCGTCCCGGGTGGCCCGTCCGGTTGACGCAGATTCACCCTGCCGGGGCGGGAAGGGCAGGATGGGTCCATGGATCTGCGCATTTTCACCGAGCCGCAGCAGGGTGCGAGCTACGACACCCTCCTGACCGTCGCCAAGGCCACCGAGGATCTGGGCTTCGACGCCTTCTTCCGCTCCGACCACTATCTGAAGATGGGATCCGCCGACGGCCTGCCCGGCCCCACCGACGCCTGGATCACCCTCGCCGGCCTGGCCCGCGAGACCAAGCGGATCCGCCTGGGCACGCTCATGACGGCCGGCACCTTCCGGCTGCCCGGCGTCCTCGCCATCCAGGTGGCGCAGGTGGACCAGATGTCCGGCGGCCGCGTCGAACTGGGCCTGGGGGCGGGCTGGTTCGAGGAGGAGCACAAGGCCTACGGGATCCCCTTCCCGGCGGACCGGATGTCCCGGCTGGAGGAACAGCTGGCCATCGTCACCGGCATGTGGGCGACCGAGCCCGGCGCCACCTTCGACTTCGCGGGCCGCCACTACCAGGTGGAGAACTCGCCCGCGCTCCCCAAGCCCGCCCAGGCCAAGGTCCCCGTCCTCATCGGCGGCCACGGCGCCAAGCGCACCCCGCGGCTCGCCGCGCGCTACGCGTCGGAGTTCAACATGCCGTTCGCGTCGGTCGCCGACAGCGAGCGGCAGTTCGGCCGCGTCCGCGAGGCGGCCGAGGAGGCCGGCCGCAAGGCCGACGACCTCGTCTACTCCAACGCCCTCGTCGTGTGCGTGGGCAAGGACGACGCGGAGGTGGCCCGCCGGGCCGCCGTGATCGGCCGGGACGTGGACGAACTCAAGGCCAACGGCCTGGCCGGCTCCCCGGCCGAGGTCGTCGAGAAGATCGGCGCCTACGGGGCCGCCGGCTCCTCCCGCGTCTACCTCCAGCTGCTCGACCTCGACGACCTGGACCACCTGGAGCTGGTCTCCGCCCAGGTGCTCTCCCAGCTCGGCCGGTAGGAGCCGCCCCGTGCCACGCGCGTCCGGCCCGCTCGCCGAGGCCCTCAGCCGCAGGACCGTGCTCCTGGATGGCGGTCTGAGCAACCAGCTCGCCGACCAGGGCTGCGACCTGTCCGGCGGCCTCTGGACGGGCCGGGTGCTCGCCGAGCGGCCGGACCAGGTGGAGGCCGCCCACACGGCGTACGCGCGGGCCGGCGCCGAGGTGCTGATCACCGCCGGCTACCAGGTCGGCTACGAGGCCTTCGCCGCCCACGGGTACGACCGCGCCGCGACCACCGCCCTGCTGCACCGCAGCGTCGCCCTCGCAGCCCGCGCGGCCGAGGCCGCCGACCACGAGGTGTGGGTGGCCGCCTCGGTGGGCCCGTACGGGGCGGTGCTCGCGGACGGTTCCGAGTACCGCGGCCGGTACGGCCTGAGCGTGCGCGAGCTCGCCGCCTTCCACCGACCCCGCATCGAGGCCCTGCTCGAAGCCGGCCCCGACATCCTCGCCGTGGAGACCCTCCCCGACCCGGACGAGGCCGAGGCCGTGCTCTGCGTCCTCGCGGAAACCGGCGCCCCGGCCTGGCTGAGCTACACCGTGGCCGACGGCCGCACCCGCTCCGGCGCGCCCCTCCCCGCGGCCTTCGCCCTCGCCGCGGACGCCCCGGAGATCATCGCGCTCGGCGTCAACTGCTGCGACCCGGCCGAGGTCCTGCCCGCCCTCGAAGCGGCCGCCACCACCACCCGCAAGCCGCTCCTGGCCTACCCCAACGACGGCTCCGTCTGGGACGCCGCCACCCACACCTGGCACACCCCGCAGACCCCCACCCCCTGGCCCACCCGCGCCTGGCACCGCGCCGGCGCCCGCCTCGTCGGCGGCTGCTGCCGCATCGGCCCCACCGGGATCGCCGCCCTGGCCACCGCCGTCCACCCCCGGAAAACGAGAGGCGCTCAGGAGCGGTGACCGGCAACAATCGACCGTGTGTTCCTGACGATCTCCACCACCGGCTCCCCTGAACGAACCGCCACCGACCTGGGCTACCTGCTGCACAAGCATCCCGGGAAGACGCAGGCGTTCTCCACCTCCCACGGCACCGCCCACGTCTTCTACCCCGAGGCCACGGCCGAACGGTGCACGGCGGCCCTGCTGCTGGAGGTGGATCCCGTCGCGCTCGTGCGGCGCGGCCAGGGCAAGGGCCGGGGCGGAGCCCCCGACGCCGCGCTCGCGCAGTACGTCAACGACCGCCCGTACGCCGCCTCCTCGCTGCTCGCCGTCGCGCTCAGCGGAGTCTTCCGCACCGCGCTCAAGGGCCAGTGCGCCCTCCGCCCGGAACTCCCGGAGCGGGCGCTGCCGCTGCGCATCGAGATCCCGGTGCTGCCCGCACGCGGCGGGGCCGCGCTCGTGCACCGGCTGTTCGACCCGCTCGGCTGGGACCTCGTACAGGCCGAGGCCCTGCCGCTCGACGAGCAGTTCCCCGAGTGGGGCGACTCGCGCTACGTACGGCTCGTCCTGGAGGGCGAGCTGCGCCTGGCCGACGCCCTGCGCCAGCTCTACGTGCTGCTGCCGGTGCTCGACGACGCCAAGCACTACTGGATCGCCCCCGACGAGGTCGACAAGCTGCTGCGCGCCGGAGACGGCTGGCTCGCCGCCCACCCCGAGAACGGGCTGATCAGCTCCCGCTACCTGGCCCGCCACAAGCGGCTGACCCAGGACGCCATCGAGCGCCTGGAGCTGGTCCGCCTCGCCGAGGCCGACGGCAGCGAGGTCGAGGAGCTCGACAACGCCGTGGACGAGACGCGGGACACGGAGGAGCGGCCCGTCCCGCTCGCCGTGCAGCGGCGCGAGGCCATCCTCGCCGCGCTGCGCGCCGCCGGTGCCCAGCGGGTGCTGGACCTCGGCTGCGGACAGGGCCAGCTGGTGCAGGCCCTGCTCAAGGACCCCGCGTACACGGAGATCATCGGCATGGACGTGTCCGTACGGGCCCTGAACACGGCCGCCCGGCGGCTGCGCCTGGAGCGGCTGGGCGAGCGGCAGAGCTCGCGCGTCACGCTCCTGCAGGGCTCGCTCGCCTACACCGACAAGCGGCTGGCCGGCTACGACGCGGCCGTGCTCAGCGAGGTCATCGAGCACCTGGACCCGGAGCGGCTGCCCGCGCTGGAGTACGTGGTGTTCGGCTCGGCCCGCCCCCGCACGGTCCTCGTGACCACCCCGAACGTCGAGTACAACGTCCGCTGGGAGACCCTGCCCGCCGGGCACGTCCGGCACGGCGACCACCGCTTCGAGTGGACCCGCGAGGAGTTCCGCGCCTGGGCCGGCTCCGTGGCGGCGCGCCACGGGTACGAGGTCGCGTACGTCCCCGTCGGCGACGACGACCCCGAGGTCGGCCCGCCCACCCAGATGGCCGTCTTCACCCGGAGCGACACCACCGCCGACACGACCACCGCCGAGACCCCGAAGGAGGGCGAGGCAGCATGACCACGGACAGCACCGAGACCACCGAGACCACCGAGACCACCGGGACCCGGCCCCACCGCACCCGCGTCCTTCCCGTCACCGACCTGTCCCTCGTCGTCCTGATCGGGGCCACCGGATCGGGCAAGTCCACCTTCGCCCGCAAGCACTTCAAGCCGACCGAGGTCATCTCCTCCGACTACTGCCGCGGCCTGGTCTCCGACGACGAGAACGACCAGAGCGCGAGCCGCGACGCCTTCGACGTCCTGCACTACATCGCGGGCAAGCGCCTCGCCGCCGGCCGCCTCACCGTCGTCGACGCCACCAGCGTCCAGGCCGACGCCCGCCGTCAGCTGGTCCGGCTCGCCCGCGAGCACGACGTCCTGCCCATCGCCATCGTCCTGGACCTGCCCGAACAGGTCTGCGCCGAGCGCAACGCGGCCCGCCCCGACCGGGCCGGACTGCCCCGCGCCGTCATCCAGCGCCACCGCCGCGACCTGCGGCGCTCGCTGCGCGGTCTGGAGCGCGAGGGCTTCCGCAAGGTCCACGTGCTGCGCACCGTCGAGGAGGCCGAGACCGCCGAGGTGGTCCTGGAGAAGCGCTTCAACGACCTCACCCACCTCACCGGCCCCTTCGACATCGTCGGTGACATCCACGGCTGCTCCTCCGAGCTGGAGACCCTGCTCGCCAAGCTCGGCTACGAGGACGGCGTCCACCCCGAGGGCCGCACGGCCGTCTTCGTCGGCGACCTCGTCGACCGCGGCCCGGACAGCCCCGGCGTGCTGCGCCGCGTCATGGGCATGGTGAAGTCCGGCAACGCCCTGTGCGTGCCCGGCAACCACGAGAACAAGCTCGGCCGTTACCTCAAGGGCTCCAAGGTCCAGCGGACCCACGGCCTCGCCGAGACCATCGAGCAGCTGGAGCAGGAGCCGGCGGAGTTCGTGGAGGAGGTACGGGAGTTCATCCGCGGCCTCGTCAGCCACTACGTCCTCGACGGCGGCAGGCTGGTGGTCTGCCACGCCGGCCTGCCCGAGAAGTACCACGGCCGCACCTCCGGCCGGGTCCGCTCGCACGCCCTGTACGGGGACACCACCGGCGAGACGGACGAGTTCGGCCTGCCCGTGCGCTACCCGTGGGCGGAGGACTACCGCGGCAAGGCCGTCGTGGTCTACGGCCACACCCCGGTCCCGAACACCGCCTGGATCAACAACACCATCTGCCTCGACACCGGAGCCGTCTTCGGCGGGAGGATGACGGCGCTGCGCTGGCCGGAGCGCGAACTGGTCGACGTACCGGCCGAGAAGGTCTGGTACGAGCCGACGCGCCCGCTCGTCGCCGAGGCGCCGGGCGGTCACGAAGGCCGCCCGCTCGACCTGGCCGACGTCCACGGCCGCCGGGTCGTGGAGACCCGGCACCTGGGCAACGTCAACGTGCGCGAGGAGAACGCGGCGGCGGCCCTGGAGGTCATGAGCCGCTTCGCGGTGGACCCGCGGCTGGTCCCGTACCTGCCGCCGACCATGGCGCCGACGGCCACATCCCGGGAAGAGGGCTACCTGGAGCACCCGGCCGAGGCCTTCGCGCAGTTCCGCTCGGACGGCATCGCCCAGGTCGTGTGCGAGGAGAAGCACATGGGCTCCCGCGCCACCGTCCTGGTCTGCAAGGACGCCGACGCGGCCCGCGAGCGCTTCGGCGTCGAGGGCCCGACAGGTTCCGTCTACACCCGCACCGGGCGGCCCTTCTTCAAGGATCCGGAGGTCACCGAGGAGGTCCTCACCCGGCTCCGCTCGGCGGTCACCGACGCCGGCCTCTGGGAGGAGCTCGGCACGGACTGGCTGCTCCTCGACGGGGAACTGCTGCCCTGGTCCCTGAAGTCCGGCGGACTGCTGCGCAACCAGTACGCCGCCGTGGGCGCGGCCTCGGGCGCCGTCTTCCCGGACGCGATCGCCGCCCTGGAGACGGCCGCCGCCCGGGGCATCGACACCGGGGAGCTGCTGGAGCGCCAGCGCGGCCGGGCCGTCGACGCGGCCGCCTTCACCGACGCCTACCGCCGCTACTGCTGGACCACCGACGGGCTGGCCGGCGTACGGTTCGCGCCGTTCCAGCTGCTGGCGGCGGCCGGGCGGTCGCTGGCCGCCGTGCCCCACGACGAGCAGCTGTTCTGGCTGGACCGCCTGGTCGCCGCCGACGAGGCGGCGGGCACCGGGCTGCTGCGCCGCACCGGCCGGATCCTGGTGGACACCGGGGACGAGGACTCCGTACGGGCGGGCACCGACTGGTGGTTGGAGCTGACGGCCGCCGGCGGCGAGGGCATGGTGGTCAAGCCCCTCCAGGCGTACGCCCGGGACGGGAAGGGCCGTCTGGTGCAGCCGGGGGTCAAGGTGCGCGGACGTGAGTACCTGCGGATCATCTACGGTCCGGAGTACACCCGTCCGGACCACCTGGAGCGGCTGCGCGAGCGCTTCCTCGGGCACAAGCGCTCGCTCGCCCTGCGCGAGTACGCGCTCGGGCTGGAGGCGCTGGACCGGCTGGCGGCCGGGGAGCCGCTGTGGCGGGTCCACGAGGCCGTGTTCGCGGTGCTCGCACTGGAGTCGGAGCCGGTGGACCCGCGCCTCTGAGGGGACCGGACGGGGCCGCGTCAGCACGACCCGTAAAGGGGTGGCCCCCGTACGGCCGCTAATTAGGTCGTATGGGGGAACTTTCGCGGAGAACTCCGGGAAAACCACCGGCGGGATCGTTCAACCAGGGCAGCGGAATGTCCGCGACCCTGGAAGGACGGAACGTCACTTATGAAGATGACCGCGCGCGGAAGCATTGCGGCGCTGATGACCTGTATGGCCGCGGCCGGCGCGGCCACCCCGGCCGCGGCGGACTCGGTGCCGGTCGGTGTGCCGCTGGACGCCGTGAAGACCACGCTGGGCGTGGACACGCCGCGCGTGGGCACGGGCGTGCCGGTCCCGGTCGTGGGAGCGCCCGAGGCGCCCCGCTTCCACAAGGGGGACATGCTCCCGACCCCACTGCTCCCGGTGGTCCCGATCGGCACCCAGCTCGGCAGCACCCTCGTCACCTCCCCGGTGCCGAACCTGCTGGGCAAGCCGGAGACGGACGGCGAGGGCTCCGTGGAGGCCCCGGCCACCGACCTGCTCGCCCGGACCCCCGGGCTGGTCGCCGGCGGTCTGCTGACGATGCCGGACGCCTCCAACTCCGGGATCCCGAACCTGGCCGCGCCCGAACTGGGCCTGACCACCCCGGAACTCACCGGCGCCCCGTCGGCGCTTCTCGGCCTCGGCACCCCCCGCTGAGCGGACGCCACGTCAAAAGGCCGCCCGGTCTGCGAACGTGTACGGCATGGGATTCCATGTCGACTCCGAGACCGGGCGGCTTCGCCGCGTCATCCTCCACCGGCCCGACCTGGAGCTGAAGCGGCTCACACCGAGCAACAAGGACGCGCTCCTCTTCGACGACGTGCTGTGGGTTCGCCGGGCCCGCCAGGAGCACGACGGCTTCGCGGACGTGCTGCGGGACCGGGGCGTGGAGGTCCACCTCTTCGGGGACCTGCTGTGCGAGGCCCTGGAGATCCCGGAGGCGAGACACCTCGTACTGGACCGGGTCTTCGACGAGAAGGAGTACGGGCCGCTCGCCACCGACCACCTGCGGTCGGTCTTCGACGGGCTGCCCTCGGCCGAGCTGGCGGAGGCGCTGGTCGGCGGGATGACCAAGCGGGAGTTCCTGGAGCGCCACGCCGAGCCGGTGTCCGTGCGCTTCCACGCCCTGGACACCGACGGCTTCCTGCTCGGACCGCTGCCCAACCACCTGTTCACCCGTGACACCTCCGCCTGGATCTACGACGGGGTGTCCATCAACGCGATGCGCTGGCCGGCCCGTCAGCGCGAGACCGTCCACTTCGAGGCGATCTACAAGCACCACCCGCTCTTCACCACCTCCGGTGCCTTCCACTACTGGTCGCAGGGGCAGGCGGACTACCCCTCGACCATCGAGGGCGGGGACGTGCTGGTCATCGGCAACGGCGCCGTGCTGATCGGGATGAGCGAGCGCACCACGCCGCAGGCGGTGGAGATGCTGGCGCGGGGCCTGTTCGCCGCGGGCTCGGCCACCACCATCGTGGCGCTGGACATGCCGAAGAGCCGGGCCTTCATGCACCTGGACACGGTGATGACGATGGTGGACGGAGATACGTTCACTCAGTACGCGGGGCTCGGCATGCTCCGCTCCTACACGATCGAGCCGGGCGCCGGTCCGCAGGAGCTGAAGGTGACCGACCACCCGGCGGAGCACATGCACCGGGCCATCGCGGCGGCGCTCGGCCTGGACTCGATCCGGGTGCTGACCGCGACGCAGGACGTGCACTCGGCGGAACGCGAGCAGTGGGACGACGGGTGCAACGTGCTGGCCGTGGAGCCGGGGGTGGTGGTCGCGTACGAGCGGAACGTGACGACCAACACGCACCTGCGCAAGCAGGGCATCGAGGTGATCGAGATCCCGGGCAGCGAACTGGGGCGGGGCCGGGGCGGTCCGCGCTGCATGAGCTGTCCGGTGGAGCGGGACGCGGTCTGAGGCCCCGGGCGGCCACCGGCCCGGGGAGCGGGGGCAGGGGAGGGTGGGGGAAGGGTCTCTGTATATCAATACAGGGCGTCGTATAGACTTCCATCATCCCCTGTCACCGTGACGCTGGAGCGACCCCATGGCCACCGACCTCGCAGGCCGCAGTTTTCTCAAGGAGCTGGACTTCACGGCCGCCGAGTTCCGCGGCCTGGTCGAGCTCGCCGCCGAACTGAAGGCGGCCAAGAAGGCCGGGGTCGAGCAGCGCCTGCTCCAGGGCAGGAACATCGCGCTGATCTTCGAGAAGACCTCGACGCGGACCCGCTGCGCCTTCGAGGTCGCCGCCGCGGACCAGGGCGCCCACACCACCTACCTCGACCCCGCCGGCTCCCAGATGGGCCACAAGGAGTCGGTCAAGGACACCGCGCGGGTGCTGGGCCGGATGTTCGACGGGATCGAGTACCGGGGCGACAGCCAGCAGGCCGTCGAGGAGCTCGCCGCCCACGCGGGCGTCCCCGTCTTCAACGGCCTCACCGACGACTGGCACCCCACCCAGATGCTGGCCGACCTGCTCACCATGACCGAGCACACCACCAAGCCGCTGGACGGGATCGCCTTCGCCTACCTCGGCGACGCCCGCTTCAACATGGGCAACTCGTACCTGGTGACCGGCGCGCTGCTGGGCATGGACGTACGGATCGTCGCGCCCCGGGCCTACTGGCCGGCCGAGCCGGTGGTGGCCGCGGCGCGGGAGCTCGCGGAGGGCAGCGGCGCCCGGATCACCCTGACCGAGGACGTCGCCGAGGGGGTCGCGCAGGCGGACTTCGTGGTGACCGACATCTGGGTGTCCATGGGCGAGCCCAAGGAGGTCTGGGACGAGCGGATCGCGGCCCTGTCCCCGTACGCCGTGACCATGGACGTGCTGCGGGCCACCGGGAACCCGGACGTGAAGTTCATGCACTGCCTGCCGGCCTTCCACGACCTCGGCACCAGGGTGGCCCGGGAGATCCACGAGCGGCACGGGCTCGAATCCCTGGAGGTGACCGACGAGGTGTTCGAGTCGGCGCACTCCGTCGTCTTCGACGAGGCCGAGAACCGGCTGCACACCATCAAGGCCGTACTCGTCGCCACGCTCGGCCGGCCCGGCCGGGGTGACGCATAGTCATACGCCGGCGGGGCGGGCCGCGGGGTGGGCCATGGGGCGGGCCACGGGGTGGGCCCGCCGCTCAGGTGCGTGTCGCGTTTCTGTGACGGAAGTCAGGATCTGCTGATACCGTCGGTCGGGTGAGCCCCTTCACCGGTTCCACAGCAGCGACCGAACGGTGGCACCACCTCCGGGTAACCCGGCTGGACGGCGTGGCCACCGTCACCTTCGACCGCCCCGAGAAGCTGAACGCGCTCACCTTCGGCGCCTACGCCGACCTGCGCGATCTGCTCGCCGAACTGTCCCGCGAGCGTTCCGTGCGCGCCCTCGTCCTGGGCGGCGAGGGCCGCGGCTTCTGCTCCGGCGGGGACGTGGACGAGATCATCGGCGCCACCCTCGCCATGGACACCGCCCAGCTCCTCGACTTCAACCGGATGACCGGCCAGGTGGTGCGCGCCATCCGCGAATGCCCCTTCCCGGTGATCGCCGCCATGCACGGGGTGGCCGCCGGCGCCGGCGCCGTCCTCGCGCTCGCCGCCGACTTCCGCATCGCCGACCCCACCGCCCGCTTCGCCTTCCTCTTCACCCGCGTCGGCCTCTCCGGCGGCGACATGGGCGCCGCCTACCTGCTGCCCCGGGTCGTCGGCCTCGGCCACGCCACCCGCCTCCTGATGCTCGGAGAGCCCGTACGCGCCCCCGAGGCCGAACGGATCGGCCTGCTCAGCGAGCTCACCGAGGAGGGCAAGGCCCACGTACGGGCCGCGGAACTCGCCGCGCACCTGTCCGCCGGCCCCGCCCTCGCCTACGCGCAGACCAAGGCGCTGCTCACCGCCGAGCTCGACATGCCGCTGGCCGCGTCCGTGGAACTGGACGCCAACACGCAGGCCCTGCTGATGAACGGCCAGGACTACGCGGAGTTCCACGCGGCCTTCACCGGGAAGCGGCCGCCCGCCTGGAAGGGCAGGTAGCCGGATGCCGACGAGCCGTGTGTCTCCGGGCGCCCTGCGGGTCGCGGTCGTCGGCGGGGGACCGGGCGGGCTGTACGCCGCCGCGCTGCTGGCCCGCCAGGGCCACACCGTGGAGGTCTGGGAACGGGGCGCCCCGGACGACACCTTCGGCTTCGGCGTGGTCCTCTCCGACGAGACCCTCGGCGGCATCGAACGGGCCGACACCCTCGTCTACGCGGCCCTGAGCGCCGAGTTCGTGCGCTGGGACGACGTGGACGTCGTGCACCGGGGCCGGATGCTGACCTCCGGCGGCCACGGCTTCGCCGCCATCGGGCGGCGCCGGCTGCTGCAGATCCTCCACGAGCGCTGCGCCGGGCTCGGCGTCCGGCTCCGCTTCCGCACCGCGGCCCCCGACGTGCGGGACCTCGCCGCCGCGTACGACCTGGTGGTCGCGGCGGACGGGGTGCACAGCGCGATCCGGGAGGCCGGGGCCGCGCACTACGGGCCGACGCTGACCCCCGGGCGCTGCCGCTACATCTGGCTCGCCGCCGACTTCGCCTTCGAATCCTTCCGCTTCGAGATCGCGGAGACCGAGCACGGGGTCATGCAACTGCACGCCTACCCTTACGCCCGCCCGTCGCCCGACCACCACCCCTCATCGGGGCCCTCCGGGCCGCAGAATCAATTCGGCGCCTCCACGGTGATCGTGGAGATGCGGGAGGAGGTCTGGCGGGCGGCCGGCCTCGACCTCTGCGACGAGGACGAGTCCGCGGCCCGCTGCGCCAAGATCTTCAGCGAGGCCCTGCGCGGACGGCCCCTGCACGGCAACCGCTCGGCATGGACCCGCTTCGACACCCTCGTCAACGCGCGCTGGTCACACGGCAACGTGGCCCTACTCGGCGACGCCGCGCACACCGCCCACTTCTCCATCGGGTCCGGCACCAAGCTGGCCGTCGAGGACGCGCTCGCGCTCGCCGAAGCGGTGGCCGCAGCGGAAGGCGACGTACCGGCCGCGCTCGCCGCGTACGAGGCGGCGCGCCGCCCCGCGGTCGCCAGCACCCAGCGGGCCGCGGCCGCGAGCCGGGCCTGGTTCGAGGAGGTCGCCGGATACGTCGACCAGCCCGCCCGGCAGTTCGCCTTCAACCTGCTCACCCGCAGCCGCCGGGTCACGCACGACAACCTGCGGCTGCGCGACGAGCGCTTCACCCGGGCGGTGGAACGGGACTTCGGCTGCCCGGACGAGCACACCCCGCCGATGTTCACCCCCCTCACCCTGCGCGGCCTGACCCTGCGCAACCGGGTCGTCGTCTCGCCGATGGACATGTACTCGGCCGCCGACGGCGTCCCCGGGGACTTCCACCTCGTGCACCTGGGCGCCCGGGCCCTCGGCGGGGCCGCCCTGGTCATGACCGAGATGGTCTGCGTCTCGGCCGAGGGCCGGATCACCCCCGGCTGCGCCGGCCTCTACACCCAGGAGCAGGCGGCGGCCTGGCAGCGGATCACCGACTTCGTCCACACCTCCGCCCCCGGCACCGCGCTCGGCGTCCAGCTCGGGCACGCGGGCCGCAAGGGCTCGACGCGCGTGATGTGGGAGGGCATGGACGACCCCCTTCCGGAGGGCAACTGGCCGCTGGTGGCCGCCTCCCCACTGCCCTACCGGCCCGGCGTCTCGGCCCGCCCGCGTGCCCTCGACCAGGCGGACCTGGTGGCGCTGCGCTCCGAGTTCGCGGCCGCCGCCGTGCGGGCCGCCGACTGCGGGTTCGACCTCCTGGAACTGCACTGCGCCCACGGCTACCTGCTCTCCGGGTTCCTCTCACCCCTGACCAACCGCCGCACCGACGCGTACGGCGGCACCCTGGAGAACCGGCTCCGCTTCCCGCTGGAGGTCTTCGACGCGGTCCGCGCCGTCTGGCCCGAGGACCGCCCGATGACGGTCCGCCTCTCGGCGACCGACTGGGCGCCCGGCGGCACCTCGCCCGAGGAGGCGGTACGGATCGCGGCCGCCTTCGCCGCGCACGGCGCCGACGCCATCGACGTCTCGACCGGCCAGGTCGTCGCGGACGAGGCCCCGGAGTACGGGCGCTCGTACCAGACCCCGTACGCCGACCGGATCCGCAACGCGCTCGGCGTCCCCGTCATCGCGGTCGGCGCGATCTCCTCCTGGGACGACGTCAACTCCCTGCTGCTTGCCGGCCGCGCCGACCTCTGCGCCCTCGGCCGCCCCCACCTCTACGACCCCCACTGGACCCTGCACGCGGCCGCCGACCAGTCCTACGAAGGCCCCGCAGCCCCCTGGCCGGCCCCCTACCGCGCGGGCCGCCGCAAACCCCCGACGGGACGCGGCTAGCCGGCCCGCTCAGACCGGGACGACCTCGGCGCGGTCCTCGACCGGGGTGTAGCCCAGGCGCTGGTAGACGCCGTTGCTCGTGGGGTTGGCCAGGTCGGTGAAGAGGAGGACCTCCGCGGCGCCGGCCGCGTGCGCGGCCCGGGTCGCCGCGTGAGTGACCCCGGCGGCGTAGCCGCGGCCGCGGAGGGCGGGCGGGGTGTAGACCGGGCCGATGCGGGAGGCCGAGCAGATCGGGCGGGAGAAGCCCGCCAGGGAGACCGGCGCGCCCTCGTGCTCCCACAGCACGGCCCCGCCGTACGAGACGCGGTCGCGCAGGGCGGCCTCGGAGGCGTTGCCGTGCCCGCCCGTCTCCTCTCGGAAGGCCTCGGCCCACTCCAGCAGCAGTGGGAGCTCCGCCACGGTGGCGGGGCGCGAGCGCCCGGCCGGGGCGGGATCCGGGGCGACCAGGTCGGCCAGCCGGTACAGGCGGAGCTCCTCCGTGATCCGGGTGGGCCGCCCCCAGGCCGAGGCCAGCGCCTCCGCGTCCGGGCGGCGGGCGTTGAACGCGCCGATCCCGGCGAGCAGCGGCTCGGCGGAGAGCGCGGCCCCCAGCGCCCGGACCGCCTCGGCGGGCACCACGCCGAGCACCATCGGGAACGGCGGGGTGCACAGCAGCCCGCCGGCGACGGTCCCGTCGGCCCCGGTCCACCAGCCGAAGAAGGGCGCCCCGGCCCCGTAGGCGTCGCTGCCGCGCCGCTTCAGCGCATCGGTCACGGTCAGCATGAGGGTGTCGGACACGGGCCGCGCGGCCACGGCCGGGTGGGCCGCGGCCAGATAGGCCGCCAAGTCAGGGGTGAAGGTCCACGTCATGGCGCATTCTGGCGCGCCGCCGCCCGCCGGCGCCCGTCATTTTCAGGCGGGCAGCCACCCCGGCCACCAAGGCGGCACGTTGTCCGGGCCGCACTTGGACCGGTCCCCGGGATAGCCGTCGAGGGTGCCGCGTACGGCGAAGTACAGGATCGCGAGGCCGGCCAGCACGACCAGGACCGTGCCCAGTTGCAGCGCCACGGGCTGCCGGTCCAGCAGGTACGCCACGAGCAGCGCGACCACGCCGAAGGCCGCGGTCAGCGGCAGCAGGGTGAGGCCCAGCTCGAAGCGGCCGCCCGCGTCCGCCCCCGCGTCGCAGTACTCCCGGGCGTGGGAGGCCAGCGCGATGGCCAGGCAGCCCGCCGCGAACCCGGCGAGGGTGGCGGGGACCAGCGTGAGGAGACGTTTCCGCAGGGAGGGGGCCGCGGTCGTGGCGGGTGGCGTGGCGGTCGGCGTCATACCCCGCTCGACGGTCGGGCGCCGATCACGGTTCCACGAAGGCCGCCCCGGAATCGCGCAGCCGCGCGTGGAGTTCGGCGAAGACGGCCGCCGCCCGGTCGCCCGGCCAGCCCGCCGGGAGCAGCTCGCGCGGCAGGCCCGGGTCGGCGTACGGCAGGCGCCGCCAGGAGTCCAGCGCGAACAGGTAGCCGCGGTAGGCCTCCTCCGGCGTCGGCTCCGGGCCCGACTGCAGGGCGCGCAGGGCCGGCTCGTGCAGGTCGAGGAATTCCTCGTGCTGCTTCGCCAGGGCCGCCAGGTCCCACCAGCGGGCCACCGCCTCGGCGCTCGGCGCGAAGCCGAGGTGCGCCCCGCGGAACAGCTCCACGTACGGCGTCAGGTGCAGCCGCTCCAGCGTGTGCGCGGTCTCCTCGGCCAGCCGGGCCGGGGCGATCCACACGCCCGGCGCCACCGCCCCGAAACCGAGCCGGGCCAGCCGGGAGCGCAGCAGGTGCCGTTTGCTCCGCTCCTGCTCCGGAACGGAGAACACCGCCACCAGCCACTCGTCCGACAGCTGCGGACTGCCGTAGATCCGGCGGTCGCCGTCGTCCAGCAGCTGCTGCGCCTCCTCGGAGAGCCCGTACGCCGCCGAACCGTCCGCGGCGCGCGCGGGCAGCAGGAAGCCGCGCCGCTTCAGCCGGGACACCGACGAGCGGACCGACGGGGCGTCCACGCCGACCGCGCCCAGCAGGCGGATCAGCGCGGACACCGGGACCGGGCCCTCGAAGGCCCGCCCGTAGGCTCCGTAGAACGTGACGATCAGGGATCGCGGGGTGTGCTGCTCGACCACGGCTTCACTCTAGGCCGTCGGGCCGGTCGGGCAGGCTTCCGAGATCCCGCAGCCGGAAGCGCTGCAGCTTGCCCGTCGCCGTGCGGGGGAGCGCGGGGACGAAGACGAAGGACCGCGGGCACTTGTGCGGGGCCAGCTCCGCCCGCATGAAGGTGCGCAGCGCCTCCTCCGTGAGGACCACGCCGTCACGCGGGACGGTGTACGCCACCACGATCTGCCCGCGTCGCTCGTCCGGGCGGCCCACCACCGCCGCCTCCACCACGTCCGGGTGGCGCAGCAGGGCTTCCTCCACCTCCGGGCCGGCGATGTTGTAGCCCGCCGAGACGATCATGTCGTCGGCCCGGGCGACGTAGCGGAAGTAGCCCTCCGGATCGCGCACGTAGGTGTCACCGGTCAGGTTCCAGCCGTCCTGTACGTACTCACGCTGCCGGGGGTCGGCCAGGTAGCGGCAGCCCACCGGGCCGCGGACGGCCAGCAGCCCCGGCTCGTTGTCCGCGACGGGCCGGCCGGAGCGGTCCACCACCCGGGCCTGCCAGCCCGGGACCACCCGGCCGGTCGTGCCGGGCCGGATCTCCTCGTCGGAGGCGGAGATGAAGATGTGCAGCAGCTCGGTCGCCCCGATGCCGTTGATGATCCGCAGGCCGGTGCGCTCGTACCAGGCCTGCCAGGTGGCGGTGGGCAGGTTCTCCCCGGCCGAGACGCAGCGGCGCAGCGCGGACAGGTCGTACATGCCCACGTCGTACGGGCCCAGGGCGTCCAGCATCGTGCGGTACGCGGTGGGCGCGGTGAACAGCACCGTCACCCGGTGCTCCGCGAGCGCGGGCAGCAGCCGGCGCGGCACCGCCTCCTCCAGCAGCAGCGCGGACGCGCCCGCCCGCAGCGGGAAGACGACCAGCCCGCCGAGGCCGAAGGTGAACCCGAGCGGCGGGCTGCCCGCGAACACGTCGTCCGGGCGGGGGCGCAGCACGCTGCGGGAGAAGGTGTCGGCGACGGCGAGCAGGTCGCGGTGGAAGTGCATGCAGCCCTTGGGCCGTCCGGTGGTCCCGGAGGTGAACGCGATCAGGGCGACGTCGTCGGCGGAGGTCGGGGCGGCCCGGAAGGGCTCCTCGTGTCCCTCGGCGAGCCGCAGCAGATCGTCCCGGCCGCCACCCCCGTACGGGGTGATCCGCAGCCCCGGCACCTCGGCCTTGACCAGGTCGTCCAGCACGTCCGCGTGACACAGGGCGTGCCCGACCCGGGCCATCGCGCAGACCGTGGCCAGCTCCTTCGCGCGCTGCTGGGGCAGTACGGTGACCGCCACCGCGCCCGCCTTCATGACCGCCAGCCAGCAGGCGGCGAGCCAGGGGCCGGTGGGCCCGCGCAGCAGCACGCGGTTGCCGGGGACGACGCCGAGGTCGGCGGTGAGCACGTGGGCGATGCGGTCCACGCGCTCGCGCAGCCCGCCGTACGTCCACACCTCGCCCGCGCCGCTGCGGAAGGCCGGGCGGTCGGCGCCCGCGGGACCGAACCGGGCGATGGTGGCGTCGAGCAGCTCCGCCCCGCAGTTCAGGCGGTCGGGATAGGCCAGTTCGGGCAGATCGAAGACGAGCTCCGGCCAGGTGTCGGCGGGTGGCAGATGGTCACGGGCGAAGGTGTCCGTGTGAGCGGAAGGCATGAGGTCCAAGGCGGGTCGCCCCCTGCAGCGGTCCGGAGTGGGGTGGGGCCGGCCGTGCTGTTGCCCTACGAGCGTATCGTGATGGTGACGGCAGTCAACAGGACGCGATAGATGCGGGGACATTCGGATGACCGGATTCGCGCTCGGGGTGGACCAGGAGGAGTGGTGCGGGCAGTTGCGCGCACTGGCGGCCGAGCGGCTGAGGCCGCTGGCCGAGAAGGGGGAACCGGGCCGGGTCAACCGGCCGCTGCTGGCCGCGCTCGGCGAGCTGGGCCTGCTGGATCGGGTGTTCGCCTCGGGCGCGCTGGACCTGTGCCTGCTGCGCGAATCCCTCGCCTACGGCTGCACGGAGGCCGAGACGGCGCTCGCCCTCCAGGGGCTGGGCGCGTACCCGGTGCTGCGGTTCGGGAGCGAGGCACAACGCGAGCGCTGGCTGCCGCAGGTGCGCGCCGGGCGGGCGGTGGCGGCCTTCGCCCTGAGCGAGCCGGGGGCCGGCTCGGACGCGGCGGCGCTGGCGCTGGCGGCCGAGGCCGACCCGGACGCCCGTGGTGGCTGGCGGCTCAGCGGGGAGAAGTGCTGGATCTCCAACGCCCCTGAAGCGGATTTCTACACCGTGTTCGCCCGGACGGGTGAAGGGCCGGGGGCGAAGGGCGTCTCGGCCTTCCTGGTCCCGGCCGACCGCCCCGGACTCTCCGGCGAACCGCTGGACATGCTCTCCCCGCACCCGATCGGCTCGCTGGCCTTCGACGGGGTCCCGGTCGGCCCGCGCGACCTGCTCGGCGAACCCGGGCGGGGCTTCCGCGTTGCGATGGACACGCTGAACCTCTTCCGGCCGAGCGTCGGCGCCTTCGCGGTGGGCATGGCCCGGGCCGCGCTCGACGCGACGCTCGCGCACACGGCGGGGCGGGCGGCGTTCGGCGGGACGCTGAGCGACCTCCAGGCGGTGGCGCACCGGGTGGCCGAGATGGCCACCCGCACGGAGGCGGCCCGGCTGCTGGTGTACGCGGCGGCCGGGGCCTACGACCGGGGCGCGGCGGACGTTCCGCGCCGGGCGGCGATGGCGAAGCTGCTGGCCACGGAGACGGCCCAGTACGTGGTCGACCACGCCGTCCAGCTGCACGGGGCGGTCGCCCTGCGGCGGGGCCACCTGCTGGAGCACCTCTACCGGGAGGTGCGGGCGCCGAGGATCTACGAGGGGGCGAGCGAGGTGCAGCGCACGATCATCGCGAAGGAACTGTACGGGGCCTTGCCGGAGCCCCTGCCGGGGCCGCTGACCGGAGAGGAGGCCGGGCGATGAGCCTCGACCGGATCAACCCGGCGGAACTGTCGCCGGCGACGGGCTTCTCGCACGCGGTCGCCGCCACCGGATCCCGGCTGGTGTTCCTGGCCGGCCAGACCGCGCTGGACGGCTCGGGCAAGGTGGTGGGGGAGGACCTGCCGGAACAGTTCGAGGTGGCCCTGACCAACCTCCTGGCCGCCCTGGCGGCGGCGGGCGGCTCCCCGGGGGACCTGGCCAGGGTGACGGTGTACGCCGTGGACGTGCCGGCGTACCGCGCGTGCGCGGCCGAACTGGGCCGCATCTGGCGCCGCTTGGCGGGCCGCGACTACCCGGCGATGGCCGTCATCGGCGTGGTCCGCCTCTGGGACGACGAGGCCCTGGTCGAACTCGACGGCGTCGCGGTACTCCCGTAAAGGCGTCCCTGCGGTGCCGGCCCGGCCGGATCGGAACGAGCGGCTTGGCCGTTGTCCGCCGGGGCGGAGGTCCGGAACAGGCGGGCCGTCCGCGGGGGCCCTCCGGGACGTCTCCTCGGCTCGCGCCTGCGGCCACGTCACGAATGCCCGGGGCGGTTGCGCGCTCGTCCTGCGGGGACGCCCCTGCACGCCCCCGCTCCCGCACCTGTCGGCGCCGCGGGCCGTGGTGGGCGCCCCTCGGGAACTCCGCCTGGGTGGGGACACGGCGGAGTGTCCCCGCAGGACGAGCGCGCAACCACGGCCGAGCGGGCGAAGCCGTGGCCGCAGGCGCGAGCCGAGGAGACATTCCGGCGGGGCACCGCCCCACCCGCGAACCACGCCCCAGAGGGGAAGCCCCGGCCCGCCCGTTCCGGACCGCCGGCCCGGCGGATGGGCCAGCCTGTTCCGGACCGCCGGCCCGGCGGAAGGGTTAGAGCGCCGCCCCGTCCAGGAGGTGGCCCATCCAGTCCTCGATGCCCGCGACCGTGCGCGGCAGGGCGTGCGACATCAGGCGGGCGCCGTTCGACGTGATGACCAGGTCGTCCTCGATGCGGACGCCGATGCCCCGCAGCTCCGCCGGGAGCGTCTCGTCGTCCGGCTGGAGGTACAGGCCCGGTTCCACCGTGAGGACCTGGCCCTCCTCCAGGACGCCGTCCAGGTATGTCTCCGCCCGCGCCTTCGCGCAGTCGTGCACGTCCAGCCCCAGCATGTGCCCGCTGCTGCACAGCGTGTACCGCCGGTGCAGGTCGCCCTCCGCGTTCTTCAGGACGCCCCACTCCGCCAGGCCCTCCGCGATCACCCGCATGCCGGCCCGGTGGAAGTCCCCGAAGCTCGCGCCCGGGCGCAGCGCCGCCATGCCCGCCTCCTGCGCGGCCAGGACCAGTTCGTAGACCTGCCGCTGGACGGGGGAGAAGCGGCCCGACAGCGGGAGGGTGCGGGTGATGTCCGCCGTGTAGAGGGTGTCCGTCTCCACGCCCGCGTCCAGCAGGAGCAGTTCGTCCCCGTTCAGCCGGCCGTCGTTGCGGATCCAGTGCAGGGTGCAGGCGTGCGCGCCCGAGGCCGCGATGGTCTCGTACCCGGTGCCGTTGCCCTCGGCCCGCGCGCGCAGGCCGAAGACCCCCTCGATCCACCGCTCCCCGCGCGGATGCGCCAGCGCGCGCGGCAGGGCCCGTACGACGTCCTCGAAGCCCGCCGTCGTGTGGTCGACGGCCAGCTGGAGCTGCTCGACCTCCCACGCGTCCTTCACCAGCCGCAACTCCGAGAGCGCGGAGGCCAGTTCCGCGTCGGAGCCCGCGTCGCGGCCGGCCGGTGAGCCGAGGGCGTCCAGGTGGGCGCAGCGGATGCCGGTGAGACGCTCGGCCTCCGCCAGGTCCGGCCGGCGGCCCACCCAGAACTCCCCGTACCTGCGGTCCCGGAAGAACTCCTCGTTCCCGCCCGCCCGCGGCGAGCGCGGCCGCAGGTACAGCACCGCCTCGTGGGCGTGCGGGCCCGACGGCTCCATGACCAGGACGTGACCCGCCTGGTCCTCGCCCGTGAGGCCCGTCAGCCAGGCGTACGCGCTGTGCGGGCGGAACCGGTGGTCGCAGTCGTTGGAGCGGACCTTCAGCTCGCCGGCCGGGACGATCAGCCGTTCGCCGGGGAAGCGGGCCGAGAGCCGTGCCCGGCGGGCCGGGGTGACGGCGTACGCCGGTACGCGCGCGGAGTCGGGGAGCGGGGAGGCGGCCCAGTCGCCCGCCATGAAGCGGGACAACTCCGGGGAGACCGGGCGGTCGTGACTGCCCGTGTGGAGGATGGCGGGGGTCTCGGTCACGAGGCTCCTTCAAGAAAGATGCGAACTGATGGGCGCACAGGTCTTGTCAGTGCAATTTCACATTACTATGTTACAGCTCACACCGCGGCACGTTAACCCCCGTCAAACGCCGTGTGACCCAGGGCAGTTCACGCACCACCCCCCACCTCACCCTCTCCAAACAGGAGTTCTCGGTGTTCCAGCACAGAGCAGTGCGCTCTTCCCTCCTCGCCTCCGCCGTGGCCGTGACCCTCCTCGCCACCGCGGGTCAGGCCAGCACACAGGCCGCCACGCCGCAGGCCCCTGCCCCGGCCGCCTTCGCCGGCGCCCAGGCCGCGACCGCCCCCGGCCCCACGGGGAACCCGTTCGACGAGGTCGACCGCCTCGCCAACGCGAAGGACAACGCCCCGGCGCCCGCCCCGGCCCCCGGCGGACAGGCCATCACCGGCCAGGTGCCCGGCGCCGCGACCGCCGCCGCCCCCGCCGACGACCTGGAGAAGCGCGGCAAGGCCGCCAAGGCGGCCCCCACCGCGAAGAGCGTCGCAGCCGGCGTCCCCTGCACCCTCGACGGGATCACGAACCTCACCCCGGAGCAGTTCGCCGACTTCCTCGGCGACCAGGCCGTCCTCGCCGACGGCTGTTTGCGCGGTCTCATCTGGACCTGGGACGCCCGCCTCGCCCCGGTGATGTCGGACGCGCACGTCCAGGCCGTCTCCCGCCGGATATCCGCCCTGGCCGCAGCCCACGACGGCCGCAACTCCTCGCACCTGGAGGAGATGTTCACCTACCTGCACGCGGTCGCCTACCACGACTTCTCACGCGACGAGATCGACGTCACCGACGCCCCGACCGTCGCCGCGACCCGCAAGGCCATCGACGACTTCGGCAACGCCGCGCGGACCTTCGACGTCACCCCCTCCAACGCCCGCACGCTGCGCGAGGCCCTCTACGCCGCCGGCCCCGGCCTGCGCCAGCACCAGCTCGGCCTCATCAAGAAGGTCCTGGCCACCATGGACCCGGCGCACCCCGCCACGAACCTCGACGCCACCTGGGCCGGCGCCGTCCTCGCCGCGCTCTCCACCAACTACCTCGGCGTCTACCCGGGCAACCAGGACACCGCCTTCCACGCCGCCGTCTCCGCCGACCCCGCCTACCGCGCCGCCTTCAAGGCCTTCGCCGGCTACACCCACCTCAAGGGCACCGGCAACGCCTGGGTGGCCCGCGACGCGCTGGGCGAGTACGGCCGCTTCGGCCAGATCGACAGCCTGCGGGGCCAGGTCACCGCCGACCTCGGCGCGCTGCTCGGGCCCGTCAAGGCCGGCTTCGGCGACGGCAGCGAGCCGTGGGCCAAGCTCGTCTCCTGGCTGAACTTCTACGAGGCCTGCAAGCCGTACGGGGTGTGCAAGGAGGACATCGAGAAGCAGCTCTTCCCCTACACGTACTCCTACGACAACGGCGCCATCAAGGTCCGCACCGCCCTGGACCGGGCCACCGTCGACCAGCTGTACTACGCGAGCAAGCAGGTCAAGTCCCAGTACCACCGCGTGCTCGGCACCGAGCAGCCGCTCGCGGGCGACCCCAACACCACGCTCAACATCGTGCTCTACGCCTCCCGCGCCGACTACGTGAACTACCACCCGATCCTGACCGGCTACGGCACCGAGAACGGCGGCATCTACATCGAGAACGGCGCCACCTTCTACACCTACCAGCGCCGCGTCCCGCAGGACTCCTCCCTCACCCTGGAAGAGCTCTTCCGCCACGAGTACACGCACTACCTCAACGGCCGCTACGCCGTCCCCGGCTTCTTCGGCGAGGGCCCCTGGTACGAGAGCGACCGTACGACCGCCATGGACGAGGGCACGGCCGAGTTCTTCGACGGCGCCACCCGCGACAACGGCATCGCCGTCCGCAAGTCCCTCGTGAAGAGCATCATCAGCGACACCTCGGGCGGCGGCCCGCGCATGAGCGTCGAGCAGCTGCTGAACGCCACCTACGACGGCGACGGCTTCCGCTTCTACAGCTACGCCGGCACCTTCTTCGAGTTCCTGTGGACCGAGAAGCCCACCCTGCTGCGCGAGATGTACACCCACCTGCGCAACAACGACGTGGCCGCGTACGACTCCTGGCGCCACCGGATGGGCGCCGACACCTACCTCCAGCGCGACTACGACCGCTTCCTGGACGCGCAGATCGCCAAGGTCGACCAGCTCTACGTGCCGAACACCTCCTTCACCCCGAACGACCAGCTGCGCGACTCCGCGCTCGCGTCGGTGAAGTCGGCCTTCGCCACGGCCACGTACAACACCCCGGACTGCGTGGAGAACGGTGACGCCGGCAAGCGCCGGTTCACCTGTACCGGCCGGATCACCGCGAACCTGAAGAACTGGCGCAGCGACGACCAGAACTTCAAGGACGTGTCGGAGACGGTCGACTACTTCATCCTCGACCGGGCGGGCGCGGCCTCCAACAACCTCGCCGACATGAACTGCTCCTTCGGTCCGCTGGAGATCTGGACCAACCACAAGGCGGGCACCTCGAGTTACAGCTGCGAGGGACCGCTCCGCAGCTGACCCGGCACCGGACCGGTCCCGCACCCGAGGGGGGTGTGGGACCGGCCTGGGCAGCCATTAAAGAATGTGACATATTACTGCCGTGCTCAAGAGACACTCCCTGGACGCCGTGATCATCGGCGCCGGCGTCGTCGGGGCGGCCTGCGCGTACTACGCGGCCCGCGCCGGACTCTCCGTGGCCGTGGTCGACCGCGGGGCCGTCGCGGGCGGCACGACCGGCGCCGGCGAAGGCAACCTGCTCGTCTCCGACAAGGAGGCGGGACCGGAACTCGACCTCGCCCTCCTCTCCACCCGCCTCTGGACCGAACTCGCCGCGGTCCTCCCGCGCGCGATCGAGTACGAGCCCAAGGGCGGCCTCGTCGTCGCCCCGGACGACACCACCGTGCGGGCCCTGCGGAGCTTCGCCGAGGGCCAGCGCAAGGCCGGGGTCGACGCGGTGGAAGTGCCCGCCGACGCCCTGCACGAGCTGGAACCGCACCTGGCCCCGGGCCTGGCGGGCGGGTTCCACTACCCGCAGGACGCCCAGGTCCAGCCGGCCCAGGCGGCGGCGCGGCTGCTGGCCGCGTCCGGAGCCGAGGTGTACCTCGGCGAGGAGGTGACGGGCGTGCTGCTGGACCGGGGCGCCGTACGAGGGGTCAGCACCCCGCGCCGCGAACTCCTGGCCCCGGCCGTGGTGAACGCGGCCGGCACCTGGGGCGGCCGCATCGCCGAGCTGGCCGGCGTCACCCTGCCCGTCCTCCCGCGCCGCGGCTTCGTCCTGGTGACCGAACCGCTCCCGCGGGTGGTCCGGCACAAGGTCTACGCCGCCGACTACATCGCGGACGTCGCCAGCGGCTCCGCGGCCCTGCAGTCCTCGGCCGTGGTCGAGGGCACCCCCTCGGGCCCGGTCCTGATCGGCGCCACCCGGGAGCGGGTCGGCTTCGACCGCTCGCTCTCCACGGAGGCCCTGCGCCGGCTGGCCGCGCAGGCGGCGGCGCTCTTCCCGGTGCTGGCCGACGTCCGGGTCCTGCGCACCTACCACGGCTTCCGCCCGTACCTCCCCGACCACCTGCCCGCCATCGGCGCGGACCCCCGCCGCCCCGGGCTGCTGCACGCCTGCGGCCACGAGGGCGCCGGCATCGGCCTGGCCCCGGCCACGGGCGCCCTGATCACCGCCGCCCTGACGGGCGATGAGCCCCCGCTCCCGCCGGCCCCGTTCGACCCGGCCCGCTTCGACCAGGACCCGGCCCGATGACGGGCCGGGGAGCAGGCCCGCGCGGCGGAACCCGGAACCGGCCCACCACCCGCACCACGCCCAAGGAGAACCGCCGATGAGCCGGACCCCGCGCAGCCTCGTCGGCGGAGCCCCCTCGGCCACGTACGCCCTGCGCTTCGACGGCCGCGAGCTCACGGCCCAGGCGGGCCAGAGCATCGCCGCCGTGCTCTGGGGCGCCGGGATCCTGGCCTGGCGGACCACCCGCGAGACCGGCGCCCCGCGCGGCGCGTTCTGCGGGATCGGCAGCTGCTACGACTGCCTCGTCACCGTCAACGGCCGCCCGAACCAGCGCGCCTGCCTGGTCCCGGCCCGCCCGGGGGACACCGTCACCACCCAGGAGGGAACCGGCCGTGCCGACCTCGCCGTCTGACCCCGCCGCCCCGGCCTCGGCAGGGGCCTCCACCGGCGCTTCCACCGGCGCCGCCTTCGACCTCGCCGTCGTCGGGGCCGGGCCGGCCGGGCTGGCCGGGGCCGTCACGGCCGCCGGGCTCGGGCTGCGGGTCGCCGTGCTCGACGCGGGGGACCGCCCCGGCGGGCAGTACTACCGTCACCCCGCCCCGGGCCTGGGCGCGGCCCGCCCCGAGGCCCTGCACCACGGCTGGGCCGAGTTCGCCCGCCGCGAAGCCGCCCTGCGCGCCCACGAATCGGCGGGCCGGATCACGTACCTGCCCGCCCACCACGTCTGGGCCGTGGTCCCGGACGGCGGCCCCGGCTGGACCCTGCACGCCGTCGCCGGCCCCGAGGAGGCGGCCGCCGCCCTGCACGCCCGGGCCGTGCTCCTCGCCACCGGGTCCTACGAGCGGCAACTGCCCTTCCCCGGCTGGACCCTGCCCGGGGTGGTCGGGGCCGGCGGGGCCCAGGCCATGCTCAAGAGCGGGCTCGTCCTGCCCGGCAAGCGGGTCGTCGTCGCCGGCAGCGGCCCGCTGCTGCTCGCCGTCGCCGGGTCGCTCGCCGCCGCCGGGGCCCGGGTGCCGGCCGTGGTCGAAGCCGCGGCGTACACCGCGTACGCCGGCCATCTCCCCACCCTGCTCCGCAACCCCGGCAAGCTCGCCGAGGCCGCCACCCACGGCAGCGCCCTCCTGCGCCGCCACATCCGCCTCCTCACCCGGCACGCCGTGACCGAGGCGCACGGCACCGACCGGGTCGAGGCCGTCACCGTGGCCCGCCTGGACCGGGACTGGCGTCCGCTGCCCGGTACCGCCCGCCGGATCCCCTGCGACGCCCTCGCCGTCGGCCACGGGCTCGTCCCGCAGCTGGAGCTGGCGACCGGCCTCGGCTGCGCCACCCGCCCGACCGCCGACGGCGCCGTCGCCCTGGTACTGGACGCCGAGCAGCGGACCTCCGTCCCCGGCATCTGGTCCGCGGGCGAGACCGGCGGCATCGGCGGCGCCCAACTGGCCCTCCTCGAAGGGGAGATCGCCGCCCACGCGATCGCCGGCCGGCCCGCGCCCACCGCCCTCGCCGGCCGTCGCGCCCGCCTGCGCGGCTTCGCCGAGGCCATGGGCGCCGCCCACCGCCCCGGCGAGGGCTGGACCGGCTGGCTCCGCGACGACGCCGTCGTGTGCCGCTGCGAGGAGGTTCCGGCCGGCCGGATCCGCGAGGCCGTCGCCGACCTGGGCGCGCGGGACGCCCGTACGGTCAAGCTCCTCACCCGCTGCGGAATGGGCTGGTGCCAGGGCCGCATGTGCGGACCGGCCGTCGCCGCACTGGCCGGCGGCGAGGCCGGGCCCGACCGGCGGCCCCTGTCCTGCCCGGTCCCGCTGCGCCACCTCGCCGAACTTCCCCCGGCGGACGGCTGATCGGGCGGCCCGGGCCCTTGTGGCCGCTCCACACCCACTAGTAAAATGTCACACACCACTCTAGGGAGCTCTCTCATGACCGACGCGCACACCCCCGCGCCCACCACCGGTACGGACACCCGCACCCGCCCCTGGCACGGCATCATGGTCGCCACCGCACTCCCCCTGCGCGAGGACCTCACCGTCGACTACGACGCCTACGCCGAACACGTGGCCTGGCTGATCGCCAACGGCTGCGACGGCGTGGTCCCCAACGGCTCCCTCGGGGAGTACCAGACCCTCACCGACGAGGAGCGCGCGCGGGTCGTGCGCACCGCCGTCGAGGCCGCCGGCGACGGCGCCCGCGTCATGCCCGGCGTCGCCGCCTACGGCAGCGCCGAGGCCCGCCGCTGGGCCGAACAGGCCGCCGAGGCCGGCGCCGGCTCCGTACTCCTCCTGCCGCCCAACGCCTTCCGGGCCGACGAGGAGACCGTACGCGCCCACTACGCCGAGGTCGCCCGCGCCGGGCTGCCCGTCGTCGCGTACAACAACCCGTACGACACCAAGGTGGACCTGACCCCGGCCCTCCTCGCCCGGCTGCACACCGACGGCTCCATCGTCGCCGTCAAGGAGTTCAGCGGGGACGTGCGCCGCGCCTACGAGATCGCCGAGCTCGCCCCCGGCCTCGACCTGCTCATCGGCGCCGACGACGTCCTCCTCGAACTCGCCCTCGCGGGCGCCGTCGGCTGGATCGCCGGCTACCCCAACGCGCTGCCGCAGTCCTGCGCCACCCTCTACCGGGCCGCCGTCGCCGGGGACCTCACCACCGCCCTGCCGCTCTACAAGTCCCTGCACTCCCTGCTGCGCTGGGACTCCAAGACCGAGTTCGTCCAGGCCATCAAGCTCTCCATGGACCTGGCCGGGCGCCCCGGCGGCGCCACCCGTCCGCCCCGCTTCCCGCTCACGGGCGAGACCGAGGCCGCCGTCCGGGCCGCCACCGAGAAGGCCCTCGCCGAGGGCCTCAACTAACCGACCGGAGGGGACGCGCCAGATGCGTACGCGCCACGTCTACCACGCGGTGGACTCGCACACCGAGGGCATGCCGACCCGGGTGATCACCGGGGGAGTCGGGGTGATCCCCGGTGCCACCATGGCCGAGAAGCGGCTCCACTTCATCGAGCACACGGACCACGTCCGCACCCTGCTCATGTACGAGCCGCGCGGGCACTCCGCGATGAGCGGCGCCATCCTGCAGCCCCCCACCCGCCCGGACGCCGACTTCGGCGTCCTCTACATCGAGGTGTCCGGCCTGCTCCCCATGTGCGGGCACGGCACCATCGGTGTCGCCACCGTCCTCGTCGAGACCGGCATGGTGCCCGTCGTCGAGCCGGTCACCACCGTCCGGCTCGACACCCCCGCCGGACTGGTGAGCGTCGACGTCCGCGTCGAGGACGGTGCGGCCACCGCCGTCACCCTCACCAACGTCCCATCCTTCAGCGTCGGCCTCGACCTCAAGGCCGAGGTCCCCGGCTTCGGCACGGTCACCTACGACCTCGCCTACGGCGGCAACTTCTACGCCTTCGTCGAACTCGACGCCCTCGGGCTCCCCTTCGACCGCGCCCGCAAGGACGACCTGCTCGCCGCCGGACTCGCGGTCATGGACGCGATCAACGCGGGCGACGACCGTCCCGTCCACCCCGAGAACCCCTCCATCGCCGGGGTCAAGCACGTCTACCTCGCCGCCCCCGGCTCCGACGCCCGCCGCTCCCGGCACGCCATGGCCATCCACCCCGGCTGGTTCGACCGCTCGCCCTGCGGTACGGGCACCAGCGCGCGGATGGCCCAGCTGCACGCCCGCGGCCTCCTGGAGCTCGGCACGGACTTCGTCAACGAGTCCTTCATCGGCACCGAGTTCACGGGCCGGCTGGTCGCGGAGACCGCCGTCGGCGGACTCCCGGCCGTGGTGCCCACGGTCACCGGCCGGGCCTGGATCACCGGCACCGCCCAGTACTTCCTCGATCCGGCCGACCCCTTCCCCGGAGGCTTCCTCCTGTGATCACCGTCAGAACGGCGGACTACCACACCGCCGGCGAACCCTTCCGGATCGTCGACTGCGGCACGCAGGGCCCGGCCGTGCCCGGTGACACCGTCGCCGAGCGCTGCGCCACCGCCATCGGCCCGGGAGGGTCGGGGACCGCCCCGCGCCGGGGCGCACTGGACGACGTACGGCGCCTGCTCGTGCAGGAGCCGCGCGGACACGCCGGGATGTACGGGGGGTTCGTGGTCCCGGCCGACGACGACGGGGCCCACTTCGGCGTGCTGTTCTGGCACAAGGACGGCTACTCCACCGCCTGCGGCCACGGCACCATGGCCCTCGGGGCCTGGGCCGTGGACACCGGCCGGGTCGCCGCCCCGGACCACGGCGACGCCCAGGTGCGCATCGACGTACCGTCCGGGCGGGTCACCGCGACCGTGCACCGGGACGGCGGCCGCACCACCGGGGTCACCTTCCGCAACGTGCCGGCCCGGGTGGGCGCCCGCAAGGTCCCCGTCGCCACCACCCTCGGCCTCGCCGAGGCGGACATCGCGCACGCCGGGGCCTGTTACGCCTCCGTCCGCGCCCGCGACCTCGGCCTGGACGTCTCCCGGTCCTCCCTGCCCGCCCTGGTGCGGGCCGGCCAGGAGATCCGGGCCGCGCTCGCCACGCACCCCGCCACCTGGCACCCCGACGGCCCGCTGCTGTCCGGGGTGTACGGGGTGATCCTCCACGAGGAGCTCCCCGGCACTCCCTTCGGGCCGCACGAGCGCAACGTCACCGTGTTCGCGGACGGCCAGATCGACCGCTCGCCCTGCGGCTCCGGCACCTCGACGCGGCTCGCGCTGCTCGCGGAGGACGGGCGGCTCGGCCCCGGCGAGGACCTGCTGAACGAGTCGGTCACCGGCACGATGTTCACCGGGCGGATGCTGGACGGCGGGGTCACCGAGGTCACCGGCACCGCCTACCGCACCGGCGAACACACCTTCGTGCTCGACCCGCACGACGCCCTCGGCAGCGGGTTCTCCCTGTGAAGGGGCCCGTTCTCCCCGTGCAGGGGACCGCCGCCGGCGGCCTGCGGCAGTTCGGCGCCGAGGAGACGGCCGCCCTGCTCACCCCGGCCGGGGCGATCGAGGCCCTGGCCGCCGCCCTGCGCGGCGGCCTCGACCCGGAGAGCTGTCCGCAGCGCAGCGTGGTCTCCGTACCGGGCGGTGGCGAACTGCTGCTGATGCCGGCCGCGTCCGGCTCGTACGCCGGGGTGAAGATCGCCGGGGTGGCGCCCGGCAACCCGGCCCGCGGGCTGCCCCGAATCACCGGCTCCTACCTGCTGCTGGACGGGCCCACCCTGCGCCCGGTGGCCCTGCTCGACGCGGCCGCCCTGACCACCCTGCGCACGCCGGCCGTCTCCGCCCTCGCACTGCGCCACCTGGCTCCGGCCGGGCGCCCGCTGCGGCTGGTGCTCTTCGGCTCCGGACCGCAGGCGTACGGGCACCTCGAAGCGGCTTTGTCCGTACGGGAGTTGGCCGAGGTGGTGGTGGTCGCCCGCGACCCGGCGGGCGCGGAGCGGCTCGCCGCGCACGCCCGCGGCCTGGGGCTGCCCGCCCGGACCGGCACCCCGAAGGCGGTGGCCGACGCCGATCTGGTCATCTGCTGCACCTCCGCCCGGGAACCGCTCTTCGACGGGCGCCTCGTCGGCCCGGGCGCCACCGTCGTCGCCGTGGGCTCGCACGAGCCGACGGCCCGGGAGACGGACACGGCCCTCGTGCGACGCGCGGCCGTGTACGTGGAATCCCGTGCGGCGGCCCTGCGCGAGGCCGGTGACCTGCTGATCCCGGAGGCGGAAGGGGCGATCGGGCCCGGCCACATCACCGGCACCCTCGCCGACCTGGTCGCGGGGCGGATGCCGGCGGGCGGAGCGCAGAGTTGTCCACAGCTCTTCAAGAGCGTGGGCATGGCCTGGGAAGATCTGGCCGTGGCGGTCGCCCTGTGGGAGGCCGCCGGAGTGTGAGCAGCGCAACGTGACATTGTACGCTGTTCCTCTGCGCGTCGGTGGTGTCGGGGGTCTCGGAGGAAATGCAATGGGTGACCTGAAGCAGCACAGTCTGATCAAGGCCCAGGAACGGCTCCGCGACCAGGTCGGCCACGCCCTCCGAGCCGCCCTGATAGCGGGTGAGCTGCGCCCCGGCAGCGTGTACTCGGCTCCCGGCCTCGCGGCCGAACTCGGCGTCTCGGCCACCCCGGTGCGCGAGGCCATGCTCGACCTGGCGCGGGAGGGGCTGGTCGAGCCGGTCCGCAACAAGGGCTTCCGGATCACCGAGGTCAGCGAGCGCGACCTGGACCAGTTCACCGAACTGCGCACGATGATCGAGGTGCCGACCATCGGCCGGATCACGAAGATCGCCACGACGGAGCAGCTGGAGGCGCTGCGGCCGATCGCGGAGGAGATCGTCACCAGCGCGCGCGAGCACAACCTCATCGGGTACCTGGAGGCGGACCGCCGCTTCCACCTGTCCCTGCTGGCCCTGGCGGGCAACGACCGGCTCGTCGAGACCGTCGGCGACCTGCGCAAGCGCTCCCGGCTGTACGGGCTGACCGGTCTGGACGAGGCCGGCAAGCTCGTCTCCTCGGCGGAGGAGCACATCGAGCTGCTCGACCTGATGATCAGCGGCGACGCGGCGGCGGCGGAGGCCTGCATGGTCCGCCACCTCGGCCACGTCCGCTCGCTCTGGGCCCAGGGTCGCGACGAACCGGTGGGCCGCACCCCGGGCGGCCTCGGCTCCGGCCTCTAGCCCCTGGCCTCCGGTCTCAGGCCTCAGGCTCCAGACCTCTGTTTCCTCGGCTCCGAAGGGGCCCGCTGCGGCGGGCCCTTTCGCGTATCCCGGCCCAACTGCCCTACAGGTAGCCGGATTTGGACACGGCTGGATAACGGGCCGCTCAACCCCTTGTCAGTACAATTTCACATTACTATGTTACCGGTCACATCCTAGAGCGCGGCCCTTCACTGGAGTGACCCATGACCAAGCGCACCCAACTCGCCCTCGCCACCGCCCTGGTGGCAGCACTCGCACTCGGCGCCTCGGGCTGCTCCGACACCAAGAAGGGCTCCGCGGGCGGCGGCGCGTCCAACCCGGCCGCCGCCAACGACGGCAAGATCCTCGGCGGCACCCCGGTCAAGGGCGGCACCCTCACTGTCCTGTCCAATCAGGACTTCGCCCACCTCGACCCCGCCCGCAACTGGGTCATGCCGACCATGGACTTCGGCACGCGCCTCCTCTACCGCACCCTCGTCACCTTCAAGGCCGAGCCGGGCAAGGCCGGCAGTGAGCTGGTCCCCGACCTCGCCACCGACCTCGGCACCCCCTCCAACGGCGGCCGCACCTGGACCTTCACCCTCAAGGAGGGCCTGAAGTACGAGGACGGCACGCCGATCAAGGCCCAGGACGTCAAGTACAACGTCGAGCGCTCCTTCGCCCCCGACCTCACCGGCGGCCCCGACTACGCGGCCCAGTACCTGGCCGGCACCGAGGGCTACAAGGGCCCCCTCCAGGGGCAGCACCTGGACTCGGTGAAGACCCCCGACGACCGCACGATCGTCTTCGAACTCAAGCGCCCGGTAGCCGAGTTCTCCGCGACGGCCACCCTGCCGACCTTCTCGCCCGTGCCCCAGTCCCAGGAGAAGGGCACCCAGTACGACGCCCGCCCGTTCTCCTCCGGCCCGTACAAGATCGAGTCGTACGACCGAGACAAGAAGCTGGTCCTGGTCCGCAACGAGCACTGGGACGCGAAGACCGACACCGTGCGCAAGGCCTACCCCGACAGGTTCGTCGTCGTCATGGGACTCAAGGGCGGCCAGGTCGACGACCGCATCATCGCCGGCGAGGGCGCCGACGCCTCCACCGTCCAGTACGCCGACATGCGCCCCGAGAGCGCCCCCAAGGTGCTGCCCAAGCCGGACGTCAAGGCGCGCCTGATCGCGGAGTCCAAGGGCTGTACCGAGATGCTCTTCCTGAACAACTCCCGCGCCCCCTTCGACGACCCCAAGGTCCGGGAGGCCATGCAGTACGCCGTCGACAAGGAGGCCGTGGTCACCGCGGGCGGCGGCCCGGCCCTCAACGAGATCGCCACCGCCTACCTGCCCCCGGCACTGACCGGCGGCAAGCAGGCCGACACGCTGAAGATCGCCCCGGCCGGCGACCCGGCCAAGGCCAAGGAACTGCTGAAGGCCGCCGGCAAGGAGAAGCTCAAGGTCTCCCTGTCCGTCTCCACCGGGGACAAGGGCGCCGCCGAGGCCATTCAGCAGGGCCTGTCCCGCGCGGGCATCGAGGTCGTCATCGACACCGTCGACCCGGGCGCGTACTACGACGTCATCGGCGACCTCTCCACCACCCCCGACATGACCTTCACCGGCTGGTGCCCCGACTATCCGTCCGGCTCCACCTGGATCCCCTTCGTCTTCGACGGACGCACCATCAAGGAGAAGGGAAACCAGGGCAACTACAGCCAGTTCCGCGACGAGGCGACCATGAAGCGGATCGACGAGATCAACAACATGGCCGACGCGAAGCAGGCCAACCAGGCCTGGATCGACCTGGACGCCGAGCTCATGAAGAAGTCCCCGTCCATCCCGGTCCTGCTGGAGCGCAAGCCGCTGCTCGTCGGCCCCAACATCGCCGGCGCGTTCGGCCACCCCGTGTGGACCGGCGAGATCGACTACGCGACGGTCGGCCTCAAGGACCCGTCGAAGAGCCAGGGCTGAGGACGACGGAACCCCCGACACCATGACCACCACCGCACCCGGCGCCGGCGGCCAGGAGGCCCCGGCTCCGGTCTCGGCCCCGGGCGGGGCACCGGCCCCCGACGCCGTCAAGGACGGTCCCGCGGCAGCGACCGGCAGCAGCCCCTGGCAGCTCGCCCGGCGGGAACTCCGCCGCCGCCCCGCCGTCCGCGTCAGCCTCGGCGTCGTCCTCCTCTTCGTCCTGATGGCAGCGACCGCCCCCTGGCTGGGCGCCCTCGGCGGCTGGTCACCCGAAGAGTTCGACAAGTCCGCCATCGACCCCTACCTCGGCGGCCAGCCCCTCGGCTCCTTCGGCGGGATCAGCCCCGAGCACTGGCTCGGCGTCGAACCCGTCACCGGCCGCGACCTGTTCGCCCGCGTGGTCCACGGCGCGCAGGTCTCCCTGCTCATCGCCTTCGCCGCGACCGCCATCGTGGTCGTCGCCGGCACCGCCGCCGGAATCGCCGCCGGCTACTTCGGCGGCCGCACCGACGCGGTCCTGTCCCGGCTCATGGACCTCACCATGTCCTTCCCCTCCCTCATCTTCATGATCGCGATGCTGTCCGTGGCCAAGGACGTCAACCGGATCGTCCTCATGACCTCCGTCATCGGAGTCTTCGGCTGGCCCGGCGTCGCCCGCGTCGTCCGCGGCCAGACCCTCTCCCTCAAGCACCGCGAGTACGTCGACGCCGCCCGCGTGGGCGGCGCCGGCCCCTGGCGGATCCTGACCCGAGACATCCTCCCGGGCGTCTCGGGCCCGGTCATCGCCTACACCACCCTGCTCATCCCCGGGATGATCAGCACAGAGGCCGCGCTGAGCTACCTCGGCGTCGGAGTCCGCCCGCCCACCCCCTCCTGGGGCCAGATGATCGCCGAGTCCGTCGCCTACTACGAGACCGACCCCATGTACTTCGTCATCCCCAGCGTCTTCCTCTTCCTCGCGGTCCTCGCCTTCACCCTGCTCGGCGACGCGCTGCGCGACATCCTCGACCCGAGGGGCGGCCGCACGTGATCGCCTACCTCGCCCGCCGGCTGCTCGCCCTCGCCGGCGTCCTCCTCGCCATCGCCGCCGTCACCTTCCTCATCTTCCACGTCCTGCCCGCCGACCCGGCCGCGGCCGCCTGCGGCAAGACCTGCAGCGTCGAGCGCCTGGCCGACGTACGGACGTACCTGGGCCTCGACCAGCCCCTGTGGCGGCAGTTCGCCGACTTTCTGACCGGCATCTTCACCGGCCGCACCCTCGGCAGCGGCCAGTACGCCGTCGCCTGCGACTTCCCGTGCCTGGGCTACTCGTACGAGAACTCCCTGCCCGTGTGGGACCTGCTCATGGACCGGCTCCCGGTCTCCGCCTCCCTCGCCGTCGGCGCCGCCGTGCTGTGGCTGGTCCTGGGGCTGGGCGCCGGCGTCACCGCCGCCCTGCGCAAGGACACCGCCACCGACAAGGCCCTGATGGTGGGGGCGGTCGCCGCCGCCTCGCTGCCCGTGTACTTCACCTCGGTGATGCTCATCTACGGGGTCATCCGCATCGCCGGCCTCCTGCCCTACCCCACCTACCAGGCCTTCACCGACAACCCCTTGGGGTGGGCCTCTAACCTGCTCCTGCCCTGGACCGCGCTCGCGCTGCTGTACGCCGCCATGTACGCACGCCAGAGCCGCGGTTCGATGATCGAGGCGATGGCCGAGCCGTACATCCGCACCGCCCGCGCCAAGGGCATGCCCGAACGGACCGTCGTCGTCAAACACGGGCTGCGCTCCGGGATGACCCCGATCCTCACCATCTTCGGCATGGACCTCGGCGGCCTGCTCGCCGGCGCCGTCATCACCGAGTCCATCTTCGGACTCCCCGGCATCGGGCGGCTGTTCTACGGCGCCCTGGTCAGCTCCGACCAGCCCGTGGTCCTCGGGGTCACCCTGCTCGCCGCGTTCTTCATCGTCGTCGCCAACCTCCTGGTCGACGTCCTGTACGCCGTCATCGACCCGAGAGTGAGGTACTGATGGCAGCCGACACCGGCGCTCCGCTCCTCGAAGTGCGCGACCTGCGCGTCACGTTCACCACCGAGCGCGGGACCGTACGGGCCGTCGACTCGATCGGTTTCACCGTCGAGGCGGGACGCACCCTCGGCATCGTCGGCGAGTCCGGCTCCGGCAAGTCCGTCACCTCGCTCGCCGTCATGGGCCTGCACCGCGGCCCGGTCGAGGTGGGCGGCTCCGTGCGGCTGTCCGGACAGGAACTGACCACCCTGTCCGAGCGCGAGCTCTCCCGGGTCCGCGGCCGCCGCATGGCCATGATCTTCCAGGACCCGCTCTCCAGCCTGCACCCCTACTACACGGTCGGCGAGCAGATCGCCGAGCACTTCCGGGTGCACTTCAAGGCCGGCCGGGCCGCCGCGCGCAAACGGGCCGTCGACATGCTCGGCGAGGTCGGCATCCCGGAACCGGCCCGGCGCGCACGGGAGTACCCGCACCAGTTCTCCGGCGGCATGCGGCAGCGGGCGATGATCGCCATGGCCCTGGCCTGCGAGCCCGACCTGCTGATCGCCGACGAACCGACCACCGCCCTGGACGTCACCGTGCAGGCGCAGATCCTGGAACTGATCGCCCGGCTCCAGCAGGAACGCGGCCTCGGCGTCGTGATGATCACCCACGACCTGGGCGTCGTCGCCCGCGTCGCCCACGAGGTACTCGTCATGTACGGCGGCCGGGCCGCCGAACAGGCCCCGGCCGACGACCTGTTCGCCGACCCCGCCCACCCCTACACCCGCGGCCTGCTCGACTCGCTGCCCCGCCTCGACACCGCCGACGACGAGCCGCTGCCCTTCATCCCCGGCTCCCCGCCGTCGCTGCTCGCACCGGCCCCCGGCTGCGCCTTCGCCCCGCGCTGCCCCCGGGCGGCCGCGCGCTGCACCGACGTACGGCCCGAGCCGGCGGCCTACGGGGACGGACCGGAGCGTACGGTCGCCTGCCACTTCGCCGGGGCCCCGACCCGTACCGCCGAGGAGGCGGCCCGATGACCGAGACCGCCGCACACGAGAGCACGGGACGAGGCACCGCCACCCCGCTGCTGTCCGTACAGGACCTCACCATGACCTTCCCCGGCAGACGATCCGTGACCGGGCGCCGGGGGGCGCCCGTGCGCGCGGTCGACGGGATCTCCTTCGACCTGGCGGCCGGGCAGACCCTCGGCCTGGTCGGGGAGTCGGGCTGCGGGAAGTCCACCACCGGACGGATGCTGGTACGGCTGCTGGAACCCACCTCGGGCCGGATCGCCTTCGACGGCAAGGACATCAGCCGGCTGTCCCAGGGCGCCCTGCGCCCGCTGCGCAAGAACATCCAGATGGTCTTCCAGGACCCGCACTCCTCGCTCAACCCGCGCCAGACCGTGGCCCGGATCATCTCCGACCCGCTGCTGGTACAGGGCTGGAGCGCGGCCGACGCCCGCCGCCGCGCCGCCGAACTGATGGAGCTCGTCGGGCTGATCCCCGAGCACATCGACCGCTACCCGCACGAGTTCTCCGGCGGCCAGGCCCAGCGCATCGGCATCGCCCGCTCGCTGTCCACCAGCCCCCGGCTGATCGTCGCCGACGAGCCGGTCTCCGCGCTGGACGTCTCCGTACAGGCCCAGATCGTCAACCTGATGGAGCGGCTGCGCACCGAACTGGGCCTCGCCTACGTGTTCATCGCCCACGACCTGTCGGTGGTCAAACGGGTCAGCGACCGGGTCGCCGTCATGTACCTCGGCCGGATCGTCGAGATCGGGGACAAGAAGTCCCTCTACGAGAACCCGCAGCACCCGTACACCCGGGCGCTGCTGTCCGCCGTCCCGCTGCCCGACCCGGCGGCGGAACGGCGGCGGGAGCGGATCGTGCTGCTCGGCGACCCGCCGAGCCCGGCCGCTCCACCCCCCGGCTGCACCTTCCACCCCCGCTGCCCCAAGGCACAGCCGATCTGCCGCACCGAACGACCCCTCCTGCGGCCCACCGCCGCCCGCGAGGTGGCCTGTCACTTCCCGGGAGACTGACGGGGATCCAGGGGAAGGTGAGGGCCCCGGAGACAAAGGCGTCTCCGGGGCCCCTCCCGCCGTCCGCGGCCGTACTCGGCCCGGTGCGCGTCGGCGCAGCTCGCGTCAGCCCAGTTCGCGGCGGAAGAACTCCAGTTCCAGGGCCATCAGCTTTTCGCGGGTGCCGCCCGGGGTCATGTGGGTGATGCCCGGCAGGGCCAGGAGCTGGTGGGGGCGGCCCGCGTCGGTCAGGGCCTGCGAGAGGCGCAGGGTGTGGGAGGGGTGGACGTTGTCGTCGGCCAGGCCCGTGATCAGCAGCAACGGGCGGGAGAGCCCGGGGGCGTCGGGGATGAGGGAGTCGCGCGCGTAGACGTCCGGGTGCTCCTGCGGGAGGCCGAGGTACCGCTCCGTGTACGCGGTGTCGTAGTGCCGGAAGTCCGTCGGCGCGGCGCCGGCCGCCGCCGCGTGGAAGACGTCCGGGCGGCGCAGCACCGCCATGGCCGCGAGGTAGCCGCCGTAGGACCAGCCGCGCACCCCCACCCGGCCGAGGTCGAGGTCGCCGTGGCGGGCCGCGAGCGCGTGGAGGGCCGCGACCTGGTCGTCGAGGGTGACCTCGGAGAAGCCGCGGTACATCGCCTGCGTGTAGGAGGGGGAGACGTGCGGGGTCCCGCGGTTGTCCACGGTCACCACCGCGAAGCCCTGATCGGCCCACCACTGGCGGAGCTGCCAGCGGCGCGGGTCGACGGTGATGTCCTGCATGCCGGGACCGCCGTAGCTGTCCATCAGGACGGGCAGCTTCCGGCCCGGCACGTGGTCGCGGGGCAGGACGAGGGCCGTGGGGATGCCGTGCTCGGTGACCCGCTCCAGGAGGGGCGCCGTCCGGTAGGGCAGCGGCTGGGACAGGTCGGCGGGGGTGAACTCCCGCCCGTCGGGGGTGCGGAGGGTGCGCCGGACCCCGTCGGCACCGGCCGAGGTCAGCAGCAGGATCCCGGCCGAGGCCTGGACGCTGTGCACCCCGGGCCCGTCGGCCACCGGGGTCAGCTCGCCGGTGGCCGGGTCCAGCAGCAGCACCTGTTGCTCGGCGGGGTCGCGCAGACCGGCCTCGATCAGCAGCCGGTCCTGGTGGACCCCGGCCACGCGGCGGACCTGGATCCCGTCCCCGGTGAGCAGCCGGCCGTCCACCGCGAGGGCCCGGGCGGCGCCGCCCTCGGTGTCGGCGGCGGTCAGCATCCGCCCGTCGGCGAGCCGGGCCGGGGTGCCGGGGAGGTCCGGGTCCACCCACTGCGGGTGCGTGGTGCGCGACAGTTCGGTGGTGCGGCCGGTGGCCGGGTCGGCGGAGAGCAGCAGCACGTTCTGCTGGAGCCGGTCCTGGACGGTCAGCAGGATCTCCCCGTCGGACTCCCAGCCCGCGTCGGAGACGTAGGGGTAGGTCTCGGCGTCCCAGTCGAGCCGGATCCGGGCCGGGCGGCCGGCCCGGCCTTCGCCCGAGCCTTCGCCTTCGCTTTCGCCTTCGCCCGCGCGGAGCACCCACAGCTGGACGTCGGCGTTGGGCCCGCCCGCCTCGGGATAGGCGAAGTCCTCGGCCGGCAGCTCGGGGTGCGCCGGGTCGGCGAACCAGCGCCGCTGGAGGGCGGATTCGTCGACCCGGGCGGCCAGCAGGGTGACCCCGTCCGGGGACCACCAGTGGCCCCGGGAGCGGCCCAGTTCCTCGGCGGCGGCGAATTCGGCGAGCCCCCAGCGTGCCCCGTCGTCCGGGCTGACCCGCCCGCCCGGGGCGACGTACAGGACGTCGTCGGCCACGTAAGCGGTGCGCGAACCGTCGGTGTCGGGCCGAGGGTCCACGACGGGTCCGGCGGCCGGGATCTCCTCGGGCTTCCCGTCTCCGGCGGCGGTGACCCCGTAGAGCCGCCCGTACAGCGCGAAGACGGCGCGCCGGCCGTCGCCGGAGAGGGCGTACGAGCCGATCCCGGCGGCGACGAGCCGGGTCCGCTCGCGCAGCCGGCGTTCGGCGTCCGGGAGGGGCCCCGGCTCGGGGCACAGCTCGCGCGGATCGGCAAGCCGGGTCTCGGCTCCGGTGGTGGTGTCGAGCACCCAGAGGCCGTCGAAGGCGTCGGTGGGACCGGTGGAGCGGAGGAACCAGAGGAGCCGGCCGTCGTCCCCGAAGGAGAACGCGCGCGGGGCGCCGTAGGAGAAGCGGGCCGTGCTCGCGGAGAGCCTGAGGAAGTCATCCATGATCGTAGTGTGACATGTGCAATGTCACCACCACTAGGCCGTTCGAGTGGTGACCCCAGGGGCGCGGGCTTAGCGTCGAAAGGGTGGACCCGAACGTATCGCCGAGCAGCAACGGGACCGATGGCAAGGTCCGAGGGGGCGGCCACGGACTCGCCCTGTTCGTCATCGCCTCCTGTCAGCTCATGGTGGTGCTCGACATCACGATCGTGAACATCGCGCTGCCACACATCCAAACCGCGCTCGACTTCTCCACCGAGAGCCTTTCCTGGGTCGTCAACGCCTACACCCTCGCCTTCGGCGGCCTGCTGCTCCTCGGCGGCCGCACCGGCGACATCCTCGGCCGCAAACGGGTCTTCATCTTCGGTGTCCTGCTGTTCGGTCTGGCCTCCTTCCTCGGCGGACTCGCCCAGAACGAGGGTCAGTTGATGGCGGCCCGCGCCCTCCAGGGCGTCGGCGGAGCCATCGCCTCCCCGACCGCCCTCGCGCTGATCACCACCACCTTCCACGAAGGCCCCGCCCGCAACCGGGCCTTCGGCGTGTTCGCCGGAGTCTCGGCGGCCGGCGGCGCGATCGGTCTGCTCGCGGGCGGCATCCTCGTCGAATGGCTCGACTGGCGCTGGGTGCTCTTCGTCAACGTCCCCATCGCCGTGGTGATCGCGGTACTGGCCACGAAGGTCCTGCGCGAGTCCGAACGCCATCCCGGACACTTCGACTTCGCCGGCGCACTGCTGTCCACCCTGGGCATGGTCGCGCTGGTCTACGGCTTCATCCGGGCCTCCCAGGAGGGCTGGCGCGACCCGGTGACCCTCGGCTCCTTCGGCGCCGCCGTCGTCCTGCTGACCCTGTTCATCCTCAACGAGCGGCGCTCGCCCCAGCCCATCACCCCGCTGCACATGTTCGCCGACCGCAACCGGGCCGGGACCTACGGGATCATGCTCATGCTCGCCTGCGCGATCTTCGGCATGTTCTTCTTCCTGACCCTCTTCGTGCAGATCGTGCTCGGCTTCAGCCCGATCCAGGCCGGCCTCGCCTTCCTCCCGGTCAGCGTGATGATCGCGGTGGGCGCCGGGCTCACCTCGCAGCTGCTCCCGAAGTTCGGGCCCAAACCGTTCATGGTCGGCGGCGCCCTGTTCTCGGCGGCCGGGCTTGCCTGGCTGACCCAGACGGACGTCCACTCCACGTACCTGGGCAGCATCCTGGGCCCGATGCTGCTCTTCGCCCTCGGCATGGGCCTGCAGTTCGTCTCGCTGACCCTGATGGCGCTGTCCAACGTCCCCGAGCGGGAGTCGGGAGCCGCGTCCGGACTGCTCAACACGATGCAGCAGGTGGGCGGTTCCCTCGGCCTGTCCATCCTGGTCACGGTCTTCGGCACGGCCAGCCGCAACGAGGCCAAGGACCAGGTGGCCGGCTTCCTCGGCACGGCCACCCCCGCACAGCGGCTGGCCTTCCGGCAGACCGGCCAGGTCCCGAAGCCGTGGAGCGACCAGATCCTCACCTCGGGCATCAGCGCGGCCTTCATCGTGGCGGCGATGTTCACCCTGATCGGGGCGGCGATCGCGCTGCTCGTCATCCAGGTGCGCCCCTCGGACCTCGCCCGCCTCCAGGGCAACCACACCCCGGCGGCGGACCGCACGTAGTGGAACCCGTGCAGGGCCGGCGCGAACCGGCCCGCCTCGCCCGCCGGACGGCAGGACGGCCGCTACCCGTCCACGCGACGGACCCGGCAGCGCGCCGGGCCGTCCGTCCGCAGGGTGATCCCGGCCCCGACCGGGATCTCGGTGTCCACGGCCTCGAACGCGTACGCACGCAGGATCATCGCCAGCGCGACCACCGACTCCAGCATCGAGAAGTGCTGCCCGATGCAGGCGCGCGGGCCGCCGCCGAAGGGGAACCACGCGTAGCGCGGCCGCGCCGCCTCCGCCTCCGGGGTGAAGCGCTCGGGGTCGAAGCGCTCCGGGTCCGGCCAGTGCTCCGGGTGGCGGTGCGTCACCCAGGGCGCCACGATCACGTCCGCGCCCGCGGGGACGGTGTGCTCCCCGATCCTCGTGTCGACGACGGCCTTGCGGCCGATGACCGGCGCGGCCGGATACAGGCGCATGGCCTCTTTGAGCACCCGGGTGAGGTACGGGAGCCGGTCCAGGTCGGCGGCCTCGGGCGTACGGTCGCCCAGGACGCGGGAGATCTCCTCGCGGGCCCGGCTCTGCTCCTCCGGATGGCGGGCCAGCAGGTGCAGGGCGAAGGAGAGGGAGGTGGCGGTCGTCTCGTGCCCGGCGAGCAGGAAGATCAGCACCTGGTCGCGCAGCTCGGAGGCGTCGAACTCCTTGTCGTCCGAACTCCGGGCGGCGGCGAGCAGCGTCAGCAGATCGTCACCCTCGCCGTCCTGACCGGCGGTGTCCGCGCCGGCCCCGCCCCGCCGCTCCGCGATGATCTTGTCGCACACCCCGTAGAGCTCGTCCATCGCGGCGGCCGCCCGCCTGTTGCCCGGGGTGGGCCAGTGCCGCGGGATGTTGGCGGGGGAGTAGCCGCGGCGCAGCACGTAGTCCGTGATGACCGGAAAGCATCGGGCCACGACGTCGGCGGTGGCCTCGACGTCGGTGCCGAAGAGGATCCGGGCCACGGCGCGCAGGGCGAGGTGCGTCATCTCGTCGGAGACGTCGACGACGCCGTCCACGGCCTCCTCCCACGCGGTGATGACCGACGCGGTCTCGGCGGCGACTGCCCCGGCGTAGCCGTCCACCCGGCGCCGGGTGAAGAGCGGCTGCACCAGCCGGCGCTGGCGCAGGTAGTCCTCGTCCTGGCTGGTCAGCAGCCCGTTGCCGAAGGAGTCCCGGACCTCCTGGTAGAAGGCGTTGTCCTTGCGGAAGTTGGCCGAGTCGGAGGCGAGCACCTGCTGGGCGCCCTCGGGCGAGAAGACGCAGTACAGCTCGGCCCGCATCCCGGGCGGGCCGGCCGTGACCCGTACGACGTCGCCGTGCCGGTGCTGCGCCCGCAGATAGGTGCCGAGGGAGTCCGACCTCAGGTCGAAGAGCGACCCGAACAGCGGAACCCCGACGAGTTCGGGAACCTCCGGCCCCGGACCGGCCCCTGCGTCCGCACCACCCGCCATGCCCGCTCCCTCGTCCCGCTCCCACGCCCGGTACCGGTACCGGAGGCCCGATTCTGCCGGTCCCCCGGCCCGTATGACCAGGAGTCCCGCCCCATCCGGCCGAATACCGACGAGCCCCCGGGACCCCGTGCGTGACGCGGCATCACCTACCCTGGCCCAAAGTCGGCCAGCGTCAGGAGTTCCCGATGTCCGTCGTCGTCACCGCCGTGGTCCACCCGAAGCCCGGGCTGCTGGAGGAAGCGCTGGCCGTGTACGCCCGCCACATCGACGCCGTGCACGCCGAACCCGGCTGCGAGCTCTACGCACTGCACACCGACGGGACTTCGATCGTGGTCATCGAGAAGTGGGCCGGCCGGGCGGACCTCGACGCACACGCGAGCGGCGAGGTGATGGCGAAGCTCGGACCCGAGCTGAACGCCCTGCGCGACCAGCCCGCCGACGTCACGATCCTCCAGCCCCACCCGACAGGCACCACCGCACAGGGCGCGCTGTAACCGGGCGCGAGGTCAGGGACGCCAGCGCTCCTGGCCCGGGCCCTTGCAGGTGTAGAGCCTGCCGTTCTTCTTGCCGATCCCGGTCGCTCCGGGCGTCGAGCAGAAGGCGCCCGGGGTGACGGTGCCGGCGCTTCCGCCGCCCGTACTCGATCCGCCGGACGAGGTGTCGTCGTCGTCCTCAGGCGTCGGCGTGGGCGCCGGCGGGGGTGTGGGCGTGGGAGTGGGCTTCGGGCGGAGGGTGGTGTTCTTCTCGGCCGGACACCGCGTGCCGGGCGCGACGAGGTGCACGCTCGTGTCCGCGTCCTTCGGAACGAGCATCGTGCCTTCCCCGGGGCTCTGGAAGCAGGCGATCCAGTCCGTGTAGGCGGCGGGGAGCTCCACGTCGTTGTACGCGCTGAGCGCGGTGAGTTCCTTGTCGATCAGGTCCTCGACGGCCTTCTCCGCCTCCCGGAAGGGCTTGCCCACGACGGCGGGCATCTGCGGGTCCGGGCTCTTCGTCGGCGTGGGTGCCGTCGAGGCGGCGGCCGGAGGCGTGGCCGTGGCGGCCACCGGCTGGGTCGCGGCGGGCTGCGGCTTGGCATCGGCGGCGGTCTTCTTCGGTGGATCGCCCAGGAACGGGGTCAGGAACCAGAGGCCTGCCAGCACCGTTGCGACGACCTTCTTCACCTGGCTCCACGGACTCAGCCAGGCGAGGGCTATGCCGACGGGCGGTATGAGGACCAGCAGGGAAATGATCAGTGCCGGATGCTGCCACCAGCGCCGTACGGGCGCTTGTGCCTGCGGGTTCGGGTAGTACGGCGGCGGGTAGGTCACGTGGCGTCCTTCTGGCGGTACCTGATGGGCCCGGCGAGCGTACAAAAGATTGAATCTTGTACCGGTGGGTACGCGGAATGAGCTCTGGGAACGGGCCGTCACCCCCGAAAACGGCGAAGGCCCGGCGGGCTGCAGACGACGTCGTCGCCGGCTCCGAGCCTCCGAGCCTTCGGGGGAAATCGGGCAAGCCCGTGGTGCTGCTCAGCTGTAGGCGCCACAATCGGTCGGATGATCGGACAGCTGTGCGCCATCGTCATCGACTGCCCCAACCCATCCGAGCTCGCCGACTTCTACGGGAAGTTGCTGTCGCTCTCACGGATCGATGACACTCCGGACTTCGTCGTGCTCGGCACCCCGGAGCGCAAGGAAGTCGTCTCCTTCCAGCGGGTCCCCGACTTCCGACCGCCACGGTGGTCCGTCCCCGGCCATCCTCAGCAGATGCACATCGACGTGATGGTCGCGGATCTCGACGTGGCCGAGCCGCAAGTCCTGGCGTTGGGCGCGACCTTGCTCGACGGGTCGGACAAGCCGGTGGGATACCGGGTGTACGCCGACCCCGTCGGCCACCCCTTCTGCCTCCTCACACCAATGGAGTGAACGGCAGAGCGCCTGCACCACCGGTCAGGCACCGACGAAGGTGATCAACAGCCGCCGGTTGGGGTTCGTACAGGGGTTGGGCTTCTCGAACCACTGCCCGTAGACCGGGCCTGAGGTGACGACGTTCCCGACGAAGGCGCGCATCCTTGCCCCGGTGTCGGGGCGCCGCAGACCGGACTCGGTGCCGGTCAGCTCGATGATCAGGCGGACGAGGCCGCCGGCGGTGAACAGCACGTGATCGCACGCCTCGACCTTCGCGGGGTCGAAGGCCCAGATCCCGCGGCTGCTGCGGTAGATGTCCTCCAGGGCCATCCCGTCCTCCCAACCGTTGACCTCACGGCCGAGCGGGTCCTGCTCGGCGCTCCACGGGAGCGGTGCGACGTGGGCGTGGAGCTTGACGACGGCGATCTTCTTGTTGCTGTTCATCAACGGGTTCCGTAGGTCGAGGTTCGGGAGGGCGCGGGTTCTTCGTCCGGGCCGTCGCAGGCGCTGCTGATCAGACCGATAACGATCAGGATGCCGAAGAGGACCCCGAGGCAACTGTCGCGGTCCTTCTTGGCCTGGCGCTTGGCCTCTTCGGCGGCGACCACGGCGGCGAGGCCGAGGGCGGCCACGCCCATGATCGCGTCGCCGACGGTGAGGTGGCCGTCCTGCTTGGGGTCGTTGCCCGGCTCGGGCTTCGTGGGGTCCGGGGGAGGCTTTTGGGAAGGAACCCCGGACATGTTGAACGGGTCGTCAGAAGTCACTGCCGGAGGCTGGCTTCCGCAGGTCGAAGAGGGGAGCCCCGTCCCAAGGGGCGGTCCGCCGGCACATCGCTTGACTAAGGGGTTTGACGGTCCGACGGCCTCAGGCGCACCCCTGCCGTGGCGCGGCGTCTGCCACGTGAGGGAGGGGCTTCTGATGCTCCGCCAGGCCTTTCGACAAGTCGTGTGGTGGCAGCGGATGGGGGCCACGCCGCCACCTACCTGGTGGTGAGTGGTTCAAGGTCTCGCGGCCGCGGTACTTGCCCGTGGAGACGCGTGGGGACAGGGCAGTCGCGGACGGCCTTACCTCCGACGTGTCCCACGCCTTCGGTAGCTCCGGCATGACGTTGTGCGGGATCCAGGAAGCCGGCATGTCGCCGTCCTGCCGGGAAGCGGCGGGCGTCATCGATGGCCGCCGGCCGCAGGCGATGAGGGGCGAGCAAGCGCGCGTCAGCGTGGCTCGGCGGCGAACCGGCGCGACCTCCGGCCGGCGGCTTCATCCCTCGTCGGATGTCTGACGCAAGGCGGTGAAACGCCAGTCGAGGAGGTCCACGCACTCGTGAATCCCCGGCTGGGGGCCGTCGGCGTACTCGCGCATCACCAAGATGGCCTGCACGTTGCGCCCCGTGGTGATCAGGCGGTCTACCTCCCGCCGGCCCTCGGCCGACAGCCGGCACCACAGAGACCGGATAACCGCCTCCCGCGGCCGGCCAGAAGGCAAAACGCTCCTTCAGTCTGCGTCAGGCCCGGCCTTCAGGCCTTCGGGCTTTCGTGTCGAGCGTGCCCACTCCCACACCGTGTGCGCTACGAGAGCCACGGCCGTGAGGACGGCGAGCACGCGGATCGTGCTCCAGGTGACTTCGACGAAGTGTCCCGCAGTGGCCGCTTCCACCTTCAGGCGGGCGGAGGTCTCGACATAGGCGATGAGCGGGACGAGGAGGCGGAAGGCGAGTCCGCCGATTCCGGGGATCCGTGCCAGGTTCCCGAAGAGGCCCATCGGGGCGCCGAAGAGAAGGGCGGCGATTCCCCAGGCCAGAATTCCCGACGAGATGCCCTCCCCGCTCATTCCGTCGGATGTCATTCCGATCGGTGCGGCGGGCCTCAGATGTTTGAGCACGTAGTAGACGGTCACACCGATGGCCAGTGCCGAAGCGGCCAGCCACGCCGACTCCGTCTTCGACGGCCGGGTGTATCCGATCAGGAAGGCCAGGCACGCCCACGACCATCCCGCGGAGAACACGAGGTTCACGATGTGAAAGACCGGGCCGTCGAAGGTGCCCGCGAGCGCGCCCAGCGTGCCTATCGCCGCGCCTGCTCCGAGAGCTGAAAGTAAGGACATGGTGCGCGTGCGCGGAAGATTCACTCTACGTTCCCTGTCTGCGATCGCCCCGGGCCGGCGACGGCCCACAGGCGCAGGCGGGCCAGGGGACGGGAAAGCGTCCCCTGGCCTGCGGTTCGGCGGTCAGATGTCGCGGAAGATTTCGATCTGGGCGCCTACCGAGTTGAGGCGTTCCGCCAGTTCCTCGTAGCCGCGGTTGATCACGTAGACGTTGCGCAGGACCGAGGTGCCCTCCGCGGCCATCATCGCGAGGAGGACGACCACCGCCGGGCGCAGGGCCGGGGGGCACATCATTTCCGCGGCGCGCCAGCGGGTGGGGCCCTCCACCAGGACGCGGTGGGGGTCCAGGAGTTGGAGGCGGCCGCCGAGGCGGTTGAGGTCGGTCAGGTAGATGGCGCGGTTGTCGTACACCCAGTCGTGGATCAGGGTCTGGCCCTGTGCGACGGCGGCGATGGCCGCGAAGAACGGGACGTTGTCGATGTTCAGCCCGGGGAACGGCATCGGGTGGATCTTGTCGATCGGGGCTTCGAGCTTCGACGGGCGGACGGTGAGGTCCACCAGGCGGGTGCGGCCGTTGTCCGCGACGTACTCCGCCGAGCGGTCGTGGTCGAGGCCCATCTCCTCCAGTACCGCGAGCTCGATCTCCATGAACTCGATCGGCACCCGGCGGATGGTCAGCTCCGACTCCGTGACGACCGCCGCGGCGAGCAGGCTCATCGCCTCGACCGGGTCCTCGGAGGGGGAGTAGTCCACGTCCACGTCGATGTTCGGGACGCCGTGGACGGTGAGGGTGGTGGTGCCGACGCCCTCGACCTTGACGCCCAGCGCCTCCAGGAAGAAGCAGAGGTCCTGGACCATGTAGTTGGAGGAGGCGTTGCGGATGACGGTGACGCCGTCGTGCCGGGCGGCGGCCAGCAGCGCGTTCTCGGTGACCGTGTCCCCGCGCTCGGTCAGGACGATCGGACGGTCGGGGGAGACCCCGGCCTCGACCTTCGCGTGGTAGATCCCCTCGGTCGCGGTGATGTCCAGGCCGAAGCGGCGCAGGGCGATCATGTGCGGCTCGACGGTGCGGGTGCCGAGGTCGCAGCCGCCGGCGTACGGGAGGCGGAAGCTGTCCGTCCGGTGCAGCAGCGGGCCCAGGAACATGATGATGCTCCGGGTCCGGCGCGCCGCGTCCGCGTCCATGGCCTCCAGGTCGAGGCGGGCCGGCGGGATCAGCTCCAGGTCCACGCCGTCGTTGATCCAGCGGGTGCGGACGCCGATGGAGTTGAGCACCTCCAGGAGGCGGTAGACCTCCTCGATGCGGGCCACCCGCCTCAGCACCGTGCGGCCCTTGTTGAGGAGCGAGCCGCAGAGCAGGGCGACACACGCGTTCTTGCTCGTCTTGACGTCGATGGCGCCCGACAGCCGGCGGCCGCCGACCACTCGCAGGTGCATCGGGCCGGCGTAGCCGAGGGAGACGATCTCGCTGTCGAGCGCTTCGCCGATGCGGGCGATCATCTCAAGGCTGATGTTCTGGTTGCCGCGCTCGATCCGGTTCACGGCACTCTGGCTGGTGCCGAGTGCCTCGGCGAGCTGACTCTGTGTCCAGCCCCGGTGTTGACGGGCGTCACGGATGAGCTTGCCGATGCGTACGAGGTAGTCGTCTGCCATGGGGGCACGTTATCTCAGATATGAGATGACTCCCGCGCTGGGTATGCCAGATGGGTGTGTCAGATGGTCGATTTGGGGGTTATTGACCGTCAGGTCCCATAGTCGCTCCCCGTGTGTGTGATGCCTCGGCGGTCCGGCCGGGCAGACGGGTGAGCCGCTGTGCCGCCCCCTGTGCGCGTGGTCGCCGCCCCCCTGTGCGTGAGGGGGAGGGGTCGGCGGCTCCCCCCGGGTCGCGTCGAGGAGGCGCCGCGGCGGCGTGCCCGACACGCCCTCGCGTGTCGGCGGGGCGCGCGCCCGACGCGGCCCGAAGCGCCCCCTCGGCGGCGGGCCGGCGGCGGGGCAGCGGCGCGTCGGCGGCAGGCCGGAGCCGGTCCGCAGGTGCGCGCCTCGTCCCCGGACCCGGACATGTACTAGAGTTATCTCGACATCGAGATATCTGCCGAAGGCGTACCGCAGCCGCCCCCGCTGGTAAGGGTTACCTAACTTAGCCCTACCTTAGCGGATTGGCCAAGGGGCGTGGCGGCAGGATGCGGTTATACGCGCGAATTCATGCATGAAGGAGACTGTCGTGTCGGCGAACAGCTTCGACGCCCGCAGCACGCTGCAGGTGGGCGACGAGTCGTACGAGATCTTCAAGCTGGACAAGGTCGAGGGCTCCGCCCGCCTTCCCTACAGCCTGAAGGTCCTGCTGGAGAACCTGCTCCGTACCGAGGACGGCGCGAACATCACCGCCGACCACATCCGGTCGCTCGGGAACTGGGACTCGCAGGCCCAGCCCAGCGAGGAGATCCAGTTCACGCCGGCTCGCGTGATCATGCAGGACTTCACCGGCGTCCCCTGCGTCGTGGACCTCGCCACCATGCGCGAGGCCGTGAAGGCCCTCGGCGGCGACCCGGCGAAGATCAACCCGCTCTCGCCCGCCGAGATGGTCATCGACCACTCGGTCATCGCCGACAAGTTCGGCACGAAGGACGCCTTCGCGCAGAACGTCGAGCTGGAGTACGGCCGCAACAAGGAGCGCTACCAGTTCCTGCGCTGGGGCCAGACCGCCTTCGACGACTTCAAGGTCGTCCCCCCGGGCACCGGCATCGTCCACCAGGTCAACATCGAGCACCTGGCCCGCACGGTCATGGTCCGGAACGGCCAGGCGTACCCCGACACCCTCGTCGGCACCGACTCGCACACCACCATGGTCAACGGCCTGGGCGTGCTGGGCTGGGGCGTCGGCGGCATCGAGGCCGAGGCCGCGATGCTCGGCCAGCCGGTCTCCATGCTGATCCCGCGCGTCGTGGGCTTCAAGCTGACCGGCGAGCTGCCCACCGGCACCACCGCCACCGACCTCGTGCTGACGATCACCGAGATGCTGCGCAAGCACGGCGTCGTCGGCAAGTTCGTCGAGTTCTACGGTGAGGGCGTCGCCGCCACCTCCCTCGCGAACCGCGCCACCATCGGCAACATGTCGCCGGAGTTCGGCTCCACCGCCGCGATCTTCCCGATCGACGACGAGACCCTGAAGTACCTGCGCCTGACCGGCCGCGACGCCCAGCAGGTCGCGCTCGTCGAGGCGTACGCCAAGGAGCAGGGCCTGTGGCTGGACCCGGCCGCCGAGCCGGACTTCTCCGAGAAGCTGGAGCTCGACCTCTCCACGGTCGTCCCCTCCATCGCCGGCCCGAAGCGCCCGCAGGACCGCATCGTCCTCGCGAACGCCTCGCAGCAGTTCGCGCTCGACGTGCGCAACTACGTCGAGGACGACGACGAGGCGGGCAAGGAGTCCTTCCCGGCCTCCGACGCCCCGGCCTCCGCCAACGGCGTCCCGAGCCGCCCGACCCAGGTCACCCTGGCCGACGGCACCTCCTTCGAGATCGACCACGGCGCCGTCACCGTCGCCGCGATCACCTCGTGCACCAACACCTCGAACCCCTACGTCATGGTCGCCGCGGCGCTCGTGGCCAAGAAGGCCGTCGAGAAGGGCCTGACCCGCAAGCCGTGGGTCAAGACCACCCTGGCCCCGGGCTCGAAGGTCGTCACCGACTACTTCGACAAGGCCGGCCTGACCCCGTACCTCGACAAGATGGGCTTCAACCTCGTCGGGTACGGCTGCACCACCTGCATCGGCAACTCCGGTCCGCTGGACGAGGAGATCTCGAAGGCGATCAACGAGCACGACCTCGCGGTCACCTCGGTCCTCTCGGGCAACCGCAACTTCGAGGGCCGGATCAACCCCGACGTCAAGATGAACTACCTGGCCTCCCCGCCGCTGGTCGTCGCGTACGCCATCGCGGGCTCCATGAAGGTGGACATCACCAAGGACGCCATCGGCACCGACACCGAGGGCAAGCCGGTCTTCCTCGCGGACATCTGGCCCTCCGAGGCCGAGGTCAACGACGTCGTGGCGAACGCCATCGGCGAGGACATGTTCAGCAAGTCCTACCAGGACGTCTTCGCGGGCGACGCCCAGTGGCAGGCGCTGTCCATCCCCACCGGCAACACCTTCGAGTGGGACCCGCAGTCCACCTACGTCCGCAAGCCCCCCTACTTCGAGGGCATGACGATGGAGACCACCCCGGTCTCCGACATCGCCGGCGCCCGCGTGCTGGCGAAGCTGGGCGACTCGGTCACCACCGACCACATCTCCCCGGCCGGTGCGATCAAGGCCGACACCCCGGCCGGCAAGTACCTCACGGAGCACGGCGTCGAGCGCCGCGACTTCAACTCGTACGGTTCCCGCCGCGGCAACCACGAGGTCATGATCCGCGGTACCTTCGCCAACATCCGCCTGCGCAACCAGATCGCGCCGGGCACCGAGGGCGGCTTCACCCGCGACTTCACCGTCGAGGGCGCGCCGGTCGCGTTCATCTACGACGCCTCGCAGAACTACCAGGCCGCCGGCATCCCGCTGGTCATCCTGGCGGGCAAGGAGTACGGCTCCGGCTCCTCCCGCGACTGGGCCGCCAAGGGCACCGCGCTGCTCGGCGTCAAGGCCGTCATCGCCGAGTCCTACGAGCGCATCCACCGCTCCAACCTGATCGGCATGGGCGTCCTGCCCCTGCAGTTCCCGGAGGGCGCCACCGCCGCCTCCCTGGGCCTCACCGGCGAGGAGACCTTCGCCTTCACCGGTGTGGAGGAGCTGAACAACGGCACCACCCCGCGCACCGTCAAGGTGACCACCGACACCGGTGTGGAGTTCGACGCGGTCGTCCGCATCGACACGCCGGGTGAGGCGGACTACTACCGCAACGGCGGCATCATGCAGTACGTGCTCCGGAACCTCATCCGAGGCTGAGGACCGTAGCGGCACCAAAGGGCCGTATCCCCGTTAAGGGGGTGCGGCCCTTCCGCCTTTTCCGGCCGGGGCCAGGTTTCGGGGAGGTCTCAACTCGGAAAAGCTGACAGGTAACCGTGTGCATGATCTTGCTCACACGAGCGGAAGTGGACTATACCTGTGCCCGTCCGGATCGCCGCGGTACTGGGCGGCACCGGACCGGGGGATGGCGGGGACCTGCGGTGATGTCCGCATGCGCGGTGCCGTCGTGATTTCCGGCCTCCTTCACACTTCTGACGAAGGCGAGGACATGAGCATGGGATCCACTGGTGAGGGCCTCGGCCGCCGTGACCTGATCAAGCGCTCCGCGGCGCTGGGACTGATCTCGGTGCCCACGATGAGCTTCCTGTCCGCCTGCGCCTCCGGCGGTGAGGACACGACGAAGGGGCCGGACAAGGCCGCGGTGACCAAGGAGAACCCCTTCGGCGTCGCCAAGGGCGGCAAGCTCGACGTCGTCGTCTTCAAGGGCGGGTTCGGTGACGACTACGCGAAGGCCTGGGAGGCCGCCTTCGACAAGAAGTGGGGCACCACCAGCTCCCACCTCGGCACCCAGGAGATCACCGGCAAGCTCCAGACGCGCTTCAACGGCGGGAACCCGCCGGACGTCGTCGACGACTCCGGCGCCCAGAAGATCAAGCTGGACGTGCTCTTCAAGAGCAACCAGCTCGCCGACCTCACCCCGGTGCTCGACGCGCCCTCGCTCGACGACCCGAGCAAGAAGGTCCGCGACCTGCTGATCGCCGGCACCATCGAACAGGGCACGCAGGGCGGTAAGTTCGTCTCCCTGAACTACGTCTACACCGTCTTCGGCTTCTGGTACTCCGGGAAGCTCTTCAAGGAGAAGGGCTGGACGCCGCCCAAGACCTGGGACGAGTTCCTCGGGGTCTGCGCGAAGGCCAAGGAGGCCGGCATCGGCGGACTGGCCCACCAGGGGAAGTTCCCGTACTACATCAACGTCGTCATCATGGACCTGATCGCCAAGAAGGGCGGTCTGGACGCCATGAAGGCGATCGACAACCTGGAGCCGAACGCCTTCGAGGGCAGCGCGGCCGCCCTCGCCGCCGTCGAGGCGGTCTACGAGGTGGTCGAGAAGGACCTGCTGCTGCCGGGCACCAACGGCCTCACCCACACCGAGTCCCAGACCGCGTGGAACCAGTACAAGGCGGCTTTCATCCCCTCCGGCTCCTGGCTGGAGAACGAGCAGCTCAAGCAGACCCCCGACGACTTCGACATGCAGTTCCTGCCGGTCCCGCTGCTGGCCGACAGCAAGCTGCCCTTCGAGGCCATCCGGGCCGGCGCCGGCGAGCCCTTCATCGTGCCGGAGAAGGCGGCCAACAAGGCCGGCGGCCTGGAGTTCATCCGCTCGATGCTCTCCCGCGAGTGGTCGACGATCTTCGCCCAGCAGGCCAACTCGCTCACCGTGGTCAAGGACGGCGTGGATCCGAACGTCAAGCTGCGGCCGGGCACCCAGTCCGCGGTGACCGCCCTCAAGGCGGCGGGGACGAACACCTTCAACTACCTTTACCCCGACTGGTACAGCGAGATGGACACGGCCCTCCAGGACGCGTCCAATGAGCTGATGGCCAAGCGGATTCAGCCGAAGGAGTGGATCAAGCGGGCTCAGGCTGCGGTAGACAAGGCGGCGCAGGACCCGAACGCCAAGAACAACCGTCGCAGCTGATCGCGCGCCCCACCGGTCACCGGCACACCAGGGACGGACACCATGAGCCAAGTAGCCCAGGGCAGAGGACGGAGCGGCTTCATCGCCGGCTTCCTCCTCGCACCCCTCGCGCTGTACCTGACCTTCGTCATCTGGCCGTACGTACAGACGTTCGGCTACTCCTTCACCAACTGGACGGGCCAGTCGCCGACCTTCGACTTCGTCGGGGTGGACAACTACACGGCCCTGATGAAGGACGAGGTCTTCCGCGGCGCCCTGTGGCACAACCTGCTGCTCCTGGTGTTCGTCCCGGCGGTCACCATCCTGCTCGCCCTCTTCTTCGCCTTCATGGTGAACGCGGGCGGGCGGGGCGGGGCCGGCGGGGTGCAGGGCGTGCGGGGATCGGGCTTCTACAAGATCGTCTACTTCTTCCCGCAGGTGCTCTCGCTCGCCATCCTCGCGGTGCTCTTCGGGGCCGTGTACCGCACCGACGAGGGCGGCCTGCTCAACGGCGTCCTCATCAAGCTCGGCCTGGTCGACCGGCTGCACCCCATCGAATGGCTCAATGAGCCGAGGCTCGTGCTCTGGTGCCTGCTCCTCGTGGTCGTCTGGCACGGCGTCGGCTTCTACCTCGTGCTCTTCTCGGCGGCCATGCAGTCCGTCCCCAAGGACATCTACGAGGCCGCCCTGCTCGACGGGGCGGGGCGCGCCCAGACCTTCTTCAAGGTCACGCTGCCCCTGCTGTGGGACTCCGTGCAGACCTCCGCGGTCTACCTGGGCATCGCCGCGATGGACATGTTCGTCCTCGTGTCGACCATGACCTCGGGCCAGTTCGGCGGCGGCCCCGACCACCACAGCGAGGTCATGGCCACGGTGCTGATGAGGAACTTCCTCTACTTCGGCAAGAGCGGCTACGCCTGCGCCATGGGCGTGGTCATGCTCGTCCTCACCATGATCCTTTCCGTCATCACGCTGCGCGCCACCCGCCGCGAGCGCATCGAGTTCTGAGCGGGAGACCCTCATGACCACAGTGATCAAGGCTCCGGGCGAAAAGGCCGCGGAGCGGTCCGGGGGAGCCGGCCCGAGCGGGGAACGGGGCGGCAAGGGCTCCGAGGGCATGGTCCTCAACGTCTTCTCCCACGGCTTCCTCGCCGTCTGGGCCATACTGATCGTCCTGCCCCTGATCTGGCTGGCGCTCGGCTCCTTCAAGACCGACGCGCAGATCGGCGGCTCGGCCCTCAGCTGGCCCTCCAACTGGAACGTCGACGCCTTCGGCCGGGCCTGGGACAAGGGCATCGGCGACTACTTCGCCAACACGCTGATCGTGATGGTGTTCTCGGTCCCGCTGACGATGCTGCTCGGCTCGATGGCGGCGTACGTCCTGGCCCGCTACCCCTTCCCGGGGAACCGGTTCATCTACTACTTCTTCGTCAGCGGGGCGATGTTCCCCGTGTTCCTCGCGCTGGTCCCGCTGTTCTTCATGGTCAAGCGCTTCGACATGCTGAACACGTACCAGGGCCTGATCCTCGTGTACGTCGCCTACTCGATGCCGTTCACCGTCTTCTTCATGCACTCGTTCTTCCGCACGCTGCCGACGGCGGTGCACGAGGCGGCGGTGATCGACGGGGCCTCCGACACCCGGATCTTCTTCCAGGTGATGGTGCCGATGGCCAAGCCCGGCCTGATCAGCGTCGGGATATTCAACATCCTGGGCCAGTGGAACCAGTACATCCTGCCCTCCGTGCTGATGCAGCCCCAGACGGGATCGGACCCCGAGCGCTACCTGCTCACCCAGGGTCTGATCCAGCTCCAGCAGCAGCAGGGCTACGAGACCGACCTGCCCGTGCTGTTCGCCGGCGTGACGATCGCGATGATCCCGATGCTGGTGGTCTACCTCTCCTTCCAGCGCCAGATCCAGGCCGGCCTGACCTCCGCCACCCTGAAGTAGGTCACGCGGGGACCACCGACCAGCCGACCGCCGAGACCGAGGGGTCGAGCGAGAGGGTGCTGACGGCCTCCTCCAGCGCCCGGGCCCCCTCGCCCTCGGCGGTCAGCAGCGCGGACACGGTCACCTTGCCGGGGTCCGGCCCGTCCGCACTGCGGATCTCCCGGAGCTGGTACCCCGGCCGGGCGAGCGCGTCCGCCAGCCGGTGCCGGATGTGGGCCTCCTCCGTCTCCAGGCACACCGCCTCGAAGTGGTAGTCGGTGGCCACCTCGGCCCCGCCGCGCGGCTCGCGGTCCAGCCGCCGGCCCAGCGGGCGCAGCAGGAGGTTCGCCCCCACCACGCCCACCGTGCCGAAGGCGGCCAGGACGAACAGTGCGGCGCCGCCCGCCACCAGGGCATTGGTCCGCAGCCCCGCCATGCGCGCCCGCCACTGCCGCTCCACTCCGATCGCGGCCCCGAACCCGAGGGCCGCGGCCATGTGACCGGCCATGATCCACTCGCTGGTCATCGGCTTTTCCTCCTCTCGGGGATCTCGGGGTTCTCAGAGCCAGGTGTCGAAGGTGCGGATGTACCAGGTCTTCACGAGCTGGGTGAGCGTGCAGTAGGCGAGCAGCACGCCGATCAGCCACGGGAAGTAGCTCGCCGGCAGGGCCACGAAGCCGAGCGTGGGAGCCAGCGGGGAGAAGGGCAGCCAGAGCCCGGTCAGCACCGCGAGGACCGTCGTCACCATCACCGGCCAGGAGGCGCGGGACTGGATGAAGGGGATCTTCCGGGTACGGATCATGTGGACGATCAGGGTCTGCGAGAGCAGGCCCTCGATGAACCAGCCGGACTGGAAGAGGGACTGGCTCGCCTCGCTGTCGGCCGCGAAGACGTGCCACATGATCAGGAACATCGAGATGTCGAAGATCGAGCTGACCGGGCCGATGGTGATCATGAAGCGGCCGATGCCCTTGGCGTCCCAGTTCCGGGGCTTGCGCAGGTACTCCTCGTCCATCCGGTCCCACGGGGTCGCCAGCTGCGAGATGTCGTAGACCAGGTTCTGGACCAGCAGCATGATCGCGAGCATCGGCTGGAAGGGGATGAAGGCGCTGGCCACCAGCACCGAGAAGACATTGCCGAAGTTCGACGACGCCGTCATCTTGATGTACTTGATCGTGTTGCCGAAGGTGGTGCGGCCCTGGACCACGCCCTGCTCCAGGACGGTCAGGTCCTTCTCCAGCAGGATGATGTCCGCCGACTCCTTGGCGATGTCGACGGCGGTGTCCACCGAGATGCCGACATCGGCGTCGCGCAGCGCGGCGGCGTCGTTGATGCCGTCGCCGAGGAAGCCGACCGTGTGGCCGTCGGCCTGCAGCGCCCGGACGATCCGGGCCTTCTGGACCGGGTTGACCTTGGCGAAGACCGTCGTACGGGCGGCCAGCGCGCGCAGTTCCGGCTCGTCGAGGCCGTCGATCTCGGTGCCGAGCACCACGTGCCCGACCTCGATGCCGACGTCGGCGCAGACCCGGGCGGCGACGAGGTCGTTGTCGCCGGTGACCACCTTGACGGCGACGCCCTTGTCGGCCAGGCCCTGCAGGGCGCGTCCGGCGTCGGCCTTCGGCGGGTCGAGGAAGGCGAGGAAGCCGACCAGGGTCAGCCGGTCCTCGTCGGCGACCGTGTAGGTGTCGCGCGGAGTGCCGACGGTGCGGGTGGCGACGGCGAGGACGCGCAGGCCCCGGCGGTTGTTGTCCTCCGCGATCCGGGTGACGTGCCACCGCAGCTGCTCGGTCAGCTCTACAACGGTGCCGCGGTCGGTCATGTGCGTGCAGAGGTCCAGGACCTCCTCGACGGCGCCCTTGGTGATCATGACGTGCTCGGCGCGGCCGGCGTCGCCCACCATGCTGTTCCGGTTGAGGATCACGGACATCCGGCGCCGGGCGAAGTCGAAGGGGATCTCGTCGACCATCGAGAACCGTGCGTCGACGACAACCTCCTCGGCCTCGTTGACGCGGTCGATGACCGCCTGGTCCATGAGGTTCCGCAGGCCCGTCTGGAAGTGCGCGTTGAGGTAGCCGTACTCCAGGACCTCGTTGTCCTCGTTGCCGTGCACGTCCAGGTAGCGGTCCAGGACGATCCGGTCCTCGGTGAGGGTGCCGGTCTTGTCCGTGCAGAGCACGTCCATCGCGCCCAGGTTCTGGATCGCGTTGAGCCGCTTGACGACCACCTTGCGCTTGGCCATGGCGACCGCGCCGCGCGCCAGGTTGGCTGAGACGACCATCGGCAGCATCTCGGGGGTCAGGCCGACGGCGACGGCGATGCCGAAGAGGAAGGCCTCGTCCCAGTCGCCCTTGGTGAAGCCGTTGATCATGAAGACGACGGGGACCATCACCAGCATGAAGCGGATCAGCAGGAAGCTGACCTTGCGCACGCCGGTGTCGAAGTTGGTCTGCGGGCGCTCGCCCACCAGCGAGCCGGCCATCGAGCCGAAGTACGTGTCGGCGCCGGTGGCGACGACGACGCCGGTGGCGGTGCCGGAGGTGACCGAGGTGCCCATCAGCACCAGGTTGTCGGCCTCGACCGGGTCGGTGGCCGGCTGCCGGCCGAGGTCCTCGCCGCGGGTGCCCGTGTCGGCCTTGGCGACCGGCAGGGACTCGCCGGAGAGGGCGGCCTGGCTGACCATCAGGTCCTTCGCGCTGATCAGCCGCAGGTCGGCCGGGGCCAGGTCGCCGGCGGCCAGCCTGACCACGTCGCCCGGGACCACCCGGTCCATGGGCACCTCGAAGGTGGTGGGCCCGGAGCCGCTGCCGGCCCGGCGCTGCACCGCGCAGGTGGTGGTGACGAGCCTCTTCAGCGCGTCGGCGGCGCGGCCCGAGCGGTACTCCTGCCAGAAGCGCAGCAGCCCGCTGATCCCCACCATCACGGAGAGGATGACGACGCCCGGGTCCGCGGGGTCCTGCCAGTACATGACCGCGGCCAGGAAGACCAGGACGGCGATGAACGGGTTCCAGAAGGCCTTCGCCAGCTGGACGTACCAGCGCGGGGCGCGCTCCTGGGCGACGACGTTGGGACCGTGGCGCTCCAGGCGCAGCGCGGCCTCGGCGTGGGTGAGGCCGTGGTGCGAGGCGTCCACGGACTGCAGGACCCGGACGACGGGCCGGGCGCTCGTCTCGGCGAGGCGCTCGCCGACGAGCCGGGTACGGGACTCCAGCTCGGCGCTCCTGCGCTCGCGGCGGGACCGGCCCGGCGGTGCGAGCTTCGTCGGGGTACGGGGGGTGAGCATGGTCATGACGAATACCTCCCTCCACGGCGTCCGGGCAGCGCGAAGCCGCGCGGTCACGTGGAGTGATCACAGGTCGGCGCGGAGCGGCCGGGAGGGCCGCGGGGCGCGCCGGTGGGCATGGTGAGTGGTCCCGGGACACGCCTCGGCGACGGCCGAGGGGGGAGCCGGGGGTGAGCGTGGCCGACGGAGCTGCCGGGGCACGCGGAAGGAAGAGAATGGAAAGAAACGCGACCGCGCACGGGACAGCGGTGATCCGCGGCCGTGCGCACTCGGGTACGGGTCAGCTGATCAACAGGTCAGCCGACGAGAGCGCGGCAAGGACTTCGATCGGGACTCATCCCGAACACCTCCTCGCGTAGCGCTGTCATGACGGGCGCCCGATCCGGCCGGAAAGGCCGCAGAGGACCGGCGCCTCAGCGACCGTAGCACGATCCAGGGGGACGGTTCCCTCCCCCTTTCGGCCAGTACGGCCGTTTCGTGCCGTGTCAGCCTCTTGACGTGTGGATGCGCAAAGGCTCGACTTAAGGTTCACAAGTTGGAGAGACGCCGGGGTCTCGAAGCGCGAAACCGCGACGTGTCCCGGCCGGGGGGCGACGGCTTGCCGTCGCTTATGGGCAGGAGTGGATGAGTCGTGCAGACTCCCGGATCGCAGTCCTCGCTGCATCGCGCGAATCTCGAACGGGTCGTGCGGGCGGTGCGGCTCGCGGGATCGCTGACCCAGGCGGAGATCGCCCGCACCACCGGACTGTCGGCGGCCACGGTCTCCAACATCGTCCGGGAACTGAAGGAAGGCGGGACCGTCGAGGTCACCGACACGTCGGCGGGGGGCCGGCGTGCGCGCAGCGTCTCGCTCAGCGGTGACGCGGGGATCGTCATCGGCGTCGACTTCGGCCACACCCACCTGCGGGTGGCGGTGGGGAACCTGGCCCATCAGGTGCTGGCCGAGGAGTCCGAGCCGCTGGACGTCGACGCCTCCTGGGCGGACGGCTTCAACCGGGCGGAGGCCCTGGTCGGGCGGTTGATCGCGGACATCGGGGTGGGGCTGGAGAAGGTCATCGGCGTCGGTCTCGGCGTGCCGGGCCCGATCGACGTGGAGTCCGGGACCCTGGGCTCGACCGCGATCCTGCCGGGCTGGGCGGGCATCAACCCCCGCCAGGAGCTCTCGCAGCGCCTCGGCGTGCCGGTGTACGTGGACAACGACGCGAACCTCGGCGCCCTCGGTGAGCTCGTTTGGGGGAGCGGGCGGGGAGTAAAGGACCTGGCGTACATCAAGGTGGCCAGCGGCGTCGGCGCCGGCCTGGTCATCAACGGCCAGATCTACCGCGGACCGGGGGGCACCGCGGGCGAGATCGGGCACATCACGCTGGACGAATCGGGCCCGGTCTGCCGCTGCGGCAACCGCGGATGCCTGGAGACCTTCACCGCCGCCCGGTACGTCCTGCCGCTGCTCCAGGGCACGCACGGACCGGAGTTGACGATGGAGCGGGTGGTCGAACTGGCCCGGGACGGGGACCCGGGCTGCCGCCGCGTGATCACGGACGTGGGCCGCCACATCGGCAGCGGCGTGGCCAGTCTGTGCAACCTGCTGAACCCCAGCCGGGTGGTGCTGGGCGGCTCGCTCGCGGAGGCCGGTGAACTCGTGCTGGCGCCCATCCGTGAATCAGTGGGGAGGTACGCGATTCCCAGCGCGGCGCGGCAACTGTCGGTGCTGACCGGGTCCCTGGGCGGACGGGCCGAGGTGCTGGGCGCGCTGGCGCTCGTACTCAGCGAGATGGGCGATTCGACGCTTTTGTCAGACCATGGAAGTGGAGTGCGAGCTCCCGCCGTCTTGCCTTCAGGTAGATAACGGATGGCACCGTTGTCATCTCGTTAAGGATTCACTCCTTGACGGCAAAACGCGGCCGGGGTTGACTCACATCCACCTCGGCCGCAGTGCTGCGGCCTCGTCAGGGAGGTTCAAGTAATGAACACGCGTATGCGCAGAGCCGCCGTAGCTGTTGCCGCCGGTGCCATGGCCGTTTCGCTCGCCGCTTGCGGCAGTGCGAAGGAGGCCGGCGACACGACGAAGGAGTCCTCCGGCGCTGCCAAGGGCGACGCGATCAAGGTCGGTCTGCTCCTGCCGGAGAACCAGACCGCGCGTTACGAGAAGTTCGACAAGCCGCTCATCGAGAAGAAGGTCGCGGAGCTCACCGGCGGCAAGGGCAAGGTCGTCTACGCCAACGCCAAGCAGGACGCGACCACGCAGAACTCCCAGGTCGACACGATGATCACCAACAAGGTGGACGTCCTGATCGTCGACGCGGTGGACTCCAAGGCCATCGCCGGCTCGGTCAAGAAGGCGAAGGAGGCCGGTATCCCGGTCATCGCCTACGACCGCCTGGCCGAGGGCCCGATCGACGCGTACACCTCCTTCGACAACGAAGAGGTCGGCAAGGTCCAGGGCAAGGCGCTGCTGGAGGCGCTGGGCGACAAGGCCAAGGACGGCCAGATCGTCATGATGAACGGCTCGGTCACCGACCCGAACGCCAAGCTCTTCAAGTCCGGCGCGCACTCCGTCCTCGACGGCAAGGTGAACGTCGGCAAGGAGTACGACACCGTCGAGTGGAAGCCGGAGAACGCCAACACCAACATGGCGGCCGCGCTCTCCGCGCTCGGCAAGGACAAGGTCGTCGGCGTCTACTCGGCCAACGACGGCATGGCGGGCGGCATCATCACCGCCCTCAAGGCCGCCGGCGTCGACCCCCTGCCGCCGGTCACCGGCCAGGACGCCGAACTCGCCGGTGTGCAGCGCATCGTCGCGGGCGAGCAGTTCATGAGCGTCTACAAGCCCTACGCTCCCGAGGCCGAGGCCGCCGCGAAGATGGCCGTCGCCCTCGCCAAGGGCGAGAAGCTCGACGGAATCACCACCTCCACCGTCGACAGCCCGACCACCAAGGGCGTCGCGTCCGTGCTGATCCCGGTCGTCTCGCTGACCAAGGGCAACATCAACGACACGGTCGTCAAGGACGGCGTCTACTCGGTCGCCGAGATCTGCACCGACAAGTACGCGGCGGCCTGCGCCGCGGCCGGTCTGAAGTAGCGGCCCCCGTCGCCTCCTCGCGAGGCGGCCCCCCGTGCCTGACCGGCGCCCCGCCCACTCATCCCCGCCACGCGGCGGGGCGCCGGGCAGAAACGATCCTCCCCCCATTCGCCCCGCTCCTGCTCTTTTGCACGACATCCCCGCCGGTCAGGCGGCGAAGGAGATGGTTCATGTGTCCGCTGCGCCCGTGCTGGCGTTGCGAGGGGTCTCGAAGCGGTTCGGCGCCGTTCAGGCCCTGACCGACGTAGAACTCGAGATCCACTCCGGTGAAGTGGTCGCCCTCGTCGGCGACAACGGTGCCGGAAAGTCCACGCTGGTCAAGACGATCGCCGGCGTGCACCCCATCGATGAAGGTGTCATCGAGTGGGAGGGCCGCCCGGTCTCCATCGGCAAGCCCCATGACGCCCAGAACCTGGGCATCGCGACGGTCTACCAGGACCTGGCGCTGTGCGACAACATCGATGTCGTCGGCAACCTCTTCCTCGGCCGCGAACTCAAGCGCCACGGCGTCCTCGACGAGGTGGAGATGGAGCGGCGCGCCCGCGAGCTCCTGACCACCCTGTCCATCCGGATCCCCAGCGTCCGTATCCCCATCGCCTCGCTCTCCGGCGGTCAGCGCCAGACCGTGGCGATCGCCCGCTCCATGCTGGGCGAGCCCCGGCTCGTCATCCTCGACGAGCCCACCGCCGCGCTCGGCGTCGAGCAGACCGCACAGGTGCTCGACCTGGTGGAGCGGCTGCGCGAGCGCGGTCACGCCGTCATCCTCATCAGCCACAACATGGCCGATGTGAAGGCCGTCGCCGACAAGGTGGCGGTCCTGCGGCTGGGCCGCAACAACGGTGTCTTCAACGTCGCCGACACCTCGCAGGAAGAGATCATCTCCGCCATCACCGGTGCCACGGACAACGCCGTGACCCGCCGGGCGGCCCGCACCTCGGAGGCCGGCAAGTGAGCACCCAGAACCCCGCCACCGACCCACTGGGCAAGGGCGGCCCCGCCGGATCGCAGGAGTACATCGACCCGGTCAACCCGGCGGCCGCCCACGACGCGATCCCGGCCGTGGACCCCCGCCTCCTCGTCAGGGAGCAGGGCCTCGCCGGGTACGTGGGCGAGTTCAAGCGCAAGATGAAGGCCGGCGACCTGGGCTCCATCCCGGTCGTCATCGGTCTGATCGTGATCTGGTCCATCTTCCAGGGCCTGAACTCGAACTTCCTCTCCCCGGAGAACCTCACCAACATCGCGATCACGATGACCGCCACCGGCATGATCGCCATCGGCATCATCTTCGTGCTGCTGCTCGGCGAGATCGACCTCTCGGTCGGCTCCGTCAGCGGCGTCTCGGGCGCGATCGTCGCGGTCCTCGCCGTCACGCACGGCGTGAACGAGTGGCTGGCGATCCTGGCGGCCGTGGCCGGCGGCGCCGTGATCGGCTCCATCCACGGCTTCTTCTTCGCCAGGATCGGCGCCCCGGCCTTCGCCGTCACCCTGTCGGGCCTGCTCTTCTGGCTGGGCGCGATGCTGCAGATCCTCGGCAGCAACGGCACGATCAACATCGACTCCGACGGCGTGGTCGGCCAGCTGACCACGTACTTCTTCTCGGACGTGGCCGTCGCCTACGGGCTGGCCGCGCTCGCGGTGGCCGGCTACTTCCTCGCGGCCTACTTCGACGCGAAGCGCCGCGACGCCGCCGGGATGCCCTCCCGGCCGCTCGCCGAGATCCTGCTGCGCACCGGCCTGCTCGCCGTGTTCACCTTCGGCCCCGCCGTGGTGTTCAACCAGTACAAGGGCCTGCCGCTCGCGGTGGTGCTCTTCCTGCTGGCGCTGGTCGTCACGGACTTCGTGCTCCGTCGCACGACCTTCGGGCGAAACGTTTTCGCACTGGGTGGCAGCGTCGAGGCCTCCCGCCGTGCGGGCATCAACGTCACCCGGATCCGGATCACGGTCTTCGCGATCTCCGGCACCTTCGCCGCCATCGGCGGTCTGTTCTGGGCCTCCAAGATCGCGGCGGCCAACCAGAGCGCCGGCGCCGGCGACCTGCTGATGAACGTGATCGCGGCGGCCGTCATCGGCGGCACCAGCCTCTTCGGTGGCCGGGGCCGGACCTGGAACGCCCTCCTCGGCGTCATGGTCATCATCTCGATCCAGTACGGTCTGGCACTGGAAGGCATCGCGACGCCGATCCAGTACATGATCACCGGTGCGGTGCTGCTGACCACCGTGGTGATCGACTCGGTCTCGCGCAAGACCCAGAAGACGGCCGGACGCGCCTGACGGCGCGGCCGACTGCCCGCCGGAGCGGCATCCGGCGGTAAGACCGGTCACAGTGCCCGGCGCCACTTCACGTGGCGCCGGGCATCCGTGCGTACATGTGCGGGTACTCCTGTGCGGGTATACGCCCGTATGTGATGTGTGGCCGCGCGGTCGTGCGTACATGTATGACAAAGGTGTGACTCCGCCGGGACGGCCCGATGACCGCGCCGCGCAGCGGAACATTAGACTCGACAGACCAGCAAGCAACTGCAAGGAGGCACGGGTGCTGCTGACCCGCATCAAGGGACCGCGCGATCTGGACCGGCTCAGCCAGGAGGAGCTCGACCAGCTCGCCGCAGAGATCAGGTCCTTCCTCGTCGACGCCGTCTCCAAGACCGGCGGGCACCTCGGCCCCAACCTCGGCGTGGTCGAACTGACGATCGCCCTGCACCGGGTCTTCGAATCGCCCAAGGACAAGGTCCTCTTCGACACCGGCCACCAGGCCTACGTCCACAAGCTGCTCACGGGCCGCCAGGACTTCGGCAACCTGCGCTCCAAGGGCGGCCTGTCCGGCTACCCCTCGCGCGCCGAGTCCGACCACGACGTGATCGAGAACTCGCACGCCTCCACCGTGCTGGGCTGGGCCGACGGCCTCGCCAAGGCCAACGAGGTGCTCGGCCGCGAGGACCACCACGTCGCCGCCGTCATCGGCGACGGCGCGCTGACCGGCGGCATGGCCTGGGAGGCGCTGAACAACATCGCCGCCGCCAAGGACCGCCCGCTGGTCATCGTCGTCAACGACAACGAGCGCTCGTACGGCCCCACCATCGGCGGCCTCGCGAACCACCTGGCCACCCTGCGCACCACGGACGGCTACGAGCGCTTCCTGGCCCGCGGCAAGGAGATCCTGGAGCGCACCCCGGTCGTCGGGAAGCCGCTCTTCGAGACCCTGCACGGCGCCAAGAAGGGCCTCAAGGACTTCATCGCCCCGCAGGGCATGTTCGAGGACCTGGGCCTGAAGTACATCGGTCCCATCGACGGCCACGACATCGTGGCGCTGGAGTCCGCCCTGCAGCGCGCCAAGCGCTTCAGCGGCCCGGTCATCGTGCACTGCCTCACCCAGAAGGGCCGCGGCTACACCCACGCGGAGCAGGACGAGGCCGACCGTTTCCACGGCATCGGTCCGATCCACCCCGACACCGGCCTGCCCGTCTCCACCGACGCCGCCAGCTGGACCTCCGTCTTCGCCGACGAGATGGTCAGGCTCGGCAAGGAGCGCAAGGACATCGTCGGCATCACCGCGGCCATGCTCCAGCCGGTCGGCCTGAAGAAGTTCGCGGACGCCTTCCCGGACCGGATCTACGACGTCGGCATCGCCGAGCAGCACGGCGCCACCTCGGCGGCGGGCCTGGCCACCGGCGGCGCCCACCCGGTCTTCGCGGTGTACGCGACCTTCCTCAACCGCGCCTTCGACCAGGTCCTGATGGACGTGGCCCTGCACAAGTGCGGGGTCACCTTCGTCCTGGACCGAGCCGGTGTCACCGGCACCGACGGCGCCTCCCACAACGGCATGTGGGACATGTCGATCATGCAGGTCGTGCCCGGTCTGCGGCTGGCCGCCCCGCGTGACGCCGAGCAGCTGCGCGCCCAGCTGCGCGAGGCCGTCGAGGTCAAGGACGCGCCGACCGTCGTCCGCTACTCCAAGGGCGTCGTCGGCCCGGCCGTGCCGGCCGTCGGCAAGGTCGGCGGCATGGACGTGCTGCGCGCTCCCGGCGCCGACGTCACCCGCCCGGACGTACTGATCGTCTCGGTCGGCGCGCTCGCCCCGATGTGCCTGGAGATCGCCGACCTGCTCGACAAGCAGGGCATCACCTCGACCGTGGTCGACCCGCGCTGGGTCAAGCCCGTGGACGAGGCGCTGCCCCCGCTGGCCGACCGCCACCGCGTGGTCGTCACCGTCGAGGACAACGGCCGCACCGGTGGCGTGGGCTCCGCCGTCTCGCAGGCCCTGCGGGACGCGGGCGTCGACGTACCGCTGCGCGACTTCGGCATCCCGCAGCGCTTCCTCGACCACGCCTCCCGCAAGGAGGTCATGGCCGAGATCGGGCTGACCGCTCCGGACATCGCACGGCAGGTCACGGGCCTGGTGGCGAAGCTGGACGGGCGCTACGACAGCGAGCCGGCCGCCGCCGTCGACTAGGACGGGTACCGGCCACTAGATCGCCGCGCGGTTGCACGTCACGGGCCGGGAGATCACCCTTGAAGGGGTGGGCCTCCCGGCCCGTTCGCGTGCGTCGACACCTGTTTCGGAGGTGCGTCGGTGAGTAGGGATATGAACAGCCCCTTCCGCACCAAGACGGTGGAGCAGTCCATCCGCGACACTGAGGAGCCGGAACACGCGCTCCGGAAGTCGCTCTCCGCCTGGGACCTGACGGTTTTCGGTGTGGGTGTCATCATCGGCACCGGCATCTTCGTCCTGACGGGCATCGCGGCCCGCAACAACGCCGGACCCGCCACCGCCCTCGCCTTCGTGGCGGCGGGCATCGTCTGCGCTCTCGCGGCGCTCTGCTACGCCGAGTTCGCGTCCACCGTGCCGGTGGCCGGATCCGCGTACACCTTCTCGTACGCCTCCATCGGTGAGCTGCCCGCGTGGATCATCGGCTGGGACCTGGTGCTGGAGTTCGCCCTCGGCACCGCCGTCGTCGCGGTCGGCTGGTCCGGGTACGTACGCCACCTGATGCACACCAACCTGGGCTGGGACCTGCCCACCGCGCTGTCCGGACCGGACGCCGGAGGACACTTCGACCTGCTGGCCTTCCTGCTGATCCTGGCGCTGACGGCGATCCTGGTCGTCGGCACGAAGCTCTCGGCGCGGATCACCGCGGTCGTGGTCGCCATCAAGGTCTTCGTGGTCCTGCTGGTGATCATCGCGGGCCTGTTCTTCATCAAGGCCGACAACTACTCGCCGTTCATCCCCCCGGCCCAGCCACAGGAGGCGGGCAACGGCCTGCACGCGCCACTGGTCCAGCTGATGTTCGGGTACGCGCCCACCAACTTCGGCGTCATGGGCATCTTCACCGCGGCCTCGCTCATCTTCTTCGCCTTCATCGGCTTCGACGTCGTGGCCACCGCCGCCGAGGAGACCAAGAACCCCCAGCGGGACATGCCGCGCGGCATCCTCGGTTCGCTGCTGATCTGCACGGTGCTCTACGTCGCCGTGACGCTGGTGGTCACCGGCATGCAGAAGTACTCGGAGATGTCACCGACGGCGCCACTGGCCGAAGCGTTCAAATCGGTGAACCAGCCCTTCTTCTCCGGTGCCATCAGTCTGGGTGCGGCCGTCGGCCTGATCACCGTGAGCATGATCCTGCTGCTGGGCCAGACCCGCGTGTTCTTCGCGATGAGCCGTGACGGACTGCTCCCGCGCGTCTTCTCGGTCACCCACCCCAAGTACCGCACCCCCTACCGGGCGACCCTCCTGCTCGGCTGCATCATCGCCGTCGTCGCCGGCTTCACCAGTCTGGAGAAGCTCGCGGAACTGGTGAACATCGGCACCCTGTTCGCCTTCGTGCTCGTCGCCCTCGGCGTGATCATCCTGCGCCGGACCCGCCCCGACCTGCACCGGGCGTTCCGCTGCCCGTGGGTGCCGGTGATCCCGATCCTGTCGATCGCGGCCTCGTTCTGGCTGATGCTCAACCTGCCGGCCGAGACCTGGATCCGCTTCGGCGTCTGGATGGCCATCGGCGTCGTCGTCTACTTCGCCTACGGACGCTCGCACAGCCGCCTCGGCAAGGTCGGCGCCAACGCGGAGTTCTAGAACACGGGATTCCGCCGGTGGAACGACGGAAGCCGGCCGTACGGGTCACCCGTACGGCCGGCTTCCGTGTGCGCGGGCCCGTCAGCCCTTGGCGGGGGAGTCCTTCGCCGAGGCGGGGACCTTCTCGTCCTTGCGCAGGGCGTCCCACAGCTGGGTGGCCTGCGGCTCGGCGACGACCACGCGGTTCGGGTCCACCTTGTCGTAGGCGACCGGCAGCATGATCGTCTCCATCGTGTCCGGGTTCACGCCCTTCATGCTCTGCGCGAAGTCGGACAGCGCGGTGAGCGAGGCGAGGTCGGAGTCGGTGGTCAGCGACTTGGTCCCGGCGTCCGCGAGCTTGTACAGCCGGGCCGGGTTGCCGAGGGCGTCCTGCTTCTTGATCTCCGACAGCATCGCCAGCATGAACTGCTGCTGCAGGCCTATGCGCCCGAGGTCGCTGCCGTCGCCGTAGCCGTAGCGGGTACGGACGAACTTGAGCGAGTCGGTGCCGTTCAGCCGGTGCGTGCCCGCGTCCAGCTTCAGGCCGCCCTTGGCCCCGCTCATCGGCTTGTCGAGGGTGACGGTGACCCCGCCCAGCGCGTCCACCAGGCCCTTGAAGCCGGCGAAGTCGACCTCGACGAAGTGGTCCACGCGTACGCCGGACATCTGCTCCACCGTGTTGACCACACAGGCCGGACCGGCGAGCGAGTACACCGAGTTGAACATGACCCGCTTGGCGGACGGCAGCGTCTTGCCCTTGCCGTCCTTGCACTCGGGCCGGGTGATCAGGGTGTCGCGGGGGATGCTCACCGCGGTCGCCTTGGCCCGGCCCTCGGGTATGTGCACCAGCATCGCGGTGTCCGAGCGGGCGCCGCTCACGTCGCCGTGGTCGAGATCGGCATTGGCGCCGGCGCGCGAATCGGAACCGAGCACCAGGATGTTCTGCGCGTTCGCGACCACCTTCGGGGGGCGGTTGTCCCCGATCGCCTGATCCAGGTCGACGCTGTCGATGTTGCCGTTGAGATGGCTGTACGTCCACCAGCCTGCCCCGGCCGCGCCCAGGATCAGCACGGCGACCAGCAGCAGGGTGATCCGCAGAATGCGGCGTCGGCGGCGCCTGGGCCGCGCGTGCGTTTCCGTCATGGGGGTGAATCTTAGACAGATATTCGAACGGCCGAAGCCCGCCCCCCGAAGGGGGCGGGCCAGGCCGTGGAACGCCCGTCTGCGACCCGGACTAGGCCGGGACGCTCGCCAGGCCGGGAGCGAGGAACTTCTTGCCGTTCACGCGCTCCGAGACGCCTTCACGGTCCAGGTACGGCGTGATGCCGCCCAGGTGGAAGGGCCAGCCGGCACCGGTGATGAGGCAGAGGTCGATGTCCTGGGCCTCGGCCACGACACCCTCCTCCAGCATCAGGCCGATCTCCTGCGCCACCGCGTCCAGGACGCGGTCGCGGACCTGCTCCTCGGTCAGGACGGAGTCGCCCTGTACCAGGAGGGCGGCGACCTCGGGGTCCAGCTCCGGCTTGCCGGAATCGTAGACGTAGAAGCCGCGCTTGCCGGCCTTGACGACGGCCGCGAGGTTCGGGGAGACGGTGAAGCGCTCCGGGAAGGCGCGGTTCAGGGTCTCGGAGACGTGCAGACCGATCGCCGGGCCCACGAGCTCCAGGAGCACCAGCGGGGACATCGGCAGGCCGAGCGGCTCGATGGCCTTCTCCGCCGTGACGACCGGGGTGCCCTCGTCGATGACGTTCTGGATCTCGCCCATGAAGCGGGTCAGGATGCGGTTCACGACGAACGCCGGGGCGTCCTTGGTGAGGACCGCGGTCTTCTTCAGCTTCTTGGCGACACCGAAGGCCGTGGCCAGCGAGGCGTCGTCGGTCTGCTCGCCGCGGACGATCTCCAGCAGCGGGAGGATCGCGACGGGGTTGAAGAAGTGGAAGCCGACCACGCGCTCCGGGTGCCGCAGCTTCGAGGCCATCTCCGACACCGACAGCGAGGAGGTGTTGGTGGCGAGGATCGCGTGCGCCGGGGCGACCGCCTCGACCTCCGCGAACACCTTCTGCTTGACGGACATCTCCTCGAACACGGCCTCGATGATGAAGTCCGCGTCCGCGAAGCCCTCGGCCTTGTCGAGCACACCGGTCACCAGGGCGGTCAGGCGGTTGGCCTTGTCCTGGTTGATGCGGCCCTTGCCGAGCAGCTTCTGGATCTCGGCGTGGACGTAGCCCACACCCTTGTCCACGCGCTCCTGGTCGATGTCGGTGAGGACCACCGGCACCTCCAGGCGGCGCAGGAAGAGCAGCGCCAGCTGCGAGGCCATCAGGCCCGCGCCGACGACGCCGACCTTGCTGACCGGACGGGCCAGGGACTTGTCCGGGGCACCGGCCGGGCGCTTGGCGCGCTTCTGGACCAGGTTGAAGGCGTAGATGCCCGAGCGCAGCTCGCCGCCCATGATGAGGTCGGCCAGGGCCGTGTCCTCGGCGTCGAAGCCGGCCTGGAGGTCGCCCGACTTGGCCGCGGCGATGATGTCCAGCGCGCGGTAGGCGGCCGGAGCGGCGCCGTGCACCTTGGAGTCCGCGATGAAGCGGCCCTTGGCGACGGCCGCGTCCCAGGCCTCGCCGCGGTCGATCTCGTCGCGGACGACCTCGGTGGTGCCGTTCAGGACGTTCGCGGTCCACAGGAGCGACTGCTCCAGGAAGTCCGCGCCCTCGAACAGCGCGTCCGCGATGCCCAGGTCGAAGACCTGCTTGCCGCGCAGCTGCTTGTTCTGGTTGAGCGAGTTCTCGATGATCACCGAGACCGCGCGCTCGGCGCCGATCAGGTTCGGCAGGATGGCGCAGCCGCCCCAGCCGGGAACCAGGCCGAGGAAGACCTCGGGCAGCGAGAAGGCCGGGATGGCCTTCGAGACGGTGCGGTAGGTGCAGTGCAGGCCGACCTCGACGCCGCCGCCCATCGCCGCGCCGTTGTAGTAGGCGAAGGTCGGGACCGCGAGCGCGGAGAGGCGCTTGAAGACGTCGTGGCCGCCCTTGCCGATGGCGAGCGCCTCGTCGTGCTTCTTCAGCAGCTCGACGCCCTTGAGGTCGGCGCCGACCGCGAAGATGAACGGCTTGCCGGTGATGCCCGCGCCGACGATGGAGCCGGCGATGGCCTCCTGCTCGACCTGGTCGATCGCCGCGTTCAGGTTGGCGAGGGACTGCGGACCGAAGGTGGTCGGCTTGGTGTGGTCGAAACCGTTGTCCAGCGTGACGAGCGCGAAGCGCCCGGCGCCGAACGGCAGGTCCAGGTGGCGGACGTGCGCGGCGGTGACGACCTCGTCCGGGAACAGCTCGGCCGCACCCTTCAGGAGCTCGGCGGTGGTGCTCACTTGGCGTCTCCCTCGGCGGTGAAGTGCGGGTTCTCCCAGATGACCGTGGCGCCCATGCCGAAGCCGACGCACATGGTGGTCAGGCCGTAGCGGACGTGCGGCTGCTCCTCGAACTGACGGGCCAGCTGCGTCATCAGGCGCACGCCCGAGGAGGCGAGCGGGTGACCGAAGGCGATGGCGCCGCCGTACTGGTTCACGCGGGCGTCGTCGTCGGCGATGCCGTAGTGCTCCAGGAAGGCGAGCACCTGCACGGCGAACGCCTCGTTGACCTCGAACAGGCCTATGTCCTCGATGGACAGGCCGGCCTGGGCGAGGGCCTTCTCGGTGGCCGGGATCGGGCCGTAGCCCATGACCTCCGGCTCGACACCGGCGAAGGAGTACGACACGAGGCGCATCTTGACCGGGAGGTTGTTCTCGCGGGCGAAGTCCTCGGACGCGATGATCGCGGCGGTGGCACCGTCGTTGAGACCGGCGGCGTTGCCCGCGGTGACCCGGCCGTGCGTACGGAACGGGGTCTTCAGGCCGGCCAGGTTCTCCAGCGTGGTGCCCGGGCGCATCGGCTCGTCGGTGGTGACCAGGCCCCAGCCCGTCTCACCGGCCGCCTCGTTGGTGTTGCGCACCGAGATCGGGACCAGGTCCTGCTGGATCTTGCCGTCGGCGTACGCCTTGGCGGCCTTCTCCTGCGAGCGCACGGCGTACTCGTCGGCGCGGAGCTTGGTGATCGTCGGGTACCGGTCGTGCAGGTTCTCGGCGGTCATGCCCATGAACAGGGCGGACTCGTCGACCAGCTTCTCGGAGACGAAGCGCGGGTTCGGGTCCACGCCCTCGCCCATGGGGTGGCGGCCCATGTGCTCGACACCGCCGGCGAGGGCGACGTCGTACGCACCGAAGGCCACACCGCCCGCGACGGCGGTCACGGCGGTCAGCGCGCCGGCGCACATGCGGTCGATGGAGTAGCCCGGTACGGACTGCGGGAGGCCCGCGAGGATGCCGGCCGTACGGCCCAGCGTGAGGCCCTGGTCGCCGATCTGCGTGGTCGCGGCGATGGCGACCTCGTCGATCTTCGCGGGGTCCAGGTCCGGGTTGCGGCGCAGCAGCTCCCGGATCGCCTTCACGACGAGGTCGTCGGCGCGGGTCCCGTTGTAGATGCCCTTCGGGCCCGCCTTGCCGAACGGGGTGCGGACGCCGTCGACGAAGACGACGTCCCTGACGGTACGAGGCACGTTGGCTCTCCTCCAGGTGCGGGTGTGCACTGCTGCGCGCGGGGGCGTTCGGCATGCGTTGCTGAGCGCCCGCTCACCCGACCATGCTACTTGCGGGTAACCATTGTGGACACCCCCTCCCCCAGGAGCGGTGAAGGTCACACTCCGCCCGCATCGGCGCGATCGCGCGCCCCCGTCCGATCGGACCCGGCGGGCCAACCCGTTCAGGTCACGTGTGGTGGGTGCCCGGCCGTGGTCGTGGCATTTCCCCCGGACCGTCCCGATCCTGACCCGGCCGGAGCGTCCCTCCTCCGGCTGAGTCGACGGATCGGATGCCAGAGATGCCCCCCACCACCCCGGCCGTGAACCACCAGGTCCCGCACACTTCGACCGTCCCCGCCAACAAGGGGCAGGCCGTCAAGCTGTTCGTGCGCGAATACGACGGCACCCCGACGGGCGCCAACGCGCAGCGCAAGGCCGTTCTGATGCTGCACGGCCGGAGCGTTCCGTCGGTCGTGGCCTTCGACCTCCAGCACGACGGAGGCAAGTACAGCTGGGCGCGGTTCCTGGCCGACGCGGGATTCGACGTCTTCCTCATGGAGCTCACCGGATCCGGCCTGTCGCCGCGGCCGGAGATGGACAAGCCCCGCAACGCCAACCCGCTGCACCAGGCCATCCTGATCCCGAACCCGCTGCCGGACGCCAGCCCGCCGCCCTACCCGCACGAGCTGGGCAACTCGGAGAGCGAGTGGGGCGAGGTCGACACGGTCGTCGAGTTCATCAGGAGCCTGCGGGGCGTGGCCAAGGTGTCCCTCGTCGGCCAGTCGGCCGCCGCCTTCGTGTTCGGGCCGTACGCGATCCAGCACCCCGGGAAGGTGGAGAGCCTGCTCCTCCTGGCGCCGATCTATCCGCCCGACGGCCGGGCCGGCGTACCGCCCCACGGCTTCGGCGCGCCCGTCCCGATGTTTCCCGTGTCCGAGCCGCCGTCCCTGTTCGGCTTCCCGATGAACCTGACGAGCCGGACGGGTCTGGAAAGCGCCTGGGACAAGGAGGTGCACGGCAAGAAGCAGCGGGCGGCCGGCATGGTCGAGGCGGTGTGGAAGGAGTGCATGGACATCGACCCGGTCGGCCGGACCTGGGGCGGCCCGGTCGCCGGGTCGCCCGAGGGCGTCCTGCGGTTCCGCAACTCCTACTGGTGGGGCTGGAACAAGGACACCGTCCCGATCGGCGGCGTGCTCGGTGAACAGGTCCCGGTGATGATCGTCTACGGGGAGCACGACCAGACGGCGAACTCGCCCACCTTCTCCGTCCCGGCGTTCTACGACGCGATCCCCGGCGTCCGCAAGCTGATGTTCCGGGTGGCCGGCGCCGGACACTCCATGGTCTGGGAGCGCCAGCACAAGGTCCTGCACCGGCTGTCCAAGCGGTGGCTCAAGCACACCAAGGTCGACGACCTGGAGAAGGGCAGCTTCTACGTGGACGAGGACGGCGCCTACACGGACACGGTCTGACGAGGCCCCCCGGCGCCGAGCCGAGGGGCCGGACCGGGGGGTTCCACCGCGTCGGGGCGGGTCAGGCCGTGGCCGCCAGGGCCGGGACCAGGACCGGCGTCACCTGTTCGATCTGCCAGGCGCGGGCGCCGTAGCCGGCCAGGGCCTGTGCCACCGTGTCCGCGTCGAGCCGCTGCGGCGGCTCCCAGCACAGCCGGCGGACCGTGTCCGGGGTGATCAGGTTCTCCTGGGGCAGGTTCAGCGCCTCCGCGAGCGCCGAGACGGCGGCGCGGGCCGCCGACAGCCGGGCCGCAGCGGCCGGGTCCTTGTCCACCCAGGAGCGCGGCGGCGGCGGACCGGCCGGGGTCGCCCCCGGCTGCGGCAGCTCGCTCTCGGGCAGGGCCTTCGCCCGGTCCACGGCGGCCATCCACTGGTCCAGCTGGCGCCGGCCCATCCGCTGCCCGTAGCCGGGCAGGGCGGACAGGGTCTGCACGTTCGCGGGCAGGGCCAGCGCGGCCTCGACGATCGCGGCGTCGCCCAGCACCTTGCCGGGTGACACGTCGCGCCGCTGTGCGATCCGGTCCCGGGACTCCCACAGCTCCCGTACGACCGCCATCTGACGGCGCCGGCGCACCTTGTGCATGCCCGACGTACGGCGCCAGGGGTCCTTGCGGGGCGGCGCGGGCGGGGCGGAGGCGATGGCGTCGAACTCCTGGTGGGCCCACTCCAGCTTGCCCTGCCGGTCCAGCTCCTTCTCCAGCGCGTCCCGCAGGTCCACCAGCAGCTCCACGTCCAGAGCGGCGTAGCGCAGCCACGGCTCGGGGAGCGGGCGGGTGGACCAGTCGACGGCGGAGTGGCCCTTCTCCAGCGCGTAGCCGAGCACGCTCTCGACCATCGCGCCGAGTCCGACCCGGGGGAAGCCGGCGAGGCGGCCGGCCAGCTCGGTGTCGAAGAGGGAGGTGGGCACCATGCCTATTTCCCGCAGGCAGGGCAGGTCCTGGGTGGCGGCGTGCAGGATCCACTCGGTGCCGGACAGGGCCTCGCCCAGCGAGGACAGGTCGGGGCAGCCCACGGGGTCGATCAGCGCGGACCCCGCACCCTCGCGGCGCAGCTGCACCAGGTAGGCGCGCTGGCCGTAGCGGTATCCGGAGGCTCGCTCGGCGTCGACGGCGACGGGGCCGGTGCCCGCGGCGAAGGCCGCGACCACTTCGGCGAGGGCGTCCGCGTCGGCGACCACCGGCGGGATCCCCTCACGGGGCTCCAGCAACGGAATCGGCAGCCCACCGGGCGGAACAACGACGTCGTCCGGGGGGCCGCCCCCGGTGGTGGTGCGCAGGTCTGCTGCGGTCTCTTGGGCGTCGGTCACCGGTCAAGGGTATCCGTGTATACGACGCGCCCGTCGCCGGAACGTTCCGGCGACGGGCGCGAGCAGTATGCGGGGAGTTTTCCGGGGGTATCCCGGGAGGTTCCCCCGGACCGGGTCCGGGGGTCGGTATCCGGGAGTTCCGCCCCGCGCTCAGTGGATGATCCCGGTGCGCAGCGCGACGGCGACCATTCCGGCACGGTCACCGGTGCCCAGCTTGCGGGCGATCCGGGCGAGGTGGGACTTGACGGTCAGGGCGGACAGGCCCATCGAGACGCCGATGGCCTTGTTGGACTGGCCCTCCGCGACGAGGCGCAGGACCTCGACCTCGCGGCCGGAGAGCTCGCGGTAGCCGCCCGGGTGGCTCGGGGCACCCGGGGGGCGGCGGTGCATACGGGCGGCCGCGGCGCCGATGGGGGCGGCGCCAGGGCGGGTGGGGAGCCCGATGTTGGTCCGCGTACCGGTGACGACGTAGCCCTTCACTCCGCCCGCGAGGGCGTTGCGCACGGCGCCGATGTCGTCGGCGGCGGACAGGGCCAGGCCGTTGGGCCAGCCGGCGGCGCGGGTCTCGGAGAGCAGGGTGAGACCGGAACCGTCGGGCAGGTGTACGTCGGCCACGCAGATGTCGCGCGGGCTGCCGACGCGGGGGCGGGCCTCCGCGATGGACGACGCCTCGATCACGTCACGTACTCCGAGGGCCCACAGATGGCGGGTCACGGTGGAGCGGACGCGCGGGTCGGCCACGACGACCATGGCCGTCGGCTTGTTCGGGCGGTAGGCGACCAGGCTTGCGGGCTGCTCGAGAAGAACGGACACCTAGGCCTCCTGGGGGAGTGGCGGGACGGCCGGCTCGGGGAAGGAAGCCGGTGCGAACCGTACGGATGGTCACTGACTCCTTCGGCACGTCACCCGCCCGGCTTTAGGGAATGATCACGATTTGGTGAGTAACAATTCGGGCAATTCGGACGCACGATCGATCATCGGGTGATCAGAAGCCCGCATCGGACGCCGCCTTCCGACACCCACGGCGCGAGGTGGTCGGCGGAGGCGGCCGTACAGCCCTGCGGCTACGGGTGGTGCGGACCGCGCCGCTGTGGCAGGGAGACGACACCCGTGACGGTGTCCGTCGGACCCGTCGGCGGCAGTCCCGCGATCTGGCACAGCAGCTCGCACCACGCCGACAGGTGCGCCGAGGTGTCCGGCACCCCGCCCACCCCCTCGCGGGGCGTCCACGAGGCTCTGATCTCGATCTGCGTGGCCGGGCGCCGCTCCGCGAGCCCGCCGAAGTAGTGCGAGCCGGCCATGGTCACGGTCCCGCTCGCCTCCCCGTACGTCAGCCCGCGCGCGTCCAGCGCACCCGTCAGCCAGGACCAGCACACCTCGGGGAGGAGCGGGTCCGCGGCCATCTCGGGCTCCAGCTCCGCCCGTACGAGCGTCACCAGCCGGAAGGTCCCGTGCCAGGCGTCGTGCCCGGCCGGATCGTGGAGCAGGATCAGCCGCCCGTCGGCGAGATCGTCCTCACCGTCCACCACCGCGGCCTCCAGCGCGTAGGCGTGCGGCGCCAGTCTCTGGGGCGGTTTCGTCGGGTCGATCTCGATGCCCGGGCGCAGCCGCGCCTTCTTCAAGCCGTCGACCGCCCGGCGGAACGGGAGCGGGACGGAGCTCTCCTTCGCGCTGTCCGTACCGTCAGCGCCATCTGAAAATCGTCCCTGAGCCGCAGCCATGCGGGGAAGACTAGGCGGTATGTGCGGCCGTACGGCGCAGGGACACCCGCGCCGGGTCGGGCACTTCTTCATACGTGCGAAGATTTGGGTCGTGAGCGCCAACGAACGCCCCACGGGCCAGCCGAGTCAGACGTACGATTCCGCCTTCCTGAAGGCGTGCCGGCGCGAGCCGGTGCCGCACACCCCGGTGTGGTTCATGCGGCAGGCCGGGCGCTCGCTCCCGGAGTACCGCAAGCTGCGCGAGGGCACGCAGATGCTGGAGTCCTGCATGCGGCCCGACCTGGTCACCGAGATCACCCTGCAGCCGGTGCGGCGCCACAAGGTCGACGCGGCGATCTTCTTCTCGGACATCGTGGTCCCGCTGAAGGCCATCGGCGTCGACCTGGACATCAAGCCGGGCGTCGGCCCGGTCGTCGCCCAGCCGATCCGCCGCCGCGAGGACCTCGCACAGCTGCGCGACCTCACCCCCGAGGACGTCTCGTACGTCACCGAGGCGATCGGCATGCTCACGGGTGAACTGGGTGCCACGCCGTTGATCGGATTCGCGGGCGCGCCTTTCACCCTTGCGAGCTACCTCGTCGAGGGCGGCCCCTCGAAGAACCACGAGCACACCAAGGCCCTCATGTACGGGGACCCGGAGCTGTGGGCCGACCTGCTGGACCGCCTCGCGGAGATCACCTCCGCCTTCCTGAAGGTCCAGATCGAGGCCGGCGTCTCCGCCGTCCAGCTCTTCGACTCCTGGGTCGGCGCGCTCGCCCCGGCGGACTACCGCCGCTCGGTGATGCCCGCGTCCGCGAAGGTCCTGGAGTCCGTCGCCTCGTACGGGGTCCCGCGGATCCACTTCGGCGTGGGCACGGGCGAGCTCCTCGGCCTCATGGGCGAGGCCGGCGCCGACGTCATGGGCGTCGACTACCGGGTCTCGCTGGACGAGGCCGTCCGCCGCGTGGGCCCCGGCAAGGCGCTCCAGGGCAACCTGGACCCGGCGGTGCTCTTCTCCACGCCGGAGGCGGTCGAGGCCAAGACGGACGAGGTCCTCGCGGCCGCGGCCGGCCTGGAGGGCCACGTCTTCAACCTGGGCCACGGCGTCCTCCCGACGACCGACCCCGACGCGCTGACCCGCCTGGTGGACTACGTCCACACCAAGACGGCCGTCTGACCCGAGCAGGACCGAAACGTCGGCTCGTGCACGGCACGGGCCGACGTTTCGCATGTCCGACGGAGATGCGGGCTAGACCCCCGCCGAGCGGACCGCCGAGACGGCCTTCCGGGCCGCTACCAGGACCGGGTCCCAGACCGGGGAGAACGGGGGCGCGTAGCCCAGGTCCAGCGATACCACCTGGTCCACCGTCATGCCCGCCGTCAGGGCGACCGCCGCGACGTCCACCCGCTTCGCGGCCCCGGCGCCGCCGACGATCTGGACGCCCAGCAGGCGGCCCGTACGGCGTTCCGCCAGCATCTTCACCGTCATCTCCGCCGCGCCCGGGTAGTACCCCGCCGTGTTGGTGGAGGTGATCGTGGCCGTCACGAAGCGCAGGCCCGCCTCCAGGGCGTCCCGCTCGCGCAGCCCCGTACGCGCGATCTCCAGGTCGCACACCTTGCTGACCGCCGTGCCGACGACCCCGGGGAAGGTCGCGTAGCCGCCGCCCACGCCCGAGCCGATGACCTGCCCGTGCTTGTTGGCGTGCGTGCCCAGCGGGATGTGCCGGGTACGGCCCGCGACCAGGTCCAGGACCTCCACGCAGTCGCCGCCCGACCAGATGTCCTCGTGGCCCCGCACCCGCATCGAGAGGTCCGTGAGGATGCCGCCCGACGGGCCGAGCGGCAGGCCCGCGGCGCGGGCGAGGGCCGTACGGGGCTCCACGCCGATGCCGAGCACGACCACGTCCGCCTCGTACTCCTCGCCCGCGGCCGTGGCCACCGCCCGGGCCCGGCCCTGCTCGTCCGTGAGGATCTTCGTGACCTCGGCGCCGGCGACCGTACGGATCCCCATGCGGTTCATCGCGGTGTGCACCAGGCCGCCCATGTCCGGGTCCAGCGTGGCCATCGGCTGCGCGCCCCGGTGCAGCACGGTCACCTCGTAGCCCCGCTCCACCAGGGCCTCCGCCATCTCCACGCCGATGTAGCCCGCGCCGACCACGACCGCCCGGCGGCCCTCGGTGCGCCGCAGGGTGTCCATCAGGCGCTGGCCGTCGTCCAGGGTCTGGATCCCGTGGACCCCGTGCGCGCCGATGCCGGGGAGCCGGGGGCGGACGGGGCGGGCGCCCGTGGCCAGGACGAGCTTGTCGTAGCCCGTCCAGGATTCGGATCCGCTGTCCAGATCGCGGGCGCGGACCCGGGATCCGGGCAGGTCCAGCTCCACGACCTCCGTGCGGGTGCGCAGGTCGATGCCCCGCGCCCGGTGCTCCTCGGGGGTGCGGGCGATCAGGTCGTCGCGCTCGGCGACCCGGCCGCCCACCCAGTACGGGATGCCGCACGCGGAGTACGAGGTGAAGTGCCCGCGCTCGAAGGCGACGATCTCCAGCTCCTCCGGGCCCTTGAGCCTGCGGGCCTGTGACGCGGCGGACATCCCCGCCGCGTCACCGCCGACCACCACCAGTCGTTCCGTCGCCATCGTCCGTACCGCCCCTTCACCCCGACATCGGATGTGAACACGCTACGGGCGAACGCGCGTTCAGTCCTGCACGCCGGTACCCGCGTCCGCATCGGTGTCCGGAGCCGGCGTCCGGGGCGCGGGAACCTGGGCCGCGGGGGCCTGTGCCGCGGGCCGCTGCGGGAACGGGAACCGGGCCGCGGCCGTGCCCGGGGCCGTGACCCGGGCCGCCTTCGGGCGGGCCGGGCGCCGCCGCCGGTACAGCCGGACCAGCAGCGCCACGACGGCGGCCGTCAGCGCGAACGGGAGCAGCGCGCCCACCGTCACCGTCAGGTACCGCACGATCTTGGTGAAGACCTCCCAACCGCCGCTCAGGGCGCCCAGGAAGGTGGGCTCCTTCTCCTTCTTCTTCTCCGCGGCCGGCGGCTTCGGCGCGGGCTCCGAGACCTCCAGCGTGATGGTGCCCATCGAGGTCTGGTCCTTCAACGCCGCCTGCTGCGCCTGCAGCGACTCCAGGTCGGACTGGCGCCGGCTCAGCTCGCTCTCCAGCATCACCACCTCGCTCAGCGCCGTGGCCTTGCCCATCATCTCCCGCACCCGGGCCACGCTGGCCTGCTGCGACGCGACGCGGCTGCCGATGTCGGCGACCTTCTCGGTGACGTCCTGCGCGTCGACCTTGCGGTGCAGGAGCTTCCCGCTGCCCTCCATGGCGCCGAGCACCGCGTCGTAGCGATCCCCGGGCACCCGCAGGGTCACCGTCGAGGTCATCCGGCCGTCCTCGCCGCGCCGGGTGGACTCGTTGCCGACGTAGCCGCCCGCCCCGTCGGCCGCGGCGCGGGCCGCCGCGAGGGCCTTCTGGGCGTCCGTCGTCTCGATGCCGAGCGTCGCGGTACGGATCACGTTCGGGCGGACCGCGGCCGCCGGCGGGGCGTTCTTGTCGCCCGGAGCCGCGGACGCGGCCGGAGCAGCCGCCGCGCCCTTCGCCCCCTCCTGGGCCTTGCCATCCTGGGCGGGCGCCGGTGCGACCGCCGCCCGGTCGGCCGAGGACGTCTTGTCCCCGGCGTCCGCGCCGCACCCGGTGAGCGCGAGCGCCCCGGCCAGGGAGAGGGCGGCCAGGGCCGCCGCGGAACGGTGTCTGTCTGGAGCGCGCATCGTGCAAACCCCCGGTGTTCGGCTGGTGTTGCCGTTTCGACGTACAGAGTCCCGTCGCGGGTTTCACCCGCAGGGTCCCGGGCCGGTCCCGATGCGGTCACGGTCCGGCCTCGGAGATCGGTCTGAGACGATGTGTCCATGCACGAAGCGGACATGCGTACGGATCGGCCGGGCCGGCCGGGCTCCCCCGGCCACGTCGTCGTCATCGGCGGCGGCATCGCGGGCCTCGCGGCGGCCCACCGGCTGCTCGCCGAAGGCGCCCGCGTCACGCTGCTGGAGGCCGGACCGCGCCTCGGCGGCAAGCTGTACGCCGGCGAACTCGCCGGGGCCCCCGTCGACCTCGGCGCCGAATCCATGCTCGCCCGCCGCCCCGAAGGCGTGGACCTCGCCCGGGCCGTGGGCCTCGGCGAGGCCGTGCAGCCGCCCGCCACCGCCACCGCCCACCTGTGGACCCGCGGCGCGCTGCGGCCGATGCCGCGCGGGCACGTCATGGGGGTCCCGGGCGACCCGGGGGCGCTCGCCGCCTCCGGGGTGCTGTCCGCGGAGGGCCTGGCCCGCATCGAGGCCGAACGCGAACTGCCGCCCACCGAGATCGGCGAGGACGTCGCCGTCGGCGCGTACGTCGCCGCCCGGCTCGGCCACGAGGTCGTCGACCGGCTGGTGGAGCCGCTGCTCGGCGGGGTCTACGCGGGCAACGCCTACCGCATCTCCATGCGGGCCGCCGTGCCCCAGCTCTTCGAGGCCGCACGCACGCACGCGCTGCTGTCCGACGGCGTACGGGAACTGCAGCGCCGGGCCGCCGCCCAGCCCCAGCAGGCCGGTCCGGTCTTCGCCGGCATCGACGGCGGCATCGGCCGGCTCCCGCTCGCCGTGGCCGAGGCCTGCCGCGCGGCCGGAGCGCGGATCGTCACGGGCGCGCCCGTCACCGAGGTCATGCGTACGGCTGAAGGCTGGCGGATCGTGACCGGCGCCGGGCCCGCAGGGCCCGTCGAGGCGATCGAGGCCGACGGCGTGATCCTGGCCACCCCGGCCGGGCCCGCCGCCCGCCTGCTGGACGGGCTCGCGCCCACCGCCGCGGCCGAGCTGCGCGGCGTCGAATACGCCTCGATGGCCCTGGTCACCATGGCCTTCCGGCGCTCCGACCTGCCCGCCGCCGTCGCCGACGGGGGCGCCAGCGGGTTCCTCGTACCGCCCGTCGACGGCCGGACCATCAAGGCCTCCACCTTCTCCAGCAACAAGTGGGCCTGGGCCGGGGCGGATCCCGAGCTCTTCCTGCTGCGCACCTCGGTGGGCCGGTACGCCGACGAGGCCGACCTGGGGCGCGAGGACGGCGAGCTCGTCGACGTCTCCCTCGCCGACCTCGGCGAGGCCGTGGGCCTCGCCGCCCGCCCGGTCGCCTCCACCGTCACCCGCTGGGACGGCGGGCTGCCCCAGTACCCGGTCGGCCACCTCGACAGGGTCGCCCGGATCCGCGGCGCCGTCGCCGCCCTGCCGGGCCTCGCGGTGTGCGGCGCGCTCTACGACGGGGTGGGCATCCCGGCCTGTATCGGCAGCGCCGGCCGGGCCGCGGAGGCGGTGCTCGCCTCCCTCGGTACGCGGACGGCACCCCTGGCGCCGACCACTGATCAGCGCACGGGACAATAGGAACATGACTGCACCAGAGAAGATTCCCAACGCGGGGAAGAAGGCGAAGGACCTCAACGAGGTCATCCGCTACACCCTGTGGTCCGTCTTCAAGCTGAAGGACGTCCTCCCCAGTCCTGAGGCAGACCGTGCCGGTTTCGCCGACGAGGTCCAGGAGCTGTTCGACCAGCTGGCCGCCAAGGACATCACCGTCCGCGGCACCTATGACGTCTCCGGCCTGCGCGCCGACGCCGACATCATGATCTGGTGGCACGCGGAGACCGCGGACGAGCTGCAGACCGCGTACAACCTGTTCCGCCGCACCAGGCTGGGCCGCGCGCTGGAGCCGGTGTGGTCGAACATGGCCCTGCACCGCCCGGCCGAGTTCAACAAGTCGCACATCCCGGCCTTCCTCGCCGACGAGGTCGCCCGCGACTACGTCAGCGTGTACCCCTTCGTGCGCAGTTACGACTGGTACCTGCTGCCGGACGAGGACCGTCGCCGCATGCTCGCCGACCACGGCAAGATGGCCCGCGGCTACCCCGACGTCCGCGCCAACACCGTCGCCTCCTTCTCGCTGGGCGACTACGAGTGGATGCTGGCCTTCGAGGCGGACGAGCTGTACCGCATCGTCGACCTCATGCGTCACCTGCGCGCCTCCGAGGCCCGCATGCACGTCCGGGAAGAGGTGCCCTTCTACACCGGACGCCGCAAGTCCGTCGCCGATCTGGTGGCCGGGCTCGCCTGATACCTCCCCTGGGGGGAAGGACCGGAGGACGACCACACCGTCAGGTGAGTTCCTCCGGTGGATCGGGAGGCCCTGCCCCCGAAACGACGCAGCCGGAGATCCCGCCCGGAAGTTCAGACGACTGGTGGCAGCAGCGCCCTGCGGGCGCTCGCTGCCCGGTCGTCCAGCGACACCGGTGCGGGCTCCGGATGCGGCGCACACGTGACGCGCCACCCCGGGGTGGCGCCCGTCAGCAGATACCGCTCCACGTGACGGTCCACGCAGTCGTTGCGTCCGCCGACCACTCCGTGCGAGCCGGCCCCCGCCTCCGTCACCAGCCCGGCCCCGGCGCCCAGCCGCCGCTGGAGCTCCAGCGCTCCCGGGTACGGGGTCGCCCCGTCCCGCTCCGCCGCGACCACCAGCGTCCGTGGCAGCCGGACCGGCCCCTCGACCGCCACCGGCCGCTGCCGCCGGGCCACCGGCCAGGAGGCGCACGGCAGGTTCAGGAAGGCATTGGCCCAGGTCTCGAAGGGGGCCGTGCGAGCCAGCGCGGAGTTGTCGCGGTCCCAGGTCTCCCAGTCCGCGGGCCAGGGGGCGTCGTTGCACAGCACCGCCGTGTAGACGGCCGTCGCGTTCTCCGCCGCGGCCGCCCGGGCCGGGTCCGGAGCGGCCTGGGCGGCCAGTTGGGCCGGATCTCCGCGCAGGAAGGCCGCCAGGGCCGACGCCCGCTCCGGCCACACGTCGTCGTAGTACGCGGCCTGGAGGTAGGCGGCCCGGAGTTCGCCGGTGCCGACCCGCCCGCCCGCGGGCGTACGCGCCACCGCGTCCCGGACCCGCTCGTAGCTCGCCTGCACCGCCGCCGGGGTGGCGCCGAGGCGGTACGTGCCGTGGTGCCGGGCGGCCCAGGCGCGGAAGTCGTACCAGCGGCGCTCGAAGCCGGGCGCCTGGTCGAGGTTGTTGCGGTACCAGACGCGGCGCGGGTCGGGATCGACCGCCGAGTCCATGACCATCCGGCGGACGTGGCCGGGGTGGAGGGTGGCGTAGACGGCGCCGAGGTAGGTGCCGTACGAGGCGCCCAGGAAGGTCAGCCGGTCCTCGCCGAGCGCGGCGCGCAGGACGTGCAGGTCGCGGGCGTTGTTGAGGGTGGAGTAGTACGGCAGGGTCGCGCCGGCCCGCCGCGCGCAGCCGCGGGCGTAGGCCCGGGCGGCCGAGGCGCGTTGCCTCTTGTACGCGGGGGAGGGGTCGGCCGGCTCCTGGGTGGGGCCCGTGGCCCGGGCGGCGGGGTCCTGGCAGGACAGCGGGGCGGAGCGGCCGACACCGCGCGGGGCGTAGCCGACGAGGTCGTAGGCGGCGGCGATCCGCTGCCACTCGGGCAGTACGGCGACGAGCGGGAAGTGCATCCCGGAGGCTCCGGGGCCGCCGGGGTTGTGGACCAGGGCGCCCTGGCGGACGGCTCCGCGGGCGCGGGTGGCGGTGACCCGGCTGACGGTGAGGGAGATCTGCGGGCCGTCGGGGCGGGCGTAGTCGAGCGGTACGCGCAGCTCGGCGCAGCGGACCGGGCCGGGGAGCCCCTCGACGGCGGGGCAGGCGCGGAAGTCGAGGCGGGCGGTGGCGGCGCGGCGGGCGGCGAGCGCTGCTCCGGCCGACTCGGCGTCGGTGGTGGCCCCGGCGGCCGGGACCGGAGTGCACAGGGCGAGGGAGAGCGCGGCCACGGCGGCTCCGTGGCGTGCGAGTCGTGTCCGCATGACGGGCCTGCCTCTCATCGTATGAAGTGATGAGAGGCCGGACCGCGGTCGTTGTAAAGGATCACCGGCGGGTGTCGGCCGCCCTGGCCCCCGTCGGCGGATCAGGAACTGCTGGAACAGCTCGAACTCGAACTGCTGGAACAGCTGGAGCCCGAACTGCTCGAACAACTGGAACCGGAGGAGCTGCCACAGCTCGAACCGCTGCCGCCACCGCAGCCGGAGCCGCTGCCTCCGCAGCCGCTGCCTCCGCCCGAGGCCCCGCAGCCCGAACCCCCGCTTCCGCCGTCGCTCGCGGCGCACCAGACCACCGGCAGCAGCATGTCCGAGGAATCGGACGACGAGCCGTGGGTGTGGTGGGAGCGCGCGCCCGACTGCGCGGCGGCCAGCCGGGTGCCGCGGGCGGCGGGCACCAACTGCTGCCGCAGGTACGGGTCCCGCAGGCCGCGCAGCCCGAACAGGGCGGTCTGCACGTGCGGGGTCCGGTCGTTCACGTACGCGGAACGCAGCGCCCGCAGGGCCCGCAGCCCCGCCCCGGTGACCCGGCTCCTGGCCCGGACCGCGCCGATCACGCCCACCACGATGCCGATCACCAGCACGGGCAGCACCTTCACGATGAACGGCACCTGGGCGCCGCTGTCGAGGGCGAGCCCCACGAAGGTCAGCACCAGCGACACCGGGATCAGGAGTGCGCACACGAGAGCCTGGACGAAGCCCCAGCGGCGCCGGGTCCGCCCGGACCCGGGCGGGCGGATCAGCCCGCGGTCGGCCAGTACGTCCCCGATCTCCTGGACGGCCGGGTCGCACATGGCGGCGTAGCGCACCTGGTAGAGCCAGCCCGAGGGAGCCCCTGCGTGGGCCTGGAGCACGGCGCGCTCGGCCGGGTCGCCGGCCCGGGCCCCGGGACGGACCTGGACGATGCCCGGACCGCCGACCACGAGGCGGCCGTCGCCGAGCATCGAGACGAGCGCGGCGTCCACGACGGTGGCGGGCCCGCCCACCACGAAGGCGGCCTCGGACAGATCGTGGAGAGCGGCCGGGGATCCCGCCGAGGCGGGGCGGCCGCCGCGGGCCCCGCGCAGCAGCAGGAAGGAGGAGACGGCGACGGCGGTCCAGACCGCCACGGCGAGGAGGTTCATGCCGCCCTCCCCGCGAGCGCACGGGCCCAGCGGACGACCCGGCGGGGCGGCCGCACCCCGGCCCGCTCCCGCCACCAGGCGGTGAGCCGGCGCCGGGCGGCCGGATCGGCCGGCAGGTCCCGGATCAGCAGGTGTTCGGCGAAGTCCAGCGCGTCCCGCCGGTACCCGGCGGTCATCGGGCGGCCCTTGGCGTACGCGAGGAAGGCCTCGCGGTACGGGTCGCGGCCGCCCAGGAGCCCGGGCAGCTCCGGAGCCAGCCTGGCCACCACGTCGGCCCGCTTGGCGGCCAGCGCCCGGGCCTGCACCCGGATGCGCCCGCGGTCGAAGCCCTCGGGTACGGGGGTCCCGGCCACCAGCGCCGACAGCAGCGCGGCCTGCCCGAGCGCGACCCGGGTCCGGGCGGGCTCGGTGGCGACGGCGGACCCGGGCCCGGCGGCGGCCTCCGGCTCGGCCCCCGATACGGTCTCCGGCTCCGCGGCGGCCTCCGGCACGGCTGTACCCTCCCGCGCGCGCTCCGCCCGGACGCCCGTCGCGGGGCCGGCCGTCACCACCGCCCGGATCGCCTCCAGTTCGCCCGCGAGCTCGGCCTCCGGCGGGAAGTCGTCGTCCCGCTCCAGCAGCACGCCCGGCGGGTCCACCCGCGAGCGGAGCGCGGCGAGCAGGTCGAGCACCACCGGCGGCACCGGGTGCGCGTGCGTGTCGTGCCAGACGCCGCCCCGCTCGACCCCGCCCGCCACGTGCACGTACGCCAGCGCCTCCAGCGGGATCGCGTCCAGGACGGCCGCCGGGTCCTCGCCCCGGTTGACCCGGTTGGTGTGCAGGTTGGCCACGTCGATGAGCAGCCGCACACCGGTCCGCTCGACCAGCTCCGTGAGGAACTGCCCCTCGGTCAGCTCCTCGCCCGGCCACGAGAACAGCGCCGCGATGTTCTCCAGCGCCAGCGGTACGGGCAGCGCGTCCTGCGCGATCCGTACGTTCTCGCACAGCACGTCCAGCGCGTCGCGCGTGCGCGGCACCGGCAGCAGGTGCCCGGCCTCCAGCACCGGCGAGGAGGTCCGCACGAAGGCGATGTGCTCGGTGACGAGCGGCGCCCCCAGCGCCACCGCCCGCTCGCCGAGCGCCGCCAGCTTCGCGGGGTCCGGCCGGTCGGCGCCGCCGAGGCCGAGCGAGACCCCGTGCGGCACCACGCTCGTGCCGCGCTCGCGCAGCCGCAGCAGTGCCTCGGGCAGGTGGCCCGGGCAGATGTTCTCGGCCACCACCTCGACCCAGTCGAGGCCGGGCAGCCGCTCGACGGCGTCCGCGATCTCCGGCCGCCAGCCGATGCCCACCCCCAGGTGTGCCATGGGCTTCATGTCCCCTCGCCCCCTCTCAACGCATCGTGTGTCGATGTCATGGCCCCGACGGAGTCGAGCCAACCGCAGCAGGGGACGTTCAGAGCAACATTTGAGGTTCCCGCGCACGCGCAGGGTCCGCGGGGCGGCGCCGTCAGAGCCGGGCGCGCAGCGCCGGATGGTCGGCGACCACCGTCGCACTGCCCGGCGCGATCTCGGTGAACCCGGCGTCGCGGACCACCGGCAGCCCGCTCCCGCCCAGTTCCGCCCACCGCTCGCGCGGGGCCGTCCGTACGGCCAGCCGGAAGCCGGACTCCCGCCAGGCGGCGCGCTCCGCGCCGGTCAGCTCCCACCACGCCAGCTGCGCGGCGTGCCCGGCCTGGGCCATCGCCTTGCCGGCCGACATGTCGAGGCCGGGGTTGAGCCACAGCACCGGCAGCTCCGGGTCCTCGACCGCGGCCACGGGCTCCGGGTCGTCCAGATCGGTACCCGACACCTGGAGCTTCGCGAGCTCCTTGGGCCAGCCGTCCAGGGGCACCGGCGGAAAGACCCGTACCTCCGCGCTGTCACCGTGCACCGTGACACCGGGCAGGGTCTGCGCCTTGCGCCACTCCGCCCCGCGGGCCCGCCGGACCACCTTGCGGATCCGCGCGTCCTGCCAGTCGCGGACCGCCTCGGCCCACTCGCCCTCGCCCCGCGCCCGCTCGTCGGTGAGCAGCACCAGCACCGCGCGGGCGGCCGTCTCCAGGGCGTCGGTCCGGGCCGGCGGCTCGGCCTTCTCGATCCGGACCACCAGCGGCAGGACGAACTGCGGGGCCTCGTCGCGCAGGACGTGCTCCTGCCGGAAGGGGCTGTCCGCGCCGACCGCGGGCACGTCGGAGATGTCGTTCGGGTGCTGGCTGCTCATCCCGCCAAGGATGCCAGGCTCCACCTCAAGGAGGATGCCCCGGGTGGTCGCCGCGGGTGAGGATCGGCGGCATGAAGAGTGATCTTTTCGCGTCCGAGAACCTGGCCCAGGCCGCCGTCACCCCCGGCATGAGCCTGCAGAACGCCAAGTCCGTCAAGTACAACGTCAACGGTGAAATGCTGGCCCGTCAGGGCTCGATGATCGCCTTCCGCGGCAACCTCCAGTTCGAGCGCAAGGGCCAGGGCATAGGCGGCATGCTCAAGCGCGCCGTGACGGGCGAGGGGCTGGCGCTCATGTCCGTACGGGGCCAGGGCGAGGCCTGGTTCGCCCACCAGGCGGCCAACTGCTTCATCATCGACCTCGAGCCGGGCGACGCCCTCACCGTCAACGGCCGCAACGTGCTCTGCTTCGACCCGACCCTGTCCTACGAGATCAAGATGGTGAAGGGCGCCGGCATGACCGGCGGCGGCCTCTTCAACAGCGTCTTCACCGGCACCGGCAAGCTCGCCGTGATCTGCGACGGCAACCCGATCATCATCCCGGTCACCGCCCAGGCCCCGGTCTACGTCGACACGGACGCGGTCGTCGGCTGGAGCGCCCAGCTGGAGACCGGCCTGCACCGCTCCCAGTCGGTCGGCTCGATGATCCGCGGCGGCTCCGGCGAGGCCGTCCAGCTGATGCTGCGCGGCGAGGGCTTCGTCATCGTCCGCCCGAGCGAGGTCACCGAGACGGCGGCGGCGCACTGAACCGACTCGGCGGCCGCGGGGCAGATGGGTGCCCGGCCGCCGCCATTCGAAGGCGCTCGCTGTTCCAAAGAGTGACGATTCATGACTTTCCGTGACCAATTGGTCGGTGCGGGGATGCCCCTACCCGTAGAAGGGGCCACTCCGCACGCAGCGGAGGGCCTCCCCTCCAGGAAAGGAATCACATGAGGAAGCTGGCTTGGGCTGCGCGGGGCATGTCGGCCGTATCGGGAGCGGTCCTGCTCGGGACGCTCATGGTCCCGTCCGCGGTGGCCGACGACGGCCCGGGGAGCACCATGGATCCCAGTAGTTCCATGGCGGCGGGCAAGAAGTGCGGCGCACGCGACGTCAGCTCTGCCGCTCCGGACTTCGGCGCCTTGACCGGTGTGGTCTTCCGTGTCGCGAGCGACGCGCAAGGGAACTCGTTCCTCAACGACAGCCGGACCCCGGGCGTGTGGATCAACCTCGGTGCTCTCGCCAACGCGCCGACGTGCGTCATCGGCACCGCGGCCTCAGTCACCGAGGCCTCGGTGGGTCGCCTCGTCGTCACGCTGCTGACCCAGAACGGGGCACAGCATGAGGCCGTGTGCACCACCAGCGGCACGGCGTTCACGCCGTCGAACATCGTGACGGCGTGCGGCACCGGGTTCTCGCTCCTGCCGAACACCCCCGTCAGGCGGTAGGTCAGGACTCCGAGGGGTGTCGTGCCATCTGTCGGCACGACACCCCTCAGTGCATGTCGGCGGGTGACGAACCGCCCGGGACAAGGAGATGGGGCTCGCCCGTGCCGTCCGCCCGGGCCGACCAGATGTCGCTCGCGCGGCCCTCCTGTCCCGGCAGGGAGTAGGCGAGGGTCGAGTCGTCCAGCCAGGCGGCCTGGTCGTCGACGCCGCGGGGTTCGGCCGACGGGTGCTCGCGCATCGTCGCGAGGTCGAGGACGTACAGCCGCCAGGGCGCCCGGGGGTCGTCGGAGACCTTCTTCTTGAAGGCGACGCGCGTGCCGTCCGGTGACAGCGAGGGGCATTCGGCGTTCTCCCGCAGTGCCTTCACCGACCAGGCGCGCAGGTCCCCCTCGACCAGGTGGGTGGCGCCCCGGGTGGAGACGGTGGCGTAGAAGCGGTTGTCGTCGGAGGCGAAGGTGACGCCCCAGTAGTTGACGTCGGAGTCGTGGTGGCGGGCCCCGCCGAGGGTCAGCGGGATCTGCTCGATCGACTTGACCAGATAGCCGGTGCGCAGGTCCAGGATCGCCGTCCGGGTGGAGAACGCGGTGGTGGCGTAGGAGTCGCCGGTCGTGAAGGTCGTCCAGGACAGGAGCTGCCCCGAGGCGGAGACGCGGGCCCGGTTGGGGATGCCGGGCACGGTCACCCGGCGGATCTCGCGCAGCCGCCGGTCGAGTACGAGGGCATCGGTGCGGGGCGGGACCCCGGGCAGCCTGCGCAGGCACAGGGCGTGCTCGCCGGCGGCGTGGAAGCGGTCGCAGGACGGGCCGCCCGTCACCCGCGGCAGGCTCGGGCCGCCCTGGCGCGCGACCCGTCCGCCGGCCGAGTCCCGGAAGTAGAGGCCGGGTTCCGCGAGGGTGAAGGAGGCGTCGGCCCGCTCCCCGGGCGGGCGTTCCCGGTGCCGCGCGTGCAGGACGTAGCCCAGCGAGCCTCCCGCCAGTAACAGGACGGCGGCGATGACGAAGGCCAGGCGCAGCCGTCGGGACGGGGGGTTCACGATGCCTCCGTGGTGGTCGGGGGAGCGGCGGGCAGGATGCGCGAGGCGGCCACGAGGGCCCCGGCCAGCGCGAGGAGGGCCGCCCACAGGGCGGGCCGCTGTCCCCAGAGGGTCCAGGCCGCCCCGAATCCGGCGGCGGCGAGCAGCCGGGCCAGTGCCTGGCCGGTCTGCAGCAGGGCGAGTCCGCCCGCCCGGCCCTGCGCGGGCAGCGCCGGCGCGGCCAGTGCCATGAGGACGCCGTCCGTGCCGGCGTAGAAGATCCCCAGCAGGGCCAGGACGGTGACGACGCTCGGCCAGGAGACCGGCGCCAGCAGCACGGCGTACGCGCAGAGCAGGGCGCCGTGCCCGAGCAGGAAGGCAGGCCGTCGTCCGGACCGGTCGGCGAACCGACCCGCGGGGACGGCGAGCAGGAGGTAGACGGCGGCGGCGCCGAGCGGCAGCAGCGCGAACAGGGCGGGCGGCAGGTCGAGGGCGCGCAGCAGCAGCAGGTAGAGGAAGGCGTCGCCGATGGTGGTGGCGCCGAGCAGGGCCGCGGCGTACAGGACGCGGCGGAAGACGGGGTTGCGCAGGGCCGCGGTCCTGGGCGGGCGCGCGGGTGCGGGCACGGTCGTGTCCGCGGCCGGGACGTACAGGACGAGCAGGAGCACTCCGAGCAGGCCCGTGCAGAAACTGACGGCGAACACCGCGTCGTAGGCGTCGGCGGTCGCCCACAGCACGGCGAACGCGGCGAGCGGGCCGAGCAGCGCGCCCGTGGTGTCCATGGCGCGGTGAACGCCGAAGGACCGGCCGAGGCTCTCCGGGGGCCCGCTGAGCGAGATGAGGGCGTCGCGCGGGGCGGTACGGATGCCCTTGCCGAGGCGGTCGGCGGCGAGCGCGGCGGCGATCCCACCCGTGGTGCCCCCGGCGAGCAGCAGTCCGAGCCGGGAGAGCGCGGACAGCAGGTAGCCGGCGCCGGCGACCCGCTTGTGGTGGCCGCGGCGGTCGGCGAGCCGTCCGCCGAGCAGCCGGACGAGGGCGGTGGCTCCGCTGAACATGCCGTCCAGGAAGCCGAACTGGAGGGGGGTCAGGCCCACGCCGAGGACGAGGTAGAGCGGCATGACCGCCGTGACCATCTCGGAGGAGATGTCGGTGACGAGGCTGACCGTGCCGAGCGCGAGGACGGCGGCGGGGACGCGCCGCCCGACCCCCAGGGGGCGGGGCGGCGCGTCCGGGCGGCCGTTGGCGGCCAGGTACATCAGTGGCAGCTGTACTTCGGGCTCGTGTCCTTGACCTGGCCGTCGGTGGCCACGTAGGTCCACCCGTAGCCGGAGGCGGTGAAGTCCAGCTTCACCACGCCGTACGGTCCGCTGATCCGCTTCTGGCTGTTGGGCTGGACCTCCTCGATCGGGTAGGGCTCGGCGCCGCCCATCCCGCCGACGATCTCCACGATCCCGTCGGCGGTCGCCCGGCCCTCGGGGTCCTGCGGGGCGAACCGCTCGTAGTGGTGGTCGTGCCCGTTCAGGACCAGGTCGGCCCGGGCGGCGTAGAGGATCTTCCACACCGGCTTGGAGACGGGGTCGTTGCCGTGCCCGCCGGAGGAGTACAGCGGGTGGTGCCAGTAGGCGGCGACGCACGGCCTGGTGTTGGCGGCGAGGTCGGCCTTCAGCCAGTCGGTCTGGGCGGCCTGGTCGAAGGAGTTGGAGTCGAGGGCGACGAAGTGCCAGTTGCCCTCGTCGAAGCTGTACCAGCTCTTGCCCTGCGGGTAGGCGATGCTCCCGAAGTACGACTTGTAGCCGGCGAGCGGGCCGGCCGGGTCGTACGTCTCGTGGTTGCCCGGGACCGGGCGGGTCTTGGCCTTGAAGGTGCCCCAGCTCTTGTCGTAGTAGGCGCGGTAGTCGGAGAGCCGGGCGTCGTCGTACTGGTTGTCGCCCATCGTCAGGTAGAACTTCGGGTCGATCCGCTGGGCGAGCGCGGCGGTCTTGGGGTGTGCGCAGCCGCTGTCGGACGCGGTGCACTGCGCGGCGATGTCACCGGCGGCGACGACCGTGAAGGAGCCGCCCGGCGGCGGCCCGTCCCCAGCGGTGCCGTACACCTCGGCCTCGAAGAGCGAGTAGCCGTACGAGGTGCCGCGCGCGGTGCCCTGGACGCGCAGGTAGCGACCCTTGCCGGACAGGCCGGTCCAGTCGTCGGTGCCGCCGTTGCCGGCGCTCTCGGTGGCGAGCGTGGTCCAGGCGGCGCCGTCGGCGGAGACCTCGACGCGGTACGCCTTGGCGTAGGCGGCCTCCCAGGTGAGCCGTACCCGCGAGACGGTGGCCCCGGCGCCGAGGTCGACCCGGATCCACTGCGGGTCCTTGCCCTCGACGCTGGCCCAGCGGGTGGCCGGGTCGCCGTCGAAGGCGTTCTTCGCGCCCAGCGAAGAGGTCTCGGTGGAGGACGCGGTGGCGGGCTTCCCGCGGGATATGAGGGGGTCGGCGGCGGCCCCGGCGCGGTCGGGCCAGGCCAGGAGGAGCCCGCAGACGAGTGCGAGTGCGGTGACGCCGGAGAGGAGGAGGGTGCGGAGTCCGGCGGGTAACAGAGGCTGCCGGTCGGAGGTGTTCGGGCGCATACCTGGAACTCCCTGCTTCGAGGGGGCGGCGAGAGCTGGGCACTGGCGCGGGCGGCGCGGTCCCCCGCCCGCGGGCGGGCAGGGGGCGGCACCGCGGCGGCCGGGTCAGAGCTCTCGCTGAGCGCGTCATGCCCGTGGGGGTGGGCACCGCGCCGAGCCGCCGCCCGGGACCTTAACAGGAAGGAAAGTTTCCTACCAGTGTGCCGGCAGCAGTTCTCCCAAGGCTGTTCGCCGCCGGGTTCCCACCCGGCGCCGGTAGGCTCGTCGCATGGACCAGCCGAATGGGACGCCGTCGTACTGCCCCGCCCCCGCCGCCCCGGCCGGGCGGGTGGACGGGCCGCCGTACGCGGACTGCCTGGAGTGCGGCAAGCCCACCGAGTACGGGATCGCGACGCCGGGCGTGGTGCTCTGCCCGGTCTGCGAGTGGCAGGACGCGCAGCGCACCGCCTGTTCCGGCTGACGGGCCCGGCCGTCCCCGGCCCGGTCACTTCCCGATGAGCTCGGAGACCTTCACGAAGCGGTAGCCGCGCTTGCGCAGCTCCGGGACGATCTTCCGAATGGCTTCCTCGGTGACCGGGGCGGCGCTGCGCGTGCAGTGCATGACCACCACCGAGCCGGGCTTCACCCCGTTGAGCACCTGTTCGGCCACCGCGTCGGGGTCCTTCGCGAAGGCGTCCCCGCTGACCACGTCCCACTGGACGGCCGTGACCTTGGCCGTGGACAGGGCCCGCAGCGCCTGGTCGTCGTAACAGCCGCCCGGGAAGCGGAAGTAGGGGACCGTGTTGACGGCCCCCGCCTGCCGGAAGGCGGCGAAGGCCCGGTCCACGTCGGCGCGGGCGGCGGCGCCGTCGAGCGCCGGCAGCCCGTAGCAGGGGGACTTGAAGGCGTGGTGGCTGTACGAGTGGTTGGCGATCTCGAAGTTCGGGTCGGTGCCGATGGACTTGGCCTGGTCCGGGTACTCCTCGGCCCACCGGCCCGTCATGAAGATCGTCGAGGGCACCTTGAGCGTGCGCAGGGTCGAGATCAGCTGCGGGTTGTCGAAGTGCTCGCCGTCCGCGGCGCGCGGCCCCTGGTCGGAGGTCATGTCGGCGTCGAAGGTCAGCGCCACGGTCTTGTCCGTCTGCTGCTTCGCCCGCTCGAAGACCGGGGTCAGGCCGTTCGGGCCGGGGGCCAGGGTCGGGGCCTTGGCGGGCGCGCCGGCCTGTGGGGCGCCCGCCTGTGGGGCGCCGGCCTGCGGGGTGGGGGGCGCGCTGTTCGGGGCGGACGCGGTGGGCGCGCCGGAGGCCGAGGCGGCGGGAGTGCCCAGGCGGGCTTCGCGGCCGGCGTCCGGCGCGGAGCCGCCCCCACAGCCGGCGAGGGCGGCACCCAGCACCGCCGTGACAGCCGTGGCGGCTACTTTTCGTGCGGAAATGGTCACGTACGCAAACTATATGACTATCCAACAACAGGACTGCGCGACAGGCGGTCGCGCAGCCGTGCGGTCATTCCGTCATGCAGTCATACGAATCGGGGGTCAGCGCCACGGGCCCGTCACCGCGAAGGTGGTGCCCGGGGTGTACGCGTTGACGTACATCGTCCGCCCGTCGGGGGAGAAGGTGACCCCGGCGAACTCCCCCCACTCCGGGGCCCCCGGCTGCCCGATGTCCTGGGCGTTGCGGGCCACCGGATAGACCTCGCCGCCCGCCGTCACGCCGAAGACGTACTGGGCGCCGCCGCCGTCCTCGCACACCATCAGGCCGCCGTCCGGGGCCAGGCAGATGTTGTCGGGGGAGTCCCCGGGCAGCGCGATGTCGGCGGCCGGCCCGAAGAGCACGTCCAGCCGCAGCCGGGCCCGGCGCGGATCGTAGAACCACACCTGACCGTGGTGGTCGGCGGACGCGCCCTCGCCCGTGCGGGCGAAGCTGGACACGAAGTGGACGCCGTCGCCGCCCCAGTAGCAGCCCTCCAGCTTCTGCGCGTGGGTGATCCCGCCCCGCCCGAAGTCCTGGAGCCGGATCGGGTCCGAGGCCGCGGAGGGATCCGGTACGGGCACCCACTCCACCGGGAACTCCGCCCCGGGTCGGTCCACCACCGCGAGGTCCGCGATCCCCGGCACCCGCAGGGCCTCCAGGGCGCCTCCCGCCCGCAGCGAGCCGAGCCCCCCGAGCGGCCGCGCCGGCAGGAAGCGGTAGAAGAGCCCGAACGGCTTGACGAAGGCGTCCTCGGTCTCGTAGACGACCCCGCGGTACGGGTCCACGGCGACGGCCTCGTGCGCGAAGCGGCCCATCGCGGTGAGCGGGACCGCGCCCGAGCGGTGCGGGTCGGCGGGGTCCACCTCGAAGACGTAGCCGTGGTCGCGGGCGTAGCCGGAGGTGCCCGCGCGGTCCTCGGTCTCCTCGCAGCTCAGCCAGGTGTTCCAGGGGGTGCGGCCGCCCGCGCAGTTGACGGCGGTGCCGGCGAGGGCGACCCGCTCGCCGGTGACCGCCCCGGCGGCGTCGAGTTCCAGGGCCGTGCAGCCGCCCAGGGCCTCGGGGTCGTACGTCAGCCCCGGGACGGCGGGGACGCGCAGGGCGGCGGTGGTGCGGTTCTCGTGGTTGCGGACCAGCCGCATCCGGCCGCCGCCTGCGTCGAAGGCGGCCATGCCGTCGCAGTTGGCCGGGACGGTGCCCTCGCCGGAGCGCAGCGGACCGCCCGCCCGCGAGAGCACCCGGTAGCCGAACCCCGCGGGCAGGTCGAGCAGTCCGCGCGGGTCGGGGAGCAACGGCCCGTACCCGCGCCCGGCGCGGGCGGCCAGGGCGGCGGGGGAGCCGCCGGCGAACAGCGCCCCGAGCGTCCCGCTGAAGGCGATCGCGCCGGCGGCGAGCAGGCTGCGTCGGGTGACGGACATCGGCGGCTCCGGGCGGTGTGCGGCAGCGGTGTTCGGGAAGGGCGTCGGGGGTGGCATCGGGGCGGGTGTCAGGGAGGGGGAGGGGGCAGGGAGGGTGTCAGGGGCGGGTGGTGCCCGGAAGGCAGGTCACCGCCGGGTTGAAGGTCTGGAACAGGCCGCCGGGGTTGTCCTTCCAGAGCCACAGCTGCAGGGCGTAGTGGACCGGCTGGCCGGGGAAGTTGCCGGGCTTGGGGCCCTTGAAGGGGACGCCGAACAGCGTGGGGCGGTCGTCGTCCGTGGTGAGCTTCTGGTCGCGGTCGTAGACCAGCCACTGGACTCCGACGAGGCGTTTGCCGCCGCGCCCGTCGTCCTCGTAGTACAGCGCGGCGGGCTTCGCGGGGTCGAGGGAGTTGTCGTACGCGTGGTTGAAGTGCGGGTAGCCGAGCGCGCCCGTTCCCCCCGCCTTGTCGAAGACGCAGTACTTGTCGGGCTTGTAGCCGGCCGCCACCCCGTTGGCGTGCACCTGGTACCTGGCGGTCGCCTTGTACACGAGGGCCCGGTCGGCCACGGCCCGTCCGGCGCCACCGTCGGCGCCCGCGCCGGGACGGGGCGGAGCGCCGGACGCGGCGGGGGCGGCGGCGACGGCCGCCAGGGCGAGCGAGGCGGCTGCGGTGAGGGCCAGGGCGAGACTGCGGGCCATGCGCGGGCTCCTTGCGACGGGCTGGCGAGAGACTCCGTACCCCTTCCCCGGGCCGTCGCGCCCGCCACACAAACGGCCCCGGACGGCCGACCGCCGATCGGCTGAGGGCCCGCCGGACCCTGCACGCGGACGAACTCGTACCCGGCCCCGCGGGCCTCACCCGAACGGGAACGGCGCCGTTTCGCGGCCCACCCGCACGGGGAACCGGTGTGTCCGCAGAAGGCGAGTGCGAGCGAGTGCGACGGAGGGTGCGGAACATGGCGCAGCAGGATGCGGCACCGAACGGCGGCGGAGAGCTGCAGGACATCGTCTCGGCCGTGTCCAGGGGCGCGCCGGAGTACCGGCAGTGCCCCCACCCGATGTACGCCGCCCTGCGCGAGCAGGCCCCGGTGTGCCTGCTGACTCCGCCGCACGGGGTCGACACGTACCTGATCACGCGCCACGACGACGCCCGCGACGCGCTGTCCGACCCGCGCTTCAGCAAGAACATGCGCGGGGCCATCGACACCTACCACGCCGTGTACGGCAGCTTCTTCGACGCGCTCGACGACAACGTGCTCTTCTCGGACCCGCCGCGGCACACCCGGCTGCGCCGCATCCTGCGCAGCGCCTTCACCCCCCGGCGGGTGGAGCAGATGCGCCCGCGGATCACCGAGATCGCCGAGGGCATCCTCGCCGAGTGCCGGAAGGCCGGCACGGTCGACCTGATGGCCGCGTTCGCGTTCCCGCTGCCCATCGCGGTCCTGTGCGAACTGATGGGCATCCCGCAGGAGGACCGCCCGGAGATCCTGGAGCAGTTCGCCGTGGTGACGCGCTCCCGGTTCGATCCGAGCAGGAGGGCGGAGCTGAAGGCGGCCGAGGAGCGGCTGCAGCACCGGCTGGAGCGGCTCATCTCCGACACCCGCGCGCACCCGTCGGACTCCTTCCTCAGCGACCTCCTCCAGGCGGAGGAACGGCTGGAGGACCCCGAACTGGTCGCCTCGCTGTGGGTGCTGTTCTTCGCGGGCCACAAGACCACCGCGTACCAGATCGGGAACTCCGTCCTCAACCTGCTGCTCCGCCCCGACCAGGCGGCGAAGCTCCGCGAGGACCCCCGGCTGATCCCGGGGGCGGTCGAGGAGATGCTGCGCTTCGAGGGCTCGGTGGAGACGTCGACCTTCCGGTACGCGGCGCAGGACGCCCGGATCCGGGACACGCTGATCCCCGAGGGCTCCCTGGTGCAGATCGCGATCTCCTCGGCCAACCGGGACCCGGAGAAGTTCGACTCCCCGGACGAGCTGGACGTGACGCGCGAGGGACTCCAGGGGACGCACCTGGGCTTCGGGCACGGCACCCACTACTGCCTGGGGGCCCCGCTGGCGCGGCTCGAACTCGAGATCGCGTTCGCCTGCCTGCTGCGGGAGTTCCCGGACATGGAGCTCGCGGACGCGGAGGAGACCAAGGGGGCGTGGCTCAAGGGGCCGGTGGCGGCGTTCCGGGGGCTCGAACACCTCCGGATCGTCCTGGAGCCCTCGCGCCCGGACGGGGATCCCGGCGAGCCGACCCTGGCCTCCGTGGCCTCCGGAAAGTAACCCAGACCCGATGGGCGGTGGATCGTCATGACGGATTCCGTGAGTACTCCCGCGCTGCGCCTCCTGGGCACGCCGGCGGACGAACTGCGCATCGCCGCGGTGGGCACCAGTGAGGTCATCCGGGTCGGGCGGGGTCCCTCCGCACCCGGCCCGGACGCGGCGCGCGCGGTCCATTCGAAGATCGACATGCATCACCACTACTGCGCGCCGCAATGGCGCGAGTGGGCCGTGCACCACGGGCTGATCACGCAGGAACAGCTGCCCCCGTGGACGCGGCTCGGCATCGGGGACGCGATCCGGTTCATGGACGGGGCGGGCATCACGACCGCCGTCCTCAAGCCGATGCTGCCGGCGCGCTACCGGTCCTCGGCGCAGCTGCGCGAGGCCGTCAACATCACGCTGCAGTCGATGGCCGAGGTGGCGGCCTCGCACCCGGGCAGGTTCTCGTACTACGTGCCCCTGTTCCTGGACGACCCGGAGGCCTCGTCGTGGGCCGTGCGCCGCGGCCTCGGGCAGCTCGGCGCCGTCGGCGTGAACGTGACGGCCAACTACGGGGGCGTCTACCTCGGGGATCCCGCCTACGACCGGCTGTTCCACGAGCTGAACGAGTTCTCCGCCGTGGTGGACACCCATCCGCACAACCTGCCCGGCTGCCCGCCCGGTGCGTCGAGCCTCCCCGGCATTCCGAACTTCATGTGCGACTTCCTGCTGGACACCACGCGGGCCGCCGTGAACATGATCAGCAGGCGGACGCTGGACCGCTTCCCGGACATCTCCGTCGTCCTGCCGCACGCGGGCGGCTTCCTCCCGTACATCGCCACGCGGCTGGAGGCCCTCGGACGGTTCTGCGAACCGCGCGTGGAACCCGCGGCCGTCCGCGACCACCTGAGCCGCTTCTACTACGACACCGCGGGCCCCATGGCGCCCGCGGCGACCCTGCTGGAGCACGTGCCGGCCGATCACGTCCTCTTCGGCACGGACTGGCCCGCCGCGCCCGCCGACACGGTCACGGACCTGGCGCTGCCCGCTCTGGAAGCGGACCCGGCCTTCACTCCGGAGCAGCTGCAGGGCATCTACCACGGCAACGCGATGCGCCTCATCCCGCAGCTGGCGAACGCCTGACGGAGAGCGCCTGACGGAGAACGCCTGACGGGGGTGCGGGCCGCGCCGTGCGGCCCGCACCCCCGGCGGAGCGGGAGGGATCAGACGAGCTCGGCGCTCAGGGTGATCGTCGTACCGGTCAGGGCCTGGCTGACCGGGCAGTTCTTCTTGGCGTCCTCGGCCGCGGCGGCGAAGCCCTCCGCGTCCAGGCCGGGGACCTCCGCACGGACCGTCAGGTGGATGCCCGTGATGCCCTCGCCCGGCTGGAAGGTCACATCGGCCTTGGTCTCCAGGCGGGTGGGCGGGGTGCCGGCGCCGTCCAGGCCGTGCGAGAGGGCCATCGAGTAGCAGCTGGAGTGCGCGGCGGCGATCAGCTCTTCCGGGCTGGTCTTGCCGTTCGCGGCCTCGGCGCGCGAGGGCCAGGAGACCTCGAACGAGCCCTGGCCCGAGGAGTCGAGGGTGACCGTGCCGGCGCCCTTGAGCAGGTTGCCTTCCCAGACGGTGTGCGCGGTACGCGTGGTGGCCATGGTGGATCCCTTCGGAGAAAGTTGGGAACTGCCGCACCGTCCCGGATGACGGGTCGGTCCGGCGTCCCCAAACCTACTGGGACACCAGGGGTTTCGCGTCGCGCGCCAGCGCGGTGAGCCGCGATATGGCGCGGAAGTACTTCTTCCGATAGCCGCCGTTCAGCATGTCCTCGCTGAAGAGCCGGTCGAAGGGGACCCCGGAGGCCAGGACCGGGATCTCGCGGTCGTACAGCCGGTCGGCCAGGACCACCAGCCGCAGCGCCGTCGACTGGTCGGGCACCGGGCCCACGTCGGTCAGGCAGACGGCCGTGATCCCGTCGGTCAGCGCGCCGTAGCGGCTGGGGTGCACCCGGGCCAGGTGCTCCAGCAGGCCGGGGAAGTCGTCCAGGCTCGCGCCCTCGGTCGCGTACGCGGCCTTGGCGACCTGCTCGTCGGAGAACGGGGCGGGCGCGTCCGGCAGGCCGCGGTGGCGGTAGTCCTGGCCGTCGATCCGCAGCGGCCGGAAGTGCGCCGACAGCCCCTGGATCTCGCGCAGGAAGTCGGCGGAGGCGAAACGGCCCTCGCCGAGCTTGCCGGGCAGCGTGTTGGAGGTGGCGGCCAGCGCCACGCCCTGCTCGACGAGGCGGCTGAGCAGCGAGGACACCAGCACGGTGTCGCCCGGGTCGTCCAGCTCGAACTCGTCGATGCACAGCAGCCGGTGCCCGCCCAGGGTCTGCACGGTCTGCTGGAAGCCGAGCGCGCCGACCAGGTTGGTCAGCTCCACGAAGGTGCCGAAGGCCTTGAGCGCGGGCTCGGCCGGGGTGGCGTGCCACAGGGAGGCGAGCAGGTGGGTCTTGCCGACGCCGTACCCGCCGTCGAGGTAGACCCCGCGCGGGCCGGAGGGGGCCGCGGGCTTCCTGGCGAACCAGCGCCTCTTGCCGGAGCCGCTCGCGTGCGCCCCGCCCAGACCGGCTGCGAAGCCGCTCAGCACGGTGACGGCCTCGGACTGGCTCGGCTGGGTCGGGTCCGGGTTGTACGTGTCGAAGCGGACCGAGTCGAAGCGCGGCGGCGGCACCATCTCGGCCACCAGCCGTTCGGCGGGCACCCGCGGCTCGCGCGCACACAGGGCCTGGGGTCCCGCGTCGGCTATCGGAGGCCGGCCGGAGGTGGAGAGTGATGTCGACACAGCCCTTAACTCTACGGGGCGTGGCACACTGCCCGGATGCGACGCCTGCTCCCTGTGACCGATCAGACACCAGCCTCGCCCCAGGACCGGGCCGACCGGGAGTGGTCGCTCGACGAGCTCGCGGACGCCTACGCGTACCCCGCCCTGGGGCCGGACGGGCACTGGCTCCGGGCGAACATGGTCTCCACCCTGGACGGGGCGGCCCAGCACGACGGCCGTTCGCAGCCGATCTCCGGCGAGACCGACATGCGGATCTTCGGCACCCTGCGGGCGCTGGCCGATGTGGTGGTCGTCGGGGCGGAAACGGTTCGCCAGGAGGGCTACCGCCCGGCCCGGGCCCGGGAGGCCTTCGCCGCCCGCCGGGCGGCCGCCGGACAGGGCCCGGCCCCCGCGATCGCCGTGGTCACCGCGCGCATGGACCTGGACTTCTCGCTCCCCCTGTTCACCTCCCCGCTGGCGCCCACCCTGGTGGTCACCGGCGCCGGCGCGCCCGCCGACCGGGTGGCCGAGGCGGTCAAGGCCGGGGCCGAGGTCGTGGTGGCCGGCGACGGCGCGGCGGTGGACCCGGCCCGCGCGGTACGGGAGCTGGCCGGGCGGGGGCTGCGCCGCCAGCTCACCGAGGGCGGTCCCCGGCTGCTGGGCCAGTTCGTGGCCGCCGACGCCCTGGACGAGCTGTGCCTGACGATCTCGCCGATGCTCGCGGCCGGTGACGCCCAGCGGATCGCCGGGGGACCCTCCGTCACGGTTCCGCACCGGCTCGCGCCCGCCTCCGTACTGGAAGAGGCCGGGTTCCTCTTCACGAGCTACCGTCGGATCTGACAAGGGGCGGAATTTGGCGTTCCGCTTTGCTTCCGCTGGGCACATAACTGGGCAGACATACCTGCGCAAGGCCCCGTGCGACAGCGGGGCAGGATGGTTTCCGCAGGGGCCGGCCAGCCGGCCTCGGCCCATGAAGGAGAGGGCGTCCGTGTTCACGAGCGTATTGATGATCGAGCAGCCGCTGACCACGGTGGACGTGGACTTCGTCACCACCCTGCACGGGGACGACCCGGTCTCCTTCGTCGTCCTCATGCGCCCCCGGGGCGACCAGGACCGCCTGCTGCGCGCCATCGACGACGTCGCGCTCGGTGAGCTCCCCGAGGCCATCCACGAGGGCGACGAACCCGAGGGCGAAGCCGCCCGCGGCCCGGCCGCGCACGCCCTCGCACACTCCCTGAACGCCCTGCGGCAGAAGGGCGCCAACGCCACCGGGCAGATCATCGGGGACCACCCGCTCGACAAGCTGAAGGCCGTCGTGGACGAGACCGGCGCCGACGAGGTGATCGTCCTGACCGCCCCGCACTTCGTGGAGGAGTTCTTCCACCGGGACTGGGCCTCGCGGGCCCGGCACAAGGTCGGCGTTCCGGTGCTCAAGCTCTTCGCCCACAACGAATAGGCTGGGCCCGTCAGAGCTCGACAGCACCACCCCTCGATCCTGGAGCGACCTGAATGAAGCCCGGCCTGCCGACCGCCATGGAACGGCCCCACTTCATCGGCATCGGCGGCGCCGGGATGTCCGGCATCGCGAAGATCCTGGCCCAGCGCGGAGCGCAGGTCGCCGGCAGCGACTCCCGAGACTCCGAGACCGCCCAGGCCCTGCGCGCCCACGGCGCCACCGTCCACATCGGGCACGCGGCCGGCCACCTCGCCGCCGACTCCACCTGCGTGGTCGTCTCCAGCGCCATCCGCGCCGACAACCCGGAGCTCGCCCGCGCCGCCGAGCTCGGCATCCCCGTCGTGCACCGCTCCGACGCCCTCGCCGCCCTGATGGACGGGCTGCGCCCGATCGCCGTCGCCGGCACGCACGGCAAGACCACCACCACCTCGATGCTGGCGGTCTCCCTCTCGGCCCTGGGCCTGGACCCCTCCTACGCCATCGGCGGCGACCTGGACGCCCCCGGCTCCAACGCCCACCACGGCGAGGGCGACATCTTCGTGGCCGAGGCGGACGAAAGCGACCGCACCTTCCACAAGTACAGCCCGCAGGTCGCGATCATCCTCAACGCGGAGCTCGACCACCACGCGAACTACGCGTCGATCGAGGAGATCTACGAGTCCTTCGAGACCTTCGTCGGCAAGGTCGTGCCCGGCGGCACCCTGGTCGTCGCCCACGGCCAGGAGGGCGCCGCCGAGATCGCCCGCCGCGTCGCGGGCCGGGAGGGCCTCACCGTCGTCACGTACGGCGAGGAGGAGGACGCCGACGTCCGGATCACCAAGATCACCCCGCGCGGCCTGACCAGCGAGGTCACCGTGGTCCTGGACGGCCGGATGCTCACCTTCACCGTCTCCGTGCCCGGCCGCCACTACGCGCACAACGCGGTCGCCGCCCTCGCCGCCGGCGTGGCCCTCGGCATCCCGGCCCACAACCTGGCCTCCGCCCTCGGCAAGTACACGGGCGTCAAGCGCCGCCTCCAGCTCAAGGGCGAGGCCGCCGGCGTCCAGGTCATCGACTCCTACGCGCACCACCCCACCGAGATGACCGCCGACCTGGAGGCCATCCGCGGAGCCGCCGGGGACTCCCGGATCCTGGTCGTCTTCCAGCCGCACCTCTTCTCCCGCACCCAGGAGCTGGGCAAGGAGATGGGCCAGGCGCTGACCTTGGCCGACGCCTCCGTGGTCCTGGACATCTACCCGGCCCGCGAGGACCCGATCCCCGGCATCACCAGCGAGCTGATCATCGCGGCCGCCCGGTCCGCGGGCGCCGACGTCACCGCCGAGCACGACAAGGCGGCCGTCGCCGACGTCATCGCGGGAATGGCCAAGCCCGGCGATCTCGTTCTCACCATGGGCGCGGGAGACGTCACGGACCTCGGTCCGGCCATCCTCGCCCGGCTGTCGAGCTGAAGGTACGAGGGAGCGGGAGAGTCATGTCCTACGAGGTAGAGAAGACGGACGAGCAGTGGCAGGCGGAGCTGACCCCGTCCGAGTACCAGGTGCTGCGCCTCGCGGGCACCGAGCCGGCCTTCCGCGGTGAGTACACCGACACCAAGACGGAGGGCGTCTACTCCTGCCGCGGCTGCGGGTCCGAGCTGTTCCGCTCCACGGAGAAGTTCGAGTCGCACTGCGGCTGGCCGTCCTTCTTCGACCCGAAGGACACCGACGCGGTCGAGCTGATCGCCGACGTCTCGCACGGCATGGTCCGTACCGAGGTCCGCTGCGCGAAGTGCGGCTCCCACCTGGGCCACGTCTTCGAGGGCGAGGGGTACCCCACCCCCACCGACCAGCGGTACTGCATCAACAGCATCTCCCTGCGCCTGACCCCCTCCTCCGACGAGGGCTGACGCCGCGGGACCCCGGCGGGCCCCCACCGACCCCTTGCGGGCCGGCGGGGGCCCGTTCGCGTTCCGGTTGCCGGTCCGCCCGCGGCGGGCGGGGCGCTCGCGCGGCTGGCCGGAACGGGTCCGTCTTGGTGTCGAGGACATCGCAGTTCGATTCCGATCCGGTCTCTGGCCTGCGGTGATCCGAAGGTGATAGCACGGTTGGCCGGTGAAGACACCTATCCGTTTTCTGCATGTGTCTGGTTATGATCGGCACCCTCACATCCCGCCGCAGCCGGACCGGTTGTGGCCGTCCCCTCCCCAGGACCGTGCCGTCCGGCTGCTCGGCAACCCCCGACATCCCCCTGCCGCCCCCGCTCCCGAGGACCGATGTCTCCCATAGAACCCGAAGGCGTACGAGGGCAGTCGACGACGCGTCGGTGGCGCAACGTGCGCCTGCGCACCCTGCTCATCTGGCTGGCGGTCGTCCCCACCCTGGCGATGGGCACTCAGGTCACCGTGACCGCCCAGCGGTTGCTGGCCCAGTCGGAACAGCTGCGGGCCGACGTGGAGGCCGCCGAGCGGATCGGCGCACCGCTCTACACGCTCATGGTCGACATGCAGGCGGAGCGGACGGCGACCGCCGCCCAATGGGCGGGCAACGACGGGGCCGAGGGCGAACTGCGCGCCCGCCGCGGGGCCACGGACCTCGCTGCCACCGAGTTCCGCCGGCTGGCCGACGATCCGTCGAGGTCCTTCGCGGAAGTGAGCCGGCAGCTCGACAAACTGGCCGCCTACCGCCAGCGCGCGGACACCCGCAGCGGCGCCGCCGACAGCACGCTGGCCTACTACTCCGAGGTGATCGGCAAGGTCATCCAGGTGTACCAGCAGGAGTTCAGCCACGCGGAGGACGCCGAACTCGCCCAGGCGAGCCGGCCCGTGGTGGCGATGCTCCAGGCCACCGAGATGGTGGCGCGCGAGGACACCGTCCTGGCCCTGGCCGGGCCCTCCGGTGAGCTGAGCTTCGCCGGCTACGACCAGTTCGTCAGCTCCCTGGGCGCCCAGCGGTACCTGCACGAGGCGTTGATCGTGCCGCACCTCACCGAGCGGGACGAGCGGTTCTACGAGCGGGTCATCGGCTCCGCGGACTGGCAGACGAAGACGCGCATCGAGAACGCGGTCCTCTCCGGGCACAAGGACACCGTCTCCGGCATCAGGGTGCCCGCCGAGGTCGCCGGCTGGTCGTCCGCGCACGCCAACTTCTCCGTGCAGATGACCACGCTCAACATCGACCTGGCGCGCTCGGTGCTCGCCCGCGGCGAGGCCAAGGCCGCGGAGCTGCAGACCGAGGTGGCCTGGCTGATCGGGGGAAGCGGCGGCGGGCTGCTGGCCGTCGTGATCGTGGTCGTGTTCACCACCCGGTCGGTGCTCCGCCGGCTGAACGAGCTGCACGTACGCACGGTGACCGTGGCCGACGAGACCCTTCCCGACGTCGTGGCCCGGCTCCAGCGCGGACAGAGCGTGGACCCGGCGGCCCTGCCGGCCGTGAGCGGGGACCGGGACGAGGTCGGACGCATCAGCGACGCCTTCGCCCGCGCCGTCGCCGTGTCGGTCGACGGACACCGGCAGCTCGCCGCCGAACGCCACGGGTTCGGCCTGTTCGCCTCCGGCATCGCCTCGCGCACCGGAAACCTGGTCAGCCGCCAGCTGAGCCTCACCGAGGACCTCCAGGACACCTTCGGCCACGACGAGGCGCTGCTCGCCCAGTTGATGCGGTCCGACCAGCTGACGGTCGGCATGCGGCGGCAGATCGAGAACCTCCTCATCCTGGCGGGCGGCGAGGTCCCCGACCCGCACACCGAGCCCATGCGCGTCGCCGACCTGCTGCGCGAAGCCGCCGCGGAGGTCGAGGACTTCCGGCGCATCGAGCGGCAGGCCCTGGACGAGACCAGCGTGGAACCCGGCGCGATCAGCCAGATCAGCCACCTGCTGGCCGAGCTGCTGGACAACGCCACCCGCTTCTCCCCGCCGAAGGCCAAGGTGGTCATCCGTGCCGAACTGGTCGCGGACGGACTGTCGGTCGAGATCGAGGACCGCGGACCGCGGGTGAGCCCCGAGCGCTACGAGGAGATGAACGGGCGCCTGCACCAGGCCCCGCCGTACTCCGTCCTGGCACAGAACGCGCACCGGCTCGGCCTCTTCGTCGTCGGCCACCTCGCCGACCAGCTCGGGGCGACCGTCACCCTGCGCCGCTCGGTGTACGGGGGGACCTGCGCGGTGGTGATCCTCCCCGGGGAACTGCTGCTGGAGACCGAGGCGGAGAGCCTGCCCGAGCCCGCCCGGCGCGAACCCGCACCGCGGGCCCTGGCCGTGCCCGCGGCGGAGCCCGAGCCCCAGGCCGAGTCCGAGCCGGAGCCGGCCGTCGAGCCGGAGCCGGCGGTCGAGCCGGAGCCGGCGGTCGAGCCGGAGCCGGTCCTGCTCACGGGCGCCGGCCTGCCCAGCCGCCGTACGAAGGCGCCCGCTGCCGCTGCCGCGCCCGCGCTCGCGGTCCGGCCGGTTCCGGCGGACGCCCCCGCACGGCCGGCCCTCCCCGAGCGGGTCCCGCAGACCCACATCGCAGACCAGCTGCGCGCGCCCCGCGCGCCGGAAACACCCGTGCGGCCGGACACCGAGACACCCGAAGAGGTGGCCGACGCCTGGGCGGACTACGAACAGGGGACCCAGACAGTGGAAGCAGAGCTCCGACGGGATCAGCCATGACCATCTCATCGAACACCACCGCATCCAACGACGCGATCTACAGCGTCCTGGACAACAACCTGAGCAGGATCGCGGGCATCCAGGGCGCCGTGCTCCTGTCCAACGACGGCATCCGGCTCAGCGCCTACCTGCTGGACCAGCCCCAGGCCGAGCGCATGGCGGCCGCGGCCTCCGGCATCGCCTCCACGATGAAGGCGATATCGCGGGAGATCGACGGCGGCGGCGTGATCCGCCAGCTCGTCGAGATGGACGACAGGTACCTCTGCATCGTCGGGTGCGGGGAGGGCAGCACGCTCATCGTGGTGACCTCCCGCAAGGCCCGCCTCGGCGAGCTGGGCGGCGAGGCCGTACGCACGGCCCAGGCCCTCGGCGAGTGGCTGGGCACCCCCGACCGCGGTCAGGTGCCGTCCGCGTAATGCCGCAGGACGAGTCGCAGCCCGCGAGCCGCCGCCGTACGCGGCTGTACGCCCTGACCGACGGACGTACGGCCGCTTCGCAGACCGTCCTCACCATGGACACCACCATCACGGCGGCGGTCGCCGACGACGCGCTCGGCGGGCTGCCCACCGAGTGGCAGGAGATCCTCGCCATGTGCGCGCCGCCGGGCGGGCGGGCGGTCGCCGAGATAGCGGCGCGGATGCACATCCGGCTCACCCCGATGACGGTGCTCCTCGGGGAACTCGCCGACCGCGGGCTGATCGACCACCGGCCGCCCCTGGCGGCCACCGACACCACCGACGTCAACCTGCTCATGAGAATCAGGGACAACCTTGCCCGGATATGACATGCCCGCCTCCGGGGAAACCGACCCGGTCAAGATCCTCGTCGCCGGCGGGTTCGGGGTCGGCAAGACGACCCTGGTGGAGACGATCTCCGAGATCGAGCCGCTGCGTACGGAAGAGCGGCTGACGGCCGCGGGCGTCGGGGTCGACGACCTCGACGGCATCGAGTCCAAGACGGTCACCACCGTGGCGATGGACTTCGGCCGGCTCACCCTCACCGACGCCGGGGTCGTCCTGTACCTCTTCGGCACGCCCGGCCAGGAACGCTTCTGGTTCATGTGGGACGACCTGCTGAACGGGGCCCTCGGGGCGATCGTGCTGGTCGACACGCGGCGCCTCGACCGCAGCTTCCCGGCCGTCGACTTCTTCGAGAGCCGCGGACTGCCCTTCGTGGTCGGCGCGAACTGCTTCCACGGCGAACAGCCGTACACCGCACAGGAGATCGCGGCGGCCCTGCACCTGCGCGATCCGCGGACACCCGTCCTCATGCTCGACGCCCGCTCCCGCGAGGACGTCCGCGCCTCCCTGCTCGCGCTGCTCGACCGGCTCATCGTCAAGGCCCAGGCGCCGGCGGCCGCCGGCAGCTGAGGGCGGGCGCGGGGCTGTTGTGTTGCGGGGAGTTCCCCTACCCTCCCACCAGCGCGGCCGCGGCGGTCGGAGGAACGCCGTCCGTTCTCCAGGTGTACGGCACCGCGTCACGAGGGGATCCCCGGCCGGTACCCCGGGGCCGCTGTCCTTGGGGCGCCCCTCGACTCCCCCCCTCACCCGCAGAGGTCGTCACGCCATGGCAGAACTCAACCGTCGCAGGTTCCTGCAGATAGCCGGCGGCACCGCCGCCCTCACGATGCTGAACGACAGCATCGCGCGGGCCGCCGCCATCCCGGCGCAGGGCACCACCGGCACGATCCAGGACATCGAGCACGTCGTCGTCCTGATGCAGGAGAACCGGTCCTTCGACCACTACTTCGGCGCGATGAAGGGTGTCCGGGGCTTCGGCGACCCGCGCCCCGTCCTCCAGGACAACGGCAAGTCCGTCTTCTTCCAGTCCAACGGGACCAAGGACGTCCTGCCCTTCAACCCGCAGGTCGCGGACCTCGGGATGCAGTTCCTGGAGGGGCTGAACCACGACTGGGCCGGCGGCCACCAGGCGTACAACAACGGCAAGTACGACAAGTGGATCCCGGCCAAGACGGCCACCACCATGTCGTACATGACCCGGAACGACATCCCGTTCCACTACGCCCTCGCCGACGCCTTCACGGTGTGCGACGCCTACCACTGCTCCTTCATCGGCGCCACGGACCCGAACCGCTACTACCTGTGGACGGGTTACACGGGCAACGACGGCGTGGGCGGCGGCCCGGTCCTCGGCAACCAGGAGGCCGGGTACGGCTGGAAGACGTACCCCGAGCGACTGGAGTCCGCCGGTGTCTCCTGGAAGGTCTACCAGGACGTCGGCGACGGCCTGAACGCGGCCGGCTCCTGGGGCTGGATCAACGACGCCTTCCGCGGCAACTACGGCGACAACTCGCTGCTGTACTTCAACACCTATCGCAACGCCCAGCCCGGCAGCGCCCTGTACGAGAAGGCGCGCACCGGCACCAACGTCAAGGCGGGCGAAGGCTACTTCGACCGGCTGCGCGCGGACGTGGTGAACGGCACCCTACCCTCCGTCTCCTGGATCGCGGCCCCCGAGGCCTTCAGCGAGCACGCCAACTGGCCGACGAACTTCGGCGCCTGGTACATCTCGCAGGTCCTGGACGCGCTGACGGCGAACCCCGCGGTGTGGGCGAAGACCGCCCTCTTCATCACCTACGACGAGAACGACGGCTTCTTCGACCACGTGGTCCCGCCGTACCCGCCCACCTCCTCGGCCTGGGGCCTGTCCACGGCCGACGTGTCCAAGGACCTGTACGCCGGTGGCGGCGGCTACGCGGCCGGACCGTACGGCCTCGGCCCCCGCGTGCCGATGATCGTGGTCTCCCCGTGGAGCAAGGGCGGCTACGTCTGCTCCGAGACCTTCGACCACACCTCCGTGATCCGCTTCATGGAGAAGCGCTTCGGGGTGCAGGAGCCCAACATCTCCCCGTGGCGCCGCGCCGTCTGCGGCGACCTCACCTCGGCCTTCGACTTCACCCGCGCCGACGCCGCGCCCGCCGCCCTGCCCTCCACGGCCGGGTACGTCCCGCCGGACAAGAACCGCCACCCGTCCTACCACCCGACCCCGCCGGCCACGGGCACCCTGCCGAAGCAGGAGGCCGGCTCCAAGCCGACCCGCGCCCTGGGCTACAGCCCGTACGTGGACGGCGCCCGCACCACCTCCACGGGCAAGTTCACCCTCACCTTCTCCTCCGGCCCCACCCTCGGCGCCCACTTCCACAGCACCTCGGGCAACCGTACGGACGGCCCCTGGCCCTACACGGTCGAGGCGGGCAAGACCCTCTCGGACACCTGGTCCACGAGCAGTTCGACCGGCAACCAGATCAACCTGTCGGTGTGGGGTCCCAACGGCTTCCTGCGCACCTGGAAGGGCCCGGCGAAGAAGACCGGCCCCGAGGTCACGGCCCGCCACGTCGCCGGCACCGGCGACCTGGCCCTGACGCTGACCAACTCCGGTACGGCGGCCGTCAACCTCACGGTGACCAACGCCTACGGCGGCGCCGCGCAGGTCGTCCGGGTCCCGGCCGGCGGCACCGCCGCGCACACGGTGGCCCTCGGCGCCACGGGCCGCTGGTACGACGTGAACGTCGTCTCCGACGCCGACGCCACCTTCCTGCGCCGCTTCGCGGGCCACGTGGAGACGGGCGCCCCGGGCGTCTCCGACCCGGCGATCAAGACCGTCTGACGCGGTCCTCCGGCGTGCGCAGCAGCCGCCGTTCCAGGACCGGGAGGTCCTCGGGGCGGTGGCTGCGGGCGTACCGGAGCAGGAGGTCGCGGGCGGTGTCCGGGACCCGGCGCCGCTTCGGGTGCCGGGTGGTGAACTCCTCGCTCGCGAAGAACCGCACGGCGCCCGCCAGGCCGGTGCGGTCCGTCTCCCGTACCGCCCAGGCGAGTTCCTCCGTGGGCCTTCCGGCCAGCAGCAGGCCGGGGGCCCGTTCCGCGAGGAGCCGGGCCGCGTCGCGCGGCTCCTCCCGTACGGCGCCCAGCCAGCCGAACACCATGCGGGGCGGGACCCCGTGCGGCGGGGGCGGCTCCTCCTCGCCCGCGGCCAGGGAGCGGGCGAACTCCCGCAGGCCCTCGGGCGCCGCCGCGGCCCACCGGGCGCGGTGCCGGGCCGGGATCCCGTCGGGGGAGAACGGGTCGAACAGCGTCCGGAGCGGACCGGCCGGCGCGGCGGACCCGATGCGCTCACCGCCGGCCTCGTACAGCGAGAGCCCGCCGTCCCCGTGGCACATGCACTCGAAGTCGTCGTGCGCCGCGTGCCGCGGCCACAGGGCGAGCACCTCCGCGATCTCGGCCCGGTCGAGGACCTCGTACTCCTTCGGGTGGTGCGGGTGCGGGTGGTCGGTGCCGGTCCGGGAGGCCGTGACGGCGATGCGCACCGTGCGCGATGTCGGCTTCACGGTGTGATCGTAGACCCGGTGGGCAGAACGTACGGGTCCGTTTACGTCGCCCCCGTCACCGAGGGAGAACGCATGGCCATCGCCCACCGCAGGATCGGTACCGGACCCCTTCGCGTCATCGTGCTGCACGACTGGTTCGGGACCTCTGCCAACTGGGGCTCCGTGCTGGACCACCTGGACCCCGAGGGGTTCTCGTACGCCTTCCTCGACTACCGCGGCTACGGCGAACGCCGGGACGTGACGGGCCGTCACACCCTCGGCGAGATCGCCGACGACGTCCTGGAACTCGCCGACCAGCTCGGCTGGTCCACCTTCTCCCTGCTCGGCCACTCCATGGGCGGCAAGGCGGCCCAGCAGGTCCTCGTGCGCGCCCCCGAGCGGATCGAGAAGCTCGTCGGGATCAACCCGGTCCCGGCCGCCCCGTACGAGATGGACGACACCACCCGCACCCTCTTCTTCGGCGCCGCGGAGAGCCCCGAGAACCGGCGCACCATCCTCGACCTCGTCACCGGCAACCGGGCGAGCCGGCGCTGGATCGACCGGATGGTCGCCCACTCCCTGGAGATCTCCCGCCCGGAGGCCTTCGCCGACTACCTCGCGAGCTGGCAGTCCCTCGACCTGTCCGACGCCGTCAAGGGCAACACGGTGCCGGTGCTCGTCCTGGTCGGCGAGTACGACCTCGCGCTCACCGCCGACGTGATGCGCGCCACCTGGCAGGTCTGGTACCCGAACTGCCGCATCCGCACCCTCCCCGGGGCCGGCCACTACCCGCCGCACGAGACCCCCGTGGCCTTCGTCACCGAGGTCGAGGCCTACCTGCGCGACTAGCCGCGGCCGCGCGCCGGGCACCGAACGCAAAAAATCCCCGGGGTACGAGGAGACCTCGTACCCCGGGGGATCAGGGTGAGTGACGGGACTTGAACCCGCGGCCACCTGGACCACAACCAGGTGCTCTACCAACTGAGCTACACCCACCACGAAGGGCGGCGGACCACCCGTCGACGTGCATGCACAGCATAGCCGATCTGCGGGGTGGTCCCGCGACGGGTTATCCGGCCGAGCGGCTGGTGGCCAGGGTGTCGGCGAGCCGGGCCGTGACCCCGTCCCGGCGGCCGGCGGCGTGCGCGACGGCCGCCGCGGCGAGGGCCCGGACGATCGGGTGCGGCCGCGAGCCGTCCCCGTACAGCTCCGGCTGGAACAGCGTGGCCAGGAAGAACGGGTGCCCGGGCAGCTCGGCGATGCGGGCCTGGCCCTCCTCGTCGTGCCCCGACAGCCGCAGCCCGTGGGCGGTGAGCACCGGCAGGTGCCGGGGCGCGGGTCCGTAGGAGCAGTGGTAGCGCTCCATCGACCGCTCCGCGCCGAGCGCGGCCTCGGCGAGCGAGCCCGGCTCGGCCCGTACGAGACCCTCGTGCCCGACGAGCGAACAGGCGAGCGGCGCGATCAGCGGGTCCGCCGCCCCAGGGTCGTTCTCGGCGTGCGCCACGGAGGTCAGCCCGCAGACCGTCCGGGCGTACTCCAGCAGCGTGTGCTGGAAGCCGCCGCAGGTCCCGAGGAAGGGGATGCCCTCCTCGCGGGCCACCCGGATCGCGGCCAGCGCCCCGGCCTCGCTCGCGTACGGGCTCCCGGGCAGCACCCACACCGCGTCGAAGCGGGCCAGTGTCCCGGCGGCCGCCTCCGCCTCCGCGTCACCGGTGGGGATCCAGTAGGCGTCGAGGACGAGTCCGTCGCGGGAGGCCAGGGCGTCCAGGAGGAGGGGGATCCGGGTGTGGGACTTCACGTGCGGGGAGCGGTCGCCGACGAGCGCGATCCGGGCCGCCGGTGTGGTCTGCGGGGTCTGTGTGGTTTGTGCGGTCTGTGCGGTGGTCATGTGGATCATCCTGCGGCCGGCTCCCCGTTCAGCGCCAACGATTGTTCCTGCACCCTCCATCAGTGATCCTGATGACCATGGACCCGCACCTGCTCCGCACCTTCGTCGCAGTGGCCCGCCTCGCCTCCTTCTCCGCCGCCGCACGCGAGCTCGGCTACACCCAGTCCGCCGTCTCCCAGCACATCGCCGCCCTCGAAGGAGACCTCCGGGCCGAGCTGCTCACCCGCCGGCCGGTCGCGCCGACCGCGGCCGGGACACGGCTGCTGGAGCACGCCGGACCCCTGCTCCTGCGGCTCGACGCCGCCCGCGCCGACGTGCTCCGGCTGACCGCCGCCCCGCCCGGCCGGGTCACCCTCGCCGCCTCCCCGCTCGCCGTCGGGCCCCGGCTGCTCGCGGCCCTGCCCGCCACCGGGGTCACCCTGCGGGTGCTGCCCCCGGCCGAGGTGCCCGCGGCCGTCGCCACCGGGGGCTGCGACCTCGGCCTCGTCGACGGCCCGGCCGCGCCCAGCGACCCGCTGCGGCTGCCCGACGTGGCCCCCCTCACCGTGACCGGCGTGGCCGAGGAGGAACTGGCCGTGCTGCTGCCCGCCGGACACCCCTTCGCCGGGCGGGCCGCCGTCCGGCTGGACGACCTCGCCGACGCGCGCTGGCTCGACGCCCCCGGCGTGGGGCTGCCGCTCACCGCCGCCCGCGCCTCCGTCCGCTACGACGGCACCGACCTGCACGCCCTCTGCGCCCTCGCCGCGGCCGGGCACGGCCTCGCGCTGCTTCCGCGCCGGGTCGCCGAGGCCGCCGGCGCGGGGGTCGCCGTACCGCTGTCCACCCCGCGCCTGGTGCACCGTACGGAACTCCTCACGCCCGGCACGCCGACGGGCGGCGCGGCCGCTGCCCTCGCCGCCCGGCTCACGGCAGGATCACCCGTATGACACGTGACGCCGCATTCAAGGACCCGGAACCCTTCACGGCCGACGACTACGCCGCCCGGATGGCCGCCGCCGCGCGGACCGCCGCCGACGCCGGACTGGCCGGCCTGCTGATCGCCCCCGGGCCCGACCTCACGCACCTCACCGGCTACCGGCCCACCGCCGAGACCGAGCGGCTGACCCTGCTCGTGCTGGCCGCCGGACAGGACCCGGTGCTCGTCGTCCCCGCACTGGAGGCCCCCGACGCGGCCAAGGCCGCGGGCGCCGCCGCGCTGACCCTGCGGGACTGGGCCGACGGGAAGAACCCGTACGCCGTGACCGCCCCGCTGCTGGATCCGGCCGGCCGGTTCGGGGTGAGCGACAACACCTGGGCCCTCCACCTCCTCGGGCTCCAGCGGGAGTTGCCGCGGACCTCGCACGCGCCGCTCACCGACTGCCTGCCCATGCTGCGCGCCGTGAAGGACGAACGGGAACTGGAGCGCCTCGCCGCGGCGGGGGCCGCCGCCGACGCCGCGTACGCGCAGATCGTCCACCTGCCCTTCGCCGACCGCCGGGAGACGGACGTCGCCGCCGACCTGGCCGCCCTGCTGCGCGCCCACGGCCACTCCCAGGTCGACTTCACCGTCGTCGGCTCCGGCCCCAACGGGGCCAACCCGCACCACGAGGCCGGCGACCGGGTCATCCGCCGCGGCGACATGGTGGTCCTCGACTTCGGCGGCCTGCGGTTCGGCTACGGCTCCGACATCTCCCGCACCGTGCACGTGGGCGAGCCCACCGCCGAGGAGCAGCGGGTCCACGACATCGTCCGCGAGGCCCAGCAGGCCGGCGTGGCGGCGGTCCGCCCCGGGGTCTCCTGCCAGGAGGTGGACCGGGCGGCCCGCGCGGTGATCACCGAGTTCGGGTACGGGGACCGCTTCATCCACCGCACCGGCCACGGCATCGGCGTCACCACCCACGAGCCCCCGTACATGGTCGAGGGCGAGGAGCAGCCCCTGGTCCCCGGCATGTGCTTCTCCGTGGAGCCGGGCGTCTACCTGCCCGGCCGGTTCGGCGTCCGCATCGAGGACATCGTGACCGTCACCGAGGAGGGCGGGCGCCGCCTCAACAACGCCCCGCGCGAGCTGGCCGTCGTCGAGTAGCCCGCACGGCGGGCCGCGGCGACCGTGGAGGCCGCGGCCTCACGGCCCCAGCACGACCGCCGATTCGCCGGGTACGTGGATCCGGCCGTCGGGGCCCGGGTGTTCGAGGGGCTCCCAGGCCGCCAGCACCCGCACCCCGTTGCGGCCCAGCGCGATCGTCACCGGCTCCGGGGAGAGGTTCACGGCCACCCGTACGTCACCCCGCCGGAAGGTGATCCAGCGGCGCTCCTCGTCGTGGGCGACCCGGACCGACGCCAGGTCCGGGTCGCGCAGGTCCGGGTGGCCGCGGCGGAGCGCGACCAGGGTGCGGTACCAGTCCAGCAGGCGGCCGTGGGCGGCCTGTTCGGGCTCCGACCAGTCCAGGCAGGAGCGGTCGCGGGTCGCCGGGTCCTGCGGGTCGGGGATCTCTTCGGCCTTCCAGCCGTGCGCCGCGAACTCCCGGCGCCTGCCGGTCCGTACGGCCTCGGCCAGCTCCGGGTCGGGGTGGTCGGTGAAGTACTGCCAGGGAGTGCGCGCCCCCCACTCCTCGCCCATGAACAGCATCGGCACGAACGGCCCGGTCAGCGCCACCGTCGCCGCGCACGCCAGCAGCCCGGGGGAGAGGGAGGCGGCGAGCCGGTCGCCGAGCGCCCGGTTGCCGATCTGGTCGTGGGTCTGCGTGTAGCCGAGGAAGCGGTGCGCGGGGGTCCGGCGGCGGTCCACCGGGCGGCCGTGGGTGCGACCGCGGAAGGAGGACCAGGTCCCGTCGTGGAAGAAGGCCCGGGTCAGGGTCTTGGCGAGGGCGGCCAGCGGCGCCTCGGCGAAGTCCCCGTAGTACGCCTGGGATTCACCGGTCAGCGCACAGTGCAGGGCGTGGTGGAAGTCGTCGTTCCACTGGGCGTGCAGGCCCAGCCCGCCGGCCGCGCGCGGGGTGGTGGTGCGCGGGTCGCACTGGTCGGACTCGGCGATCAGGAACAGCGGCCGGCCGCTGTCCGCGGCCAGCGCGTCGACGGCCCCGGACAGTTCCTCCAGGAAGGTCAGCGCCCGCCCGTCGGCCAGCGCGTGCACGGCGTCGAGCCGCAGTCCGTCGATCCCGTAGTCGCGCAGCCAGGCCAGCGCGCTGCCCACGAGGTACGCGCGCACCTCGTCGGAGCCGGGCATGTCCAGGTTCACCGCCGCCCCCCACGGGGTGTGGTGGGCGTCGGTGAAGTACGGGCCGAAGGCGGGCAGGTGGTTGCCGGACGGGCCGAGGTGGTTGTGGACCACGTCCAGCACCACGCCCAGCCCCGCGGCGTGGGCCGCCTCCACGAACCGGACCAGCCCGGCCGGGCCGCCGTACGGCTCGTGCACCGACCAGGGCGCGACCCCGTCGTAGCCCCAGCCGTGCCGGCCGGGGAAGGAGCAGACCGGCATCAGCTCCACGTGCGTGACGCCGAGGGCGGTGAGGTGTCCGAGGCGGGCGGCGGCCGCGTCGAAGGTGCCCTCGGGCGTGAAGGTGCCGATGTGCAGCTCGTACAGGACCGCGTCCTGGAGCCGGGTGTGCGGCGGCGGGAGCGGCGGGGCCACGGCCTGGACCAGCGCCTCGAAGTCGACCACCGCGGACAGCCCGTCGGGGCCGTCCGGCAGCCGCCGGCCGCGCGGATCGGGCCGCGGGACGGTGTCGCCGTCCAGCAGGAACCCGTAGCGGCTGCCCTCGCCGGCCGGGGCCTCCACGGTCCACCAGCCGGACCGTTCCGGATCGCGCTCCATCGCGTACGTGGCGTCGTCGAGTCGCATGGCGACATGACCTGTCAGCGGTGCCCACACCTCGAAGTGCAACGGACGGTCCCCTCGTCAGCGGCGGTGGCCGGCATGCGTATCCTGCCCATCATTCCGGGCGTGGCGGGGGAGTTCTGGACACTCCGGCCCCGACGGGCCGACAATCACCCTGTGACGTCGAGTTTCGAGATCCCCGCCTTCCCCGCGCCGCGGCTGTCCGACGCCGAGCGCGACCGGGCGCTGGGCCAGCTCAGAGAGGGCGCTGCCCTCGGCAAGCTGTCCCACGACACCTTCCTGCGCCGGATGGAACTCGCCCTGGTCGCCCGCCGCTCCGAGGACCTTGCCGTCCTCACGGCCGACCTCCAGGCAAGGGAAGCCGCCGAAGGCCCGTGGACCCGTCGGCTGTTCGGCTGGGTCGGCCGGGTCTCGGCCGTGTCCGTCGGCATCCGGCACGCCTGGGCCGCCGAGAAACTGCCCAAGCTGCTGCTCCCGCATCCGAGCGCGGCCGTCCTGCGGATCGGCCGCGATCCCGGCAACGGACTGCGGCTCAGCCATGAGACCGTCTCCCGGGCCCACGCGGAACTGAGCCTGCGCGACGGGCTGTGGGTGCTCAAGGACCTCGGGTCCACCAACGGGACCTCGGTCAACGGGCAGCGGGTGACCGGCTCCGCGGTGGTCCGCGCCGGGGACCAGATCAGCTTCGGGAAGATGACCTTCCGGCTCTCGGCGAGCTAGCCCGTCCCCTCCGCCCGTCGGCGCCCCGCGCGTCCGCCCGTACGGGCCACCGCGCAGGATGACGGGCATGGAACACACGTCTGTCATCCGCCGTGCCCGCGTCGGGGACCTCCCCCGCCTGACCGAGCTCGTCCACGAGCACATCGCCTACGAGAAGTCGGCGCCGCGGCCGCCGGGCCTCGCCGAGCGGCTCGGCCCGCAGCTGTTCGCCGAGGACGCCCGGCTGTGGGTGCTGCTCGCCGAGACCCCGGACGGTACGGTCGCCGGATACGCGGCCTGCTCCGCCGAGTTCGCCTTCTGGGACGCCCGGCACTACCTGCACATGGACTGCCTCTACCTGGCGCAGGAGGCCCGCGGCCACGGGCTCGGCGCCGCCCTGATGGAGGGGGTGCGGGACCTGGCCCGCGAGCTCGGCCTCGACCAGGTCCAGTGGCAGACCCCCGACTGGAACGAGGGCGCGATCCGCTTCTACGACCGGCTCGGCGCCGCCGGCTTCCCGAAGCGCCGGTACGCCCTGTCCGTGGAGCCCGTGGAGCCCGTGGAGCCCGTGGAACAGGCCCAGGCCTAAGGGGAGCGGTCGGCCGCCACGAGGCGCTCGTAGGTGGCCAGGACGGTCCGGGACTGGTGTTCCACCTGGGTGGCCACCGGGACCCAGCGGGCCCCGAAGCGGGCCGCGAAGTCCTCGCACCACCCCGTGACCAGCCGGTCCAGCCCGGGCGCCGCCGGATGCCCCTGCGCGCGCAGCACCCGCAACAGCATCGCGGCGGCGCGCAGCGACAGCCGGCGCCCGAAGGCGTCGATGCTGGCGATGTACGCCGCGGTGGCCTCCGTGGGAGCCCCGTCGCCCGTCCACTCGTCGGAGATCCGGGGGATCAGCGCGAGCGTCCAGTCCACGGCGCGCAGCAGCGGAGCCGTGGCCCGGTCCTCGTACGGCGGCGGGCCCGACCGGATCAGGTCCCGTACCCCGGCGACGAGCGCGGCGTCCCCCGTGAGCCGCCCGGCGAGCATCCGCAGGGCGCCGCGCGGGTCGGCGTGCGGGGCCGGATCGTCCACCAGGTCGGAGGCCCACATGGGGACTTCGACGATCGCGGTGGTGCCGGCGTACCGGTGGGCGTGGTACCAGGTGCTGAGCCGCGTGTCCTCCGGGTGGAAGGCCCCGGCGGCCTCGCTCCCCGGCTGCGGGATCACGAAGATCCCGGGACCGGGGGAGGGCCAGCCGGCGGCGTCCGAGGCCCCGTTCTCCACCGGGATGTGCAGCTCGGCGGCCGATTTGGCGAACGGCTCGGCGAGGCCGGGTATGTCCCGGGTGAGCTGGACCCAGGAGCCGCCGAGATCGGTGGCGTGCAGCGAGACCTGGAGCACGGGCCGCAGCTCGTCGATGAGCGCGGTCAGGGCCAGGGTCTCGGGCGGCAGCCGGTCCGGGGGCAGTAAAGACGGCGCCCACTCGGGCTGTTCGGGGCCGGGCGGCCGGAAGAAGCTCCGGTGGTAGTCCAGGAGCGAGTACGGGCGGGGCGTGCGGTGCAGGTCCGCGCCGTCCGGGTCGGCGCACAGCAGGAAGTGCCAGCCGCAGCCGGCCCGCGGCGCGGGCTCGTGCAGGACGCGCCGGGCGAGCGAGAGGGCGGTGGCACCGCCGACGGGCTCGTTGGCGTGCGCCCCGGCGACGACGAGGACGTTGCGGGTGCGGGTGTTCGGGCCGACGGCCGCCACGGACAGGACCCAGAGCGGCTGCCCGGCCCGGGAGGTGCCGGCCTGGCGGAGCCGGACCTCGCCGGGGTGTTCGTCCGCCAGTGCGCGGGCGGCCAGCCCGAGTTCGTGCGGAGTGGGGTAGCGCATGTCACGGAGGAGAGTCACAAGTGATGCCATGCCCGCCGGGCTGGGCCCGTACCCGCGCGGAGCCCGGGCCTACTGCTGGTGCAGGCCGCGGCCCGCCAGGGACAGGAAGGCCTCGCCGACGGCCTCCGAGAGCGTCGGGTGGGCATGGATGTGGCGGGCCACGTCGGACGGCTCGGCGTCCCAGCCCACGATCAGCTGGCTCTCCGCGATCATCTCCGACACGTGCGGCCCGACCAGGTGCACGCCGAGCACCCGCCCGTGCCGCTCCGCGACCACCTTCACCGTGCCGCCCTGCCCGTGCACCATGCCCTTCGCCACGGCCGTCAGCGGCATCGTGTTCACCACCACGTCGTACGCCGCCTCGCGCGCCTGCGCCTCCGTCAGCCCGACGGCGGCGGTCTGCGGCGCCGAGTACGTCACCCGCGGCACCGCCGCGTAGTCCACCGGTGCGCTCGCCACCCCGGCCAGCGTCTCGGCGACCAGCAGCCCCTCCGCGAAGGAGGCGTGCGCCAGCCCGAGCGAGGGCGGCGGCAGCAGGTCGCCCACCACGTGGACGCCCGGGACGGCGGTCTCCAGCCGGGACCAGTCGGCCGGCGCCACGAACCCCCGTTCGTCGGTTGCCAGTCCGGCCGCCGCGAGGTCCAGCCCGTCGGTGACCGGGACCCGCCCGACCGCCACCAGCAGCCGCTCCGCCGTCAGCTCGCGCAGCTCCCCGCGCGCGGTGCGCACCGTGGCGCTGACGGTTCCGTCCGCCACGGTGGCGCCCTCCAGTCGGGCCCCGGTCTGCACGTCGATGCCGCGCTTCTTCAGGCCCCGTGCCAGGTGCCGGGACACGTCCGCGTCCTCCAGCGGCACCAGCCGGTCCGCAGCCTCGACCAGGGTCACCTCGGCGCCCATGGAACGGTGGAAGGAGGCGTACTCCACGCCGATCGCCCCGCCGCCCAGCACCAGGACCGAAGCCGGCAGCCCGGGGGCGAACAGGGCGTCGTCGCTGGTCACCACCGTGGCCCCGTCGGGCTCCAGACCGGGCAGGACCCGCGGCCGGGAGCCGGTGGCCAGGACGATCCCGCGGGTCGCGGTGAACTCCCGCCCGTCCTCGGTCCGGACGGAGCGCGGGCCGGTCAACCGCGCGCCGCTGCGCACCACATGAACCCCGGCGTGCTCCAAGTGACCCTCCACGCCCTTGTGGTTGCGGGAGACGATGTCGTCCCGGGTGGCGGTCAGCGCCGACCAGTCGACCGACTCCACGCTCGCCCGGACCCCCCAGCGCTCGCGCGCCTCGGCTATGCCGTCGACGAGTTCGGCGGCGTGCAGCATGGCCTTGCTGGGGATGCAGCCGCGGTGCAGGCAGGTCCCGCCGACCTTGTCGCGTTCCGCGAGCAGGACGGTCAGGCCGAGGGCCGAGGCGCGCAGGGCGGTGCTGTAGCCGCCGGTGCCGCCGCCGATCACGATCACGTCCACGATGCTGTCGTTGGTCATGTGCCCAGCCTGGACCTCCCGTTGCGCCACGTCCAAGGAAATGATCTTCTGGGTCCCATGCACGCTCTTTATGCTTCCGGCTCATGAGCCTGCGCCAGATGGAGTACTTCCTCGCCGTCGTCGAGGAGTCCTCGTTCACCCGTGCCGCGGACGCCCTGCACGTCACCCAGCCCGCCCTGTCCCACCAGGTCAAGGCCCTGGAGCGGTCCGTCGGCGGCGCCCTGCTGGAGCGCCTGCCGCGCGGGGTCCGGCTCACCCCCATGGGCCGTGCCTTCCTCCCGCACGCGCAGCTCGCCGTCCGCAGCGCCCGCCAGGCCGAGCGGGCGGCCCGCGCCGCCGCCGGAGTGGCGGGCGGCGAACTGCACATCGCGACCGTGCACGCCCTGGCCGTCGGCCTGCTCCCGGGCATCGCCGCCCGCTGGCGGGCGCTGCATCCGGGGGTGTCGCTGGTGCTGCGGGAGTACGGCTCCACCGATGCGCTGGAGGAGCAGCTGGAGCGGGGCGTCGCCGACCTCGCGGTGGGTCCGGAGCCCGCGCAGTGGCTGGGGCCGCTGCTGCGGATCGGACGGGAGGAGCTGGTCATCGTCGTCCCCTTCGACGATCCGCTGGCCGGGCGGGGAGCCGTCCGTCTGGCCGAGCTCGCCGACCGCGACTGGATCCGCTGCGCGATGGAACCGCTGTCCGACGGCGTCCTCGTACTGGACCGGGCGTGCGGGGCGGTCGGCTTCACCCCGCGCACGGTGCTGCGTACGGAGCACACCTCGACGGCCGTACGGATGGCGGCCGCCGGGGTGGGCGTCGTCATGGCGCCGGCCCACATGGTCCGGGGCGCCGTCGGCGAGGACTGCGTACTGCTCTCCCTCGATCCGCCGTGGCACCGGCCCCTGGCGGTCTTCTCCCGGGTCCCGCTGACCGGTGCGGCCGAGGCCTTCGCGGAGCTGTTCGGGGCCCGCGCCCCGGCCGTTCCGGCCGCGGGCGCACGGCCGGACTGAGCGGGCGGACGCCTCCCGCACAATCCCGGCCGGCGCGTCCGCAGCGGATCACCGGCGGACCCAGACACCCACTGGGCGGCCTTCCAGCAGGTCGGCCATCTCGACCGAACCGCTGTGCTGCGTACGGGAGTCCGTGTCGGGCTGCGGCGGGAGGACGGGGGTCCACGCGCCGGGCGGCAGGGGCAGCCGCGTGCCGCGCCAGCCGCCGGACGCGGCCAGCCGGTGGGACAGCCGGGTCGCCGCCACCAGCAGGCCGGGGGCCCGGGTGAACGCCACCAGATGGCCGGCCGCCGGGCCCCGGGCCGGGACGGGCGCGTAGCCCCGGAAGAGCTCCGGCCGGTCCCGGCGCAGCCGCAGCAGGGCGGCCGTCAGGGCCAGCTTCTCCTCGGCCGGGCCCTGCGGGGCGGCCCCCGTGTCCAGCCGTGCCAGTTCCCGGTGGGGGAAGCGGGCCGGGCGCCGGTTGTCGGGGTCGACGAGGGCGCGGTACTCGGTCTCGGCGCCCTGGTAGACCTCCGGGACCCCGGGCATCGCCAGGTGCAGCAGCGTCATGCCGAGGAGGTTGGCGCGGGCCGCCTCCGCCAGCTCCACGGGGAGGTCGAGGGGGGCCCGGACGTATCCCGGCACCTGCGCCTCGTAGTCCTCGTCCGGCTCCGTCCAGCTGGTGCGCAGGGCGGCCTCGCGGACCGCCTTCAGCAGCGCCTCGGACAGCCGGGGCACGGCGTCGGGGACCGGGCCGAGCCCGAGTGCGGTCTGCCGGGCCACCCAGGCCAGGTGGGGGTCGGGGCCGTCGGGCCGGCCCATCAGCTCCGGTGCCTGCGACAGGGCCGCGATCCGGGCCCGGACGTCCGCGCTGCGTTTCGTGTCGTGCGTGGACAGCACCGTCCCGGCCGCCGGCCACTCCCGGGCCTGGGCGGCGCAGTACGCGTGGAACTCGGCGGCCGACACCGGTGGTTGACCCGGCTCCCCGCCGACCTCCGTCGCCGACAGCAGCGGTGCGTACCGGTAGAAGGCGCGGTCCTCCAGGGACTTGGCGCGCAGCGCCGCCGAGGTCTGCGCGAAGCGGGCCGCGAAGGCCGGTTCCCGCAGCAGCAGTTCCCGTACGCAGGCCACCGCGCCGGGACCGGCCACCGCGGCCGCCTGCTCCAGCGCCTGCGGCGGCAGCTCCGGCTCGCCGGGGTAGGGCCGGTAGACGGGAAAGGCGATCAGCAACTCCCGTACCGCTTCGCCCAGTTCCGGGCCGGACTGGCGTTCCAGCGCCCGCAGTTCGGCGGCCAGGTCACCGGTCAGCACCTCCCGTGCGCACGCCCGCGCCGCCTCCGGCCACCGCGGCAGCCCGGTGGACCGCCCGTACCCGTCCGCCAGCTCCGCGGCGCCCGCCGGGTCGGTGAACACCCCGTCCACCCGGTGCAGCGCGTCGTACCCGGTGGTGCCCGCCACCGGCCACGCGGGCGGCAGCCGCTCGTGGCGGGCGAGGATCTTCTCGACGACCACCCAGCACCCGTCCCCGGCCGCCGCGCGCAGCCGCCGCAGGTACTCCTCCGGGTCCGCCAGGCCGTCCACGTGGTCGATCCGCAGCCCTTGCACGACCCCGTCACGGAGCAGCTCCAGCACCTTCGCGTGGGTGGCGGTGAAGACCTCCGGGTCCTCCACGCGGACCCCGATCAGTTCCGAAATGGTGAAGAAGCGCCGGTAGTTGAGTGCGGTCCGGGCCTCCCGCCACCACGCCGGCCGGTACCACTGCGCGGCCAGCAGCTCGGGCAGCGCCAGCCCCTCGGTGCCCGCCCGCAGCGGGAACTCCTGCTCGCCGTAGCGCAGTACGCCGCCCTCGGGCGTCAGCTCGCAGGAGTCCGCGGGCCCGGCGAGCACCGGCAGCAGCACCTGCCCGCCCCCGGCCTCCCAGTCGATGTCGAACCAGCGGGCGTACGGCGAGCCGGGCCCGTCCCGCAGCACCTCCCACAGGGGCTGGTTCAGCCGCAGCGGCGTCGGCACCGCCATGTGGTTGGGCACGATGTCGAGGACCAGGCCGAGTCCGTGCGCGCGGGCGGCCCGGGCCAGGGCGCGCAGGCCCGGCTCGCCGCCGAGCTCGGCCCGCACGCGGGAGTGGTCGGTGACGTCGTACCCGTGCGGGGAGCCGGGCACCGCCTCCAGCACGGGGGAGAGGTGCAGGTGCGACACGCCGAGCGAGGCGAGGTACGGTACGGCTGCCTCGGCCGCCGCGAAGGGGAACTCCGGACGCAGCTGGAGACGGTAGGTCGACGCCGGAGTGACAGGTGTCGGAACATCAGATTCCGATTCAGTGACCGGTTGCGGCTGGCTCATGAGAACGTACGTACCCAACCTGCCGGATTCCGTGCCATGACCCAATGCATCCGAGTGACTGCACCGGGTTAATGTCGATCAAGTGGTTGGAACAGTCAACACCTATCGAAAAGTCATCGCCCTGACCGGGCCCCTACTCCCGCTCGTCTCTTTCCTCGCCCGACTGCCCGTCGCGATGTCCCAGTTCGGCAGCTTCCTGCTGGTCGCCCAGACCAGCGGCTCCCTCGCCACCGCCGGCGTGGTCGGAGGCGCCCTCTCCCTCGGCCAGGTCCTCTTCGGACCCGTCCTCGGCTGGCTCGCCGACCGGCACGGGCAGCGGCCCGTCGTGCTGGCCGCCGCCGCCGTCAACGCGGTGGCCACCGCCGCCCTGGTCGCGGGCGCCCTCACCCACCTGGCCACCGTGCCGCTCGCCGCGATCGGCGCCCTCACCGGGGCCTCCGTACCGCTGATCGGGCCGCTCGCCCGCACCCGCTCCGTGGCGCTGGCCCACCGCGCCGGGGCCGACGAGAGCGTCGTGGGCGCCGTCCACGCGCTCGAAGGCACCCTGGACGAGGTCTCGTTCGTCTTCGGGCCCGCCCTGGTCGGCATGGCCGCGCTCCTCGCGCACCCGGCGGTCGCCCTCGGCGGCGCGGCGGGCCTCGTCGTCGTCTTCGGCACCGTCTACGCCCTGCACCCGACCGCCGCCGTCACGGCCGGGTCCCCGGCACGCGGACGCGGTACGGGCAGCCGGGTCCGGCCGCCCGGCGTGGTCTACGCCGTACGCGGCTCCCTCGCCCTCCAGGGCGCGATGTTCGGCGCCTGCCAGGCCGGCATCACCGCCCTGACCATCCGGCTGGGCGTCCCCGACCAGGCCGCCGTCGTCTACTCCGCGATGGGCGTCGTCAGCGCCGCCGTGGGCCTCTCGCTCGGCGCGCTGCCCGCCCGCTTCGGACTGCGGCTGCGCTGGCGGGTGGCGACCGGAGCGGCCCTGGTGCTCTCGGCGCCCCTGCTGGTCACCGACAGCCTGTGGCCCCTGTACGCCGTCGTCACCGTCCTCGGGGCGGCCTACGCGCCCCACCTGATCACCGCCTTCGCGCTCACCGAGCGGGCCGTGGAACCGGCCCGGCTCTCCACGTCCATGGCCTTCGCCGCCAGCTGCCTGGTGGCCGGGCAGGCCACCGCGCTCGTCGTCTGCGGGCGCCTCGCCGAGCGGTACGGCCCCACCGGGGCCTTCGCCGTCGCCGTCGGGGCCGCCGCCCTCTGCCTGGCCCTCGCCCTCGTCACCCGGGTGCCCGCCGCCCGGACGCACCCCGCCGCCTTCGTCCCCGGCCAGCGGACCGCCTCGCCGGTGTCCGGCCCTCAGGCGTCCGGCCCTCAGGCGTCCGGCCCTCAGGCGTCCGGCCCTCAGGCGTCCGGCCCTCCGGTGCCGGGTGAGAACGGCACCGCCTACGCCGGACGCTGAAGCACCACCAGACACCGACCCGTCAGCGCCACCCGGTCGCCGGCCGCGTACTGCGGCCCGGTACCGGGTGGCAGCACGTCCGCCCGCGCCGTGTCCACCACCAGGTGCCACTGCGCGCCGTGCCCCGCCGGAATCGTGAAGTCCTGCGGATCCGCGCCCGAGTTGAACATCAGCAGGAACGAGTCGTCGGTGATCCGCTCCCCGCGCGTGCCCGGCTCGGAGATCGCCTCCCCGTTGAGGAAGACGGTCAGCGCCCGCGCGTGCTGCGCCTGCCAGTCGCGCGCCCGCATCACCTCGCCGTGCGGGGTGAACCAGGCGATGTCGGAGAGCTCGTCGTGCGTGCCCTCCACCGGCCGGCCGTGGAAGAACCGGCGCCGCCGGAAGACCGGGTGGTCCCGGCGCAGCCACACCATCCGCCGGGTGAACTCCAGCAGCGACGGCGACGGTTTGCCCGGCTCCGGCCAGCGCACCCACGACAGCTCGTTGTCCTGGCAGTACGCGTTGTTGTTGCCGCCCTGGCTGCGGCCGAACTCGTCGCCGTGGCTGAGCATCGGCACGCCCTGCGACAGCATCAGGGTGGCCGTGAAGTTGCGCATCTGGCGCTCGCGCAGCTCCGCGATCTCCGGATCCTCGGTCGGCCCCTCCACCCCGCAGTTCCAGGACCGGTTGTGGGTCTCGCCGTCCCGATTGCCCTCCCGGTTGGCCTCGTTGTGCTTCTCGTTGTACGAGACCAGGTCGTTCAGGGTGAAACCGTCGTGGCAGGTGGTGAAGTTGATCGAGGCCAGCGGGCGCCGCCCGTCGTCCTGGTACAGGTCCGAGGAGCCGGTCAGCCGCCCGGCGAACTCCGCGAGCGTGCGCGGCTGCCCGCGCCACAGGTCCCGTACGGTGTCCCGGTACTTGCCGTTCCACTCGGTCCACAGCGGCGGGAAGTTGCCCACCTGGTAGCCGCCCTCGCCGAGGTCCCAGGGCTCCGCGATCAGCTTCACCTGGCTGACCACCGGATCCTGCTGGACCAGGTCGAAGAACGACGACAGCCGGTCCACCTCGTGGAACTGGCGGGCCAGCGTCGCCGCCAGGTCGAAGCGGAAGCCGTCCACGTGCATCTCGGTGACCCAGTAGCGCAGCGAGTCCATGATCAGCTGGAGCACGTGCGGGGAGCGCATCAGCAGCGAGTTGCCCGTGCCGGTGGTGTCCATGTAGTGCCGCGGATCGTCCGCCAGCCGGTAGTACGAGGCGTTGTCGAGCCCGCGGAAGGACAGCGTCGGACCCAGGTGGTTGCCCTCCGCGGTGTGGTTGTAGACCACGTCGAGGATCACCTCGATCCCCGCCTCGTGCAGGGCCCGGACCGCCGACTTGAACTCCAGCACCTGCTGGCCGCGGTCGCCCGAGGCGTAGCCGTTGTGCGGGGCGAAGAAGCCGATCGTGTTGTAGCCCCAGTAGTTGCTCAGCCCGTCGTTGACCAGCCGGTGGTCGTTGACGAACTGGTGCACCGGCATCAGCTCCAGCGCCGTCACGCCGAGCTTGGCGAGGTGGCCGATGACCGCCGGGTGCGCGAGCGCCCCGTAGGTGCCCCGGAGCTCCTCGGGCAGGTCCGGATGGCGCATCGTCAGGCCCTTGACGTGGGCCTCGTACAGCACGGTGTGGTGGTACTCGTGGCGCGGCGGCCGGTCGTTGGCCCAGTCGAAGTACGGGTTCACCACGACCGAGCTCATGGTGTGCGGGGCGGAGTCCAGGTCGTTGCGCGAGTCGGGCCGGCCGAAGTGGTAGCCGTACACCGCCTCGCCCCACGTCACGCGGCCGCTGATGGCCCGCGCGTACGGGTCCAGCAGCAGCTTCGCCGCGTTGCAGCGCCGCCCGCGCTCGGGCTCGTACGGGCCGTGGACGCGGAAACCGTAACGCTGACCCGGCATGACGCCGGGCAGGTACGCGTGGCGGACGAAGGCGTCCGTCTCGCGCAGTTCCACGGCGGACTCCGAACCGTCGTCGTGGAGGAGGCACAGCTCGATCCGTCGGGCGGCCTCGGAGTAGACCGCGAAGTTGGTGCCGGCGCCGTCGTAAGTGGCGCCGAGCGGATACGCCTGTCCCGGCCAGACCTGCATAGATAACGACTCTTCCCGCGTTGTCGGATGTCCCGGCTGATCCGGCGTGGACCACGTCACTGTTCCGATCTTCCCCGAAAGAGGGCGCCCACGCGCGGACTTGGGAGGGGTCCTACCGGGTGACCCGCAGAGCTGATAGGCGGGTCAGCGGACTGTCTGCGCATCCGATAATGGGTCAACGGGCGACCGGTGGGGGGACCATCGGGCTGCACCGGGCCGCGCGCGCGGAGTACCCTTCCGTGATCACTGGAGACGGGCGTCCAGACGCAGAAGGCGGTGCACGGGTGAGCTCGGGAGGTCTGGAGCTGCCCCCTGGTGACAGCAGTCACGAGGGTGGCCCGGCGGACGCCCCAGGAGGTGTCCCCGGCGGGGCACCGGCGGGGATCGCGGCCGGAGCGGTCTCCCTGGCGGGCGGACCGGCGGAGGCCGGGGGTGCCGGGGGCGCCGGGGGTCCTGGATCCGCCGGCGCCGAACTCGACTGGAGCGCGGAGGCCTGGAGCGAGGTCCGCACCCGGGCCCAGCGGGCCGGCCGTGCGTACATCTGGCTGAATCTCATCGAACAGCGGCTGCGCTCGGTGGTCGGGGCGGTGCTCCGGCCGATCTACGAGCCGGTGCACGGCGGGGACGACTGGGTGGTCGCGGCCGCCGGGCCCGCCGGGCAGGAGTGGGTGCAGCGGGCCGTGGCCGTCCGCGAGGTCAGCCGGCGCAAGGGCTACCTGCTCGACTCGGCCGACGACAACGTGCTGAGCTTCCTGACCCTGCCCCAGCTGCGGGAGCTGATGGTCCAGCACTGGCCGTGCTTCGAGCCGTACTTCGACGACCGGCGCGAGATCGAGCTGGCCCTGGACGAGCTGGAGGTCACCCGCAACGTCGTCTCCCGCAACCGGGCGCTGTCACGGCCCGTGCTGGAACAGGCGGAACGGGCCTCCGCGCGGCTGCTGGAGGTCCTCGGCGGCGGCGCCGGCAGCCCCTCGGCGGACCGGCTGCCGATCGACGCCGTCGAGGACCTGGTGGGCGACCGCTACGCGGACGTCATCTCGGTCCACCCGGACCGGGTGCGGCTGCAGCGGCAGCTCCCGGCGGAGGACCTCTTCGGGGGAGCGCGGCGGCTCGACGCCATCGGCATAGGGCTCAACCTGCTGGTCCAGAACTTCTCGGGCCGAAGACTCGTCCGGCTCACGGAGGCCGGCTGCCGGGTGCGCCTGCTGTTCCTGAACCCGGCGAGCAGCGCGGTCAAGCGGCGCGAGCGGGAGCTGGGGCTGCGCAAGGGCGAGCTGAGCCGTTCGGTGGAGATGAACATCCTGCACGTCCGCCGGGTCCGGGCGGGCCTGCGGGACCCCTCGCGCTTCGAGATCCACGTCTTCGACGAGACCCCGCGCTTCACCGCCTACCTGGTGGAGGGGAACTCCTCGGGCATCGCGGTGGTCCAGTCGTACCTGCGGCGGGCGCGCGGGATGGAATCGCCCGTCCTGGTCCTGCGGGGCGGCGGGCGCGGCGTCCCGAAGGACGCGGACCACGGGCTGTTCACGACGTACCGGGAGGAGTTCGAGTCGATGTGGGAGGACTCCCGCCCCGTGTCGTGAGGACGCCGGACACCCCTTGAGGGGGGTGTCGTCGGGCTTGTCAGTGCCCCGTGGCAGGCTGAAAGCCGTTGACCGAAGGCGTACGGGGGAGGGGCACGGCATGGGGGATCTGGAGAGGACCGGCGCGGGGCCGGGGGAGCCGGGGGAATCGCGGGGGTCCCTGCGATGAGCTGGATCAGCGGACCGATGGTGGCCTTCGACCTGGAGACGACCGGGACCGACATCGAGTCCGACCGCATCGTCACCGCCGCGGTCGTGGCCATGGAGCCGGACGGCCGGGTCGCCCGGACCCGCACGTGGCTGCTCGACCCCGGCGTGGCCATCCCCGAGCAGGCGGCGGCGATCCACGGCATCTCCACGGAGCACGCCCGCACCGAGGGCGAGCCGGCCGCCCCGGCGATCGCGGAGATCACGCAGACGCTCGCCGACGGGCTGAGCTCCGGCACCCCGCTGGTGGTGATGAACGCCCGCTACGACCTGTCCCTGCTGGACCGCGAGTGCCGCCGGCACGGGATCGCCTCGCTGGCCGACCGGCTGCGGGGCAGGCCCGCGCCCGTCATCGACCCCCTGGTCCTCGACAAGCACGCGGACCGGTACCGGAAGGGCAGGCGGACCCTGCAAGCCCTCTGCGAGCACTACGGCGTGACGCTCGACGACGCGCACAACGCGGCCGCCGACGCCCTCGCGGCGGCGCGCGCGGCACGCCGGGTGGGCGCGAAGCACTCCTCCATAGGCTCGATCGAGCTGGCGGACCTCCACGACCTCCAGATCCGCGCGGCCGCCCAGCAGGCCGAGTCGCTCCAGAGCTATCTCCGCCGCACCTCGGACCCCGAGGCGATAGTCGAGCCGGCGTGGCCGGTGGTCCCGCGCAGGGAAAGCTAGTCCGTCTCCGGCCGTCGCGCCGCCGGAGGCCTCACGCGACCGCGACCGCGAACCCGTTCACGCGGGCACGTCCGGCCAGGAGTCGTCGTACTCGATGTGGATCTCCCGTGTGCGGGTGTCGCCGCAGTGGAGGCGGGCGCAGTAGTGGCCGTGGCGCGTGGCGTCGCGGACGTGTGCCGGGCCGTGCCGGGCGACCTCGCGGAAGTGGCCGGCGGTCTCGCGGAACACCTTCGCGCTGCCCGTCATGAACAGCGTCTCGGCATGGAGGTGCTGGTGGAAGCGGTCGCGGTTCTCGGCGTGGCGCAGGGCCTCGTAGTCGATCTCCGGTTCCGATGCGGGGGCGCTGACGCTCCGGCGGCGGCCCGGGCCGAGCCGGCCCCGCAGTTCCTTCCAGCGTGACGGTGCGAACTGGAGCGAGTGGTGCAGCAGGACGAGGTCGAGCGGCCGTGACCCCGGCTCCGGGGAGCCGGCGCCGGCGGGCCGCAGCGGCACGTGGATCAGCGAGCGCGGCGAGGTCGCGGCCAGGCTCCACAGCCCGGCCAGGAGCCGCGCGGCCTCCTGGTCGACGTAGGCGTTGAGGTACGGGCCCTCGTCCAGCAGCAGGGCGCGCCGCGGCGGCAGCGCCGGGCGGACGACCTGGAACTCCTGCGGGCCGAGGCGGGCCTGATGGACGGTGACGGGTATCTGCACGTGCATGGTCACTTGCTACCCGGGTCCTAGAAGGAATGCCAGCGCGTTTCGGGGTCGCCGTCCCTGAGGGAGGTCACGCGGCGGCGGAACTCGGCCCGTGCCCCCGGGTTGCCCGGGGCGTGCTGGGAGACCCAGGCGCAGCTCGCCGTCTCGCGGGCCCCGCGCAGGACCGCGCAGCCCGGCCAGTCGCGGACGTCCCACCCGTACGCCGACACGAACGCCTCGTACTCCTCGGCGGGCAGGCCGTACCGGTCGCGAGAGAGGGCCATCACCACCAGGTCGTGCTCGCGCAGATCGGCCGAGACGGTCTCCAGGTCGACGAGGGCCGGGCCGTCCGGGCCCACGTGGACGTTGCGGGGCAGGGCGTCGCCGTGGACCGGGCCCGGCGGGAGGTGCGGGGTCAGGGCCGCCACCTCGTCGGCGTAGGCGTCGCGGCGGGCCCGCAGGTACGCCGCGTCGGCAGGGTCGATCGCGTCGCCCGCCAGCCGCAGCCAGCGCTCCACCCCGCCCAGCAGGTCCCGGCCGGGCAGGGCGAATGGCGGCGCGGGCAGGGCGTGGACGGCCCGCAGCAGCACCGCCAGGTCCTCGGCACCCGCGGGCCGGACCGCGTCCGGGAGCCGGTGCCACACGGTCAGCGGATGCCCGTCCACGAGCCGCGGCTCCGGCTCGGCCGCGCGGACCGCCGGGACCCCGGCCGCCGCGAACCAGTCGGCCACCGCGAGCTCCCGCCGGGCCCGCTCCAGCAGCGCCGCCTCCCGGCCCACCTTCACCACGAGGTCGCCGACGGCGAAGACGGCGTTCTCGCCGAAGGCGAGGAGGGCCGGCTCCCGGGTCGCCCCGCGCGTGAGGCCCGCCGCCGTCAGTACCCGCCTGGCCTGCGCTTCGTCCATGCCGTTGGTTCCCGCTCCCTGTCGTTGCCGCACCGGTTGCCGGTTGCCGGTTGCCGGTTGCCGGTTGCCGGTTGCCGGTTCCGATTCCGGCTCGGCTCCGGCTCCGGCTCAGCGGCGTGATCATGACGTATCCGAGTTCTACCACCGCCCACCGTCGGCCCCCGCGGGTGGTGGCTTCGGGAGGGCGGCCCGATGCTGGAGGCATGGGCGCCGACCGTGACGCAGGCGCCGCCCGCGGCCCCAGCGGCGTGGCGCGGCGCGCCATCCGCACCACGCTCGCCGCGTGTGCCGGGTTCTTCCTGTTCCTGTACGGGCTGGACCTGTCCGTCGCGGCGACGTACGCCCTGTTCGCCGTCGTGTCGATGGCGGCCCTCTCGCACATCCCCGGCACCGGCCCCCAGCGGGCGGTCGTCATCGCCCGCACGGCGCCGCTGGCCTGGGTGCTGGTCACCATCGGCACCTACCTCGCGGTGCACACCTGGAGCGCCGTGGCCGGCATGCTGGTCATCGGCTTCTGCCTCGCTTTCGTGGCCGTGGCCGGGCCCCGGGCGTCGGGCGCCGCGCCCGGCCTGCAGCTGCTCTACATCCTCCCGTGCTTCCCGCCCTACGCCCCCGACACCCTCGGCGAGCGCCTGCTGGGGACGACCGTCGGCCTCGCGCTGCTGATCCTCGCCGAGCTGTTCGTCCTCCCCGAGCCGCGCGCCACCTCCTACCGGTCGCTGGCCGCCGCGGCCGCCGACACCGCCGCCCGCTGCACCGACGAGCTGCGCCGTGCCCCGTACACCCTGTCCGCCGCCGGGGCGGAGGCGGCCCGGGCGGCCGGCGAGGCGCTGCGGCCCTTCCGGGTCCCCGAGGCCGAGCGTCCCGCCGGGCCGGGCCTGCGGGACCGCGGGCTCGCGCATGCGGGCCTGGCCGCCCGTACGCTCCTGAACCGCCTGGTGAACCTGCCCCCGCCGCCCCCGGACCGCCCGCCTCCGGAACAGCCGCGCGGGGTGTCCGCCGCGGTCGGCGCGGCCGCCGTCGAGAGCGCGGCCCTGCTGCGCGGCACCGGCGACTCCATCGACGCGGCTCGCGCCCTGCGGCACGTACGGGCAGAGGCCGTCGCGGTGGACGAGCGGCCGGCGAGCGAGGCACTGGGCGTGCGCAGGGCGGCGCTGCTGGAGGTGGCGGACGCCGCCGTCGCCTTCACGACGGCGGCCGAACTCGCGGTACGGGGCCTGCGCGCACGGCTGCCGGCCGAGACCGACGCGGGCCGCTTCTGGTACGCCGGCCGGCGCGCGCCCCATCTGTGGTGGCACCGGCTGGCCGCACACGCCGGGCCGCGGTCCGTGCACTTCCAGAACGCGGTACGGCTCAGCCTCGCGCTCGCCGCCGCCCGCACGATCGCGGGCATCGACTCCCTGCCCCACGGCTTCTGGGCGATGCTCGCCGTGCTCAGCCTGACCCGGACCACGGTCTCCCAGACCCGGGCGACCGTGCGCCTGGCCCTCACCGGCACGCTGCTCGGCGCCTTCACGGCGGGCGTCCTGCTGGCCCTGATCGGCGTGCACAGCACCGTCTACGCGATCGCCCTGCCGTTCGTCATGTTCGTGGCCTTCCGGGTCGGGCCGGTACGGGGCGTGGGCTGGGCCCAGGGCATGTTCACCCTCGTCGTGTCCTTCGTCTTCGCCCAGCTGGCGCCGGTGACCTGGCAGCTGGCCGAGGTCAGGATGCTCGACGTGGTCATCGGCAGCCTGATCGGCGTCGTGTTCGGGCTGCTCGCCTGGCCGCGGGGGGCGCAGGTGGAGCTGCACCGGGCGGTCGCCCTGCTGCTGGCGGAGGCGGCCGATACGGTCGGGAGCACCGCGGCCGCCGTGGCGGTGGGCGGGCCGGGACGGCCCTCGGACGACACGGAGCTGCAGCGTGCGCTGCTGCTGGCGGAGTCCGCGTTCTCGCAGCGCCTGAGCGAGCCCCGCGCGCTGGTCGGCTCCCCGGCGGACTGGCAGGCGGCCCTGATGACGGGCCACCACGTGCTGTGGGGCTCGCGGCGCCTGCTGGCCCGGGGTGGTCCACCCCTGGAACCGGCCCAGCAGACACGTCTGCGCGGCCGGGCGACGCAGGTGGCCGCCTGCCTGCGCGCCGCCTCGGCCCTGACGGCGAGCACGTCCGCACCCCAGCACACGGGCCTGCCGCCGGACACGGGCCCGCCGGTGGTCGACGCCCCGGCGGCGGACGGACTGCCCGCCGACGGAGCGGGGGACGGGGTCGCCCTGCCGCGGTTCTACGCCGGCCTGGCCTGGCTCGACTCGCTGACCACCGACGTCGAGCGGATCACCGCACCGATGGTCGCTTCCGTCTCTTCCGTCGGTTCCGGGGAACAGGGCGGGGCGGCCTGAAATTGGTTGCACGAGACGTCTCGTCTCGTTATGGTCGAGTCATGACCTCCGCCAAGCCCGCCGCCGGGCGCGCGCACATCGCCATGTTCTCCATCGCCGCCCACGGCCACGTGAACCCGAGCATCGAAGTGATCCGGGAGCTCGTCGCCCGCGGCCACCGCGTCAGCTACGCCATCCCCGCCGCCTTCGCCGAGAAGATCGCGGAGACCGGCGCCACGCCCGTGATCTACACCTCCACCCTCCCCACCGACGACGAGCCGGAGGCCTGGGGCACCGAGCTCATCGAGAACCTGGAGCCCTTCCTGAACGACGCCGTCCAGGCACTCCCGCAGCTCGCCGCCGCCTTCGCGGGCGACGAACCGGACCTCGTCCTGCACGACATCACCTCCTATCCGGCGCCCGTCCTCGCCCACCGGTGGGGCGTCCCCGCCGTCTCCCTCTCCCCGAACCTCGTCGCCTGGGAGGGCTACGAGCAGGAGGTGGCGGAGCCGATGTTCGCCGAGCTGAAGGCCTCCGGGCGCGGGCAGGCGTACTACGCCCGATTCGCCGCCTGGCTCACCGAGAACGGTCTCGGGGACGACGTCGACCGCTTCCAGGGCCGGCCGCGCCGCAGCCTCGTCCTGATCCCCCGCGCGCTCCAGCCCCACGCCGACCGCGTCGACGAGTCCGCGTACACCTTCGTCGGCGCCTGCCAGGGCGACCGCACGGCCCAGGGCGGCTGGCACCGGCCCGCCACCGCCGAGGGCAAGAAGGTCGTGCTGGTCTCGCTCGGCTCCGCCTTCACCAAGCAGCCCGCCTTCTACCGGGCCTGCGTCGACGCCTTCGCGGACCTGCCCGACTGGCACCTCGTCCTCCAGATCGGCAGGTTCACCGACGAGGCCGACCTCGGGGAGATCCCCGCCAACGTCGAGGTCCACCGCTGGGTTCCCCAGCTGGACGTCCTGCGCCAGGCCGACGCCTTCATCACCCACGCGGGCGCCGGCGGCAGCCAGGAAGGACTCGCCACCGCCACCCCGATGGTCGCCGTCCCGCAGGCCGTCGACCAGTTCGGCAACGCCGACATGCTCGTCTCGCTCGGCGTGGCCCGGCACGTACCGATGGCGGACGCCGACGCCGCGACCCTCCGGGAGGCGGTCCTCGCCCTGGTCGCCGACCCCGAGGTCGCCGCCCGCGCCGAGGCCGTGCGCACCGGGATGGCAGCCGAAGGAGGCACACGGCAGGCCGCGGACCTCGTCGAGGCCGAACTGTCGTAGGCACCCCCTAAGGTGCCGCCATGACGAAGAAGGCCACGACCACGAAGTACGCGGCGCTGCTGCGCGGCATCAACGTCGGCGGGAGCAAGAAGGTCCCGATGGCGGAGCTGCGCTCCGTGCTGGAGGAGCTCGGCCACGGCGACGTACAGACGTACCTGCAGAGCGGCAACGCCGTCTTCAGCAGCGCGGAGAAGGATCCGGCGGCGCTCGCCCGGGAGCTGGAGACGGCCATCGAGGCCCGATTCGGCTTCCGGGTGGCGTGCCTGGTGGTGGACGGGGCGTACCTGCGCGCCGTCGCCGACGCCTGTCCCTTCCCGGCCGCGGAGCTGGAGGGCAAGCAGCTCCACGCGACCTTCTTCTCCGCGCAGCCGGGCGCGGAGCGCTTCGCCGGGCTCGACCAGGCCTCGTACCTCCCGGAGGAGTACCGGCTCGGCGACCGCGTCCTCTACCTCTACGCTCCCGACGGCCTGGGCCGCTCCAAACTGGCCGAGGCCCTCGCCAAGCCCGCCGTCGTCAAGGGCATCGACGTGACCACCCGCAACTGGAACACCGTCGCCAAACTCGTCGAACTGACGGGCGGGGGACAGGGAGGCTCGGTTTCAATGGACTGAGGGAGCAGGGGAACTGTGAAGGACGACGCACAGCGGGCCAACTGGATCTCCCCCGACGGCCGCTACGTGCTCGGCGTGAAGCGCGACAGCACCCACGGCAGCACCGCCCAGGCCGCCTCCATCGGCCAGCTCGCCTGGTACCGCCAGAGCGCCCAGTCCAAGACGTACGACCTCACCGCCGCATACCGGACTTCCGCTGGGAGGGTGAGCGCACCCCCTCCCACCGCATCGAACTCTTCGTCGCGGGCACGCGCGGCCAGGTCTGCCAACTCCTGGCCGACGACCTGCACCCGGACAAGGCATCGGCCCTCGACGAGCTCTTCGAGACCGCCCGCGCCCAACTGGTCATCGACACGCCCTGAAGGCCGGTCCGCCCCACCCGGCGAGGGCCCCGGCGGTGGCGGAGGGTGCCGGATGTGCCAGGCTCGTGGCATGCGTTACATCATCATCGGCGCGGGCGCCGTGGGCGCCACCATCGGCGGACGGCTCGCGGAGGCGGGCGGCGAGGTCGTCCTCGTCGCGCGCGGCGCGCACGCGGAGGCCCTGCGGGCCGACGGGCTGCGGCTCACCACGGCCGACGGGGAGCGGGTACACCGGCTGCCCGTGGTCACCGGACCGGACGAGCTGGGCGAACTGCGCCCCGACGACGTGCTGTTGCTGGCGGTGAAGACCCAGCACGCGGTCGCCGCGCTCGACGCGTGGGGCGACGCGGAGGTCGCGGGCGGCGGCACGGCGGCGCAGCGGCTCCCGGTGCTGTGCGCACAGAACGGCGTGGAGAGCGAGCGGCTGGCGCTACGGCGCTTCGCGCGCGTGTACGGGGTGTGCGTATGGCTGCCCGCGACCTTCCTGGAGCCGGGCGTGGTCTCGGCCCTGTGCGCGCCGCTGACCGGCATCCTGCACGTGGGCCGGGCGGCGGGCGGCTCGGACGCGCTGTGCCGGGCCGTCGCGGAGGACCTCGGGAAGGCCGGCTTCGGGGCGCCGGTGGCCGAGGACGTGATGCGGTGGAAGTACGCGAAGCTGCTGGGGAACCTGGGCAACGCCGTTCAGGCGACGACCGGCCCGGAGCCTGACCCGGCGAAGGCGGCGCTGGCGCTGCGGGCCGTGCGCGAGGGGAAGGCGGCCTTCGGGGCGGCGGGCATCGCGTACGCCTCGGACGCGGAGCAGTCGCTGGCACGGGACGGCAAGGTGAACCAGGCGCCGGGGGTCCGGGGCGGGTCGTCCTGGCAGAGCCTGGCGCGGGGGACGGGCTCGGTGGAAGCGGACTATCTCAACGGGGAGATCTCCCTGCTGGGGCGGCTGCACGGGGTCCCGACCCCGGTCAACGACGTGCTGCGGCACGCGGCGAACATCTTCGCGCGTGAGGGTCTGCCCCCGGGCGCGATGTCCATCGAGGACCTCACCGCCCTGGCGGACGAGGCCGCGGCCCGCGCGTAGGCGGCGTTTGGCGGTGCGGGCCCGGTCGGGGATACGCTGAAGAGGAGTCTCCACGTCCGCCGGTCCTCGTCGAAGGGCCCGACCGCAGCGGCCGGAGTCGACTCGGATGTGCCCCGGACACGGCCCGGGGCCGAACCGGTGTCGACCCATCGCCGACCCGGGTTCGACGTAGATGGGATGCGGTCGCCCGAGGTCGTGACGCTGCCCCGCACGCACCGGTGGCCGGTGGACGGTCCGTCACACGGCTGCCGTTGTGAGGGAGGGCGATCCCCGTGGACCTCAACACGATCACCGAAGTCGTCCGGCGCCCGCCCGACAGGCCGGGCGCGGAGTGGCGCGAGGGCGATGCCTGGCTCGCCGGCGGGACGTGGCTGTTCTCGGTCGAGCAGCCGGATCTGCGCCGCCTGGTCGACCTGACCACGCTGCGATGGGACCCCCTCGTCGCGACCGACAAGGGCCTCGACATCGGTGCGACCTGCACCATCCGCGAGCTCCACGCCTTCAGACCCCCGGCCGACTGGACCGCCGGCCCCCTGTTCGGGACCGCCTGCGAGGCGTTCCTGTCCTCCTTCAAGGTGTGGAACGCGGCGACCGTCGGCGGAAACATCTGCATGTCCCTGCCGGCCGGCCCCATGATCACGCTGACCGTCGGGCTGGAGGCGCGGTACGAACTCTGGGACCCCGGCGGGACGACGCGCACCGTCGACGCCCTCGACTTCGTGACCGGCGACCACCAGAACATCCTCGCCCCCGGGGAAATCCTGCGGCGCATCGAGATTCCGGTGCACGCCCTGCGCAAACGCGCCGCGCACCGCCGTTTCACCATGACCCGCCTCGGCCGCTCGACGGTGTTCCTCATCGGTACGCGCACGCCCGGGAACGATGATCTGCTGCTCACCGTCACCGCCGGCACCACCAGACCTGTGCGCATGGTGTTCGACACCCTGCCCGACGCCCCGACCCTGCAGCAGAGCATCGACGTCATCCCCACCGACGTCTGGTTCGACGATCCCAACGGCAATGCCGGATACCGCCGCCATCTGACGAAGCACTTCGCCGAGGAGATCCGCCGTGAACTCGCGCCCGGGAGCCCGACATGACGTACCGCGTGAACGGCAGGAGTTTCGACCAGGAGCCGGCGCCCGGACAGTGCCTGCGCACCTTCCTCCGCGCGCTCGGCCACTACGGTGTCAAGAAGGGCTGCGACGCGGGAGACTGCGGCGCCTGCACGGTATGGCTGGACGGCAGTCCCGTGCACAGCTGCATCACCCCCGCCTTCCGCGCCGACGGCCGTGAGGTGACCACCATCGAGGGGCTGGGCTCGCCCGGCAGCCTGCACCCGATGCAGCGGCAGTTCCGCGACGCCCCGGGATTCCAGTGCGGTTTCTGCACGGCAGGGATGATCATGACCTCGGCCACCTTCACCGAGGCCCAGAAGGCGGACCTGCCACGGGCGTTGAAGGGAAACCTCTGCCGCTGCACGGGCTATCGGGGTATCGAGGACGCGGTGCGGGGCGTCGTCGGCGTGGAGAGCGCCGAGCCGGGAAAGGCCGTCGGAACGAGCGTCGGTGCCCCGGCCGCCAACGACGTGGTGACGGGCCGCGCCGAGTTCACGATGGACACCCACATGGAGGGAATGCTGCACCTCAAGGTGTTGCACGCGCCGCACGCCCACGCCCGGATCCTGTCGGTCGACAAGAGCGCCGCCCTCGCGGTTCCCGGCGTCCACCGGGTCTACACCTGGGAGGACGTGCCGCGCAGACGCTTCACCACGGCGATCCACACCGACCACCTGGTCGACCCGGACGACACCCTCATCCTCGACCGGACGATCCGTTTCGCCGGCCAGCGCGTCGTCGCGGTCGTCGCCGACACCCCCGGCGCCGCGGAGGAAGGCTGCCGGAAGGCCGTCGTCGACTACGAGGTGTTGCCCGCGGTGTTCGAACCCGAGGAGGCCATGGCCGAGGGGGCACCGCAGATCCACGGCGCGGACGACCCCTTCGTCCGCGATCCCGTCCACAACGTCCTGCTGGAGATCCACTCGCACATCGGAGACGTCGACGCGGGCTTCGCCGAGGCCGACGTGATCCACGAAGGCACGTACTCCTCACCGCGCGTGCAGCACGCGCACCTGGAGACCCACGGCTCGATCGCCTGGATGGAGGACGGACGCCTGAACGTCCGCACCAGCTCGCAGTCGCCCTCCATCGCCAAGGTCAAACTCGCCCACCTCTTCGCCCTGCGCCCGGACCAGCTCCGCGTGTTCTGCAAGCGCGTGGGCGGCGGTTTCGGCGGCAAGCAGGAGGTCATCTCGGAGGACCTGGCCGCGCTCGCCGCGCTGGACACGGGGCGGCCCGTGTGCTTCGAGTACACCCGTGAGGAGGAGTTCACCACGGCCTCGCCACGACATCCGATGACGCTGACGGTCAAGCTGGGCGCGAGGGCGGACGGCACGCTCACCGCGTTCCAGGTCCGCAACGTGTCGAACACGGGTGCCTACGGGAACCACGGCGGCGAAACCCTGTTCGCGGGCGGCGCGGCCGTGATGATCTACCGCTGCCCCAACAAGAAGTACGACGCGTACTCCGTCTACACCAACACCGTTCCGAGCGGCGCTCTGCGCGGGTACGGGATGACGCAGCCGGCCTTCGCCGTGGAATCGGCGATGCACGAACTGGCCCTCGCCCTCCACATGGATCCGCTCGAACTGCGCCGCCGCAACATCGTGCGGCCCGGCGACCCGCTCGTCGCCCTGCACGACGGCCCCGACGACGTGATGTTCACCGAGGACGGCCTCGGGCAGTGCATCGACCTGGTGGACCGGACCCTGGCCCGGACGGCGGGGGACCCGCACCTCGGCCCGGACTGGCTCATCGGGGCGGGTGTCGCGGCCTCCCTGCACGAGACCGCGCCCCCGACCGAACACATCTCGGAGGCCTGGGTGACGCTCGGCGACGACCTCGTCTACGAGCTCGCCGTCGGCACGGTCGAATTCGGCGAGGGGACCTCGACCGCCCATGTCCAGATCGCCGCCAACCAGCTGGGCACCACACCGTCGCGAATCCGCCTCGTGCAGTCCGACACCGACCGCACGGGATTCGACACCGGAGCCTTCGCGAGCGCGGGCCTCTTCGTGGCGGGCAACGCCGTCCTGCGGGCGAGTAACGCCGTCCGCGACCGCATCCTGGAATTCGCCGCCGCCCACACGGGCATCCACCCGGTGATGTGCTCGATGGACGACGACGGCGTCGTCTGCGGGGACCAGCGGGTGACGCTGGCCGAACTCGTCGCGCAGGCACGGGCGCGCGGCATCCGCTTCACGGCCGCCCGCAAGGCCTACGGATCGCCCCGGAGCGCCGTCTCCAACGCGCACGGGTTCCGGATCGCGGTCCACCGGGTGACCGGTGAGATCCGGGTGCTCCACAGCGTCCATGCGGTCGACGCCGGCGTCGTCATCAACCCCGCGCAGGTACGGGGACAGGTGGAAGGCGCCGTCGCCCAGGGGATCGGCTTCGTGCTGACCGAGAACCTCCGGCTCGACGCGAACGGCGTCGTGGTCAACCCGAACCTCCGCAACTACCGCATCCCCACCTACGCCGATGTCCCGCGCACCGAGGTGCTCCTGGTGGGCTCGGCGGATTCCGTCGGTCCGATGCGGGCGAAGGGGATGGCGGAGTGCAGCATCAACCCGGTGGCCCCCGCACTGGCGAACGCACTCCAGGACGCGACGGGAATCCGCTACCGGTCCCTGCCGCTGACGCCGGAACGGATCTACGGCCGGCTCGGCGAGAAGCGGTCGCACTCGAAGGCCTGAGCACATGGACACCGAGAAGCACGCAGAGGACACCGAGGCCACGGCGATCATCGCCCAGAAGGTCCTGCCCGGCCGCGAGCAGGAGTACGAGACGTGGCAGCAGGACGTCAACGCCGCCGCCGCCGCGTACGACGGGTACCTCGGTGTCGAGGTCGCCCCGCCGACGCCCCTGCAGCCCGAATGGGTGGTGGTCTACCGGTACGACTCGGTCTCCCACCTGCAGGCGTGGATCAACAGTTCGACCCGGCAGGGACTCCTCGAAGCCGGCGACAAGTACCTCGACGGCCCCGGAACCCAGCAGGTGGTCAGCGGCCACGCCACCTCACAGGACCCGTTGGTGACCGTGGTGATCACCCACCGCGTCCACCCGGAGCACGTCGAGGACTTCCTCGCGTGGCAGCGCCGGATGAACGAGGAGGAGAGCAAGTTCGAAGGCTTCCGCGGATCCGAGTTCTTCCCGCCCATCGAGGGGGTCCAGGAGGAATGGACCACGCTGTACCGGTTCGACAACGCCGAGCATCTCGACGCCTGGCTGACGTCGGACAGGAGGCGGGAAGTCCTAGCCGAGGGAAAGGATTTCGACTTCAAACTGCGCACGATCGACAACTCCTTCGGCAGCTGGTTCGCCTTCGAGGAGAACGGCAGGGAAGCACCCCCGCCCTCGGTCACCAAGACCGCCATCGCGGTCTGGGTCGGCCTGTACCCGACCGTCGTGCTCCTCGCGCTCGCCCTGTCGCCTCTGAAGCTGCCGCTCTGGATCGGCCTGCTCGTGGGGAACCTGCTGTCGAGCCTCGTCATGAGCTTCTTCACGATGCCCTACTACGTGAACCCGCTGCTGGGGCGGTGGCTGCGCCCGTCGCCGGAGGAACCGGCTGCCAGGACGAACCTCATCGGCATCGGGATCGTCGCCGTCCTGCTCGCCTTCTGGGTCGTGGTGTTCTACCTGGTGACCGTCCGGATCTGGACCCTGCCCTGAGGGACGGCGCAGACCTACGCCGTCAGGGCCGGGAGCCTTGTGGGGGCGGCGGCTGCGGTGTCGTAGCGGCGCAGCAGGACGCGGGCCAGTTCCGGGGCCGCGCCCAGGACATCGGCCAGTACGTCCGCGCCCGCGGCCTCGGCGCCCGCCGCGATGCGGTCCGGGAGCCGCCCGGGGGCGATGACGTACGGGGCCACCGCCACCCGGGCGAAGCCCTCGGCGCGCAGGGCCCGTACGGCATCTTCCGTACGGGGAAGGGCAGCGGAGGCGAACGCAGGCCGCACGGCGCACCAACCGGTGTGCCGCCACTCCCGCGCGGTTTCAGCGATCGCTGCGATCGCCTCCGGGTCCGTGGAGCCGGCGGACGCGAGCACCACCGCGGTGGTGGCGCGGTCCGCCGGGGTGAGGCCGGCTTCGGCGAGCCGGCGGTCGAGGGCGGAGAGGAGGAGCGGGGACGGGCCGAGGACATCGGCCACCCGCACGGAGAGCCCCGGCAGGCGGGCCGTCGACTCGGCCAGCGCCGCCGGGATGTCGGACTTCGCGTGGAAGGCCCGGGTGAGGAGGAGCGGGAGGGCGACGACCTCCCGGACGCCCGACAGGTAGAGCGAGGACAGGGCCTGGCCCACCGACGGGGTGTTGAAGTCCAGGAAGGCCGTCTCCACCCGCAGCCCGGGCCGCAGCGTCCGGGCCCGCGCGACCAGGGCGTGCACGGTCGCCGCGTGCCGCGGGTCGCGGCTGCCGTGGGCGATGACCAGGAGTGCGGGTGCTTGGGACATCGGACTCAGCTCTTGACCAGCAGGCCGCGGCTGCGCAGCACCCACCGCTCGACCGGGCTGAAGATCAGCAGGTCGATGGCGATGCCGACCACCAGGATCAGGATGATCGCGAGGAACACGCCGGGCAGGTCGATGTTGTTGCGGCCGTTCTCCAGGAGCTGGCCGAGGCCCAGGCCCAGGTCGGGCGAGGAGGCGATGATCTCGGCGGCCATCAGCGAGCGCCAGGAGAAGGCCCAGCCCTGCTTGAGGCCCGCCAGGTAGCCGGGCAGCGCGGCCGGCATCACGATGTGCCGGGCCCCGGCCAGGCCGGTGGCGCCCAGCGTGCGGCCGGCCCGCAGGTAGAGCGGCGGGATCTGGTCGATGCCCGAGACCAGACCGTTGGCGATGGACGGGACGGCGCCCAGCAGGATGACCGTGTACATCATCGTGTCGTTGAGGCCGAACCACAGGACGGCCGGCGGCACCCAGGCCACCGACGGCAGCGACTGCAGGCCCTGGAGGATCGGGCCGATCGCGGCGCGCACGAACTTCACCCGGGCGACGAGCAGGCCGAGCGGGGTGCCGATGGCCAGGGCCAGCAGGAAGCCGAGCAGGCCGCGGGAGACGCTGGTCCAGACGACCTCCAGCAGGGTGCCCTGGACCCACATGTGGGACAGGCTGTCCCACACCGCGGACAGCGGGGGCAGCTTGGTCTCCTCGGTGACCTTCGTGGCGACGAGGACCTGCCAGACCACGAGCACGAGGCTCACGGCCAGCAGGGGCGGGAGGACCTTCTTGACGAGGACCTCGCGGACCGGGGTGCGGTGGGTCTGGACCGCGTCGAGCGCGTCGAGGCCGGCTTCCAGACCGGCCAGGTCGTCGTTCTTGCCCGTGGCCTTCAAAGTGGTGTCAGTGCTGGCCATGGCGGCGGATCTCCCCACGCAGGTGTTCAGTGATCTCGAGGGACAGTTCCGCGACGTCCGCGTCCTCGATGCGGCGCGGCTGCGGGATGTCCACGGTCCACTCCTTCGCGACCCGGCCGGGGCGGGAGGAGAGCAGGACCACGCGCTGGGCGAGGCGGACGGCCTCGCGCACGTTGTGCGTGACGAAGAGGACGGACAGGTTCGTCTCCGCCCAGATGCGGGTGAGCTCACCGTGCAGCACGTCCCGCGTGATGGCGTCGAGCGCCGCGAACGGCTCGTCCATCAGCAGCAGCTGGCTGTCCTGGGCGAGCGCCCGGGCCAGGGCCACGCGCTGGCGCATGCCGCCGGACAGCTCGTGCACGCGCTTGCCGTACGAGCCGCCGAGGCGGACCAGCTCCAGCAGGCGTTCGGCCTCCGGCTTGCGGTCGGCCTTGGCCACCCCGCGCAGGCGCAGGGCCAGTTCGATGTTCTTGCCCGCGGTCAGCCACGGGAAGAGGGCGTGCTCCTGGAACATCAGGGCCGGACGGCCGCCGGGGGTCTCGATGGACCCCGCGGACGGCTTGTCGAGTCCCGCGACCAGGTTCAGGAGCGTGGACTTTCCACACCCCGAGGCCCCCAGGATGGTGACGAACTCTCCGGGAGCGACATCGAGGCTGATGTCGTCCAGGACGAGCTGCGATCCGGCCGGGCCGGAGAAGGACTTCGAGACGTGCTCGATGCGGGCGGCGTGGGTCAGCTCCGCTACGGAGCCCTCGGCAGCCTTGGCAAGTGTGGTGGCCATGGTCGTCACCTCCTGGGATTGCTGGATTACGGGGTTACTTGGCGCCGAGGCCGGCGTCGGAGACCTCGGGCTTGCCTGCGGCCTTGAGGACCTTGTTCAGGAGCGTGAGGTCGTAGATGCCG